>JAFUDQ010000026.1 GCA_017459075.1 Bacteroidales bacterium
GCAGTTGATCATTGTAACTCAGTTCCCCGTCCCATGCCTGATGATACATAGCCCCATCAACCTCAATGTCGAGCTTCTTCCCCTTGTAGAACAGGGCCAAATCCAGATAATACTTATCCACGTGATATTGTGCCGTCACGGCAACGCCGTTTACATCTATCTTTGCCATAGCACATTAAATTCAACAGGACAAAGATACTCAAAGAAATCCACTCTCCCAATTCTTTGCAACTTTCCAGTTGCAATACTTCGTTAAAAACTACTAATTCTTTTTTATTTTCTCCTCTTTTCTTTTCTCTTTAAAAAATAGTTTGTAAGAGACGATCCCTAGTTGTTTGTTTTAAAACTTCCGGGGTTGTTGAATTAAACCAATTTAATGGTGTATAGCATATAGCACTATCTTTTTCACCCGCATTTTTTCTTTGATAGGGCATTACCGTAAAACATGTGCTGAACATATTGTAATATGTATGACCCTTATTACTCTTTCTACTATTTGCGCCTATTCCTCCTGGGTAACCGGCTTGTCTAGGATTTGGGATTAATTCTACATCTACAGTTAATAGAATTTCATTCTCCTGCCAAGTAAGTATAGGATATATTTTTTCAGCTATAATTGTATCTGTTTCATAGCGGATATTTTTGTCTGTATTTATAGCATTTTGCCATTCAGGTTCATCATAATAGTACATTAGATAGTATCTATTGGTCTCAATAAATTCCATATAGTAGATGTCGAAGTATTCCCATTTGCCGTATAAGTCTTCTGTGTTTTCTTTTATAGAGGAAATAAAGTCTTTCATCATTCTTTCGTATGAACCGTCATTGATATCCGTATCAATGAATCCACGTCCATAGAGACACAGGGCGTATTTCTGTTTTACTCCGTTTTTGGTCCATGTTTTAGTATGTTCCTTTACTTTAATGAGGTTATACTGGTGTGACCAATCGGTAGTCTGTCTTTCGTCCCTGATATGCTTTGAGTAATTGCACCAGGGATCCGAGTTGGTGCAGTAGTCACCACCACCTGAGACGCCTACCTGTTTTTCAAGCACGTAATACTTCAATTCATCAGTAATTTCATACTTACAGTGTTCGAAGTAGATGGTGCAGCCTGTGAGGTCGAAGGTCTTGAGTTGCTTGTTGCCCTGAAGGTCCAGCCAGTAGAGATGGTGGAGTTCCTTAAGGACGGTTGCATCCTCTATGTCGTTGTTCTGGGCGTCAATCTTCCATACGTTCTCGAAGGCCTCAAGGCCCTTAAGGTTCTTGATTCCCTTATTGGAGATATTAAGCTCCTTCACGGCTTTGGCTTCATCAAGTGACACTTCGCCGTCACCATCGGTGTCTGCCACTTCCAGGCATGCCTTCTTGAAAGGCCACTCTGCGAATTCCACGCAGCCGGCCTTGGGCTCCGGACCAAGGGTGGTCTGGATGGCGTTGACGGTTAGATTACCGAAGTGGTTCTTGTTGTCGTTTACGTTTATGACTGCTTTCCTGTCCTCACCGGTCCTGTTTTCTTCCGTGGTCTTTATGATGTTTTCTGATACAGTGAGCCAGGAGGCGTCTGTATTGAAGACCGGAGTGAAGTCCGGGATATTGGTCTTTACAGTAAGGATATCGGATATATTATACTGGTTGTCTTTCTCTCCGGAGAAGACAATCTCGCTCTTGGTCTCCACTGTGAGGTAGTAGGGGTTGACGGTATAGGAGTTCTTCACGCTCTTACCGTTAAGAACAGTCTCCAGGCAGAACTTCGGAGTGTCGGTCTGTTCCGGATCCACGAGCTTGACTGTGACGGTACCTGTGCCGTTGGAAGGGTTATAAGTATTGCTTACTATCTCCGTGTTGTAGATGTTCGCCGCCTTGACGGTTACGGAGGAAGCTGCGCTGCCGGTCACCTTGTAGGGGAACGCTGTTGCTTCCCCATAGTAGGCGAAGAGCGCTGCTGCGTTCTCCAGGGTGAGCTGTGGCATCGTAGGGTCTGCCGGCTGCTGGGTCTGCTGGCCCTGGGCGGGACGTTCCGGCTCGCTCTTGCCACATCCCGCAATAAGCATTATAAACAATGCTATAGCTAAATAGATACGATAGCCCATGGCCCTTAGAATTAGTGTTGTGGTAAATATCGGCCCCTTATATACAACAAAAGTGTGGAGCCGTTTCGCACCTTTCGTACTTAGGTTCTGGAGGACCCTTACAAGGAAGATACGTTCGATACTCCACACTCGACCGATATTTAAGGCCGCAATGCGGCTTAGGGATATCATGCCGAGCTGAGTGTCTTACGCTGCCCTTGTAAAGAAATTTTCCAGATTTAAGTACAAGCAACGCGAAACACTTTCGCTAATATGTCAATGCAAATATAAGAAAAAACACATAAATCACAATAAGTTGCAGAGCCTCTTCTCTTTTTGCTCTCTGGTCTTCCAGGGCTAGATTTCTCACAAAGGTAGGGTACAGCCTTACGCACGGAGCCGCCAAGCGTGCGCTTCGCCATCGTTCAGAAAATCGCGGACATCAAGATGTCACGTTTTCTGAACGATGCACTTGTCTAACGCTGTCTGCACCCTCTTTTTTGTTCAAAATCAGAGCCCGGAGACCTCCGGAATTAAATAACCTTTAATGTATTAAAGATTATGTCGCAAAAAGGGAAAAATAAAATATCGATGCAGGATGAAACCTGGTCAAAAGCATCGGCAGAGTTCCTGAGCTTATGTAATAAGTACGGTGATGGTTTATCTGATTATGTCTTTGAAGAAGAAAAAGCCGTAATGACTTTCATATCCGATGTCGATGCGATATTTAAGAAATACCCAACTTGGCTGTTTCAAAAAAGGATAAAAACGCTTCCCTTGCAGGGAATGCAGATATCTTCCGTTGGAGCATTATACTTCCTATGCGAAAGTTTTATGAACAGCTTTTGTAAGCCGCTCGAAGTGGATAATTGCTACCAATTGCGGCTCTTCTGTCTTACAAATGGTGTGGCGGAGCTTATAGAACACAATCTGGCAAGTAAGGTACTTGTAAACTCTTCCATTAATGATGCCACACGGGATGCATACGTGATATCTGTTTGGGTAGCATCCAGATTATTCGGGGGCCAGAGGCAGCTTATTCGCGGTAGTGAGATGTCGTCGTTTGGTACATACTACAGACACCAGGATATCAAGCCGAAGGAGCTGCATTTCCCTGAATCAATGATGGAGCAAATAAACAGAATCTTTGCATCCACAAGTGAAGGGAAGTACAAGGCTATCGTTTCTAAGATAAAAAGCCGGGGCCTCAGGGATGGCCTTGCGATGTTGTTCTATGGTCCGCCGGGAACGGGAAAGACCGAGTTGGCGAGGCAGATTGCTGCAAGAAACCATCTGGACTTATTCTCCGTTGATTCTGCAAAAATGGACGGAACTCGATTCGGCGATGGCCCACGAGCCCTTCGCGATATGTTCAGAGCATTTGCCTACTGTTCGGCAATCTCAGATTGTCCTCCTATTATGTTTTGGGATGAGGCTGATGCTATTCTTTCCAAAAGGGTGACTGTGTCATATGCTTCTGACAGGGAAGCGAATACAGAGATTAACATTATCCTAGAGGAGTTGAATCACTTTTCAGGCATCTTGATAGCGGCGACGAACCATATGGACAATATCAGCTCTGCTATGTTCCGACGATTTCTATTCAAAGTCGAGTTCCCAATCCCTGATGCCAATACCAGAGCAAAGATCTGGAAGAGCAAGCTTCCCTGGCTACAAGACGACGAGGCTCATACCATAGCTGAACGCTATTCCTTCTCCGGTGGCCTAATGGACAACGTTGCCACAATTTGCCTTTTGGAATCAGTACTGACCGGAAAGAACCCTCCTCTTTCCTTCATCTTGCGACAGTGCGAAGGCCAGCAGGTGGGAGCGGAGAAACCCGGGACGAAAATAGGATTTAAGTATAACAATAAAGTTTAACCCATTAAATTATTAACACCATGAAAGAAAAAGAGATTTTTAAAGTTCTTGTAAAGGGAGCATTCCCCCAAAATTTGGCAATTCAGGTAATGCCGGAGCAACAATTTGGCGATATGCTTTGTACTCAAGCCATGGACCTCGTACGCGAAGATAACGTAAGCAGAGCGCCTGAAGACAAGATGTACTTTGAACACGATGCATTGTTCTATCAATCGGTCTGGCGTCCTGAGGAAAAGAAAGACTTTCCGTTTGTACACGTTACAACTGCGGTTGAAATAAAAGCCTCGGCTGCGGACCTTCTGAAAGATCCGAAGATAGACCAGTATCTTGGTGCTACGCAATACTTCTTCATCGCTGTGCCGGAAGAAATCCTTGAAGAGGCCGTTGTCAAAATCCGGGAAGACCCAGAGACTATGCCGTACAAGGGAATTGTCAATGTCGACACCGGCGAGATCGTTGTTATGCCGCAGAGGCAATCCCTTGTTTCAAGAGATAGGCTATTGCGGTTGCTTGGGGCAATGTTCATGAGTAAAAAAAGACACCCGGGCCATGACACGGAAGGCCTTTACCAGCAACGCCCCATCGGCATCAGCACTATGCCCAAGCCGCGCTGGGAAATTATTGACGACATGAAGGTCAATGTACAGTATCGGGAAACGGTCTTGTCGGCACAATTTTGGCAGTACAATCGTAAGCTCTATCTTGAGCAGGACGCGCACCGCAGGAAGCAGAAAAGACTGCAGGCACAGGGCGTAACAATTACCGATCACGATGAGATAATATAAGCAACATCTATAGCAAATGTTTTGTAAATGTTATGCAAAACATTTGTAAAACAAAGCTAACATATTAAGATGCAGCGATTTAGGGTTGTTATTCGCAAAAATAGGTTAGAATTGCTGAATAGCCCCGATGTGAATCGGGGCTATTCTACTTAAAAAAGGTCCCAAAGTCAAAACCTTGAGACCTTTTTTTTATATCTGACAAATGGAATTAGTCAGAGAGGGAGAAACGCTTGAAAGCGATAACCTTAGCCTCTTTGTCAGCAGCAGCAATGTACTGCTTAACAGAAACCTTGTTATCCCAAACGAAGTCCTGCTCCTCAAGAGTCTGCTCTTTGAAGAACTTCTGGACACGGCCATTGGCAATATTCTCAACCATCTGTGCAGGAAGTGAAGCAGCCTTCTCCTCGCCTACAGTCTTGATGATTTCACGTGCCTGGGCAGCCTGCTCGGGAGTAAGCCATCCCTTAGCGGTATTGGACTCGATATGGTCCTCGCTGTCAACATGTGCAGGGTTGATGCCAACCTTCTTGAGGGCAGCCTCAACAGCCTTCTTTACAAGCTCTTCCTTGGTCTTCTGGATAGCAACAGCCTTCTCCTGGTCAACAACGGCCTGAGGGCAAGCCTCTTTGTTAACAGCGACAGGATTCATGGAAGTAACCTGCATTGCTACGTTCTTGCCAACCTCTGCGGGAACTTCTTTGTTGAAAGAAACGATTGCGCCGAGTTTGCCGTTGAAATGAACGTACTGTGCAATGAAAGGAGCCTCCAGGGTCTCATAGCAAGCGAGAACATGCTTCTCACCGGTCTTACCAGTCTGAGCGGAAATCTCTTCCTCTACAGTGTGACCGTTTGAGCAAGGAGCAGCCTTAAGACCTTCTGCATCAGCAGGGAAAGCCTTGATAGCAGCGTCTGCAATCTCATTTGCAAGAGCCTTGAAATCAGGAGTAGCGCTGACGAAGTCAGTCTCGCAGCCGAGGCAAACGAGAACAGCCTTGCCACCTTCAATACGTGCAAGAACTGCACCTTCGGTAGTCTCACGGTCAGCACGCTTTGCAGCAACGAGCTTACCTTTCTCGCGGATGATCTCTACAGCCTTGTTGAAATCGCCTTCAGCCTCAATAAGAGCCTTCTTGCAATCCATCATACCGGCGCTGGTCATCTGACGCAGTTTCATTACGTCTTTTGCTGTAATTTCCATAATTTTCTCCTTTGATTTAATTAATTATTCAGCTGCGGGTTCTGCGGCGGGAGCCTCTTCCTTTACAGCCTCTTCCTGTACGGGAGCGTTCTTGCGTGCGCGGAGCTTCTTGGCACCTGCGGGCTTCTCATCTGCGGGAGCTGCGGTAGCCTCTTTCTCCTTCTCAAGCTTGCGCTCTGAGAGACCTTCCTGGATAGCATCGCAAAGTACACCGGTGATATATTCGATGCTCTTTGCAGCGTCGTCGTTTGCCGGAATCACGTAGTCAATCGGGGTGGGATCGCAGCAAGTATCAACCATTGCGATAACCGGAATATTGAGACGATTGGCCTCCTTGACGGCGTTAGCTTCTTTCTGGATGTCTACAACGAAGATTGCTGAAGGGAGCCTGCTCATGTCCTTGATAGAACCAAGGTTCTTCTCAAGCTTAGCTCTCTGGCGGTCAATCTGAAGGCGCTCACGCTTTGCGAGCTTGTCAAATGTACCGTCCTCTTTCATCTTGTCGATGGTGTTCATTTTCTTGACAGCCTTGCGGATGGTGGGGAAGTTTGTGAGCATTCCACCGGGCCAGCGCTCTGTCACTGAAGGCATACCAACGGACTCTGCTTTCTCTGCGATGATGTCCTTTGCCTGTTTCTTGGTTGCCACGAAGAGGATCTTCCTGCCGCTGCGGGCGAGTTCCTTCATCATCTGGGCAGCCTCGTCAATTTTAACTATACTCTTGTGCAGGTCAATGATATGGATTCCATTCTTCTGGTCGAAGATATAAGGAGCCATTTTAGGATTCCACTTGCGGGCAAGATGTCCGAAGTGAGCACCTGCATCGAGTAATTCCTGGAAATTTGTTCTTGGCATTGTTTTGTTCTTTTGTCTGTTTTAAATTTTTCCCTTCAGGCCTTTTGCCTTCCGGCCTGTCAGGCTCTTTACATCAACCGGATAAGTAACATATATATAAATGGTCTCTCCGGTTTTTCCGCAGTCCCGGCAATCTTAGGCAGCTTGTAAGGATTCGCATCCTGACGACAAGGTCCTTGAGATTTCGAACCGGACTGTGCTGTAAATCAGTGTCAGCAGCCGATTAACGTTTGCTGAACTGGAAGCGACGGCGTGCACCAGGCTGACCAGGCTTCTTCCTCTCCACCTCGCGAGCATCGCGGGTAAGGAAGCCGGCTGCCTTCAGTGCAGAGCGGTAGGCCTCACGGTCAAGCTCGCTAAGTGCGCGGGCAATACCGAGTCTGAGAGCCTCTGCCTGACCTTTGACACCACCTCCGTCGAGGTTAGCCTTAACGTCAAACTGTCCTGCAGTACCGGTAACTTCGAAAGGCTGGTTTACGATGTAAACGAGGGTGTCCTCTGCGAAATACTCTTTGAGGTCACGACCGTTAATCGTAACATTGCCTGCACCGGCTGTCAGATAAACACGAGCCACAGCTGATTTACGTCTTCCAAGGGCGTTAACTGTTTTTTCCATTTGCTCTGTTTAGATTTCGTTCAACTTAATTGATTTAGGGTTCTGTGCCTGGTGAGGATGCTCAGGACCTGCATAAATGAACAGGTTGTGAATAAGCTTGTCACCAAGACGGGTCTTAGGAAGCATACCCTTAACTGCTCTCCTGACCAGTTCAGTAGGTCTCTTGCGAAGAATCTCTGCAGGCGTGGTGAAGCGCTGTCCACCCGGATAACCGGTGTAGCGTACATACACGCGATCAGTCATTTTCTTGCCTTTGAGGGCTACCTTCTCTGCATTTACTACGATAACATTGTCACCGCAGTCTACGTGAGGAGTATAACCGGGTTTGGTCTTTCCGCGGAGGACAAGAGCAACCCTTGAAGCAAGACGACCAAGTGCAAGATCTGTTGCATCAATGACAACCCACTCTTTCTTTACAGTTGCTGCATTGAGCGATACTGTTTTGTAGCTTTGTGTGTCCACTGTCTTGATCTTTAATGGTTTATACTTAAAAAATGCGATCCCTACAAAAATAGGGACCGCAAATATAAGAAGTTTTTGGATATCAGCCAAATTTAATTCAATCTAAGGCCGATTTACGGGTAATAAGCTTACCAATCAAGGTAGCCATAGTTGGAAACAGTGTCTACCGCACTAAGCACACCTATCAGAATGATAACTGATACGATAAGGGCGAGGCCACTGATGATAATACCTGCGATGGCAAGGCCTTTAGGCTGCTTCTTGAGGCCGATTCCTGAAAGGATTGCGCCAACGATTGCCAATATAGTTCCAAGGAAAGGAACCCAGCAGAATGTCATGGCAACAAGTGAAACGACGAAACCGGCAATTCCAAGGCCGTTGGTCTGCTTGGGAACAGGAGCATAATTGGCATACTGGGGCTGCTGAGGCTGTGCATACTGAGGCTGCTCATACTGAGGTGCCTGAGGTGCCTGGGGAGCATACTGCGGAGCCTGAGGCTGGCCATACTGGGGATACTGAGGTGCCTGGGGAGCCTGGGGCTGCTGAGGCGGAATGTACTGGGGTTCCTGCGGCTGTGCGTACTGAGGCTGCTGAGGAGCTACCGGATTGTTCTGATCTTCCATAGTGTTAGTATTAAATTATTAAAATATCCAGCCTAAAATCCGCGTCACAACACGAATTCTCGCAAATTTAAAAATAAAATATCGTAAAAACAACCGTTTAACCCCTTAAATTACAGACCGTAAACAGAAGCCTGCTCCTCCAGGGGCGTCTGGCCCCATCGGTCCGAAATATAATCCAGAATGGACATCACCGCCTCAGGGTCCTTATCCGTCACCAGTCTGATTCTGGTATCCTTGAAGTCCGGCAGCCCCTTGAAGTAGCAGCTAAGATGCCTTCGCATCTCGAAAACGCCCGTAACCGGCCCCTTCAGGTCCAGGGACAGCCGCATCTGCCTTTTGGCAAGCTTCACCCTTTCCGTAACCGGCATCGGCGGAAGCAGCTCCCCGGTGGCAAGATAATGCCTTATCTCCGTAAAAATCCACGGATGCCCGAATGAAGCACGCCCAACCATGATTCCATCGACACCATATTTATTAAAGGCCTCAAGGGCCTTTTGCGGTGAATTTATATCTCCATTGCCGATGATGGGAATTCTCATGCGAGGATTCTCCTTGACTGCCCCGATAAGGGACCAGTCAGCCTCTCCCTTATACATCTGGCAACGCGTACGCCCGTGAATTGTAAGCGCCTGAATACCAACATCCTGAAGCCTTTCTGCCAGCTCCACGATAATCTTTGAATTGTCATCCCATCCAAGGCGGGTCTTTACCGTGACCGGCTTGCCGACTGCCTCTACGACAGCCTTGGTTATGGCCACCATCTTGTCCGGCTCCCTCATCATTCCGGAACCGGCTCCGCGCCCCGCAATCTTGCTCACAGGGCAGCCAAAGTTAATATCGATGAAATCGCAGCCGTGGCCTCCGGCAATCTCCGCAGCCCTGTCGGCCATGCGGGCCGCATCAACCATCGCCTCAGGAATATTTCCGTAAATCTGAATGCCCACGGGAGCCTCCTCCGGCAGGGTGCGCATCTTCGCAATAGCTTTCGCAGCATCGCGGATAAGGCCGTCGGAAGAAATGAACTCGGTGTAAACTGCATCGGCCCCGCACTCGCGGCACAAAATACGGAAAGATGCGTCTGTCACATCCTCCATCGGCGCAAGAACAACCGGCCTGGGGCCCAAATCTACTGATCCTATCTTCATATCCAGCCGCAAAAATACATACAATTTTGGGAAAATGTTGCTACCTTTGCGAGCTATGATTGACAAATTAGTCCTGTTTCCATATTATCTTGCCCTGAAAATCAGGCATACCTTATATAACAAAGGGATCAAAAAGAGCCGTCGCGGAGCCATTCCTACCATCTGCGTCGGAAACATAACCGTTGGCGGAACCGGGAAAACCCCTCATACAGAAATGATTCTGAGGGCCTTGCTCCGCAGTGATGACTGGGGGATGCGGGAGATTTCCGTCCTTTCACGCGGATACAAACGCCGCAGCAAAGGCTTCCAGCGCATCACAAAAGAGGATGGGGCAGGCTTTGCCGGAGACGAGCCGGCCCAGATAACAAAGAACTTCCCCGGAATAACGGTTGCAGTTTGCAAAGACAGGCTGGAAGGTCTTGATTTCCTGGCACATCCAGAGAAACTGACAGACACAAAAAAGGGGCGCAAATGCCTTCACAAAGACTTCGCACCCGCCCAGATTGCCGTTCTTGACGATGCCTTCCAATACAGGGCCCTGCGACCGGATTTTTCCATTGTCCTGGTTGATTACAACAGGCCGATATACAAAGACAGCCTGATGCCGATTGGCCGCCTGCGCGACCTTCCGGAAAGAATCAAAGGCACTGATACAATGATAGTTACAAAGTGCCCGGTGTACATGGAAGTGTGGGAGAAGACCCAGTGGCTGAGCCCCCTTGGAATTGAAGATTACGATACCGACACCTGCACCGGCACACTTCCGGGAGGAAAAAAGCTCTCCATTTTCTTCACTTCCATCAACTACCAGCCCCTGGAACCGGTCTTTCAAACCCTGGACAGGCGCTACAGCTACTCCAGCAGGGCGATTCTGTTTACCGGCATTGCAAAGGACACTCCCCTGCGCAGGTACCTGAGCGATTCCTTCAAGATTGTCCGTCATTTCAAGTTCGCGGACCATCACAAATTCACTTCCGGAGACATCAGGAGCCTTCTTTCCGCAGCGGAAGCCAATCCTACAGCGGCAGTCATAACCACGGAAAAAGACGCCCAGAGGATTCTGGACTGCAAAAATGTGCCGGAATTCCTTAGGCAGAGGATGCTTTACGTGCCTATAAAAGTAGCTTTCCTTTCTGAAACGGAAGAGGCTGTCTTTGAGAAAACGATGCTGGAGGCCCTCCGGCCGTTTATTCCTGAGCCTTGACGGAATAGTCGTGAATAACGGAAAAGATTTCTTCCACCATCTTTTTGTCAAGGCCGATGCTTTCTGCGTCTTTGCGGAGCGCTTCCATGACGGACTCCCAGCGGCCGGTCTGAAGAATTGATATTCCGTGTTCTTTTTTTAATGCGCCGATGCTGCGGCTGACCCGCATCCTTTCTTCCAAGAGGGAAAGAAGGCGACTGTCGATATCGTCAATACTGGAGCGAAGTTCTTCCATGGAGCGGAGGTATTCCCCGTCACTGCTTGTGTTTGTCCGTACCCTTAGCGATGCCTTCAGGGCAGCGAACTGTGAGGGAGAGAGCTGCTGCCGAGCGTCGCTCAGGGCCTTTTCCGGATTGGGATGGACTTCTATCATAAGGCCGCAGGCTCCAAGGTCCAAAGCCCTCTGTGACAATTCTTTAATATAAGTCACCGCCCCTGCCATGTGGCTTGGGTCTACAAACAGGGGTACGTCTTTAAGACGGGTGCGGATTCTTGTGGACATTTCCCAGACGGGAGCATTCCTGTAGGGGGTTTTGTCAAGGGTTGTGAAGCCCCTCAGGACTACGCCTATTTTGCCTATTCCGGCGTCCATAAGGCGCTCTACGGCTCCTATCCAAAGGTCAAGGTCCGGGCTAACGGGGTTTTTTACAAGAACAGGCAGGTTGCTTCCGCGAAGGGCGTCGCAGATTTCCTGTACCTGGAAGGGGTTGGCTGTGGTTCTGGCTCCTATCCAGAGCATATCCACTCCTGCGTCAAGGCAGGCGCGGACATGGTCCGCGGAACCGACTTCCGTGCAGATTTTCATGCCGGTTTGCCGGTGGGCGTCAGCGAGCCAGGCGAGGCCATCGTGGCCGACGCCTTCGAAGCCGCCGGGATGTGTCCGCGGCTTCCAGATGCCGGCGCGGAATACTCCGACGCCGGCATCTCGCAGCGCAGAGGCCGCTTCCAGCACCTGCTGGCGGCTCTCTGCGCTGCAAGGCCCCGCCACGACAAAGGGCCTGTCCCCCTCCGGGAACAGTCCCCAATCAGTAACCGGTACGAAGCCTGCCACTCCCACGTTAAACAGTGAGAATATCTTTCTCCTTGGCAGCGATAACCTCGTCTACCTTCTTGACATTCTTGTCAGTAATCTTCTGGATTTCATCCTCGCCCTCATGCTGGACATCCTCTGTAATTGTGGATGCCTTCTGGGCCTTCTTCAACTGCTCTACACCGTCGCGGCGGGCATTGCGAATCACAACCTTTGCATTCTCTCCTGCAGCCTTAGCCTTCTTGATAAGGTCTTTACGCCTTTCCTCTGTAAGGGCGGGAACAACGCAGCGGATTACTTCACCGTTATTGGAAGGGGTGAATCCAAGGTTGGCGTCCAGGATAGCCTTTTCTATCTTGCCGATAAGGTTTCTCTCCCAAGGCTGGATTGCCAGGGTCTTGGCGTCAGGGGTTGTAACAGATGCCACCTGGGGAATGGGAGCGGGGGTTCCGTAATAATCTACGGTAACATTGTTGAAGATGGAAGGGTTGGCTTTACCAACGCGATAGGTCTTGAGATCCTCCTCAAGGAATGCTATTGCGTCCTGCATCTTTGCATTCGAAGCAGAAACGATCTTTTTTGCGTCTTCTGTTAACATATCTTATTGATTTTTAATTACTTATTTATGGACGACTGTTCCGAGGTCCTCTCCGCACAGCAGTTTGGTCAGGTTACCGGGCTTTGTCATGTCAAAGACCACGATGGGCATGTTTCCGTCAGAGCAGAGCGCGAATGCAGTCTGATCCATCACCTTCAGGTGCTTGGATATGGCCTCGTCAAAAGTAAGGTCTTTGTATTTTGTTGCAGTAGGGTCCTTCTCCGGGTCTGCGGTGTATACTCCGTCCACCCTTGTTCCTTTCAGGAGGGCATCGGCCTTGATTTCCAGGGCGCGGAGCGCAGCGCCTGAATCAGTGGTGAAGAAGGGGTTGCCTGTTCCGCCGGCGATAAGGGCCACGCCGCCTTTTTCAAGGACTGCGACGGCAGCATCGCGGTTGTAGTAGCGGGCAAATGGCTCCATCGGCGTAGAAGTAAATACTTGGGCGTCAACGCCCTCTTCCTTAATGAACATGGAAATTGCCAGGGAATTGATGACGGTTGCAAGCATTCCCATCTTGTCACCATCCACCCGGTCAAAGCCTTTTCCGGTGCCCTGGAGACCGCGGAAAATGTTTCCTCCGCCGTTCACTATCGCAACCTGCATTCCGGCCCGCACAGCGGCGGCTACCTCCTTGGCGCAAGCCTTAAGGCTTTCTGTGTCAAGTCCTTTTCCTTCATGTCCGCCCAGGCTTTCACCGCTGAGCTTCAGCAATACTCGTTTGTACATAATATCAATTTGTAAGAATATCGGAAACAAATTTATCGAAATATTATGAAACTTGCAAGAAACAAACTATATTTGCTATCTGAAACCGAAAAAAACTTTAAACTATATGGCTAACGCATTCCACTATTCAATTGGCAAGAAGTTCATCCAGGCTATCAGCGGAGCATTCCTTGTAATCTTCCTCCTGCTTCATGCCACAATCAACTTCTTCTCCGTTATTGATTCAATCAACGGCAACTTCGGCCTTTCAGACGGTCTTTTCGCTAAAGGCTGCGAATTCATGAGCCTGCCTATCGTAACCATGATGGTTCCGGTTCTTGCTCTTGGATTCATCGTTCACATCGGCTATGGTATCTACCTCACATGGTACAATATCAAGGCCCGTGGCGGTTACAAGCGTTATGAGGTTCCCAGCAAAGCTGCTGCAGATTCATGGTCTGCAAAGAACATGTTCGTCCTTGGTATCGTAATCCTTGGCATCCTGTTCTTCCACCTCACTCACTTCTGGGCTCACATGCAGCTTCAGGAGTTCACCGGCGGCTTCGCAACAGACCCTTACGTTCTCCTTACCACTACTTTTGGTAAATGGTGGGTACTTGTAATCTACCTCATTTGGTTCGCAGCTGTTTGGCTTCACCTTTGCCACGGCTTCTGGAGCATGTTCCAGACTGTGGGCTGGAGCAACCAGATTTGGCTTAAGAGGACTAAGGTTATCGGCGTTCTTGTTGCAACCCTCATCGTCCTTATGTTCGTAGCCGTTGCAGTCAACGCCTTCCTTGAGGCATAACGGAGTTTGCGAGATTCTTAAAAACCGGCCCTTAGGGTCGGTTTTTTTTATGGTATAAGGGTACTGACGATGTCGTCTGAAACGAAGAATTTGTCTTCCGGAATCCGCAGCCATGGCTCTTCATGGGTTTTATCTGACGGCTCAAGAAGGCCTTTGGAAAGGGCGTCCTGAACGGCTCCGGAGCCTGTTATCTCTTGCAGGACTTTTGCCGGGAGGCCGGCCGAGGTGCGAAGCCCGAGCATCACTTTTTCTACCGCAATGTCCCGCGGAGAGAGTTCTTCCATAGAGGAGTCGTAGCCCAGGCTTCCGGCTTTGAATTCGCTGTTCCAGCGGCGGACGGCATTTCCGTCAAAGGAATGTGCTCCGGGGCCCAGCCCTACATAAGGGGCACGGCTCCAATAGGCGCCGTTATGCACGGCTTCATGGCCCGGCAGGGCGAAGTTTGATACTTCATAGTGGTTGTATCCGGCCTGCGCCAAAGTGTGGCACAGATAATCGTACTGCCTGCGGCACTGCTCCTGAGAGGCTTCCTTGAAGCGCCCTTCAGCTACCATTTTTTCCAGCGCACTCCCCTCTTCTATTGATAACTGATAACAGGAAATGTGCTCCGGATGCAGCTTCAGGGCCGTTTCTATGGTAGATACCCAGATGTCATCGGACAATGAAGGAAAACCAAAAATAAGGTCAATGCTAAGAGCCTGTATTCCAGATCTGTGAATTGTTTCGGCCGCGCGGATGGCACCATCGGCATTATGCCTTCTGGCCATGCGGGCAAGGATATCGTCATTAAAGGACTGGATGCCAAGGCTGATTCGGTTGGCTCCGAGGTCTTTTAGGCCTGCTACAAGGGAGTCCGTCACGTCATCCGGATTCATTTCCACGGTGAATTCTTCATAACCGTGGCTGTCAAAGGGCAGGGCCTTGGTGATTCTTCTTATAAAATCCAGCGGCAGGACCGAAGGGGTTCCGCCGCCGAAGTACAATGTATTTACCTTGCCACTGGCAAGTATTTCTTCACGTCTGCGGTCTATTTCTGCGCATACAAGGTCTGTATATCCGGCAAAGAGGCCGGGGTTTCTGCATATTTCAGAGTAAAAGCCGCAATATGTACAGAAACTTTTGCAGAAAGGGATGTGGACGTAAACCATGGTTTTCAGACTACCTGAGCATCAGGGAAGTCTCTCCAAGGAAGGTCTGTGTGGTATAGGCCTGAACGGTGTAAACGCCTTTGGTATACTTGGTTATGTCGTTCAGATAAATGCTCAGTTCTACCTCTTTGCCCTCATAATCCACCTCACGTGACGCTGATGCAACAAGTTCCTCATCTCCCATGGAGAAAGACTCTGAAGCAGAGTTGGTGAGAAGGATTCCCTGAGGGTCTTTTACGCGGATGTAAACGCGGACGGGGCCCTTGGGAGCAAGGTCGTTCTCTACCAGGCTCAAAGTGGTGAGGAGCCTTACGGTGCGGCTGCTGCGGTCAGTTTTCTTGTCAGATTTTGTGTAGGCGTCTGTGTGAAGGCCACGGGCTTTGAGCACTGAACCGGCGGCAACCTGTCCGCTGAGTTCGTCAACCTGGGCGGAGAGCTGCTCATTGGCGCGGCGGGCTTCTGCGGCATCGCGGCGGGCTGCAGCAGCATCGGCCGTAAGTTTATGGTTCAAAGTATTAAGGGAGTCTATCTGGACGATGTAATTCCTCATGATACTGCGGAGTGTGCCAAGTTCTTTCTCATACTGGCGGATACGGCTGCGGTTCGTAGCCTCTGTTTTCTGGATTCGCTCAATGAGGGCGGCGACTTCTGCCCTGGAAGTGTCCAGCTGGGCGTTCAGGGATGCGTTGTCTGATGACAGGCCATCGTACTCCTGCTGAAGCTGAAGCATCTGCGATGTGAGTTCCTGCTTCTCTATCTCAAGGTCTTTGACGATGGGAGAGTAGTGCATGTTCTGGTAAATAACTACTCCGACAAGGGCCGCTGCGACAACAGCGAGGCTTATCATAATATTTCTGAATTTCTTTGTTTTTGCTTCGCGGGCTTCCTGCTCACGGCGCTCAAGTATAGGATCGTTTTCCATAGTCTTTAATTTAGAGTGCAAAAATAATCATTTTTACTTATCTTTGCACATACCGGGCCAAAAGAGGCCCTGGAAAAGAAAATTATGAGATATTTGATTCGAGCCGTAAAATATTTTTTCTACTTTGCCCTGATGCTGGTTGTCATCATGGCAGGCCTGTACTTTTTGAATATGACGGATCCGCAGGCGAAAGACTTTGCTTCTATGTTTTTCAAAGACGGGGTAGATTCCATAAAACTGATTGCCCTTGTGTTTGCCGGCGTCTCTGCCGTCTACCCTTTGATTGGCTTTGCCAAGATTAAGGCCATCGTCCCCGGAGAGTATGCCGATATCCGTGGGATGATTGTTAGTTATATGGAAGAGAAGGGCTATGTCCTTGAGCGTGAGGATGGTGAGAATCTTTCCTTCCGGGCCCGCAGCGTTGTACGCAAAATTACCCGTATGTTCGAGGACAGGATTGAGCTGGAGCGTGATTTCACCGGCTTTGTGGTTAAGGGTAAGAGGTCCGATATTGTCAGGATTATTCATGGTCTTGAGGCCAGGGCCAGGCAGCTTTAATTTATCTGATTTATCGCTTTTAACTATCTGATTAACAATACTATGGGTTCCTTCAATGATGATTTCAAAACTGTAGCCGATGTGCAGACAGAGGTAGAGGCGCAGATTATCGCCGGCATGCTCCGCGCTAACGGCATTCCCGCCGAAGTCTTCGGGGTATCCTCTTCTTACCCCAGCATCAACGCCACCCTCCTCCGGAACGGCGTCCAGGTCAAAGTCAACGCCGCCGACTATGACCTCGCCCTCAAACTCCTTAACGACTCCCCGGCAGAATAACCCGTCGGGTATTCAAGCTGATATTTAACTGGCCAATGTGCAAAAAAACTGGCCTAAACTTGCACATTCCTTGTTTTTGAAGGGGGTATGTGCATGTCTCCGGGCCAATACTTGCAAGTAGCCACTCTAAAAACAGGGATAACGCAACTAATCGGCTGATTTCTTGCTGTATCCCCAGGATGAGTTGGTGCCATGCCGATAAAAGGGGAAAGATGAGGACCGGAACGAATTAAGAAGACGATGCCATACCAGTCTTTCCCCAAAGCTATAGACTACTTCCTCTTCTGCAATTCCTCCTTCCAGCTGTGGCCAACGACTACGGGCGGCGGGAGGGGCTACAAACTATCAATCTTGGACGTAAGACTATCAACATGATCCAGACCATAGAGAATATCCGAAGCATCTATCTCCATCCATTGGAAAAGAGAATATAGTTTCCAGTAAACGCCTTTCAGGTAAAATGTGGAGATTTTATCACAGTTTTGAAGAAAACATATTGGCTCATGGTGCGCGATACGGTTTCTCAGTCTGTTAACGCTATCGAGTTCATTATAAAGAAAGGAATTGTTATATTGGAATCTGGCCGAGGATTTTGGTTTCCTTGGAAAAACTTGCAGGAGAACGCGTCCAGTCGCACTGAAATGCGGAGTTGAAAACAAATGCTTCCATACCCCGAACTCCATCTCGGCGAGTAGTTTAGAATGAGAATATGCGTTCTTACGTATCAATCCCAGATAAGCTTTACGGATAATCTTAGCCGTATCGCCGAATTTAGGATTAGAGAATACCCCGCCCGGAAGGATAGAATCACGTAACCAATCGGGACCAAATCTTTGAACCATGATTCTGTCTATGGCATTTCGTAAGGCAACCTCATAACAACTGATGATGGTAAACATATCCTGCGAAAGCCTAAGATTGTATCTGTACAGTGTCATGGCTTTTCTTGAGTTTCCGCCACATGCATTCAGATACCTATTCATCCTTTTGGACGACATCAGCTTTTCAAACTCGGAAAACAGCATAAAATTTTGTTTTCAAAAAAATATACTTATATTTGCATTGTTGATCCCCGGTAGCCCCTGAAGAAATTCAAGCTATCGGGTTTAGTTTTCTCCACCCGACCGGAGATTATTCGTACAAAAATAGCTGAAACAAAGAGCAAATCCAAACGATTTCAAGCTTGAAGTCGCTTGGATTTGTCGATAGTTTTGTTAAACCGCCTTGTCCGGCACCCATTTGTCATTTCGACCGAGCGAACCCTTCTTTGTCATTTCGACCAAGCGAACCCTTCTTTGTCATTTCGACAGAGCGGACCCCTCTTTGTCATTTCGACCGAGCAAAGCCTTATTTGTCATTTCGACCGAGCGAAGCCTTATTTGTCATTTCGACCGAGCGAAGCGAGTGGAGAAATCTACTTCCCCTTCTGCAACTCTTCCCTCCAGCCGTGGCCGACCACTACTGGCGGCGGCAACTGAGGCAGCGGCTTCTGGACAGCGCGGCGGCGCTGGGCATCGCGGCGAGCTACTGCAGCAGGTGTACGGTTGATGGCATCGTAAGCCACGAAGTCCTCA
>JAFUDQ010000027.1 GCA_017459075.1 Bacteroidales bacterium
GATGAGCCGACGGAGGTGATGAGTACGCATCTTCAATACCTCTTTCTGGAACTGCCGAACTGCACGAAGGCGCTCACGGACAAGGCCAGTAAGATTGACAACATCTGCTATGCGATTCGAAACATCGAGTATATGGATGAAAAACCGGCGGAATTGGACGATGAATTCTTTGAACTCTTGTTTGATTCGGCGGAATTGCATAACTTTACGGTCGTAGAATTAGCAGCATACGAATTGGACATGACAACAGAAAGGGACATACGGAATTTCATCACCGAGGCTAAGGCCGAAGGACGGCAGGAAGGTCTTGAAAAAGGCCGGCAGGCAGGCCTGGAAGAAGGAAGACAGGAAGGCGAAGCCATTGGCCTGGAAAAAGGCCGGCAGGAAGCCGCGGAGGAATTTGCAAAAAAGCTTTTGGCAGACAAGGTGGAGGTAGCCACTATTGTTAACTACACCGGACTAACAGAGGAACAGATTAAAGCTCTTTTGTAGACTGGAGATTCATTACAGTTTTTGAGTCTAAACAGACTCCCAGAGGAGCTCATAAGAGTACTCCTTCTGCTTTATTCCTTTTGGAAAAGGTATCTCAGTGTTGGCTGGGATACCTTTTAATGTTAAGTAACGATTATGCCATCAACTCCAAAACAAATGTGGCGAAACGCCGTTATTTGTGGTGAAACAGAAAAAGTTTTTACGAATTCTATGATTCGTAACAAATAGCCACTATCGTTAAAACCTAAAGCCACTATTTAAACTATATGATAAGGAGAAGGACTATGACAAGATTTTCTTTTCTGAAGGTAAGCCGGGCACGATTGGTATCTCGTTTGTGGATTCCTCATTCTTTTGCTTTGAATCCATATCATCGTAAACCTCTTTCAAATAGCCACAGGCTTTCTCAATCAAGTCAATGTATCTGGTGAGACTATCATTGAAATGGCCATACTTGTTTTCTATCGCAGTAATCTGAAAGACAAGGCTCTCATCTTCTTCTCCATAGAATAAAACTTTCACAAGAATTAGTTCGTCAGAGACCTGGTGTGCCGCTTTATGCATAAGATCCATATCCCATTCTTGAGGGTCAATGTTGTATTGCTTCAACATCACAAGGACGGGAAACCGCTCTGCATCAATAATATATAGTTCACCCTGACACCTGAATTTAATCAAACTGTCCTCTACCCATGGAACAAAACCATTGAAACGGATTGCTTCCTTGGCGGTTCCCTTATCAAGAGGGCGCGCCTCTGATTCCTTTTCGGGTAATCTTCCTTGCTGTTCCCTTAACCAATTATTATCTTTTTGCAGCAACTTGCAATCATGACGTAAATCCCAATAAAGGCAAAAAAACAGAATTGCAAGGACCGATGTCACAGAAATAGCTATTGTCATACTAATTCACTTATTTTAAAACGGCAGGCCCGCCAACCACCTTTCACGCATCATAGAAGACGGGCCGATGCTGCCGTTAATGTTTGATAATGAGTTTATTGTTCTGATTGTCGATGATGATGGCTCCGAAGCGTTCCATGGCGCTTTGACCAAGCAGCAGGGGCGCTTTCTGGCTCTTTACCACGGAAGCATCGACGTTGTGCAAGACGGCATCGCCAATTTTTACCTCACGCAGAGTGATGGTTGTGCCTTCGCTGATTTGGCCGCTGGCGGTGCGGTAGTACTTCTTTCCTTTAATGTCTTTGTCCGATAGATAGCCATTCTTTAGCATGAAATTGGCCTCTACAGAGGAAATCGTCACGTCCGATGCTCCGGTATCAAAAATCATTTGAAGCGCCAGGCCGTTGATGTTGCAGGGAATCTCAAATGTGCCGCCCTGATTCCGCTTTACCGTAATCTCCGTGATGATCTCCTCTGCCTCTGGAACTGCAAGTTCGAACTCTTTAAGATATGCGGATTGTTTAGCCTCGTATTCTTCTATAAGTGTCTTAAATCCAGGCAGATCGCGGACAGGGTCCAAATCGTCGTCTAACCGAATGTGAGAGAAACTTCTGTAACCCTTTTCAAAGGATGTGCGCAGCGCGGCTATAGACACTTCCAAGCGCCCCATCCGTGCATACAGGCAAGCCTTGTCGTAATAGAATCCGGCATCATCGGGGTCTGAAGCAATGACTTTGTCCATCCATTCTTCGGCTTCTTTATCACGGCCCAGGAAGTGCAGGGCATATTGGCGGCAACTGCCACCATCGGCAATAGTATCCTTTTGGATGACCATCTGGAAGTCAGCATCGGCATCGGCCTTGTTCCCTTCCTGCAGGCGCAACTCTCCGCGCATCAGGTAGAGATACGGGTAGTCCTCAAACATTTCTATTCCAATGTTATAGTCCTCAAGCGCTTTCTTGAAGTCTTTCTTTAACTCATAGCACCATCCACGCTTATAGTAAGCATAATAGAAGTTAGGACTATCTTCTATTGCCGATGTGAAATCTTCTATTGCCTTGTCCAAATTTCCGGAAAGCCGATAGTAATCCGCCCTGGAACAAAGTGTCTCCGATGAAGCTTCCTTTTCAATCACTTTTGAGATATCGGCAATGGCATTGTCATACAATCCCAACTCACTGTAGCAATCGCTTCGGCGGATGTTAATCAAATCGTAGTGGCCGTAGTTCGCCTCCAGATTGTCGTAAGTTTTGATAGCCTCGGCGTATTTATGCTGCTTCTCGTAAAAGTAGCACAGGAATGCCTCCCACTGAAAAGGCGAGCCGCTTTTTTTCGTGCGGGCTTTAATGCTTGCCTCTGCAAAGTTGGGCCGTTTGACCATGACCTTAAGGATTGAACTATAATCAGAATCGTCACTTTTGTCAAACCAGTCTAGGCCGGCCTCTATCGCCTTGGAAACATCTCCAAGCTTATCGTAAACCTGCATCTTGAATCGGTAGATTTCCGGATAATCGTCATCCAGCATCTGACATTTATCCAAGATGCCGATGACTTCTTGATATTGCCCCCGGTCATACATATTGCGGGCAAGGCCAACCATCGCCCCCTGGTCCGCCTCATTCCAGGTTAGCATAGTCCGATAGATCCTGTCCGATTCATCCAGATTATCCTGGTAATACAGCATTTGCGCGTAGTCAAAGGCGATGCTTTGCTGATTCTCATTATTGTCTTTCTGGGCAAGCTCGTAAGCCTTTTTCATGGAGGCCACTGCGTTGTCCATGTCTAAGATGTCCTGATAGACGTATGCCTTCCACCAATAAATGGTTGAGTTTTTAATGTTTGTTTTCTTGGGCTTGTTCACCTTCAGGGCGTGGTTGATGTCCTGGAGTGCCTGGCCGAACTGTCCCTGGCGGCGCAGAAGTCTCATGCGAAAGATAAGTGCCTCGACATTGTCCGGAGTCTCCTGAAGTTGCTTGTTTAACAACTCAAGGCCCTTGGCTATATCATTTTCCTCATTCATGACCTCGTAGGCCTTCTTGAGGTTGTAATCATTTTCAGTCTTCGTTTTCTGGGCGTACACGTTGCCGCTCAGGATGGTCAGAATAAGCGCCGAAAATAATAATGTTTTTCTCATTTGTAAATCACTTAGTTATTTTAGTCTATGTTCCAATAAGCATCTAGCTGCCCACCAAAAGCCTCATTGTAAGGGTCATCATCAATCCAGTCTTCTCCGAAAACCTCTTTAAGGCATTGTTCAACATAAAGTTCATCTTCTCTTTCTCTGTCTAATTCACTGTAGTAACTCATTTCTATTTTAATTAAAGATTCATCCTTTTATGCCGATTATTGGCATAGGTAACCGGTCAATTGTTGATTTTTTTTTCGCCTTATCTCATCAAAGAAGCGTGTCTCGGTTTCTTCAATGATATCCAGATAAATGTTAAGCCTCTGAGCAAAAGACCCCAAACACGTTTCAATTGCATTCAACTGAATAATGGCTCTATTTGCCGGATTACCATCAATATGGATTATGGCCATCGCCGTGTCAAGAGAAACGGACTGTGCCACCTCCTGAAGGTCGGTTGTATTATGCTGATGTTCCTTCAAGGAGGTTTGCTTAATAACAACAAGGATAGGCAGTTTGGACGCATTAATGGTATACTCCTTACCCTGGTAATCAAAAACGATCCATGGCCCCACTACAGAAGATAACAACCCGTTCCTCTGGAGCAGAGCTACTATCGACTTTGAATTCAATGGCGCCTGATAGTTGGCCACGGCTTTCCTATATCTATGATTGAATACGATCACAGCTATGATGACAACTGCGGAGAGCAACAGCGTATTAAGTACAGTGGCTTCTATCATTATTCAATAACCTTCTTAATCCCTTTGACAATTGTTCTACCTATTTTCTTTTCCAGACCTTGTTTGGTTGTAGGTATCCCTGTCGCCTTGGCGATTTTGCGCTTAAGGACATCAATACCTATCGCCCTGCTGGGTGAGAAAGAAGTTCCGGGTAATCCTAATATCTTCATCTTTGCTATATGTTTTTGAAAACCAATGCGTGCCCGTTTGACGTCACTTGAATCTTCTGATCTCTGTCCAGTTCCTTGTTAAGTACCTTAAGAGTCAACTCGTTGACGAATAGGTTATTGATGGCCCTTTTGACCGGCCGCGCTCCATATTCCGGAACATAGCCTCTCTCGGCCAGGAAATCAATCGCCCTGTCATCGAACTCGATGTTAAGTCCGTTCTTCCTAAGTTTAATGCACATCCTGGCCACTTGTAACCGGACGATCTTTTCAATCTCTTCTTTTCCAAGAGGCAAAAACATAACTATTTCATCAATGCGATTGATGAATTCAGGAGCCACCTTCTCTCTCATCATTTGGAGGACACGGTTCTTCGCATTAACAACGTCATTCTCTGTGTGTCCACCTTCAATCAATGTTTGGGTTATAGCGCTGGCCCCCATATTTGATGTCATGATGATGATGGTGTTCTTGAAATCAACAACACGCCCCTGACCATCGGTCATACGCCCATCGTCCAAGACCTGCAAAAGGGTCTCAAACACCTTCGGGTGTGCTTTCTCAATCTCGTCCAGCAGGATGACACTGTATGGCTTCCGGCGTACAGCCTCGGTCAACTGCCCGCCCTGGTCGTATCCAACGTATCCGGGAGGCGCACCGAACAGTCTGCTTACACTGAACTCCTGTTGATATTCACTCATATCAATCCTCACGAGCATGTCACGACTGTTGAAGAGGTAGTCCGCAAGGACTTTCGCGAGTTCGGTCTTGCCGACACCAGTGGTGCCAAGGAAGAGGAATGAACCAATAGGCTTCCCCTCTTCTCCAAAGCCCATCCTGTTGCGTCGTACCACTCGTGATACCGAAGCAATTGCAGCATTTTGCCCGATTACGGCCTGCTTGAGAATTCCTTCAAGATGCAAAAGTTTCTCGGACTCGTCCTCACTGAGCTTGTTGACAGGAATTCCAGTCCACGCCTGGATTACTTCCCTCACGTCATCTTCATTCAGGGAAGACTTTAAGAGGGCAGACTCGGAATGGTTGATCTCGTCAAGAATCGCATCTATCTCGCCATTCAGAGAGTCAATCTCTCCGCGCAGGGAGACTGCTGCTTCATACTGGCCAGACCTTTCAGCTTGTTCGAAATTGGTCTTAGTTCTTTCGAGGGCATTTCTCTTCGATTGAAGGTCCTCAAACCGCCTTCTCTCATTCTGCCACTTGGCGTTGAGATCGTTTTCCTTTTCTCGCAAATTGGCAATTTCCGCATCCAATTCACTCAGGTCATGAGGCTCCTCGTCCTGGCGCAGTGATTCACGTTCCATCTCTTTTGAACGGATTTGAGCGGATAACTCATCCAGTTCGACAGGGACAGAAGAACGCTCGATGCGCATCTTTGCCGCCGCTTCATCAATCAGGTCGATAGCTTTATCAGGCAGGTATCTGTCTGAGATATAACGCTGTGAAAGTTTTACCGCAGATACAATAGCTTCATCCAGAATCTTTATCCGGTGGAAGGCTTCGAAACGCGACTTGATCCCGCGCATGATAGTTATGGCGTCTTCCGTGTCAGGTTCTTCGACGTATATCCTTTGAAAACGCCGCTCGAAGGCCTTATCACTCTCTACGAATTTGGTGCACTCCTCGATCGTAGTGGCTCCAATAACTTTAATCTCGCCCCGGGCGAGTTCCGGTTTCAGAATATTTGCAGCATTCAAAGAGCCACCGGCTCCGATAAGCAAATGCATTTCGTCAACGAAAAGGACAATGTTCGGGTCGCTTTTCACATCCCGGATTACCTTCTTCAGGCGTTCTTCGAACTCGCCGTGTTGGCTTGTCCCGGCAATAAGGGCAGAGATATCAAGTGAGTATAGTTTGAGTCCGGCCAATTCTTGCGGGACATCGCCTCTGACAAGGCGATGCGCCAGCCCTTCAACAATCGCAGTCTTTCCAGTTCCGGGAGCGCCAACCAGCATCGGATTGTTTTTTGTCTTCCGCGAAAGGATCTGCAGGATTCTGCGAACTTCGTCATCGCGCCCAATAGCAGGCTCGATTTTACCCTCCTCGGCAAGGATAATCATGTTCTGAGCATACTTGTTCAACGCTCGCAGACTTGACCGCTCCCTTTCCTGGTGTTGTTCTTCATGGGTGATATTGCCGTTTCTGAAGGCAACGACAGCCTCCTGGGTTCGCGTCCTTGTGATTCCAAAAGACGCCATAATGTCTCTAACCGCCCCTGAGGTCTCGACAAAGCCCCAAAAGATATGCTCCAGCGCTACGACAGAAGAACCGTTCTCAGAAGCAATGGATAAAGAGTTCATCAAGATTCTCTTAACATTGTCCGAGAAATCCGGGTGCTCATTCGATGAGTGATGTAATGACCTCATCGAGTCACTGATCGCCTGGCAGAATGCGGTTTTGTCCACTCCCATCTCCTGAAGAAGGAAAAACACCATGTCTTTACCTTCCTGGATCAATGAGACCATCATTACCTGGTCTTCCACCTGGGAGTAATGACAGGAGACTGTCAGTTGATACGCACCGCTGATAGTGGTACGTGCTTTCTCTGTGAATCTGGAATAATCTATCTGCATTTTGTCAATTGAATAAAGAACATATAGCTGCCAAGCCTCCAAGGATTGCCCAGTAGAGCAGGAGTTTTCCCACCAATTTCAGGCATCCGCCAGCAACGCTTTCTGTTGTATTGGCTGTATTTGTAGTTGTACGTGTAGTTTGAGGGTATGTGGTGCGTCCGTAAATCTCCTTCTGGGGCTCTTTTTTAGATTCCGGGGAGCCAATGAACTCCCCGGTCTTTTCATCGTACCTGTAGGCCATAGTCTACAAGTCAAGGTTGACGTTTGCTCCTAATTCTCGGAGTTCGTCCAGAGAATCATCAAGAGCCAAGTTGCCTGAGCAAATTGGGCAGTGCTCATCCTTGTTTACCTTGACCCCGTACCATCGGAGAATGGAAGGAAGCGGTCCTGCTGCCGGGAAAGGCTTCCAGTTGGCATAGTGACGATCCCTCCGGTTTGCCCAGAGATAGCAATCGTAGGTTAGTTCCTCTTCAAGTGAAGAGATTCCAGACTCTTTTCCTCTTGAAAGCTCGACCAAAGCGAGTTTTACCATCAGATTGCAGATGGGCTCAATATCAGAAGACAAACCGACTTGGACCATCGCTTCTGCATCTTCGGCAGATACATACGCCGCAATTCTCCCATCACGCCTGGCGGATGCAACATCAGATATCTCCTCCTCCTGAAGGTTACCGGCTCCGACAATGCAGCAGTAACAAGGGCCGCCTGGGCGGTAGCGGAATACATCGCCACCTTCCGCACGGGTTATGGCTCTTCCGAAAATGCCGACCTTGCCTTTTTCGACCAACGCACCGGAAATGTTGAAGCGACTGGTGTTGTTGTCCGTCGCGCAGATGACGAGGTCCGCTTTCTCAACCTCCTCATAAAGAAGAGGAAGGTCCTCATTGATGTTGACCGGGAACTTATCCACCTTTGCATAAGGATTCTTTCCGAGAATTGCCTCTTCAATGACATTGGTCTTGAGACGGCCCAAATCGTGAATCGTGGCCGTGTGACGCGACAGGTTGTGCAGTTCGACGCGGTCGAAATCCATCAATGCGAAATGTCCGACACCGGCCTTGGCCAACTCGATTGAGATCTGGGAGCCGAAACTGCCAAGTCCGATGACAAGCACCCTCTTATCGCGAAGGATATCGACCTCAAGGATTCCTTTGGAACGAGAGAAAAGATTCTCTTCTGAAGGGACAATGAACGCCTCTGCTTTTTTCCATTGCCGGGCCGGCAACTGATGCAGTCGATACCAGACCTCTGGCCCCTCTTCTGTCAGAAGGATACAGAAGCGCATGTTCGTGTGATTCTGATCGTTGATAGCACTGCTGTCACGTGTGTAGAATCCGGGGAGACGGAGTTCATTCGGTAGTTTTTTGATTTCAGGGTGAAGATGAATGTGAAACACCTCATCCGAGTCAATTTCTTCCACATAGGCAGGGACTTCTTCCGCAGAGCCGAGAGCTTCTTCTGCGCTCTTCAGTTCATCCTCCCTGAGGTAGACCATCACACGGCCGCTTTCTGAAGCGAAGCCGCCCTCCGTGAACTTCGTAACGGTTTCTCCATTGGACGGACTGTATCCTCTGGGGACTGTACGGAACTCGCCTGAGGCGGAGTCGTACACCAAGTCCGTACCCGATGTCGCAGGGTTATAACCTTCTTCCCGGATGTTTTCTGCTAGATTGTTAAGTTGATTCTCGTTCATTTGGCTTAAAGTATTTGATATTGTATTGAATTATTATGCCTGGTGATTTAAATAGTATTGTATTTCTTTCCCAGTACGAAGGTGTGCTTCGTACATCTCCAACCAAAGGCGGCATTTGATGAACACCTTGTAAAGGGAGACATTCGGCGTCCATGAACTGTAACCATAGTGGCAGATTCTTGTCCAGCCGTGCTCGCTGTCCAGGGTATGCATAGATGCGCTGCACCCTCTCATCTCAAGCCCGCTCTTTGTCTTCAGCATCCGAGTGACAAACACCTTGGGTATTGACATCGGGAACTGGGACAGGTCAAAGTGCAGTGTATACAGGTTCCCGCTGTTTGTGCGGGCAGCCATCTTGAGGCTGGGCGAAGAAGTGCCAATCCCCTCAAAACAGTACCAGGAATTAGGGAGTTTCCTTCTGAGAACACCAAGTTCTGCCTGATATCGTGCGTTGTCCATAATTGCTAAAGGTTTGAATAGTAACGAACAAATGATTTCAGAATATCTCCGGAGTAGATCCACTCTACGGGATTCATCAAGACTACCTCTTCATCGAGCCACCTGCTCACGACAGGTCTTCTCTCCGGGAAACCCATCGGGAAAAGAATGTCTTCCGACCAAGCTTTTCCACGTCGGTTGACGCCATGGCTATAGATATGTACCCTGGATTCCGGGTCAAGTTTGATATCCGTCTCAATGTCGGCTCCATTTCGTCCTTGAAGGTATGTAAGGATGTCTTTCAAAGCCCGATTATTTGCTTTTTCTTCCAGCCAATAGCCTGTCTTATACGCAGGCTTTGATGGACTTACGTTATTCAGGTTCGAATCACGATGACTGGCGGCCAGCGTTCTGGGCATAACGAGATCCTCCGCCATCAGTCTGTCAGCAGGACGCCTGACTGGACTGTCAGCAAAGATTACATCCCAATGGCCAGCGATATAGCCGCGGTTGTTGCAAGGGAAAGGATTTAGTGTAGTGCTCCTGCCGTCGCAGTTTCCAATACAAAGCAGAAAGCGGCCAAGACCTTTCTCGCGGATAGTATTAATCATGGTAGAGGCATCATGACCACTGGGGCGAGCAAGTCCCAGCTGATGATGGGAATGCCACTCCCCAATATGATGGAGCCCGAAGTAATCCTTCAGTTTTGCCCCGATTTTGGTGAGGTACTCGATATCCTGGTTAAAAAATGCAACCTGGTGATTAGCATTTCTACCCGGGCCGATTGCATACAGTACTACCGGAGTACCGGATTCTGTGTAGAAGCCAAATAGCTGTCCACCGGTCTCTATAGAAGGATAATCAAGAATACACTTGGATATGAAATCAATCTCGCTCTTGAAGATGATTGCCTTTCCATTACCCGTGTGCTCTTCGCAGGCGGGGACGGTGTATCTGGGCTGGGCAGATGCCCCGGCCATGATGGATTGGAATCTCTTTGTGTACTGGAGGTGTTTCCTCCTGAATCTGTTCTTTGCCATTGTGGCTTGACTCAGACAACTGAGCGAACAACTGATTAGCTTTAGCCTCAAGCGAAGCTGTTAAGCCAGAAGCTTCTTCTCCTAACGATGCCCGCTGGCTCTGGAGATCCGAAATTATAGCTTGAATGCCTCCTTTAATAGAATCTAGAGACTGGGTGTAGTCATTAATCTGTTTTGCAGTATGTCGTATGCATCTACAGTCTGTTTGACTTGATTCTTTGCTGACTCAATCTCTTTGAGGCTAGTTTCAAGCTTTGCCAATGAGGTTAAAAGTTCACTTGCTTCCATATCTATTTTGCTTTATTATTTCGTTAAGTACTTGTCTTTGAAATTATTCAACCATGCGGAATGAATACCAAGTTCGCATTGCATGTCCCAAATGCGCATTTGTTCTATTTCTTCATCGGTAGCTGCGTTTCTATTATTAATGATGAAGGCCTGTTTGAATTCTTCCATCTTCTGATAGAACTCTTCTTTTTTTGCTGTTTGTTTGTAGAACTCCATATAACCCCTCAGGTAGCTATTTCGCAGTTCTTCCTGAAGATTCTTGTTTTGGCCGACTTTGAGGTATGTAAGACAGAAGACATTTAACAAATCCAAAGATGGATTCGGATCGGCTAAGGCCCTCCTAATCAAACGTACAGCACCTTGCAAATGTTTGATGTTATCTTTAGGTGAGCTCGTTCCCACCACATCATCATCTATAACCCTCATATACTTGAAAAGGATGTCAAACGATGAAACTTTACCTTCATCAGTATCGTCAGTGAGGGAAAAATCCAGACCACTCTCCGTCTGGTATTCCTTGCGAGCGAATTTGGAGTTGAAATAGTAGTAGATGAAATCCTTGAGGGCCTCATTGGCCTCTTTCCAGTTATCTCCATAGTTCACGCCTTCCATACAGAAGGTACGTATGTCATCAATAGCTTGTTTCCGCTTGACGGCGATCTTTTCGTAGATAAACTCGGTTAGATAACCAAGGCATTTTTGGACCTCATTATCACCTTTATAACCAGGGACTTTAGCTATCTCTTGCGCAGCCCTTTCTTTGGTGTAATACCGTTCCAGGAATGTCTGTAACGCCCGATAATAAGCTCCGTCCTTTTTTCTCTTCGCTACTACTCGATACACACGATTTCCATAATCTTCAGTAAAATCATCAATTAGGCCGATGCAACACATCCTATAGATAGCCTTGGCGATGTCACTCTTGTCCCTTAGTATCTCTAACCTATCTTTATTGGTATTGTAAGTTATACCCGTCTCTATATTCCGGATATGCATGATATCGCCTTCCTTTCCTGTTACATAAACTCTTTCTCTCCTTCCACCATTATCGTAAAGCCATATTGGAATTGATGAAATAAGAGCGACAACTTCAGTTCCTTCCTCAGAATCAAGAACTTTTTGTAAGAAATCAGAAACTTGAACGGTGTCTTTTAACTCAGCGTCATCACCATAGAAAATCTGAGTCTTGGAACGGCTAAGCAGCTCAAACATGGTCCGCTTCTCAATCAGAGTACCCTTAAAATTATTGTTGTAGAAATACATTACTGTCTCATAATCTACATTTTGGTACTCAAAAGCCCTTGCCGGAATGGTTAAATTATTCTGCCGAAGCAGTTCGTCCATATCCTTTTTATAGACAAAGCCACAACCAACATCCGGGATCATCCTCAAGTGGCACCTGTTGTATTCTGAGCAAGGACCAACGCATGGGCCTTTATTGCATTTCTGGCAGTCTTTATCGCATAGGCGAAAAGCAAAGCGGGTATTGCATACATCACAGTGGAGTTTGACCATGTCCTTCTCGGGTGTGCAATAGTCAAAATATTGCTCATCTATATTAAGTCCATAGTGGTCAAGTATCATCTGCAAATCACCGTCATAGAACCATTTGTCCCGAATAATGAACATGGGGAAATCACTGACAGGGCATTTGCGATTGATGCGAACAAGTTTATAATCAGCCAGAAGAATGCAAGAAAGGGCCATTTTTCTGTCACGGCCCGCACGACCGGCTTCCTGGACAAAGCTTTCCAATGAACTGGAATAGTTCATGTTAACGGTAAACCGAACATTAGGCTTGTCAATGCCCATACCAAATGCTTTGGTTGCCACCATCAAAGGAAGCTTATTATCCCTAAACAGATCAAGATTCTTGAAAGACTCCTCATCTATGGCATCGGCATCATCACCGTCACCACTCCCCATGAAGGTGCCCAGTTTATGAATGGTGTGCCCAAGAGAGTCTTTATTTCCGTTTACCGATATTCCGGTGCTGTTTTTATGAGGACAAAAAACAATTCCGGACTGTGCATATTCATCGGAATCCTCAAAGAACTTTTCTGGTAGTTCTACAGACAAGTCTATTTCAATACTCCCTTCAAGATTCTGCCGTTCGTTGAATCTTTCCTTTATGTGCTTGATTGAATCAGGTGTCTGCAATTCCTCAATATAACCAGGAATTCTTTCAAGATACTCTGTCAAGAAATCTTGTTTTGAAGGATATACACTCCATTTATCCGTCATCTTCACAGCCTTTGGCAATCCTTCATCCAAGACATGGTTCTTGTCAAAGTATTTGTCTTCTTCACATTGAACAGGAACCCTCTCTATTTTATACTGTAATTCGAGACGGTTCGTGTTCTCTTCACGGATAATGGTGTCAGAATCAAGTTCAAAAGCTCCATCGCCAGAAAGTTCGCGCTCGACGTCTGCCAGCACGTCAAAAGAAGCTGTTGCTGTCAGGCCGAAAAGTGTCAAGCGCTTATCTTCTCCTTTTTGTTTTGGCAGTACATACTGGTATAGATTACGTCCAAGATGCAGGTAAGTAAAGCGGAAATCATGTCCCCATTCAGAAACGCAGTGTACTTCGTCAATGACGCCATAGCTGAAGTACACGCCGACATTATGCATATTCCTCAACTTTTCACGGAAACTATAGGTACAGAGCCTCTCAGGAGAAAGGAATACAAACTGAACCATAGAAGTTTCCATCATCTTTGCCCGCTTATCTTTTTCGTGGGCATCAACTGTTGAGTTTATGTATGTACAGGCATCAATACCGGACTTAACCAAGCCATCATACTGATCCGCCATGAGAGATCTGAGCGGGTCAACCACTAGGGTGACACCAGGTTGAAGCATGGCCGCTAACTGGTAAGTAAGGGACTTACCTCCGCCGGTCGGAAGCAGGCCGATAACGCTCTTGTTTTGAAGGGCTCGGCTCAAAATAGGAAGCTGGCCTGGTCTGAAGTCTACTTTGCGGAAAAGTAACTGAAGGAAATATTGTAATTCTTCTTTCCTCGCATTGATAGGAATATAGTTACCTTGAGGATCTCTGTTTACTAACGGCTGATAGGTAATGCTGTCGGAGGTATAAATATGTCTCTCAGAATTGATATAGTTGGCGGAGCGAATGAAGAAATAACACTTTTCGCCGCATTTGAAACTGCTGAAAGACCGGTCTTCCAATCCGGAGCGGCGCATGACAGCTATATCAAAAACGACATCGTATTGCTTGGCGTGGTTCGCCTTTTCGATACCGTTGATGACGTTAACCTGGATAGACTCATCATTACTGCCAGCCATATGGAGAGGAGAATCCACGAAGGCTGGAGAGCTGATGACATCGAGTTGTATTTTTGGGAAATAAATGTCTTTGTATCCTTCGCTTAATGAAGCAAGCCTGTTGAATGAATAGGTGAAATCTCTCAAGGCAAGAGCCACACATGGGACATCACGTTCCAGGGCGAGAATTCTCAGGGTATCTTTCTTATAATCCACCCGACCGGTAATCAGCGCCTCAATAAGAGTTTTTTGAATACGGGCTATCCCAATAGGAGACAGTGTGAGTTGTAATGCCTTGGTCCAGGATGCATCATACTTCTTTTCCCATGCCTCCTTGACCTTTGCGAAGAACTCATTGTTCAGGGGATCTGAATCCGGGGCAAAGCCATTGATGTCCCTTATTCGAAGACAATCCCAGCCTTTACCCTTCAGGGCAGAGGCCCGGAAATCGTCTGATGTCCTTGTCCTGTTATCGCTGTGATAATTCGGCCCATCTATCTCTATGACAAGACCGTGCTTTTCGCTTCCATCCCGGCCGATTAGCGGATAAGGGTATTCGCAGGCAAAATCGACGCGCTGGGAGTGATGCGCGCGCTGGCCTGTAATAGACATCAAGCTCCTTTGCGGCATGAGAACCTGACGGAGTTCTACAGGTGCTGAACTGAATATGAACTGCTTCTCAAAGTCGCTTTCAAGAGTTTTCGAGCAGTAGGTTTTTTCATCCAGTGTAAGACGTCCATCGATTGCATATAAGGCCAACAAGACGTCATTAAGATTCAATCCTTCGGCATCATAGTTCAAACTACCAAGGCTATCTGATAGCTTCTGGTTTCCCAACGGCCTGAAAGCATCCTCAATGGTGGGGCTAGTTCTGGTTGGAAGACCCCTTGTTACAATATTATTAAGTACGGCAAGAATCGGGTCTACATCATCGTAGATGCTGGCGCCAATATCAAAGGGAGCCGCAACATCGAATCCAGATAGTCTCTGAAAGAGAGCAGCTATCTTCTTTTTGGCATCATCATCTGCCTTCTGTATCAGATTCCTGACAGCATCTAACTGATATGCTGCAAAGAACTGGGCATCAGGATAGTAATCGACGGCAATGAGGTTGATCTGATTGTTCTCGAGCTTGAATACTTTGATGTTGTAGGAGCAGGGCTTGGAGTCCTCTGAATAGCGATACTCAGAGACAGTTTCATTAATGAAGGTCTCCGGAGCATTGAAATACTCATAGAAACGGTCAATTCTTCTGTTGCCACTGTTCATTGGACTTATACAGAAGAAGTAGTGTTGGCCCAGAACATTTGAGCCGACCTTTTCTGCCAAGGACTTCAGATCAATTGAGCCAATGTCGAGAATGTTTGAAAAGAAGTGGATGGTGACAGGGCTGTCGCCAGAGATGTCTCCCGGTTTTACTTCGTCCAGATACTTTCCTATACAGGATACCGTTACGTTGGAGCCTACGTATGCACCAACATGTACCGCAGCTCGCTCCCGAGCGGCATCAGAGGGCTCAATTAAAGTAATCTTGTGAACTCTGTTCGTGATACGGCGGTCCCGGAGGTAGTCAAAAAAGCAGACTGTGGCCAGACCTTGGCCGCACCCCCAGTCAACTATATCAAAGCCTCCAGAAGCATATGTAGAAGGATTGATGCAAGAAAGCGCCCGATAAACTTTTGCTTGGTGCATCCTGCCAAATGAGAACAGGTAGCACTTCATTTGAGCGTCGGAGTTCAATAAGTCAACTCCGTGATTCAAGGACTCATATAACTCATTCCTTTCCTCATCGGAAAGGGTCATTATATAGTTCTTGGCAATGCCTCTGATACTATTGAAAGAGACTTCGCGCAGCGCAGATATTTCGTCTTTGTATGCCATTCTATTTCCCCGTAATAGTATCTGAATCAGGATTGTTCTTGTGCATCTGCCAGTTCCTTATAGCGGCTTCCTTGGAGCTATTGGCATAGCAATATTCGCAGAGGTGGGGACAGGTGTTGTATTCGCCAATGTCTTTGCTGATGATGCATCCGCAGAACTGGCGCTGTCCTTTGTCCTTGTTGTTTTTCTTTTTAACGGCATAGTGACCTTCATCTATGACGATAGCATCTTCCGGTATGGAATCTTCTCCGAACAGACCGTATTCTTTTTCGTGAATCTCCACACCGAGGAATTTCATTAGGACGGGGTCATTCCATGCGATTCGAATCATTAAGTCATCATCTACGCAACGATTATGGGCTATGCCGTATTTGTCAAGGTCTATCTTCTCCCCGCAAGTGGCAATGGTGAAACCCCATTTCTTGTTGAGATGACTAAGGCGAGCAGCGAACTCGTCCATTTCTGGGATGGACCACTCTCGGTAGTTTATGTGTGAGGCTTCCAGATTTGCTTTGACTTTCTTGTAGGCAAGGATGTCGGCGAAACTGAAAACCAGTTTCTCCGTGTAGCCAACGAGCTGATCAGCGATGCCTTCAATCTTTTTCAGTAGAAGTTCTATATCGATGGTGTCCGTAAGGAGCAGCGGATCGAAACGCCAGATGACGTGCCCTTTGCCCAACTTATCCACCAGCGCCTTGAATGTCTGTATACGTTCAGAAATCTTCGGAACGCCCTTCTCCAGATGCTCATCGTCATAGTCGTTCAGCGTATACTGAATATAGCAGTTTATACCTCGTTCTTTTAGGTAGTCCAGATGAGGAATAAGCTTTTCGGGATTCTTGGACCAGAATACAATGAAGCGTGTCTTTCCATAAGAGACATAGCTTTTAACGCCGTTGAACGGATTTGTCCATGCGGAATAGCCCTTCTTGAGTCTGGCGAAGAACCAGTCGGCGTAGAAGGAAGGAATGTCGGTGCTGCGGCTGGCGGAGATAATTTCCGGAGCCTGTGCGTCAGCGTACATTCCGTTGTCAAGTTGTATTCTGTCTTTTCCCCAAGCCATAGGTATCAGTGTTCTTTGTTTAAGACATTCTTTTCATAGTATTCCCGCGTCATGAAGCCGTCGCAGCCGGTTTTGTCGGCTTTGAAGTTGGTGCAGCCGAGGAAGGGTTCCACTTTGCCTTCCTTCACAATCAGGTAGCCGTCTTGGCATTTGTCGCACTTGAGGATGGACATGTTGCCGCCACGGAGGTCGTTGGTCATGAAGTCGCAGATTTCGGGCTCGTTGGAGCAGATCCAGAGCTTGAGGCCGATGTGGGGCTTGTAGCGGAGCTGCAGAGGGTAGCCGCAGACCGGGCAGCGCTTGATGTTATTCAGGTTGTCAGCGGACTGGTCATTGAGCTGACCGTCCATGGTGACTAAAGGATAGTCACGGAGAAGTTCGGTGACGAACTGAGAGGGGTGCTGCTCGGGGGTGATAATGTACACGCGGTTCTTGGTGCGCGTGAGTGCAACGTAAAAGAGGCGGCGCTCTTCGGCGTAGTCAATCTTGTTGAGATACAAGAAGTTTGCAATCTTTACTTCCTGCGCTGAGCGAAGCGCCTCGTGGGCAATAGAAATGCGGTTGCCGGTGCGCTTGTTGATGATTTCCTCCGTGTATTCGCTCATATTCCCCTTGAGCGTGGTGAGGTCCGCCTTGGAGATATAGTTGAAGAAAGAATTGAGGTCATCGCCCTCGTATGGCGCGTCAAAGTAGCTGCCGAAGAAGAGGATCAGTTTGTCCACCAATTCTGGTTGCTCCAGAATATTGCTCTTGAGATAGTTATTGACGATGTTGAAGAGGAAGCCTCCGTCCCTGATATTCTTCCCGGCCGGATCTTGCTTCCGGAGGATAGCATAGCCAGTACTGTGGAAGGTGGTGACCTGGCACTTTATCTTGAGAGCCTTGTTAATCTTGTCCCTCAGCTCGCCAACCGCTTTGTTGGTGAACGAAATCACCAGAATCTTCTCCGACTCTAGATGCCGCTGAATGAATGTTTGATTATGCTGTCGAATACAGTTCGCGCCAGAAGCAAGATTGGCTATATCAGTATAGTTCCGCAGAAATGCCTCTACTTCAGCCCCAGGCACACCATTGGCCGAGCAATAGTAGCCTAGTGTCTTCGCTGTCTTCTGATTCTGGAAGAAGTTGTTTAGTTCAGCATAATCCTCCACCAGCCGCCTGTAATCACTCCTGGCCAGGAACTTGTCTGACATCAGAAGGCTGTTTAGGGTTTGGGTAAATTGCTTCAACTTGGCATATTCTTGAGTAGGAGTAATAGGCGCGGCATTCACGGGCTCTTTCGGTTCAGGAGTCTGATGTGATTTGCTACGCTTATTGAAGAATATGCGGTTTAAGAAGGACATGCTATATTATGCCAATTTCACCAATCTCTTTCATGATGCGATTCGTCTGCTCCATGGCGTAGATGATGTTGTTGTGATGCTTAATTCTGCGAATTCCAGCTTCTGCCCCTTTTGGCCTTTAAACCATTTCTGAGCATGGCAGTTTGCATGTAGGCGCGCAACACCTGTCTGGTGCTGCTGGTTGATTGAAAAGAAGCTTTCTTTCAAATCCATATCTTGTAGGGGTCTTTGCTTAGTTTAATTGGCAAATTTAACGATTTTTCTTTAAAGAATAGATAGTAAAGTGTAAGAGAGTGAATGCAGGTACAAAAAATGCCTGGACGCTGCCAGGCATAGTAGTAAGGAACGTAAATCTACGAATAAAATACTTGCTTTATCTTCTCGATAAAAGCCTACATCTGTTAATGGCACATAGGCTTACTCCTTCGGCTTGAACGTTCTTGTAGAATGGGGTAATGCTGCGACAGGTAAAATTTTCTCATACAAAATTCTCAAAAGTTCTTTATATATTTCTCGATTTTGTGTGTCGCTATCTCAGTTGTAGAGAAGCCGCTATTGATTACCAATTAGTTACGTGTTTTAACTTGGAAAAATATGCCAAGTTGAAAAGCGTAAATGCCTGATAATCAATAAAGGTTTGTTCCGGGACTAGAAAGGGACTTTTTCTTAAGGCCTTCCTTTATTCGCGTCACATTTTGAAGGGAATGTGGGCAGAATTCTCTTCATTGTTATTCCCGGCCCCGGGATTCTTCTTTCTCTGGTGCTTATAGAGGTGTTGGGGCTGGTGCAGGTATGAGCATAAATGGCGGTTTTTGCTTATAGGGGTGCATGCATTTGTACCGTTATGCGCGTGGAGGGTAAGTCTCTCTTTGCGCGGGCTTTACCGCTTGTTTTTGAAGAAGTCTTTCATGAGGGCGGTGCAGGCGTCCTGGAGGATGCCGGCGGTGATTTCTGTCTTGGGGTGGAAGAGGGAAGGGGAGAAGAGGGTGCTGCCGCGCTTGGGGTCAGGGGCTCCGTAGACGATGCGGCTGATTTGGGACCAGTTCAGGGCGCCGGCGCACATGGGGCAGGGCTCTACTGTTACATATAATGTGCAGTCTGTAAGGTATTTACCGCCGATGGCTTCTGTTGCGGCGGTGATGGCTATCATTTCTGCGTGGGCGGTGGGGTCCGTCAGCCTTTCGGTCATGTTGTGTCCGCGGCCGATGATGCGGCCTTTGCATACGACTACAGCGCCGATGGGGATTTCTCCTTCTTCAAGGGCGAGCTTGGCTTCTGCCAAAGCTTCCTTCATGTAATCCTGGTCTGTCATGGTAATAGGAATTAGATTTCTCGACTTGCTGTCGCTCGCTCGAAATGACAAAGCTGTCGCTCGCTCGAAATGACAAAGCTGTCGCTCGCTCGAAATGACAAAAAAGAGACTCATGCGAGTGAAAGGATAGGGCCGGAGGCCCTGGGGGGTTGGGGGAGCTTGGTCACCCAGTATAAGATTATTCTAAAAAAGAGACTCAATCGAGTCTCTTTTTTAGAATCTGTCCTCTGATGAAACAGTAAGTTTCTTGCGGCCATGACGACGGCGAGCTGCAAGAACCCTGCGTCCGTTAGGAGTGGACATACGCTCGCGGAAACCATGCTTGTTTACGCGTTTGCGTCTTGAAGGTTGGAATGTTCTTTTCATCTGTATCTATTTTTATTATTATTCTAAAATTACACCCCAAAATCCGCTTTAATCGGAAATTGGACTGCAAAGGTAGTTATTTTGATTGGAAATACAAATTTTTCTTTAGATGCAGTTATAATTATTTTACTTATATACCTAAAAACACATTCCTATAGTTAAATCGCAGGAATACCTTTGTTTGCCGTCAAGCCATTCTGAATCGGAAACACTTCTGAAACCAAAGCCAAGCTTTGCAAATGGCTTTATGTCATATTCTTTCAGGTAAGTTGAAAACCCCATTGATACAAATCCGCCAATTTGTGTTTTGGTAAGAAATTCATAATTTCTGTATAAATAGGTAATCATTTCTCCTGGCTTACGTTGTTTGTCGGACGGGGTTGTGTAAGTACCATCGGAACATACCTTACCGCTGCCGGTTCGTAAATTTATTCCACCGCTAAGTGTTATGATGTCACGGGTACGAATGATGTTTTTGGTTGCAGAGCACTCAAAATCATGCGTCACAAGATTCTGCTTCCTGAAATACGGGTATTCTATTGCAACTAAATCTCTGTTTGACAGTTTATAACTGAAGCCGGCAGAAAAGGCCGGAATATGCCCCGTTATCCCTAAGTCAGCATTATACGTAGCCCCTGCCTCAATCCATGTTTTTGAGGCGATTTTCTCCGGTGTATAGTATTGGTAGTACGTGGCATTGTTATCTTTTCGCAGCTCGTAATAGCTGTTGCTGTAGTCTGTCAGATCCTCCAATTCAAACGACACGGTCAAACGGTGGCGTACAGTTGGCTTGTCCCGATATTCCAGTATGCTTCGGACGTCAATAACATGTCCTTTGTTCTGGTTATGGGAAATTGTATACGGAGATTTTTTTCCGAAATAACCTTTTCTGCTTAGCACCGAACCTTCAATGTACCATTTGAAGTCTTTAAGCCCAGTCCATTCAAACTGAATTTGAGGGCCGACGTATTCATCAAACAGGGGAGTCTCTGTATTTTTGTCGGTGTATCCCCTTTCCCCAAAAGTCTCCGTGAGGCCCATGAATGCGGCATAGCTGATAAGGGACTTGTACACTTTGTCTGAATTGCCATAGGTTGCAAATACCAGACTTTCGCTCCTGCGATGGTAAAAGATGTTCAGTCCGGCCTCTATACCAGTGCCAATCGGCATGGAAAGACCAACTGTAGCCGTCAGGTCCATAAGCGAGTTCTTATGACGCAGGTCCTTGTACTTTGCATAATCAGCAGTCTTATAATCCAACTTGGCTCCAAGAGACAGCTCACGATATATTTTTTTACCTAAGGCTCCTGTCAGGTTAAACTTGTTCAGCCTTTTGCGCCCAAGATTGCTAATGTCGTTTTCAACTATGTCGAATGCTTCATGACGCGGCTCAATGAAGCTGGAGCCTGCCATTTTGCTGCCGGTAAAGTAATCATATTCCACCTTCCCATAGAATACCATATCGTCTCCAAGCCGATAGAAGGATTCCGCACCGCCTCCGGCATTGACAGCCTTGCGTCCCTCATAATAATCGGCAAGTCCGCCATCTTCGTATTTCGCGCTTAGCCGTGCTTCCGTAAAACGGCCACCATTATAATGGAGGATACCTGCGGCATTGTCACTCGTAAGCCAGGGCGAAGCATTCTTAACATATGAGAAATCAGAATACAGGTTGATGGAGTCCGGCTTAGCAATTTGTGCAACAAGCCTGGATGGAACCAACAGGGCTCCACCCAGGATACATGTTGCATATAATAGAATCTTTCTCAAATTATGTCAGCTTCTTATTCTCCGCGAAGAGAGCATTTCTGACGCTCGTGGAAGTCGTTTGTAGAGTTGTTGGTATCCACGAAGATGATGTGAGCTCCATTCTTTATGGAAGCTTCAGCGTCTATTCCGCTGGGGTCTGTAGAAGCATCCACACCAAGAGAATAATTGTAAACGAGGAGTCCGTTGTTTTCGGGAAGAGCTTCGGTAGCAGCCTTGTCTACATTGCGGTATAAAGCGTGACCAAGCTGGTTTGTAAGATTTACATGTCCGGCATCGATGTCGGCAGGGAGACGTTTATAACTTCCGTCAAGTTTTGCGCTATTCCAAACTTCAACTCCGTCTACAATCCATGAGCGGAGTACTTTGGTGCCCTTGTATATTGCAGTTGTAGCGTAACCTGTGTGATACCAGTCATTGTCTGCATTTTCTGCTGCTGCCTTAGGTGTGGTTCCTTCTGTCTGATAAATGAACACGGCCGGGGATGTTACGCTGAAAGGCCATGCATTGCCCTGTCCAAGTTTAACGGTCTTAAGATAATGTGAGGTAGGTATGACATCGGCAGGAGCGGGATAATAGCTTGTGTTATTGTAAAATTTGTTGCTTGCCTGGGTACCGCCGCCTTCGTACTCAGGGTCATACATGCAGTAGTAGTCTGCGTTTGCGTAGTTGACGGAATTGGTAACGGTCTGGGTGTTGTCAATGGCGCCGCAGATGTTCACTACTATCTGGCTGAAGGCCGGAATTACAAGGTCATTCTGGAAATACCATATTCCATTGTATCCTGGCAGATAGTCACTATTGTCATACTCAAGAACACCGTTTACAAATAGCTTTGAGTTGCTTGCTGCTTCTGCATTGTATCCGGGAGCCATTGAAATCGCAAGGTTCTGAGCGGTATAATCTTTTGAGCTGTTGTTGTAAAGGATGACGCACTTGTCAAACTGGAAATTCTTTGAGTTGTCGTCAAGCATTACTCCTCCGTTGTATATTTCCTTGATAATAATAGGATTGCGGTTTGTGATTTTTGCCGTCTTAACTTCTATGGAGTAGGTGCGGATTTCTTTTCCGTCAACGATGATGCCGCCGATGACACCGTTGCATATATAATAATAGTCGCCTTCTACATGGGTGTCGGATGTGGTTGCCTCATATACACCTGCGGGAACCTGGAAGAATGCTGTTCCGTCTGCGGTTGTCTGGGATTCATATACTCCGGTTCCGTTGGTCTCGCGGAGTTCGACGGTTGCTCCTGAATAAGGGCTGAGAGTGCCTTCTGAGGGGTAGGACAGCCTGATTGTTAAATCATACAATTTAATACTTTCGTCCTTGTTGCAGGAAGATAGTAAAGCTGCTGAAACAAGCAAGAGTGCTGTAAGAAATTTTGTAATTTTCATGATATCTGAATTTTTAAATTTTATATAGTTCTTTTTACTTTATATTTTTATTCTAATAGACATTCCGTAGTAGAATTTGGGGATGTAACTACTTCCGAACAGGCTTTGGGTCAATCCTGTCTGGGAGTTTTTCACTTTACCCATGTTGTTGAAAAAATTGTTTGCATAAAATGAAAGACTTACATGATTCCCGATTTCTTTGGTAACGCTGAAGTTGGCCGAAAAATACTCGGAAATCCGGCTTGGATTGAACGTATAGGCATAATTGCTCTTGACTATGAGTCTTGCAAGATTATTATACAAATCTCTGTCATTCTCTTTTGCCCATTCAAATTTTTCTTTGAAGGGGATTAGTACCCCCGGATTGTCCCATGTGCTGTAATATTCTGGATATACGGCAATAATCCTGTCTCTCATTGACTTGTCATATTCTTCTCCGAAATAATCGGTTATGTCTTTCAGCACTATGCCCCTCTTTCCTCCGGAATACTCGCTCAGAGTTCTTTTATAATTGTAAAGAGTGCTTTCTACTTTCAGGGTTACAATCAGCCTCAGGCTTGGAATATGCGTGGTTACGGTAGCATTTACACCAAGACGTCTTGACTCACTTCCGTTAGATGTCGATGCAGACGCAGAAATATCAGCGGATGTGCTGGATGAGCCGCGGTAGTATGCCAGGAGAGGGTAGGCGGGATCGGACATATTGCCGATGGAGCCCGTTAGCGTAGGAAACAGAGTCTCGTCTATCCCCTTGTAATAATAGTAGTTACCGTCAATCCTTACCGATGTCCTTATTGCCTTGATTTGAGCGAAATCCACTATCCATTCAACTCCGTATCTTGAAATATTGTTGCCATTCGTATACATTCTGGTAGAATTATATGTGTGGTGTTCCTGGGCTGACAAAACTACTGGTGCAACAGTTCCGGTGCGGTCGTAGAGCGTTACCAGTCCTGTGGTCTTGTCAACAGAGAATCTTCTGTCCGCAGAAGGAATTGCAGTTCCTTCTATTGCTGACTGGCCGGTCCGTAGGTATTTGAAAGGTGTATAGTTGTTGACTGCCATGTATGGATTGGCGGTCTTGTGATTGAAAACTGATACTGATATTCTGGTGCCTTTTATGTCAGCTTCGAATCCAAAGTCGGTCTGGTCTGTATATTGCCATTTGAGTGCAGGATTGTATCTGGCTGCAGAAGGGAAAGTGTAGTATGCATAATATGCCCTGTTGTCTATTGTGCTTCCCGGAGTGAATGTGAGTATGTCTGAATATGAAGGAGAAGGATAGAGTACCTGAAAAGAGGGGAGCTTGAATGACCTGCCCCAGCCAGCATGAACGGAAAGACTGCGGAGCGTTTTCTCGCTGTTCCTGACAAGATATACGTTAAGATTGGTGCGGGGGGAAAGGCTTGATACTGTGCCATAATCCGAACCGCTTATCATTGTAATGTCATCGCGTATACCGGCCGTAAGAATAGCTTCTTTACTGCCCGCAAAAGGAACGGTCAGCCTGTCTTCAGCATAGATGGCAAGGTTTCCAAGTGCAGGCAGTTTATCATACCTGTATTCCCTCCATGTTGGGGCAAGTCTCATGTCCTCGTAATATGTACCACGTCCGTTATTGAAACTGGTCTGGAAGTCAGCTCCGGCGATTATATTGTTTCTTACAGACCCGAACTGACGGTTGAGTTCTGCTTTAAGTTTCAGATTGAAATTTACCGGTTTCTGGTCGGAATAGCCTCTGACATACCAGTATCCCGTGGGCCCGAGGATTATAGCAGCACTCGGATTCAAGCTATAGTCTTCTGCGATGAAATAACCTTCCTCCGTAGTATGGATGTATGGTTGGGACGAAGCACTGGAGGCATTGTAATACTCCTCGGCCTTTTTGTCCCGGAATGAAAAATTGCCCTTGAGGGAAAGGTTGGTCAACCATTTTTTTCCGAGCAGCCATTTCAGGCTGAAGTTGCCGCTCAGCAGGTTGTCTTTAATCTTTGTATATGATTCAAGGGTCTCGTCGGGGTCCTTGCCGGAGTTGTATCCTCCCATATTGCCGGTTAAGCCTACTTCAATTGTCAGGGGTGTCCCGGTTTTCATCAGTGTGTTCAAATACTTGAGGGATAGAATATTGCGTTGATAAGCGGTATATGGCGATGCAATATTTGAGAATGACTTTCCCCTTTCTGCCGAAATATTAAGTATCCCACTCCTGATGCCGATGCCTTTATTGACGGAGTAAATACGGGTGTGCGGGTTTACGGACGTCTCAATTATCAAGGGAGATTTACCCTTGCGCACATTTACCTTGACAACGCCGTTTGACAGGTCTCCATACTCTACAGAGGGAATGCCGGCAATGATTTCTACGGACTCAATGTTGCTTGAGCTGATGTTTCTTGTACTTGCGCCGGATGTCTCGTTGATTATAGCGTTGTTGTCAATGCGCACTCCATCCACTTCAATGGCCGTTCCAAAGGATGCATTCCCTTTTTCTCCAGAGCCGCTGCGAAGTGTCAGACGGCTGTCGTCCATAAGGGTGCTGTTCAGAGTCCTGCCACCAGGAAGAAGCGAAGTTATGTCAATCAGGTTGAGGGTTTGCTGGTGTTCGATGGCCGTCCTGTCTATTTTATAGGAGGTGGTTGAGTTGTCCTCGCCGCGTTTTGCTACAACTTCCACAACATCAAGCATAAGGTTATCCTCCGCAAGCGGAATGTCAAGCGTCACCGGTGTGGCTCCTATCTTTACAGATAAATGTGCGCTTGCGTATCCCATACACTGAACTTCAGCCGTGTATGTGCCTTGAGGCACGTTTTTTATCGTATAAATGCCTTTGTCAGAGGTGATGGCCCAAAGACCGTTTTCTTTAAGCAGTACGGATGCGAATTCAATTGCTTTTCCTGTCTTGCTGTCGCTAACTTTTCCGGATAGAATACTATTCTGGCCAAATAGCGCTGATTTTGAGGAAACCAGCCCTATAAGTGTTAGTATTATCAAAAAAGTCTTTCTCATAAATATATTTAGCAGGCGCAAAGCTACTGCCATATTTACTGATGGGCAATGCCTAAAAATGTGTATTGAACGGCGGAATAATCCTTAATATTTGTTATTGATGGTAATGTTTTCAAGCATCATCTTGTTTTTTCAACTGATTATTACTAAATTTGTATGATTAGTGAAGATAAGCAATAATCATAGTTAATAACTTTCAGTATGAAGAAAATCATTATCATTGCCGCTATGTTTCTTGGCATCACGGCATTCGCCCAGAACCAGACAGCTGGCGGCGGAATCTCGGGAGACATCCTGAAGGAAATTTCCAAAGGTTATGAGGGCTCTGCTGCCGACAAGGCTCTTCACAATGCCTTGAATGCAGAGCAAATCAATGTCCTGGCCATGCAACCGGACAACATCGTCAAGATTGACCGTCACTTCTCAAATGAAGTGGCCACCAAGGGCCGTACAAACCAGAAATCTTCCGGCCGCTGCTGGCTCTTCACCGGTCTTAACGTGCTTCGCTCAAAGATGATTGCAGAGCATAATCTTGGTGCTTTCACTTTCTCCCAGAATTACCTCTTTTTCTATGATCAGCTGGAGAAGGCAAATCTCTTCCTCCAGGGCATCATCGACACAAAGGAACTCTCAGATGATGACCGTCAGGTAGACTGGTTCTTTGCACATCCTATCAGCGACGGCGGCCAGTTCACCGGCGTTTCAAATCTTGTGACCAAATATGGCGTAGTTCCTTCAGAGGTTATGCCTGAGACGCTTTCTGCCAACAGTACCGCCCAGATGCGCACTCAGCTCAGCAACCTTCTCCGTGAGGATGGCCTTCGTCTTCGTCAGGCATGGGCAAACGCTTCTGCAAAAGACCGCAAGAACGGTAAGGCTGCAAAGGAGCTTCAGGATATGAAGGTTGAAATGCTGAAAGGTGTTTACCATATCCTCGGCCTCTGCCTTGGTGTTCCTCCCACAGAGTTTACATGGGCACGTTACGATGCTTCCGGCAAATTCGTCAGTGAGAAGACCTATACTCCCAAGGCTTTCTATCAGGAGTTCATTGGCAAAGACCTTGAGAACAACTACGTGATGGTTATGAACGACCCTTGCCGCGATTATTACAAGGTATATGAGATTCAGTACGACCGTCATGTTTACGACGGCCACAACTGGGTTTACATCAACCTGCCTATTGAGAAAATCAAGGAGATGGCTATCGCTTCAATCAAGGACAATACTGCAATGTATTTCTCTTGCGACGTAGGTAAATTCCTCAGCCGCAAAGATGGTATTGCAGACATGAACAACTTTGATTATGAGTCACTTATGGGTGTCAAGTTCGGCATGAACAAGAAAGAGCGCATCCAGACTCATGCCAGCGGTTCCACCCATGCCATGACGCTTATTGCCGTCGACCTTAAGAATGACAAGCCTGTCAAGTGGATGGTAGAGAACAGCTGGGGTGCAGATACAGGTTACAAGGGCAACATCATCATGACCGATGACTGGTTCAATGAGTATATGTTCCGCCTTGTTCTTGAGAAGAAATATGTTCCCGAAGATGTTCTTAAACTCTTGAATGAGAAGCCGGTACAGCTTCCTTCCTGGGACCCTATGTTCCTTCCTGAAGAGTAGATTTCCTTCCCGGAACCAGAGCTATAACGTAACCGATCACCGCCACGCTTATGGCGGTGATTGTTATATCTGTCCATTTGATGATGACGGGGTAATCAGTCATTGAGAAGTCCCCGGGCATTTTGACGAAGCCGAACTGCTGCTGGGCTGCAACTACGAGCAGGCCAATGACAAGGCCGGCAGCCATGCCTAGCAGGGTTATGAGCCAGCCTTCCAGGACGAAAGTCCGGCGTATCATGTTGTCCCTTGCTCCCAGGCTCCGGAGGGTGGCGATATCTTCCTGCTTTTCAATTATTAGCATCGTCAGGCTGCCGAAGATATTGAAGGCGATAATTATGACAACGAAGATGAGTATGAGGTAGACGGCGGCCTTTTCGGAACGCATCATCTTATAGAGAGTCTCATTCTGCTCATAGCGGTCCTTGACCGTGAAACCTGTGCCCAGATGCTCCTGAATGAGGTTTTTAACCTTTTTTGCAGCCTTGTCATCGACGCCTTCCCTGAATCTTATTTCCAGGGCCGATACTTCTTTGTCATAGCCCAGGAGCTTTCGCATCGTGCCGAGCTGCAAAAGCATCAGTGAGTTGTCTGTATCTGTGGTGATGCTGAAAAGGCCTGCCGGCCAGGCTTTTACGCTGCGGAGCGATGCTGATGGGTTGGTGAGGGAAATCTTCTTGTTCCTGTCCGGGAAATAAAAGTTGGCCGCCTGCATGAAGCGGTGGTTTATGCCCATTTTATAGGCGAACCCAACTCCGACGACGGTCTGTGGAATGTCACCCCTGGACAGGGCGAAGTCTCCGTCTACCATGTGCTCCCGGACGGGGGAGAGGGCTTCGTACAGGCTGTCGACTCCTTTTGCCAGGGCTACTCCGTTATTGTTGTCATAGGTTATGAAGACGTTTTCCTGAAGCACCTCGCATACGCTTCCGGTTTCCGGAAGGCTGCGGAGCCACTGAAGGTCATTTTCCTGGGGAACGAATACTTTTCCTGCCGATGGCTCAATTAGGATATCGGCCTCAATGCTTGACAGTGAGCTGCTTACAAGGGAACTGAATCCGTTGTATACGGAAAGAATTACAACAAGGGCCGCCGTGCCAATAGCCATTCCGGTGGCACTGATCGCTGAGATAATGTTGATTACATTATGGGATTTCTTTGCGAACAGGTACCGGAATGCTATTTTCAGCGGCAGATTCATATTGTCATTCTGAGGCCTTTTAAACTGTCATTCTGAGGCCTTTTAAACTGTCATTCTGAGGCCTTTAAGCCGAAGAATCTACTTCTTAAGTAAATCGTCTATATGCTCTGCATAATCCAGCGAAGAATCCAGCAGGAAAACCAGTTCCGGAACAATCCTGAACTGCTTGGCCACCAGGCGGCCAAGTTCGCCGCGATAAACCTTCACGTTGGAATGCAGAATCTCCATAACGGCGTCGGCCTTGGAAGAAGGGAAAATGCTCACAAAGACTTTTGCCAGGCTCAAATCCGGGCTAACGCGAACCTCGCTCACCGTCACCATGGCTCCGGCCGTATGTGCCATGCCCTTGCTGCGGATAATCTCCGCCATGTCTTTCTGTATTTCCCGGGCTACCTTGAGCTGGCGGGTTGATGCTGGAGCGTCCATGACTTATGCCTCTATGTGAATAAGATAGTAGTTCTTCTTACCTTTCTGTGCAAGAATGTATTTTCCGTCGATGATGTCGGCTTCCGTGATGTCACGGGCGATATCGGCAACCTTGTCCTTGTTGATGCTTACTCCGCCACCCTGAACCATTTTGCGGGCTTCGCCCTTGGAAGGGAAGAGGTTGGTTTTCACTGCAAGGAGGTCAAGGATGTTGCAGGGGAGGTCTTCCTTCTTGAGGGTACCGCTGGGAACACCGCTGAAAACGGCAAGGAAGGTGCGCTCGTCAAGGCTGCGGAGGGCGTCTGAGGTGGAGTTTCCAAAGAGCATCTGTGATGCTGCGATAGCCTTGTCATACTCCTCCTGTCCGTGGCACATGATGGTGACTTCCTTTGCAAGTACCTTCTGGAGCTTGCGCTGGCCGGGATCCTGGCGGTGCTCTTCAATGAGGCCTTCTATGGTCTCGCGGTCAAGCATCGTGAAAATCTTGATATAGCGCTCTGCGTCCTCGTCGGCTACGTTAAGCCAGAACTGGTAGAACTCGTAAGGGCTGGTACGCTCCGGGTCAAGCCAGATGTTGCCTTTCTCCGTCTTTCCGAACTTGGTGCCATCGGCCTTGCGGATAAGAGGGCAGGTGAGTGCGAAGGCCTCGCCGCCGTCCATACGGCGGATGAGCTCGGTACCCGTGGTGATGTTGCCCCACTGGTCGCTGCCGCCAAGCTGTAGCATGCAGCCTTTGTTCTTCCAGAGCCAGTAGAAATCGTAGCCCTGCATGAGCTGGTAGCTGAATTCGGTGAAAGACATACCCTCGCTGGAGTCCCTCTGAAGGCGTTTTTTCACTGAATCCTTGGCCATCATGTAGTTGACGGTGATATGTTTGCCGATGTCGCGGATGAAGTTGATGAAGCTGTAGTCCTTCATCCAGTCGTAGTTGTTTACAAGCTCTGCCTTGTTGGCTGCGTCGGAGTCAAAGTCTAGGAATTTTGCAAGCTGGGCCTTGATGCAGGCTACGTTGTGGTTAAGAGTCTCCTCGTCCAGAAGGTTACGCTCAGCGCTCTTCATGGAGGGGTCTCCTACCATGCCAGTTGCTCCGCCAACCAGGGCGAACGGCTTGTGGCCGCAGTTCTGGAAGTGCTTAAGTATCATTACGCTTACCAGGTGGCCGATGTGCAGTGAATCTGCAGTAGGGTCGATGCCAACGTAAGCCGCCTTGGGACCTTCCATAAGTTTTTCCTCTGTCCCAGGCATAATATCCTGAATCATGCCCCTCCACCGGAGCTCCTCAACGAAATTTTTCATATCAATCTTCATTTTATCTTGCAAAGATAATGATTTTCTGTAAAATGCATTATAATATCAAATCGCCGGGGCCTCAATTGCTTGAAATCTCCGGCGATTTAACGTGTACTAAAACCTAAACCTATAACATAGATGCAGGTTAGTAATAAAACGTTGCAAAATTTTTCAAAAATTTTTCACTTTTTTATTTTTTTGGAAATCTTGTAGCCAAGTTTGGCGATTAGTTTGATGGCGTTTATGGCTGTGGCGCGGTCATACTCCTTCTCGCCGTCAGAAAGAGCGGCGTAGGGGAGGAGGTCAGGATGCTTTTTATTGGCATCGTCACGGCAGGGGCCGTATGTCCAGCCCTCCCTCATTCTTCCCTTGGACCAGACTTCGTGGGTGTTCTCTGCCAGGGCCTCCGTCAGTTCATCAAAGTCATCCATAAGTTCAACGTCTTCCAAATCAAGAGGTGCAGGAGTATATGTCGCTGCCACCTTATCAAAGGTGTTCACCGTCACCATATAGAACTTGGAATCACGCCAAGCGTCAATAAAACGCTCACGGGGGATGTTCACGGCACCATCGGCCTTATTGGGATTATAAACAACGATGTCTTTGTCAAGGGAAAGAATAACCACGGAATGGTCAGGGATTTCGCCTACAAAACGGTCTTCCAGAAGCTCCACAACCTCGTTGTCATCAATCTCTCCGTAATCAAGGGCGACAATTACCGATGACCCCGTATCCAGGGCGTTCTTTATATCATTAAGGGTTGCATAGTATTTCCTGGACACGCAAAGTCCTTTGCCGGCACAAAGGGCGCCTATGCGTGACAGAATGATGCTGCCGTCGGCCTTTTTCTCTGCGACATTGGACGCCCCCGCCAGATCTTCTTCTGATACTGGGATTCCGAATTTCTGAAGGATATACTCTTCACAACTCAAATTTTTCATAAACTATTTGATTAAATTATTGGACGGATTTTGGTTTGGCCGGGACGTATTCCGCGCCTACTATCTGCACTGGAATCGGGAAATTACCGGTCTTAATTATTTGCGCCAGGTTTTTCGCTTCTTCCAAGGAAAAATCTCCTGATATTACACAATTGCCGGTGCGAATCTCATCGTGAACATTAGGATAGCTGTACACCTTGCCGCCAACAGTCAGGGCAATCTGCCTGCCTATGTTTGCCTTTGTGATATATGCCCACCGTCCTTTCCCTTCTTCACTCATTGTTAACCCGACGACAGCTCCGTAGTTTTCTTTCTTTGCATACGAATCGGTAATGCATGACTGGTCCAGAGCAGGTCCGTCGCCACGGAGTGCCATCAATTCATACAAACCGTTATAAACAGGTTTGGCTGTCCACATCGCATGGAAATCCTCAGGCAGCAGGCTTTTTACTTCTTCCAATGCAAAGAAACTGTTTATGCGAGCTGTATCGATATCTTTGGCATATCCCAGCAGCGCGCTGTAATCATTGTTTTCCCAAAGGAATGCGCCTTTAAGAATATCGTAAGACTTCATAATTAAATCAGGTGAAACCGCATCTGATTTATTGTAAGTCTCCCAGATTTCCAGCACTGGCCGTTTGATGAAATATTTGGTAATCAGCTCCTTATCTTTTACGCCTGCAACTTTTACTTGAACAGCTCCATCATCCATGGTGGAAACATTGAAGTCTTTAAAACCAGCCCCGGACAGGCGCTCACTGATAAGAGGAATCCCTTCCGGCTGTACTTTCACGACAAGCATAACTCCGCCTTTTTCTTCAAAGGCGTTGGCATTACCCCTGCTGTTGCAGGACACAAGGCCGGCAAGAATTATTAGGGCTCCGATAACGGAAAAACTGGTAAAAGTTTTCATGGCGATTCAGTATTTTGGTAATTGTTCAAATTTACAAACAATTCATTTATTTCGCAAATATTTGGTTTTGATTGCTTTTCTCATCTTAATCCGTTATTTTTGTAAGAAGCCATATTCGATTACAAATGAGTCCCAATTTTGCAAGCTGCACAGCGATGATTCTGTTTGCGCTGTATGCACTGTTTCTGGTTTATGTGAGCCGGAAAGACAGACAATTTAAAACAGTTATTATTATCTCTGCCTCGATAGTTTTCATTCTTGGATGGGCCCTTGACGGTTTTATCCTGTACAGGCAGATGAGTGAGAATTTCTTCACAGCCCTTAGTCTTGGCGCCATTCATTCCATGGAAGCCTTCCTGTTCCGGACTCATCTCTTTGACAACAGGTATTCAGAGTTTTTCAATAGCGACAACAGCCAGTTGTACCTCTCAGTCTTTACATTCCTGTACCTGGCAGCATCGGCAATTTCCGTAACCTTGATTATAAGAGGAGTAGTAAGGTTTACAGAGAACAAGCACTGGCTTTCAAGATGGAGGGAGACGGACAACGTCCATATATTCTTTGGTATGAGCAAGGCTGCCATGACGCTGGCGGAAGACATCCACAACACCAGGCCGGGTGAAATAATCATTACCGTCCTGGACCCTGATGTGGACATCGACCTTCTGGATATGTCATTATGGGACAGGATTAGGAGAGTTTTCGGTTCCGATGACTCCTTGCCGCAGAGGGCGGATTCCACAACGTTCAAGCGCGTAATGGCCAGAAAAGCCATCAAAAACGTCACAGGACCGAACTTCCTTGACGAGATGGGCTTGCAGAATCTTCATAAATTCCTGAACAACCCCAAAAACAAGGTTTATATTCTGTCCGATTCAGAGGAAGATAATATTTACTGCGCCGATATCATTGTCAGATGCGGCTGCAAGGCCGATATTTACTGCCGTGCAAGCAGGAATGAATCCAACCGCCTTTTCATGGACGCAATGCGCAATGTTGCCGATGTTTCCTTTAATCTGGTTGATTCCGCCTTCCTTGCTGTCCGCGGTTTCAAAGAGTCCGGAATTCATCTTCCTGTCAGCTTCGTGAACATCCACAAGGACAAGGAGGGGCGTTCGGAAGGATGGGTTGAATCTCCGTTCACTGCCATGATTCTCGGCTTTGGAGAAACCGGCCAGGAAGTGCTTCCTTTCCTTTATGAATACGGCAGTTTCTGCGGCAGGGACGGCAGCAGGGCAGGATTCAGCTGCACGGTTATCGACAGCCGGATTTCCGACATTATCGGCAGCCAGAAAATCAAACATCCGGGCCTTATAGGCAAGGCGGGCATCAAATTCATGGAATGTAAGGTTGGCTCACCGCAGTTCTGGGACGAAGTTCGCTCTAAGTTGAACAGCCTTAACTACGTAGTGGTCTGCATGGGAAATGACACCCTTAATCTGAGACTGGCAACGGAGATAATGGAGTTCGCTTACAAAGAGGGCAAGGACCTTTCCAAGAACTTCGTCATCCATGTATTGCAGGAGGCGAATACGGATATCGGACGCAATGTGGTAGACCTTTATAATAGTATAGAGGAGTTTAAATCTGCCAATAAGGAAGCTACTATCCTGAACCGCTTCGGCATGTATGAGAATGTCTGGACATACAATAATGTTACTGACAGCAATATAAAAAACCAGGCTTTCTCATATTATAAAGCATACAATGAGGCCACTAAGATTGATGACAAAAAATTTGACCCTGAAAAAGAATGGAATGATAGGGAAGAAGCCATCAGGCATGTCAAGTCCATTAAATCGCGGGAGCGTTATCTTCGTGAACGTTATCAGGACTTTGAGAACTGCCTGTACCGCAACACCATGGAAATTCTTCTTGGCGATGATGTTTGTTCCCGTGCAAAAGAGGTCTCAGACGCAATTCCTGTCATTTACGACGACCAGACAGGCCATTATACCATTGATGACCCGTACACAGAGCTTGTGCTCAGAAATGCTTCCGCTACGGAGCATTTAAGGTGGATGGCGTCACTTGAAGGCCTGGGATACACATATGGAGAGACCAAGGATGATTTGCTTAAAACACACCACTTTATGAAGGAGTTTCCCGAGCTTAAGGAGTGTACCAGACACAATGACTACCTGGTGGTCAAAACAACCCTTCTGCTTCATGCCGGACAGGAATAGCAATCCATTTGTCTATATTACTTTTTTTAAGTATTTTTGCACGCCAATTTGAAATATAACAATAAAAAACATAGAATCATGAGAAAGAAAATCGTAGCAGGAAACTGGAAAATGAACACCACAGTTCCTGAGGGCGTAGAGCTCGCAAAGGCAGTTGCCGCAAAGGCTAATGAGATTCCCGCAGGCGTAGAGCTTGTAGTTGCTCCTCCTTTCACTCATCTTGCACTTGTTGCAGACGCTCTTAAGGGCAGCCCTGTAAAGCTTTCCGCACAGAACTGCGCAGACAAAGAGAAAGGCGCATTTACCGGTGAGGTATCTGTAGCAATGCTTTGCTCCGTTGGTTGCGACTATACAATCCTTGGTCACTCAGAGCGCCGTCAGTATTACGGAGAGACCGATGCCAAGCTTGTAGAGAAGACAAAACTCGCCCTTGCAGCTGGTCTTAAGGTTATCCTTTGCGTAGGTGAGAATCTTCAGGAGCGTGAGGCTGGCAAACACTTCGAGCTTGTTTCTGACCAGACCAAGGCTGTTCTTTACAACTTCACCGCAGAAGACATGAAGAACATCGTCATTGCTTACGAGCCTGTATGGGCCATTGGTACCGGCAAGACCGCTACCGCAGAGCAGGCAGAGGAAATCCACGCTTGCATCCGCAAGGTGCTTGCAGACAAGTTCGGTGCACAGGTAGCAGACGACACCACCATCCTTTACGGTGGCAGCTGCAAGCCTTCAAACGCCAAGGAGCTCTTCGCTCAGCCTGATATCGACGGCGGCCTCATCGGTGGCGCAGCCCTCAAGGCAGACGACTTCATCGGCATTGCTGTTTCCTTCTAAGAAACACCAGTCTTTTTCAAATGATTTGCGGTGCAAAACAGCCTGTTTTGCACCGCAAACCTTGTTTTTGATGGCCTCGGGGTGCAAAAGGGGTCTTTCTGCACCTCGCTGGGTTATGGAAAAAATAAAGGTACCCGTGTATGAACGGATACCTTTATTATTCTCTGATTAAGACTTATTTGCCAGCCTCTACAGATGCTTTTCTGAATTCTTTGAAGTCCTTCATGAGTTCAAGAGCGGCCTTGCGTGCACGTGCACCAGCGGCTTTGTTACCCTTAACTACCTGAGCGTCAGCGTTAACAACGAAGAGTTCGTACTCAGCTTTAATTTTCTCTACAAGAGCTTTCATCAATACTTCGGTAAATTTTAATGTTTAGGAGCCGCAAGGCGGCAGGCTAAACGAAAACATACAGTTTAACAACAAAAGTTCATTGAAAACACTGTCAATAACGACCGCTCAGAAGGCTGCTGAGAGTGGGTGCAAATGC
>JAFUDQ010000004.1 GCA_017459075.1 Bacteroidales bacterium
TAACGCCTACATGCTTGAGCGATTTATTTGCGTGTCCGGTCTGCGACCGAACCCACAAGTTATTGACAAACTTTTCAAAGAACTGGTTTTATTTACATCCAGAGCCGCTTAGGCCTGGGAACAAATTAACGAACTATTGTTAGTAACGGATAACTCCGGTAATTGTAACAAAAATATTTGAGAATTGGTAAAAAATTATCTGCATCTCTTTCATCGCCTTTGCCACCCTCGGCGGAATAAGAGGGAGGGGCCCATCGCTTGCGATGGGAGGGGTCGCCCAAAGGGCGACGGCAGGGAAAGAGATGCAGATAATTTTTTCATCGTTTCTAAATATATTATCAAAAAAACCAGCCTGAATTCAGGCTGGCAATAAGTAATAAGAAAGTAATGGATTAATCGTATCTTTTCTCTTTGTTGCGGGTAAGGCGCTCTTTCATGGCGTCTACCGCGTCTGTTAGTGCTTCCTCGAAGGTCTTTGCATTCTTCTCTACTACCAGGGCGTCGCTTGGAACATTGGCCTGAAGCTTCACGGCTTTGTTCTCCGGTTTCTCCATGAGGGAAAGGACAACCTCTACGCTGGTAATGTTGTCGTCAAAGCGCTCAAGCTTTGCAACTTTCTTGTCTACATAGTCCAGAAGTTTCTGGTCTGCGTCGAACTTAAGAGTTTGAACTCTAATCTCCATTTTTACCTCCTCTTTGTGCCCTTGGGTGGGCGTTATTATAAATGTTTTTGAGTTGCCCGATGGTGTTGTGGGTGTACACTTGCGTGGCGGCCAGGGAAGAGTGACCCAACATCTCCTTTATGGAGTTAAGGTCTGCCCCTTTTTCCAGCAGCTCGGTTGCAAGGGTGTGCCGCAGTACGTGCGGAGACTTGCGTCCGGCAATGCTTTCCACTTTCCCGAGCTCTGCTGCAACAATCCTTTCTACTGCCATAGGATAGAGGGCGCGCCCCTTTTCCGTGACCAGCAGAGGCTCTTCTGCAGCCCTTGCCCGGCCCAACAGGCTCTCTGTTGCTTGTAAATATAGCAATAATTCTTGTGATAGTGAAGAAATTATTGGAATTTCTCTCATTTTGTTGCCTTTTCCGTGGACGTGGAGTACATTTCTTCCGAAATCCATTGATTTTATCTGAAGGCCGATGAGTTCGCTGCGCCTGATTCCGGTGCCGAAGAGCAGGCTTATTACAACCCTTGACAGCAAGTCTCTATATTGAGATTTTGTCATCCTGAGCGAAGTGTCCGAATTTGTCATCCTGAGCGAAGTGTCCGAATTTGTCATCCTGAGCGAAGTCGAAGGATCTACAACCCACCCCGTCCGGTCAAAATACTCTTCCATGGAAGACTCCCGGTAGAAAGAGGGGAGCCTGCGGGGCACCTTCGGCCGCCCTGCCTGCTTTACCGGATTACTCTCTAGCACGCCGTATCGTACAAGATATGAGCAGAAACTGCTGAGTACCGAAAGATGCTGGTTAATTGTCCTGGCCTCAAGCTTCTCCTTCTCACTCAGATGGACCTGATAGTCACGGATATCGCCAAGGGTAAGCGCGCCCGGGATATCATCGGCACTCACACCCGACCAAACGCGAAAGCGTTCAATGACATCGGCATAAATCTCCGTCGTGCGGGGGGAATATCTTCGCTCCGTCCTGATGTAGGTCAAATATTTGTCTATCGGCGTCATCTTGACTTCAAATTTAAGAATATTTCCTAAATCATCAAAAACAAGGCCTTTTTTAACTAAAATAGCTATCTTTGCAGTATGAGTAATTCTGTGCAGATAGACAACAATTTTCTTGTGCATCCCATTTTCCCCCTTGTAAGCCGTGTGGCGGGGGAGTGCGGCGTACGCGCCTTTGTGATAGGCGGCTTTGTCAGGGACTGCTTTCTTGGCCGTCAAACTGACGATATCGACATTGTCATAGAGGGCAGCGGGATTGATTTTGCAGAGCATGTGGCCGATGCCATTAAGGCGGAGACCGGTCACGCGTGCAATGTTGCCTGCTACAGGAATTTTGGTACGGCGATGCTGCACTATCGCGGAACTGAGATTGAGTTCGTGGGTGCAAGGCGGGAGTCTTATAACCGTAATTCCCGTAAGCCGATTGTTGAGGACGGCAGTCTTGAGGACGACCAGCGCCGGCGCGATTTTACCATTAATGCGATGGCCTTCAGCCTTCAGAAAGAGGATTACGGCGCACTTGTAGACCCTTTTGGCGGTATTGCCGATCTTGCCGCGGGAGTTATCCGTACGCCGCTTGACCCTGATATTACTTTTAGCGATGACCCATTGCGCATGCTTCGCGCCGTGCGTTTTGCTTCAAAACTGTCCACTCCTGAGCTCGCCTTCAGGATAAGTCCTGAATGTCTGGAGTCCATTTCTCGCATGAGGGACAGGATGAAGATCCTGTCAGCGGAGAGGATTGCAGAGGAACTGAACAAGATTCTTCTGACTCCCAAGCCGTCGATAGGGCTAAGGCTGCTGGATACGACTGGCCTCCTGGAATATGTCCTTCCTGCCCTGGCCCGCCTAAAAGGGGTTGAGACCGTTGATGGACGTGGCCACAAAGACAATTTCAGCCATACCGTCCAGGTTGTTGATCATATCGCAGAGAAATCTCCAAACCTGTGGCTTCGGTGGGCAGCCCTTTTGCACGACATAGGCAAAGCCTCCAGCAAACGCTGGGACCCTTCAATTGGCTGGACCTTCCACGGTCATGAGGTCGTGGGTGCCCGCATGGTGCCTAAAATCTTCCAGTCGCTGAAGATGCCCCTGAACGAAAAAATGAAGTACGTCCAGAAGCTTGTTGGCCTGCACCATCGCCCCGTAGCCCTTGTAGATGAGGAAGTTACAGATTCCGCCGTCCGCCGTCTTCTTTTTGATGCCGGCGACGATATTGATGATTTGATGACTCTTTGCGGGGCCGATATCACTTCGAAGAATCCTGTCAAGGTGGCCGGAATCAAGCGGAATTTTGAGCTTGTAAAGCAAAAGCTTGTAGAGGTTGAGGCTAAGGATGCCATCCGCAACTGGAAGAATCCCATTACCGGAGAGTATATCATGGAACTCTACGGGCTTGAGCCTTGCCGGGTCGTGGGACAGTTAAAAGAAGCCGTCAAAGAGGCTGTCCTTGACGGCGTAATAGGTAATAATTTTGAAGAGGCCGATGCCTTTATGCGCGCTCGCGCCGCAGAAATGGGCCTGACTCCTGTAAAACAGCTTTAGAAACCTCGTCCGTGTTTGTGCCAGAGGTCTTCTTCCAGCTTCTGCCAGGTGGCGGCTGCTGCTTCGTGAATCTTGGCGGTGTAGGCGTCAAGTAATGCGGCCTTGCCGGCAGCGTCATTGGTTGTGGCAAAGTCTGCCTCCAACTGCGGCAGGCCTTCGAATCCAAGCTTCTCTATTTCAAGGATTTTCTTCTCAAAGGTGTCTTTGTGGGTCTGCCATTCAAGGGTGCCAAGGCGGTTTGCACGGCGGAACTGCCAAAGGATGCAATCGGCCTTATACTGCTTCTGGCCGCAGAAATCAAAGGCGTGGGGGAGTGTCTTGCCGCCTGCAAAGATAGGGATGCGGGGGCTTTGTCCGGGGTTGTCTACTCCGTACCAGAGGATGCCTCCTATCTCATCCGGCAGCCAGTTCCTGGATTGCAGGACGGTGGAGTATGAGCACCATGCTACCGCAAGGGTGCGGACAAAGTCTATCGTTCCGGGGGCTATTGTGTTCAGGGTGTTGCGGGTTGTCGCGGTGAGCCAGGGGTTCGCCTGGGGGCTGATTTTCTTGTAAGCCGGCTTTCCGTCTTTTTCAGGGACTTCTATCAGCCAGTTTTTGCACATGTCGGCGTCTGTGCCCTCATATGTGCCGCGCAGGAAGGCCATGACTTCGTTAACGGAGATTTTTCCTTTTTCCGGTTTGACGGAAAGGGGGAGTTCTTCCATGTCCATGGTAAGGCCGAGTGAGGGGGCGAGGGCGTTAAGGACGAACCAGTCGCGGATGCTGTAGTTGTGGCCTTTTGCGCGCGGAACGTTGTAGATTTTCCAGAAGACGCAGTCTCCCTGGCCGTCCCAGAGGCCGTTTTCTATTGCTACGGATTCTACGTTGTCTGAGCACATGTAGAAGTCAGGGTTTGCGCGGTCTACTTTTCCTACCCTGGGGATGTTGGCTACGATGGCTACTTCGTCGTCGGGAATCCTTTGTGCGGCCCATACGGCGCCTGTTTTGTGTTTGCCTACTCCGCATATTTCAAAGAGCCAGACTTCGTTCTTGTCAGAAACGGTAAGTGCCTCGCCACCATCGCCGTAACCGTAAACTTCTGCGTATGCTCCCATCATGCGGATGGCGGCGCGGGCGTTGTCGCACCGCATCAGGGCGATGCGGGCGAGTTCTTCAATCATGAACATTGACTCTTTGTTGATGAGGGTGTCCGGGCCTGTGAAGGTGGATTCGCCTATGGCTACCTGTTTCTCGTTCATGCATGGGTAGCCTGTGTCTATATATGCATAGGTATGGGGTGCCTGGGGTATTTCGCCTACGCATTTGACTCCGGTGGTGTCTCCTTTGAATTTGGTCCAGCGCATGCCTTTGTAAATCTTATGCATGCTCCCTGCGGGGTGGTCTGCGGCTTGTTCCAGTGAGACCCAGGTGTGGGACACGCCGTCACAGGTGTGTGAAGTTATGACGGAGCCGTCTGTTGTGGCCAGCCTTCCAGCAAAGATGCTGGTGCATTCCTGGCCGTCCCACTCTGCCAGTTCTTCTGCTGTTTGAGCCGCAGCGGCAATGCCTGCTGCCAATAAAACAAATGCTAATAATCCCTTTTTCATATATTTAGTAATAGTTGATATCGGTCCTTGGGGCAAGTACAAATATATGTAAAATAAAAAAGGTGTCCAAATCAATTGGGCACCTTTTATCAACCTATTTTGATAGAAGCAATTACTTCTGACGATTCTTGTAGCGCTGATAGAATTTGTCAACACGGCCGGCGGTATCAACAAGCTTGACTTTACCGGTGTAGAACGGGTGGGAAGTATTGGAAATCTCCACCTTAACAACAGGATACTCAACTCCGTCAACATTAAGAGCCTCCTTAGTAGTTGCGCAAGAGCGGGTAATGAATACTGTGTCGTTTGACATATCCTTGAAAGCTACAAGACGGTAGGTTTCGGGATGTATTCCTTTCTTCATTTTACTTAAATATTTAAGATTTTACTATATAGTTTCTCATTTGAGCCTGCAAATATAGGAATTTCCCCGTACAAAACAAACTTTTCTTCAAAAACTTTATTTCATTCGCAGTGGTTGGTCGTCGTACAGGCAGAAGCGCTTCGCTTTGCGAATCCATTTCTGCTCTTCCAGCTTGACGTGTTCACGAAGGTCGTTCAGCGAGATTTCTCCGTGGATGTAGGATGCCATCACGGGGTCCGAGAGCTTCCTGTAAAAATCGGCGTAAATCTCAAACTGTGAATATCTTTCGGTGAAGAATCGCATCAGCTGCAGGGTGTGCAGAAGGGAATGGTATTCGTATCCCGGCACCAGCATTATCTGGTAGCCGTAGCAGCGCTCGCCCTGATATCGTCCTGCGGCAGGTGTGAAGGAGCATGTACGCATCAGCACGCCCTCCGGCACCGGAATCTTGTCCATGGTGGGCTTGATGAACGGCGCGCCGAAGTATTCATAGGGGCGGGAGGTGCCAATGGCGGGGGTGATGGACGTGTTGTTCCAAAGTCCGCCGCCGCTGTACATGAGACATGTGAACATTCCCGGAATGTCAGAAGCGGGGGCGATGGTCCATGGAAGGAGCTGGCGGTTGGAGTCGCTTGCGTGGGCGGAGATTACGTGAAGGGGGAAGCGTGCGCCTATCTCGTTGTAATAAAGAACGCAAAGTTCCCCAAGCGTAAGTCCGTGACGGTGAGCTACTTTCGGGACGAAATCTTCCCTCTCGTCCCCCGGGATGGAGCCTTCTACAAAGCGGCCGGAGGGGTTGATATGGTCTACAACATACATGGCCGGAGCCTCATCGCCCATCTCTGACAGCACTGTCATCAACTTGAAGACGTCTTTTGTGTAGTTGAAATATCGTGCGCCTACGTCCTGAATCTCCACCACAACGGCTGACAGCCCCTCAAGCTGGGAGGCTCCGTCAAATTGGATGTGGTTTGTTCCGGGGGTGAGCTCGGTGTCGCGGGGATTCATCACCAGTTCAAGGTTGCCGCGCTCTGCAAAGAGCTGGTACATATATCGGTCGCGGTAAGTGTCCCAGCAGTTCTGGGTGCAGAAGCATCCCACTTTGCCGTCCAGCAAAGCCTTGTCCGTCTGGTCCTCCAGGGGAGTTGTCCTGAATGAAAACATAATTCTTATTTACAGTCAATACCACTATTCAAAGGGCATGGACCCTTATTTTTAGCCCTTTGAATAGTGGTATTGACTATTTATGGTTATTTGCTGCTAATGATAGACTGGGCGACTTTAATCACCTCATTGCCAAGGGCTTCCGCTGCCTCCATCGTACTAGCCTCTGAGTAGATGCGGATGATGGGCTCTGTGTTGGAGCGGCGCAGGTGAACCCACTGCTTCTTGGCCTCGAAGATAATCTTCACACCGTCGATATCGTTGATTTCTTCCTTGGCGTAAATGTTCTTGAGCTCGCTTAAAATCTTGTCAATCAACGCCTTGTCAGAAAGCTCAATCTTATTCTTTGCGATGAAGTATGCGGGGAAGGTCTTTTTGAGGGCCGATGTTGACAGGCCTCTGTCGGCAAGACTGCTGAGGAAGAGGGCTACTCCGGTCATTGCATCGCGGCCGTAATGGCTTGCAGGGTAGATGACGCCTCCGTTACCCTCGCCGCCGATGAGGGCGCCGCACTCGTGCATAAGGGTTGTTACGTTGACTTCGCCTACTGCTGAGCTAAGGTATTTGCCGCCATAAGATTCTGCTACATCGCGCAGTGCGCGTGAAGAAGAAAGGTTGGAGCAGGCGATGGGCTTGTAAGGAGCGGTTGCTTCTTCAAGGGTGATTCCCTTGGCGTCGGCAATCTTGCGGGCGCGGCGGAAAAGGTAATCAGCAACGCTTACAAGGGTGTATTCCTCTACAAAAGGCTCTCCGTCCTCGCAGATGAAGGCAAGGCGGTCTACGTCAGGGTCTACCGAAACGCCGAGGTCTGCCTTGTTTGCAACGACTGCTTCGCGAAGGGCGATGAGGTTTGCGGGAAGGGGCTCGGGGTTGTGGGCAAACTGGCCTGTAGGCTCGCAATTAAGCTTAACTACCTCTACACCAAGTGCTTCCAGCATTGCCGGCATAATGATTCCGCCAACTGAGTTGACAGCATCGACAACTACCTTGAATCCGGCTTTGCGAACGGCCTCTACGTTCACGGTTTCAAGGTCAAGGACGCTTTGGATATGCTCCTGGGTGAAATCGTGCTCGGTTATGTGACCAAGTTCGTCTACGTCTGCAAAGCTGAAGTCCTCGCTCTCTGCAAGGCGCAGGATGGCCTCTCCCTGCTCTGCGGTCAGGAATTCACCCTGGTCGTTGAGGAGTTTGAGGGCGTTCCACTGGCGGGGGTTGTGGGAGGCTGTGAGGATTATTCCGCCGTCTGCGTTTGAGAAGCGGACTGCAAGTTCAGTTGTAGGGGTTGATGCCAGACCGGCTTTGATGACATCTATTCCGCATGCAACGAGGGTGCCGCATACAAGCTGTTCTACCATTTCTCCTGAAAGGCGGGCGTCACGGCCAACTACTACTTTATATTTGTCGGCCTTTGGAGCCTGGGTTTTCAGGCGGGCGGAATAAGCGTAAACGAATTTAACGATATCTACTGGAGTAAGGGCTTCGCCCGGGTTTCCGCCGATGGTTCCTCGGATGCCGGAAATGGATTTGATGAGTGTCATATATGTTTCGGTTTATATCTGGATTACAAAAATAAGGTTTTTTCGTATAAACATCAGTATTTTTTAAGAAAAAATTTGGAGAGACAAAAAAAATGCCTATCTTTGCAATCCCAATTGAGACGCTGGGTTCGTATAACGGTTAGTACTCGAGATTCTCAATCTCGCAATAGGAGTTCGATTCTCCTACCCAGTACCAAAGTCCCGTCCGGCAAGTCCGGGCGGTTCCTATAAAATCTGGATGTGGCGCAGTTGGTAGCGCACCTGGTTAGGGACCAGGAGGTCGAAGGTTCAAGTCCTTTCATCCAGACTCCAAAAGGCAGCCATCACATGGTTGCCTTTTTTGGTTATGGCTCTGGCCCCAGGTGCACAAACGGGACAACCTCGAAAGAAGTTGTCCCGTTTGTGCGGGTGAAGGGACTCGAACCCATACGCCGGAGGCACCAGATCCTAAGTCTGGCTTGTCTACCAATTTCAACACACCCGCATGACCTTCCGGAAGGCAGTAACATGTGCCCATCGCCGAAAGTGACCTTGGGAAGCTGTCACAATCTGTTGTCCGAAAGGGACTGCAAATATATTACAAATTTCTGATTCTGCAAACCCTTTGTTTTAATTCTGTTTCTGGCGGGTTTTAGGCATGGAAAGGTCAAGTGAATCCGGCGGAGGAACGGTTTCCCGAACCATGCTGGCAGACTGCTCCAGACGCAGGGAATCCATCTTCTGGGTCATTGCCTCGGCCGAAACGGTATCCGCCGCAGCCTCCCTTGCCGTAACATCGTTAAGTCGCCTGCGCACCTCACGGAATTCATCCCGGCTTTCTTCCACAGCCAGCTCAACGCCCTTGTCAAATATACTCCTTATTGAAGTAAGAAGATTCGTCCTGGCCGTATCCAGCTGTTTTGTATAAACAGGAGTGTCAATTTTCTTGTACTTAGCCCCGCCGAAGCGCAGTTTCCACTTGTCAAAATTACCCTTCAGGTTAATGCCGAACTTCCATGGAATCGGAGACTTAAGCACAGAAATATGATATTGGAATTCGCCGTCGAAGTTCTGGGTCCCTCCAAGAGCCAGCCTGTAGCGGTCCACAGCAAGATTGAAGGGGAAAATCTCCAGCTCATTATCCTTGATGACGCCCTTGACAGACATTTCATCAATGGCACCCTTCTGCTTATTCTTGAAAAGCAGGAGACGGGTAACCTTGCGCACCGCCTTGTTCTGCTCAATCTCAAGATTGCGACCATTAATCTGCATCAGGCCGTTGATAGACTCTTTTATGAAATTCATATTAGTATCAAGGGCCGATGTTGCCGCGAACTCACAGTCAAGCATTCCCTTGAACGACTTGAGGAGAGGGATTAGGGTATCCACCTGCGGAATCATCGTAATAACCTTCTCCCCGGTGATATCATTAAGGTTAAGGTCGAAGCCTACGCTGAGGTCCTTCTTGCTTCGCGTAGCGTAGAAGCCTTCCAGCGATATCCTTCCCATATTTGAAGTAGCCGTCGTTCCGGACACTTGCAGGCATCGGTCTTTCATGAGAATCTTGGAGCGGAAGGAGTCTATCAGCAGGGTGGAATAATGGATTGTATCACCCTGAAGGCCGATGCTTAGGTTGATGTTTGCCGGGATTACAAGCAGCGGCACGCCGGCGGTAGTATCCAAATCCTCCGCAATGTAAACATTGCCCTCGGATGCTTCGGTCTCTACACTTACAGTCTCTCCGGAATGAGCCTCATTATACTTCTGCCCGGCATCAAGGGCGGCAAGTATCTCATTGGCATTCATGTATTTGGAGTAAACGTTGGCATCGAGTTTGACCGTTCCGCGGCCAAGTAGGGCTCGACGCAGGCCACTTAACTTGGCGTGGGCGGAGATATCTGACCTTCCAGTCCTGACGCCTATCGAATCAATCACTATTTCATTGTTGTTGAAGCGTCCCTGTAGGGCCGACAGCCTTGTTCGCAAAGGGAATGAAGGCGTAGACGCAAAGCCCTGCTCAACATTTACGTAACCGTCCAAGTCCCACTCCCTGAAATACTTAGCCAGGGATTCGTCAAGCCTGAAACTGATATCCTGGGTGCTGAAACTCTTTTCCTTCATGTAATCCGGCAGGTCATTCCTTCCGCGGCGCCTCTCACCCCTCTGGCGCATCATTTTGTGGAACAGGGAATCGCGCGGGGTTCCAGGCCAGATTCTCTGAAGCGAATCAAGCACCTTTTCCCTGCGGCTGCGGCGTCTTTCATTTGCAAACAAGCGGGAACCGTTTGTCGTGAGCTGAGCCCCGCGGAGCCCCACGAACTGCTTGCCGCTGCGAAGGAAAATACCCTCATTGTCTGAAGAAACAGATATGCTTCCAAGATTGCCATCCTCCTGTGCTAATTTACTGATTTTAACGTAGTTACGGCTATTCTTGAGAGCTACGAACAACGAATCTTCGCCAACCATTGAAAGCCTTTCCGCATGCACTGAAGCATCTATGTCACTGATGGCGATATCCAAGGCCTTGCCCCTTATTCTTGTTACCGGGCCGATGGTAGCATAAACACTGTCCACCTGTCCTTCGACTATCAGCATAACATCATCCTTGCCTTTGCCAAGCGGCTTCTTTGTAAGCTGGACATCTGTCTTTCCAAGATAAGCCAGCATCGTACTGTCCTGAACCTGAAGGCCTTCGGATACAAGATATCCATCAAGATTAGCTCCTGCAAAGCGCCCGGGGCCGAATTCCGACACCTTTGCCTGGCCTTTCAGTTTGGCGTCAACGCGGCCCTCAGCTGTCATTCCGTCCGGCAGGAAAACACTCAGTTTCTTTAGGTCTGCCGATGCCGTTGCATCAAGGTTAAGCAGGGGGTCATCGCCCGTCAAATCTTTTACAATACCATTTCCGTTAACACTCGCCCCTGCAAAAGACAGAAGCAGCTTTTCAATGCTGGCGGTTGCGAAACCTTTTTTATCCGATTCGATTTTGATGTCTGTTGCAACGCGTCCGCTTTCCGGCACCTCGGAATAACTGATTTTTGAGTCCGGAATATGAAGTTCAGCGGTAAGCGGAGGCAGGCGGAAGGGCTCCAGCGACAGGATTCCGTCACAGGAGGCCGTCAGCGACAGGTTTGCATCAGAAGAAATTTTCTTAGACTCAGGCCCGAGCAGAGGGGCAAAGTCCTTAAGCAGTCGTCCAGCATTGCAGGTATCAATGAGAATCCTGGCGTTAATGTCAAGACTGTCTTCCATGAACTCCATTTCAGACTCACCAGCCATTGAGAAGGAGGCTATACTAAGGCGTAAATTCTTGATTTTCAAGCGGTCCGGCCTTGCTCCAGGGAACTTGAAGCGGCCGTCCAGCTTAACCGGCAGCATCATCCTTCCGCTACCGCCCATGGCGACGAACGTGGCACCATCGGCCTTAAGATGATGGTAACCGAAACTTCTTTCAATGTTCAGGTATTTGAATCCGGCGGCGATGGTGTCAGTGGCGGTTCTTCCGCTTACGAAGGTGCTGTCGATGTCTACATTCAGCTTTGCGCCGAAGGGTTTTACCAAGGCGAAGGTGCCGTCGATATCAATTTTCCTGCTGCCGATGGCGGCAAAAACGGTGTCAGCCGTATTCGTGTAAACCGCAAGGGTGCGGCCTCCAAGGCCGATGTGATGGAATACCAGGTCTGTTGGTTCGCTCTCTTCTTCAGGGACAGGCGTTGCCGTGGTATCCGTCATGAATTTGAATACGTTCAGGTTGGTTTCCAGGCTGTCGAACTGCCTGACGAAAATGCGGCTTCCCGTAAGAGAAACGTCACTCAGTGAAATCGTTCCTTTTAATAAGGCTATGTAAGAAACTGATACGGAAGCATTTGTAAAAAACGCAAGGGTGTCCTTTTCTTCACCCCTTCCGGCCTGAGCCAAAGGGCTCCGGACGCCGGGCAGGCTGTCATAAGCGGCCCACCTGTCATGCGGATAGGTTATGCATAGGCTGTCGATTTCTACCCTGAGGTTTGGGAAGCTTTTTATTGCCGATGCCTTTATATGGCTGAATGTAACGTCTGCTCCGTCAATTACTTCCGGGAGATACTTGTCTGCCGCGCTGCGAAGGAATTTTTCCGTAAGCACCAGCTGAAGCACAACAAGGACTATGACCCAGAGCACACCTATAATGATACCCAGGACCTTTGCAATCTTCAGTATCTTCCTTAAAACTTTTCTAATCGTATCATTCATACCATCATCGGCAAAATCATTTACAAATATAATTTATTTTTGTAATTTCGCCATCGGAAATATATATACTAATGCACTTCATTATGGAAAGAAGCGTGGATAAACTGGCAAGATACATAATGTACACGGCTGTTGCAGCTGTAATTATTGCCTTGTGCTGGTATTTCAGGAGTACCCTTGTGTACCTTATTGCGGCTGTGATTGTTTCGCTTATGGGCGTTCCTCTCAAGAAGATGCTTGCCCGCATCAGGATTGGAGGAAAGAGTGCGCCTAATTCCCTGCTGGCTATTATTGCGCTTATTCTTGTGATAGTCATATTCTTAGGTATAGTTATCTATATCATTCCTGTAATTTACGGAATCGTCCAGGATATTTACGCGAATTTGCAGACAGCGTCCCTTACGGCGGGAGATTTCTCCCAGAACATGGACAAGTTTAACGCTTGGCTGATAAGTACTTTCCCGTCTCTTGGAGAGGATTTCAAGTTCCAGGATACGGCGGCTGATTTCATTAACAAGCAGCTGAACCTTAGCTCTCTATCGTCCGTTGTAGGCTCATTCGCTTCCATTCTTGGAGACATAATAGTGGGCCTTTTCTCCATCTTTTTCATCAGCTTCTTCTTTATCAAGGACGATGCCCTCTTCCGCAAGATTGTCGGTGCCCTGGTTCCTGACCGCATAGAAGAAAAGTCCAAAGACACCATCTGCAAAATAGAAAATCTGTTGTCCCGATATTTCACTGGCCTTGTGATAGAAATTGCGGGTGTGGCGATTCTGAATTTCTTGGGGCTGTGGATTATCGCCGGCCTTGATGTTTCTACGTCGATGGCTATTGCTTCCATCACCGGTATCCTGAATGTGATTCCTTATGTCGGCCCATGGATTGGAGCTGGAATAGGAACTGTCCTGGGAGTTGTCATGAAATACAGCACGGCCGCCATCGCCGGCTCCAGCCTTGCTTTTTCGCCGATGCTGCTGGTATTCCTGTGTATTTTCCTCTTCACCCAGCTGGTGGACAACTTCCTGTTCCAGCCTGTCATTTATTCCAAGAGTGTGAAGTCAAGCCCGCTTGAGATTTTCATTGTTATGCTTCTTGCCGGCCACATGGGTGGTATCCTGGGTATGGTTGTGGCTATCCCGGCCTACACAGTGGTGCGCGTCATAGCTATCACCTTCTTCAGCGACTATAAAACCATCCGCCGCCTCATTAAAGAAGACTGACAGTTCTCGCCAGGTGCAAAACCGCCCTTCCTGCACCTGGAACCCCGGTTTTGGTGCCTTCGCGGTGCAAAACCGCCCTTTCTGCACCTGGAGACCATTGTCCCTGACGCTGCGAAACATTTTTGTTAGGCTGGAAAGAAAGTTATTTTGTCTTTATAAAATTCTTTCCTAAATTTGCGTAACAAAAATGTTTTGTAATGGAAAGTCCGTTCATTTACTATCGTCAGGTAACAGGAAAAAATTTCCTTGGGCATAAGGAAGACTGCACCATACTTGGAAACCTCCTGAAACAGGGAGAGCATGCGGCAGTGTACGCGCCGCCCAAGTCCGGGAAGTCTTCGCTAATCCAGCAGACACTTATGAAGCTGAGGATGTCTGGCGCCCAGTTTACGGTAGGGGAGTTCAACCTTATTAACATCCGCGAGACTGACAAATTCCTGCTCCGTTACGGCAATACGGTGTTGCGTTCTGTGGCTGTGTCCCCCGGCGAATATTCAGACCTTGTGGCCAAATATCTGGAGGGTACGCATTTCGTCTTTGACGCCAGGGCATACGAAGAGTCGGATGCCATCATCTCTGCCAACTGGGAGCTTGATGAGGCCGATGCCGCTGCCATTCTTGCCCTGCCTTTCAAGATTTGCATCGACAAAAAGATAAACCTTATTATTATAATGGATGAGTTCCAGAATCTTCTGATGTGCGAAGGCGGATACAAGATTTGCAGCGCCCTGAGCCAGTGCCTGGAACAATTCAAAAACAATTATGACAATGCGGGCCGATGCTGCCTTGTCTTCTGCGGCTCAATGCAGAACACCATGGATGCCATCTTCCGCCATACGAATCTTTTCTATCGTCATGTGTCGATAGTTCCAGTAAGCCAGCCGGATGAAAAAGAGATTATAGAATACATCCACAGGGGATTCATGCTCGGAGGCAAGGAAATAGACCGCTCCCTCCTTCATGGAGTCTGCCATCTTTTCCGATGCAACATGTGGTATATCAATCACTTCACCTCCATCTGCGACTCCCTGTCCCGTGGTTATATCGTGGAATCGGTACTGATGGATGCCCTGCGGATTATAATCTCCATCCATGAGCCCCGTTTCTTTGCGCTCATGGAAGACCTCACCACATATCAGGTCAGCCTGCTGAAGGCTGTGATTCAGGGAAATACAAGGTTCAGTTCCGTAGACGTCATACGCAGTTACGGGCTGAACAGTTCCGCGAATGTCAAGCGCCTCAAGGAGGCCCTGATGAAGAAAGAAATACTATATTTTATAGACAAGGATACCCCTGTGATAGCAGACCCCTTGTTTGAATACTGGCTAAAGAATTACTATTATGTATAAGAAACAGAAACTTGTAGTGCTTACAGGCGCCGGAGTGAGCGCAGAGAGCGGCCTTGACACCTTCCGTGACAGTGGCGGACTGTGGGGAAAATATGACCCCCAGGTAGTTGCCTCCATAGACGGATGGCGGGCAGACAAAGGACTTCTGATAAATTTCTACAATGATTTGAGGGTTGGCCTGAAGGATAAACAGCCCAACAAAGCCCACCTTCTTATCGCCAGCCTGGAGGAAAAGTACAATGTAACCGTAATCACACAGAATGTTGATAACCTTCACGAGAGGGCCGGCAGCACAAGGATTATCCATCTTCACGGGGAACTCACCAAGGTTCGCCCGGAGCTGGGGGAGTATGACAGGACTTATTCAGAGAAAGAAGTAATCGACATCGGCTATGGCACCATCGCCCTTGGAGAAAAAGCCCCCAACGGGCAGCAGCTGCGCCCTCACATCGTCTGGTTCGGAGAGGCTGTGCCCAAAATCGAAAAGGCAATCGAAGAAGTGGAAAGTGCTGATATTCTTTTGATTGTGGGAACATCGCTTCAGGTTTATCCGGCCGCAGGACTGTATCGGTATGCAGACCCTCATATTCCTATTTATATTATAGATCCGAAGGATGTGAGCATCCATGACGGCAGAATTGTGCATATAAAAGCTGTCGCAACAAGCGGAATGGAAGAATTCGTGCAGAAATTGGAAAAAAATTGACCATCAGGTTATTGTGAATCAAAAAAGAATTTCTACCTTTGCAGTCCGCTATAAGAAAAGGAGGTGGAATAAAGATGATTATAGTACCTGTAAAAGAAGGCGAGAACATAGAAAGAGCCCTCAAGAGATTCAAGAGGAAGTTTGAAAAGACCGGCGCCATCCGTGAGCTCCGTGCCAGGAAGAACTTTGAGAAGCCTTCAATGAAGAAGAGAATCCAGATGCAGAAAGCTATCTATGTACAGCATCTGCAGCTTATGGACGAGCAGTAATTGCTCCATACAGGCCAAAAGGCCGTTTATTATTATTCATGACCGATGATGCTCATCAAGATCCGCCCGGGAGGGAACGGACGCTCACGGTTCAAAAACTTTAAGAGTTTTTTATAACAATGTACGCAATTGTAGACATTGCAGGACAGCAGTTCAAAGTAGAGGCTGGTTCCAAGATTTTTGTCAACAGGCTCGCAGCAAAGAAAGATGAGACTGTAGAGTTTGACAAAGTGCTCCTTATTGAAAATGAGGGTGCAGTTAAAGTTGGTGCTCCTTATGTAGAGGGCGCCGTTGTAAAGGCTACCGTTCTTGCCGACGATATCAAGGCTAAGAAGGTGCTCGTGTTCAAGAAAATCCGTCGCAAAGGTTTCCAGAAGTGCAATGGCCATCGCCAGAAACTTTCTTGGATCCGTGTTGATGCTATCGCTTAACAATTTGAGGAGGAATTAATTATGGCACATAAAAAAGGTCAATCAAGTTCAAAGAACGGTCGTGAATCGCATAGCAAACGACTCGGACTCAAGAAGTCAGGCGGTCAGGTTGTAAAGGCCGGAAACATCATCGTACGTCAGAGAGGTACTGTTCATAACCCTGATCTTAACGTGGGAATGGGCAAAGACCATACTCTTTATGCACTTGTAGACGGTACCGTTAAGTTCACCCGCAAGAGAAACGACAAGTCATTCGTGTCCGTAGTTCCTTTTGAGAACTAAGGCCCGGAGTCTGGTGTAAAAAAATGAGAGGACTGCACTCGGGAGCCGATGTGCTGTCCTTTCTTTGTTTAAGATAGAAAGATTATGTTAACGCTCAAGGTGCTCCGTGAAACTCCGGAGCTTGTTATCAAGAAACTGGCTGTCAAGAATTTCGATGCAGCCGCACTCGTAGAGGAAATTATCCGTCTGGACGACAACCGCAAGGCCCTCCAGACAGAAAGCGATGCCCTCCTTGCCCAGCAGAAGAAGTACGCCGCCCAGATTGGCCAGCTCATGAAGCAGGGCCTGAAGGCAGAGGCGGAAGCCGCCAAGGCAGAGGTCGCCGCCCTTAAGGCAAAATCAAACGACCTTCTTTCACAGGCCGATGCCAACAATAAGGAACTGGAAGCCAAGCTCGTCCTTCTTCCCAATATGCCTTGTGACCTTGTTCCCGAAGGAAAGGGCGCAGAGGACAATGTTGTTGTCAAGATGGGCGGTCCGGAGCCTCAGCTTCCTGAAAACGCTCTTCCTCACTGGGAGCTCGCCAAGAAGTACGATATCATTGACTTCGACCTTGGTGTAAAGATTACTGGTGCCGGTTTCCCTGTTTACAAGGGTAAAGGCGCCCGTCTTCAGAGAGCCCTTATCAACTACTTCCTTGACAAGAACACCGCTGCCGGTTACAAAGAGGTTGAACCTCCTGTAATGGTTAACGCAGCATCAGGCTTCGGTACTGGCCAGCTTCCTGACAAGGAGGCCCAGATGTATTATTGCAGCCTGGACGATTTCTATCTTGTTCCTACGGCAGAAGTCCCGGTTACCAATATTTTCCGTGATGAGATTCTTGCTGGAGACGCCCTGCCCCAGAAGCTTACAGCTTACACTCCCTGCTTCCGTCGTGAGGCCGGTTCTTATGGCAAGGACGTAAGAGGCCTTAACCGCCTGCATCAGTTCGACAAGGTTGAGATTGTTCGCGTAGAGAAGCCGGAAGACAGCTATGCCGCTCTGGATCAGATGGTTGCGCATGTAGAGGGGCTCGTTAAGGAGCTTGGCCTCAAGTATCGCATCCTTCGTCTTTGCGGCGGAGACATGAGCTTCACTTCTGCAATCACTTATGACTTTGAGCTCTGGTCTGCAGCACAGGGCCGCTGGCTGGAGATTTCTTCAGTATCCAACTTTGAGAGCTACCAGGCAAACCGCCTGCATCTTCGTTATCGTGACGAAAACGGCAAGACCCAGCTCTGCCACACCCTTAACGGAAGTTCACTTGCACTCCCGAGAGTGGTTGCCGCCCTTCTTGAAGACAACCAGAAGGAAGGATACATAGAGATTCCTGAAGTTCTCAGGCCTTATACCGGCTTTGACCGCATAGACTAATCCGCCATGGCTTCTGAAGGCGGGAAAATTATACTCGGAATAGACCCCGGAACCAACTTGCTTGGTTTCGGGATTATCCGTGTTAATGGCCGTAAGGCAGAGTATGTTGATATGGGCGTCCTGGACCTGCGCAAAGAGAAGGATGCATATGCCAAACTTAAGGCCATATATGATTGTATATCAGAAGTTTGCAAAACATATCAGCCGGACGAGATGGCTCTTGAGTCTCCGTTTTACGGCAAGAATGCCCAGGTTATCCTAAAGCTTGGTCGCGCCCAGGGAGCAGCCATGATGGCCGGGCTCCAATATGGAATACAGGTTTACGAATACGCCCCGCGCAAGGCCAAGGAGGCAATCGTCGGCAACGGAGCGGCTTCAAAAGAGCAGGTGGAAATGATGCTGGAAAAGACTCTTGGCGTCAAGCTTGATACCCGTTTCCTGGATGCTACTGATGCCCTTGCTATTGCAATGTGCCACTTCTTCCAGAGCACAAATCCTCTTGCCGGCTCGTCTTCCTCTAAGGGCTGGGAAGATTTTGTGAAAAATAATCCTGGCCGCATTAAACCTTAGCTGTTGTTATTTGTCTAACAACAGTGTTTATTTTTTTGAGCAACATTTATGACTTTCAGGAAACTCTTCGCGCTTGTTTTGGCGCTTATCGTAATTCCGTTTTCAATGAGTGCACAGTCCAGAGGCACCGTGAGAATCATTCTTAAAGACGCCGTGACAAGTGAACCCGTGTCTTTCGCTACGGTCTCCTTGACAAAGGACGGTGAATCCAAACCTGCAAAATACGTCCTCAGCTCTGAAGACGGTTCTGCTCTTATGGAAAAAGTATCCGCCGGAAAATATAACCTGAAGGCTGAACTCATGGGTTACAAGGCCTATGAGCAGAAGATTGAGGTGAAAAGGGGAGAGAACTTAGACCTTGGAGAGGTCAAGGTGCAGCCGGACCGCGAGATGCTTAACGCAGCCAGCGTAACGGCAGCCGGCAATCCCATCATCATGAAGAAGGATACCATCGAGTATAATGCAACCTCCTTCAAGACAACGGATAACGACATGCTTGAAGACCTCCTGAAAAAGCTCCCTGGCGTTGAAATCAGCGAGGACGGAACAGTTACAGCCAACGGTAAGACTATCAATAAGATAACCATCGGCGGAAAAACCTTCTTCCTTGATGACCCCCAGCTGGCTACGAAGAATATTCCTGCAAAGATTATTGAGAAGGTGAAAGTGGTGGACAAGAAGTCTGACCAGGCGCAGTTCACCGGCATCGATGACGGTGAAGAGGAAACTGTCATCGACCTTTCCATCATGAGCGGAATGATGAACGGCCTCTTCGGCAACGTTATGGCCGGCGGCGGTCATGACTGGACTTCAAACGAAGAGGGACAGAATATAAAGGCCGATATGGATGATCCCCGTTACCAGGGTGCCGCCTTCGTGGGAAAATTCACGGAGAAGACGCAGCTCAGCCTTATCCTTAACGGTAACAACACCAACAACCGCGGTTTCAACGACCTTGCAGGCAGCATGATGCAGGGAATGCGTGGCGGCGGTGGCGGAATGGGCCGTGGCCAGGGCGGATTCGGCGGAAACAACGGTATTACCACTTCGTGGATGGGAGGCCTTAACGGCAACTTTACCCTGTTCGATGACAAAATGGACCTTGGCAGCAACTATCTGTATAATGCCACCAAGAAGCATGTGACTGAGCAGAGTATCAAGACTACCCACATGGACGGTTACGACCTCATTTACAACAATCCTGACGGAGTAAGCAACACAAATACTTACGGAAACCGCCTTGGTGCGCGCATGGAGCATAAGTTCTCTGAGAATACATCCCTTATTTTCCAGCCCCAGTTCAGCATTGGCAAGGGCGATTACAACGAATTCTCAAGCTTCGATACATTTTCCGATTATTTTAACGGAACCACAACAAGGGTAAACGACGGTTTCAACAACAATACCGGAAAGAACAACAACTTCAGCGCAAGCGGCTTCCTACTCTTAAGGCAGAGGCTTGGAAAACCCGGCAGGACAATTTCCGTAAACTTCCGTTACAACTTCACCAACAATGATTTGGACGGTTTCAACCAGAGTTTGAAGAATACTTATGACGATACCGGAGTCCTTTCAGACGCTGATATCACCAACCAGCGCTTCACCCAGAACCGTAAGCAGCGCACACTCTCCGGCCGCGCAACCTATACGGAGCCCCTTGGAAAGAACTTCTACCTTGAGGCAAACTATCAGCTCAGCTGGAACAAGAATACATCGGATAAGAATACCTTCAACAGCGGAAACGTATCTGTATTTGACAAGGAGCATCCCAATTACACCCGTAACGGGGAAACTCCTGACCCTTACTACAGCAGCACAGTGCTGAACCGCTACTATAACCAGACAATCGGCGGAAATATCAAATACCAGAAGGATAAATTCAATGTACAGGTTGGCGTAAGCGCAAATCCTACGGACACCCACAATGAAACTAACGGCAAATCCTATGATAATAAGGTGGTTAACTGGTCTCCGCAGGCAATGATGTGGATGGATCTTGGAGAGAATACGAACATCCGCGCCTTCTACTTCGGCCGTACTTCCCAGCCTTCCACTTCCCAGCTCATGGCTGTGCCGGACAACACCAACCCTCTTAGCGTAAGCGTAGGTAACCCTAACCTGGAGCCTTACTTCACACACAGTTTCCGTGGCGAGTACCGCTTCACAAACAAGAAGTCATTCACTTCCATCAACCTTAACATTGACGGAAACATGGCCAAGAATCCTATCGTCAACGCTACCTGGGCAAGCGCCGGAACCCAGTTCTCATTGCCTGTGAACGGCCCTGATTCATACAGCGGAACCGCCCGTCTGTTTATCAACACACCTATCGCACGTTCCAATTTCTCTGTATTTTCCATGACTACTGGCTCTTACAGCCAGTCTTCTTCTTACATCGGCAAGAGCGCCCTGGATATGACCGACTATTACGATGCAGATAAAGGTGAGTTCTATTATGACAGGTTCTTCCAGAGGTTCCCGGATTTGACCAAGGCCGCTGAATTTGCAAAGAACGTTACCCGTTCCAGCAGCTTCATGGAAAGAATCCGCCTTACCTATCGCAACAATAATGTAGAGGTAACAGCCGGAGGCCGTACAAGATACAATCACGGTTCTTATTCTTACGGAAATGTGGCTTCTACAAATACCTGGAGCAACCAGATTGACGGAAGCGTGAATATTACCCTTCCTGCCGGCTTCGGCGTGGTTACTGATACCCGTTACAATTGGTACAACGGTTACACGACCAATCCTGACTCCCAGGTTATCCTGAACGCCCAGATAAGCAAGCTGCTCTTCAAGAACAGCGTAACCCTTACCCTTAAGGCTTACGACCTTCTGAACCAGGCAAAGAACCTGTCCGTTTCCAATACTGCAAACTATTACCAGGAGACTGTAAACAATACTCTTGGCAGGTATGTAATCCTGTCTCTTACATGGCGTTTCGGTAACTTTGGAAACTTGAAGAACGCTCGTGGCCCGATGGGTGGCCGCCGTGGCCCTGGAGGTCCGCCCCGTTAGGCCTTAGCCGCTTTCTGCCGGGTAATCTCCTTGCGATAAACGTCTTTAAGGACAAGGCCGGCAAGAGTCATTCCGAATATAGCCGTCACAGGGGCCGTGGTGCCGTTGATGACGGCTTTCTTTGTACACCATTCGTGATTCAGGAGGTCTTCACGTCCCGGGCCGACGGCTGCCTTGGGGCACATGCAGGCATCGGTGCCGCAGGTCTGGCACTCCGAGCCAAGGTTCGGAAGGACTTCTTCGTCAAAGACGCAATAGAATTTCTTTGCTGGTTTTACGCCCTTCTGGCGCATTTTCTTACGGATTGCCGCGCCAAGGGGGCAGCCCCGCACACTCCAGAACTCCGCCACCTGAACCTTTGTAGGGTCTACCTTGCAGGCCGCTCCCATTGATGAAAACAGGGTAGCCTTGCTTTTTGAAGCATTTATAAGAAGCGACATTTTGTCCTTCAGGCTGTCAATGGCATCAATAACATAGTCGTAGCTGTCAAGGTCAAAGGACGATGCGGTTTCTTCACTGTAAATCTCTTGAACAGAGGTGATTTCCGCTGCGGGGTTAATCTCAAGGAGGCGGTCCATCAGGGCATCGGTCTTAACCCTGCCGACGGTTTTCAGGGTAGCCATCAGCTGGCGGTTTACGTTGGTTATGCAAACCCTGTCGGAGTCCACTATGGTTATTTTTTTGATGCCGGAGCGAAGCAATCCTTCTGCGCACCAGCTGCCGACGCCGCCTACTCCGAAAATAATTACGGACGTGTTCTCAAGCTTGTCCATAATAGTGTCTCCAACCAGCAGCCTGGTTCGGTTGTATATTGCTCTTTCCCTGCTGTTCATATTATTTTCTCAGGTGTTCAGGTATGAAACGACGCACCACCATGGCTAGGAAAAGAAGCAGGAACACCATTGTGCAAATGCGTCCTGTTACGTCTCCTGCTCGTACAAAGAAGGTCTCGTCGTTACGTAAATGAATTATGCCTGTGAGAACACTTTCTTCCCACCACGGGCCTTTTACAACAACATCGCCACGGCTGTTGATGATGCCGGAAATGCCTGTATTTCCGCATCTTGCGATGTCTCTTCGCAGCTCTATCGCCCTGAGGCGGGCATAACTGAAATGCTGCCTGTAGCCGGGAGTGTTTCCCCACCAGGCATCGTTGGTTATGATTGTCATGGCCTCCGCTCCTTTGCGGACATAGCCGGTGCAATACTCTCCGTACACTGATTCATAACAAATTGCGCAGCCTACGGGGATGCTGGCTCCGCCGCCTTTTACGTCAAGAAGGGTTATTTCTTCCTGGCCGATGTCGCGGGCCATCATGCCCCCGAGCTTGTTGTCAAGCGGAACGAAGATTTCAGGATAAGGTGTGAGCTCCGTTCCCACTACCAGCTTTGATTTATGGAAGAACTGAGTCCGGCCTGTGCCGTCAAGCATTAATGCAGAGTTGTGGGTATTGAACCAGAGCCCGTCCCCGGCCGGCCAGGCCAGGATGTTGGGGGCGTCTTTCTGGAAATAATAGGTTTTTGTGGCTGCGCCTAGAAGGATGTTGGTCCCGGGATGGCGGGCGGCCACGGCGTTCATGAATTTTACCGTATGGTCTTCATCCGGCTCATTTGTAAGTATGTAGCGGGTGAAGGTTTCCGGCGTCAGGACCAGTTTGGGCAGGCTGTCACCTGATTCTATACCGGACAGGCCCTTTTCTATAAGCGGGGCGATGATTCCGTTCTGCTGGGCCTGGCTCAGGGCGAAGAATTTGCTGTAAGGGTCAATGTTCGGCTGGGCTATTACTACGTCCATCTGCCGTGAAGTCTCTGTCTTATAGCTGTAAAAAATGACAAGGGACAGGATTATCGGCCCGGCAAAAAGAAGGGAAGTGCCAAGGATACAGTATCTCTTTGCCCAAACGGTCCAGCTTGCGAATCTGTTTTCCGCTGTGCAAACGATAAGGCCGAAGACAGTAAGGTTGCAGGCCCAAATCCACAGGGAGCCGCCAAGGGTGCCGGTAAACTCATACCACTGGACAAGGGGTGTAATGCCGGCAAAGGCATTTCCAAGGACAAGCCATGGGAAGGATATCTGGGTAGCGAAGTACCATCTTTCCCAGGCTATCCACATAACCATCAGGAAGAGGTAGGGGAGTACGCCCCGGAAAAGTTTTTTGCTTGCGCGGAAAAGGCCCCATATAAGCGACATCTGCAAGGCGTTGGCCATGATTGCGAATATGCCTCCTCCAAGCGTGGCGTTGCAAATCCACCAGACAGTGAGGGTGTTCCAAAGCAGGAAGGTGCCGTAATGCCAGAGCCATACTTTGCGCATTCCCTGGTCCGTTGCCAGTTTGTCCAGGCACAGCAGGGGCACAAAGCCCACCAGCGCCAGGGGACCAAGCCCGGGGACAAGGAACGGCAGGGACATCAGTATTGCACTGGAGGCCGAGAGGGCCAACATCACTTTCTTGCTTTTGCTTATCATGGCTTTTCGAGCAACTTTTGGTTGTATGGGGAACAAATATAGCAAGAATTATCAGAAAAATAGTTATTTTTGTATCCTCACAATTTTGGATACCCGATGGTAATCGATATACTGAAAGCTTTTTTGATTGGAATCTGTGCCTCCATCCCTTTGGGGCCGATTGCAATGTATGTAATACACCAGTCCCTTTCCAAAGGGCATCTTGCCGGTTTCCTTACGGGTCTGGCAGCTACTCTTGTAGATACAGTCTTCTCTATTTTCGCAATTTTCGCCTTTGCGCTTGCAGAGAATTTCCTTGACAAGAATAAGATTGTCATCCTTATAGTTGGTGGCCTCATTGTCATTGGCCTTGGCGCAGTTATGACATTCAAGGACCCTTTCCGCAACATGAAGCAGGGACGCGGCCCCTCTTACACCCTTAAGGATTTCATGCAGGCTGTTGCCATGGGACTGTCCAATCCCGGTGCCATCCTTGTGATTTTCACCCTCTTTGCCATCTTCAATGTAGAGGTGGTGAGGAACGATTTTACGGTGCTGCCTATTCTTCTTGCCATCATTGGCGGAAGTGCGACATACTGGTTTTTCTACTCCATGCTGTTCGCCCGCCTGAGGCATAGTTTCAAGATGATTACCCTTATCTGGCTCAACAGGATTTCGGGAGTCATCGTCATGCTCATCGGCCTTTCTCTTTGTGCCGATGGTTTCATTAAATGGATTCTAAGATAAGCGTTATGGAAGAGTCTAAAATCAAAAAGATACTAACTGGCAAGGTGGTCAGGTACCTGGCTGCCGCCATCGCCATTTTCATTGTAGTGATTCTGCTCTCCAAGACTTTCCTCAGTTGCATAACAAAGCACGGTCAGGAGCTCACAGTCCCGGATTTTACCAATATCACTGTGTCTGAGGCCGTCAGCATTGCAGAAGAGGCCGGATTAAGGGTAGAGATAGGGGATTCCGTGTATATCCGCCGTCTTGGAAGGGGCCTTGTTTACAGCCAGCTTCCTCCTGCCGGAGGCAAGGTTAAGAAGGGACGCAGGATTATTCTTACTATCAATGCAGTATCGCCCAAAAAGGTGAGCATGCCCAATCTGGTTGGCTTCTCTTTAAGGCAGGCGAAGGCAGAGCTTTCTTCCCGCGGCCTTGCGCTTGGCAGGCTCACTTATGTAGAGGATATCGCCACCAACAATGTAATCCGCCAGTTCTACGGCGGCAGGGAGATAGAGCAGGGCAAGAGCATCAAGTCCCTGTCAAGGATAGACCTTGAACTTGGACTTAACCCTGAAGAGAACGCTACGGTTATTCCGGACGTCATCGGCCTTAAATATCTGAGGGCGGTGGATGTGATGCATGACAATTCGCTGAATGTCCGCAAACTGGTGTTCGACAGGAGTGTTAAGGATTACGCAGACAGCCTGGATGCCGTTGTATATAAGCAGATGCCTTCTCCTACCCGGGAACTGGAATCTGTTGACATGGGTACCGATGTGACTTTGTATCTTAAGAAAGAAGCACCCAAGGAATGAACACAGAGCCGGAAGAAATCCTGGTAGAAGACGAGGAGCAGGGAATGTTCGAGCACTTCCGCCTGGGCGTTGACCCCGGGCAGGAGCCGGTGCGCATAGATAAGTTCATGTCAGGCCATCTGGAGAACACATCGCGCCACCGTGTGCAGCTGGCTATCAAGAACGGCTACGTCAGGGTGGGGGAGAAGGTGGTCAAGGCCAACTTCATTGTCCGTCCCGGAGACGTGATTCGTTTCATGATGCCTTATGAAAAACGTGGCTTTGAGGTGCTTCCGGAGGATATTCCCCTTGATATTGTTTATGAAGACGACGATATTCTTCTTGTGAACAAGCCGGCTGGAATGGTTGTCCATCCCGGGCATGGCCATTTTACCGGTACACTGGTGAATGCCCTTTCTTTCCATCTTGGCCTTGGCCCTGTAAGCGGCCAGAATGAGGACGATGAGCGTATGGGTGTTCTTGTGCACAGGATAGACATGGATACTTCCGGGCTTTTGGTCGTGGCCAAGAATGAAGAGGCCCAGCTTAATCTTGCCCGCCAGTTTTTTGAGCATTCAATAGAGAGGTCTTACGTGGCCGTCGTCTGGGGAAATATCAAGGAAGACTCCGGAACGGTACGCGGCAACATCGGCAGGGACCCTGCGGACAGGACCCGTTTCAAAATGTACCCGGACGGCTCTGAAATCGGAAAGCACGCCGTGACTCATTACCATGTCCTGGAACGCTTCGGCTTCGTGACGGTTGTGGAATGCAACCTGGAGACCGGCCGAACCCATCAGATTCGCGTTCACATGGCTTCACTGGGGCATCCGCTGTTCAATGATGAGAAATATGGAGGCAGCGAAATCCGCACCGGAACCATTTATGCCAAATATAAACAATTCATACGCAATTGTTTCGAGCTCTGCCCCCGCCAGGCCCTTCACGCCAAGACCCTGGGCTTTGTCCATCCAGGCACAGGCAAGACGGTACGCTTTGACTCCGCCCTTCCGGAGGATATGGCCTCCCTCATTGACAAATGGCGCCGCTACTCCGGCAACATGCCCCTTGAAGAGGAATAAAAAAAGAGACCTGCCTAGTCAAGCAGGTCTCCTTTAACATCGTAAAATTCATTTTGCAGAACTGAAAAATCAGTCACCTCAATGAGGTTGATTTTGCATTTGTACTTCTTCTTCCACTTCCCGATAAACGAAGAGAAGAGACCGCGTGTCAGGTATGCACCCAGAATAGGGCTAACTTTGAGAGTCAGGGTCTTTAAACCTTTTTCGGTCACATAGAAAGCAAGTTTGCGCTCTATCTGCTCATCAATCAGCAGGCTGGAAGCAATCTTTCCGGTTCCGTGGCACACAGGGCACTGCTCCGTAGTATTGATTTCCGTAACCGGCCTTACCCTCTGGCGGGTAATCTGCATAAGACCGAACTTCGTAAGAGGCAGCACATTGTGTTTGGCGCGGTCCGTCTGCATAAGCTCAACCATATACTTGTAGAGCTCGTTACGGTGCTCCTGGCTGTCCATATCGATAAAGTCGATAATGATGATGCCTCCCATATCCCTTAACCTGAACTGGCGGGCCAGCTCCTCTGCGGCATATTTGTTAACCTCGAAGGAATTGTCTTCCTGATCCTTGGTCTTTGCGCGGATGCCGCTGTTAACGTCGACTACATTCAAAGCCTCCGTTGTCTCTATCACCAGATAAGCTCCCTGTTTGATAGGAACTACTTTTCCGAACGAACTCTTTATCTGCCTTGTGACCTCGAAGTGATCGAAAATCGGCTCCTTGCCGTCGTACAACTTAACAATCTTCTCCTGCTCGGGAGAGATGATGGAAATGTATCTTCGAATCTCTTCGTACTCACGCTCGTCGTTGACGTAAATATTTGAGAAAGAGTCGTTAAGCAGGTCGCGGAGAATCGTGGTGGTCTTGCTGTATTCGCTGAACAGCGGCTGTACAGCCTTGCTCTTGGACAGTTTGCCCCAAGAGTCTTCCCACTTGGCGATGAGGGATTTGACCTCTGCTACCAGTATGGCTGCATTCTTGCCTTCTGCTGCGGTACGGATGATGGCTCCGTAGTTTGCAGGGAGAATGCTGCTTACCAGTGTCTCCAGCCTGCGCTTTTCTTCCTTGGAAGAAATTTTCTGGGAAATGCTCACCTTCTGCGCGAAGGGGAGTAGTACAATGTTTCGTCCTGCCAATGAAATTTCTGCAGTGAGCCGCGAGCCCTTGGTGGAAATAGGTTCCTTGACAATCTGAACCAGAATCATCTGCCCTGGTGTAAGCACACCCTCTATGCGCCCCTCCTTCTCAAGGATAGGCCCGAGTTTAATGCTTCTGTACAAGTCCGATGCGTTTGTATTGGTGTTGGTCTTGCGAACAAATTCGTCGAAGGCCCCGAAATACAAACCAAGGTCCAGATAGTGGATGAAAGCTTCCTTCTCGTCACCAATGTCTACAAAGGCCGCGTTCAAGGCCGGCATCACTTTCTTGACTTTACCAAGATAAGCATCACCAACGGTGATATGATGCTCGCCTCCGGATTCTTTGTTAAGTTCGATAAGCCGATGGTTCTCCATCAAAGCTATTCGAACTTCATTCGTACTGACATCTACGATCAGATCTTTCTCTGACTCCATTTCTTGACAAAACTAAAAGGAACTGACCGATGTCATATCAGGTCAGCCCCTTGTCTCTGAATAATTTTCAAAATGGCAGACGCCGATTATTTCTTCTTGTGTCTGTTCTTGCGCAAACGTTTTTTACGTTTGTGCGTTGCCATTTTATGTCTTTTTCTCTTTTTACCGCTTGGCATTTTGATAAAATTTTAAATTGTTATTTTTTTAATGAACTTACAAAATCCTTTGCCGGCTTGAAAGCAGGGATGTCATGTGCAGGAATGGTAAGAGTTGTGTTCCTGGTGATATTCCTTGCTGCCTTCTCTGCGCGATGCTTGATGATGAAGCTGCCGAAACCGCGAAGATAAACTGGTTCACCCCTCTTAACAGAGCCTTTAACGCTCTCCATGAAGGATTCAACAACATTCTGTACAGTAACTTTCTCAATACCGGTAGCTTTTGCTACTTCGTTTACAATTTCTGCCTTTGTCATGATTATGATAAATTTTAAAAAACCTCGGTTATTAATTTGTCTGTTTCCCTAATTTTTGTGGAATCGGGATGCAAATGTAGGGCAAATTTTTTATAAATCAAATGATTATATTATATTTTTCGTGCCTTGGACTGCCAAATACCCCTGTTTTAAACTTGTGGCACGGAGATTGACCATAATAAGGAAGCACAGGCTTACGGCCGTTTTTGTGACAAAATGGCAGAAGTTTGTTTATGTGTCGTTTTCAATGAGTGAGAATATGAAGAATAATACCATAATGTTCCCCGCCGCATCGGCAGAAGTAAATATCATTCCCGTTATGGCAGAGGATAACTCCATAAAAATCAATGATTCAGAGCTTCCGGACTCACTTCCGGTGCTTGCTCTCAGGAACGCCGTCCTGTTCCCGGGAACGGTGTATCCCATCACCATCGGCCGTAAAAAATCCCTGAATCTGGTCAATTCCGCTATGGAAAAAGGTTTTTTCATAGCAGCATGCCCGCAGGTGGATGTCACAAAAGAGACACCTGTCAGTCTGTCGGACTTCAGCGGATTCGGTACAGTTGTGAAAGTTTTGAAAACTTTTGAAATGCCGGACGGTTCGGTGACCGCCCTGCTTCAGGGCTTCAAGAGACTCAGGATGGAGCGCATAACTGCTTTCGCTCCTTTCATTACTGCCGATGTTACTTATCTTGAGGATGTGGCACCATCGCCCACTGATACTGACATTCCCGTGATTTCAGACCTGCTGAAAGAAGACATGGCAGAGTTTATGTCACAGTCTTCATTCGGGTCGAAGGAGCCGATTGCGGCAATGAATTCCATCAGCGACTTCGGCTTCCTGGTTAATTTCATAGCCACAACGGTTGACCTTGATGACTTCCAGCAGAAAGTGTCCCTCCTGGAGGTATCGGACCTTAAGGAAAGGGCTCTGAAGCTCTTGACGATGGTCCGCCATCAGCTGGAAATCCTGCACCTGAAGCAGGAGATTAATTCCAAGGTAAAATCGGAACTTGACCGCCAGCAGAGGGAGTATTTCCTTAATAATCAGCTTCGTACCATTCAGGAAGAGCTCGGTATGGACGAAGAGGAGGATTTCACCCGGATGAGGGAGGCTGCCCGCAAGAAAGACTGGCCTAAATCTGTCGCCACTACATTTGAAAAGGAACTTAAGAAGCTTGAAAGATATAATCCTTCCGCTCCGGAGTACAGCATACAGTATAATTTCCTTCAGTTCTTCCTGGAACTGCCATGGGGACATTATTCCAAGGATAACCTTGACCTTGCTCATGCCCAGAAGGTTCTGGACGATGACCACTTCGGCCTTGAAAAGGTGAAGGAAAGAATAATTGAGTATCTTGCTGTACTTAAGCTTAAGGGTGACATGAAGTCTCCTATCCTTTGCCTGTACGGCCCTCCCGGAGTTGGAAAAACCAGTCTTGGAAAGTCAATTGCAAGGGCTCTGGGACGCAAATACGTGCGTATTTCCCTTGGCGGCGTACATGATGAGGCAGAGATTCGCGGCCATCGCAAAACCTATGTGGGCGCGCTTCCGGGCCGTATCCTGAATGCAATCCACAAAGCCGGCACCAGCAATCCTGTGATTGTGCTGGATGAGGTGGACAAGATTGGTGCCGACGGCTTTAAGGGTGATCCTTCTTCCGCTCTTCTTGAGGCTCTTGACCCGGAGCAGAATACTGCTTTCCATGACAATTACCTTGATGTTGATTACGACCTTTCCAAGGTTCTGTTCATCACTACCGCAAATACCGTTTCTACCATTCAGCCTGCGCTGCAGGACCGTATGGAGATGATTCCGGTAAGCGGATATATAGAGGAAGAGAAGCTTCAGATTGCAAAGAAATTCCTTCTTCCCAAACAGATTAAGGAGCATGGCCTGAGCCGCGGACAGCTTCGTGTAGACAAGGCTGCGCTGGAGTCAATCATTCAGGATTATACTCATGAATCGGGAGTTCGCGGGCTTGAGAAGCAGATTGCAAAGCTGGCCCGTGTCACTGCCCGCAAAATCGCCATGAATGAGGAGATGCCTTATTCAATAGGAAAGTCGGAACTTAAGGAGTATCTTGGCCTTCCTTCGGCCTCTCATGACAAGCAGAAGGGGAATGAGCTGCCGGGTGTTGTAACCGGTTTGGCATGGACTGCCATGGGCGGCGAAATCCTCTTTATAGAGAGTTCTGTAAGTGAGGGCAAGGGCGTTCTTTCCACTACCGGTAATCTTGGAGATGTGATGAAAGAGAGTGCGCAGATTGCATATCAATATATAAAGGCTCACCCCCAGCTTGCAAATCTTACTGCGGAGGAGTTCGCAAAGAAAGACCTTCACGTGCATGTTCCGGAGGGTGCGGTTCCCAAGGATGGCCCGTCGGCAGGTATCACAATGGTCAGTTCCATGATATCGGCTCTTCGTGGACAGAAGGTCCGCAGCGGTATCGCAATGACGGGTGAAATGACCCTCAGGGGCCGTGTATTGCCGGTTGGAGGTATAAAGGAAAAGATTCTTGCCGCCAAGAGAGCGGGTGTCCATACTATCTTTATTTCATCGGAGAATAAAAAAGATATTGAAGATATCAATGAAATTTACGTAAAAGGTCTTACCTTTGTGTACGTTGACAATATTGACGACGTTATTAAAGGTATCTTTCAGGAATGAACGTAAAGATAGAAAAGAGTTGGGCCGATGCTCTGGCTCCTGAATTTGACAAGCCGTATTTTGCAGAGCTTGCAAGATATCTGCATGAGCAGAAAGCCGCCGGGAAGACTATATATCCTCCCGGCCGCTTGATTTTCAGGGCTTTCGAGCTTACGCCGCTGCCTTCAGTGAAGGTGGTTATTCTTGGTCAGGACCCGTATCACGGGCCGGGACAGGCTATGGGGTTGTCATTCTCTGTGCCGCAGGGTGTCAAGGCTCCGCCGTCGCTTGTGAACATCTTCCGTGAAATTGAGTCTGACCTTGGAATCAGGATGTCCGGCAGTCCTGACCTTGAGCCTTGGGCCCGTCAGGGAGTGCTGCTCCTGAATGCGATGCTGACTGTTGAGGCCGGCCTGGCTAGTTCCCACAAGGGCATTGGCTGGCAGACTTTTACAGATGCCGTAATAAAATGTATATCAGATAATTGCAAAGGGGTTGTATTCCTTCTTTGGGGGAATTTCGCCCGTGCCAAGAAAGAGCTTATTGATACGTCACGGCACTTTGTGCTGGAGGCCGCCCATCCGTCTCCTCTTGCCGGGGGAGCCTTCTTCGGGTGCCGGCATTTCTCCAAAACCAATTCCATCCTTGAATCACATGGTAAAACGCCAATAAACTGGCAGCTTTAATTAACACTTAAAACAAGTAGCTTTAAATATATGAAACACAAAGCTTTGTTCCCGGGTTCCTTTGATCCTTTCACCGCAGGTCACCTTAATATCCTGAACCGCGCTCTTGTCATGTTTGATGAGGTGGTGGTAGCTGTCGGTATTAATCAGGACAAGAGGGGATTCTTTGACATGGACCAGCGGCTTTCCATTATCAATCAGGCGGTTAAGGGCCTTAAAGGGGTAAGCGTCATTAAGTATGACAACCTTACCATCGACACCTGCCGTGAACTTGGTATCCGTGTCATAGTGCGTGGAGTGCGCAATATGATTGATTTTGAGACCGAGCGTTCCATTGCCGATGCCAACCGCCGCCTTGCTCCTGATATTGAGACTGTTATTATTCCTACGGCCCAGGAGTTTGCGCATATTTCTTCTTCTGCGGTGCGGGATTTGCTGAAGCACCACGGGGATACTTCTCTCTTCCTTCCGGAAGGGGTGAAACTGCCCGAAGATATTAAGTTTTAATTCATGCGTTTTTTAGGAGTCATATTGCTTTGCTTTGCCGCGATTGGCTGTTCCCACAAGGTCCTGCCCGCCGCAGACTCTGCCTCTGATTCTGCCTCTAATGCCCCGGTGGACTCTGTCATCTCCATCCTGGACTCCAAGCTTGACGAATACCTTTCCCAGATGACCTACCTGACCCCGGAAGAAAAAAGCCAGGAATGCGACTTCCTGATGAGCGCAGTCTCTGACTCCATTGTCCGCAATCACGTTGCGGTTCACCTGTATGAAAAATATTCAACATCGAACCTTATGGGCGATGAAGCCGTGGCTATCTATCTGACAGACAATTGGTTCGTCCCCGGGAAGGTGAGTTTTGAAGATTACGCCAGCCTTGCAACTGCGCGTATATTTGCAGACTTCAACCGCCAGTCCCTTCTTGGCATGAGGGTTCCGGAGCTCGTGGCTCTTACCCCTGACGGGACTCCTGCCAATGTTCTTCCGTCCGACGGCCGCCTAAAGGTGCTTTTCATCTTTGATACCACCTGCGCAACCTGCAAATTGGAAACCGCCCTGCTGGAAGAGTATTTTTCTTCCTATAATGGAGCAAATGGCTTTGATTTTATAGCCTTTTATGCGGGGGCCGATGCCGCTTCCTGGGAGCAGTGGCGCAATTCTCATTTCACCTCCCTTGCAAAAGAAAAGGCCGATGGTAAAATAACCATCAGCCATTATTGGGATCCTGAAGTTGAGTCTGATTTTCAAAGAAAATTCGGCGTATTGTCTACGCCGAAGATTTTCCTAATTGATGAAGAGGGGCTCATAGTGGGCAGAAGACTTGATTCTCAGGCACTTGCCCGGCTCCTTCAAGTTTACGACTTAGAGTAAAAGTCCTTTCCTGACTTTATCTGCTACTTCTTCGCCGCGGATTGCCTTGACAATTTCCAGGGCAAAGTCAATTGTGAATGCAGGGCCGCGTCCTGTGATAAGGTTTCCGTCCCTGACGGCGGGAACAGCCTCGTAGATGGCTCCTTTTTCCTGCATCGGGGCTTCGCAGCCATCGTAGCAGGTGAATTTCCTGCCACTAAGCAGCTTGCTATCGTTCTGCGAAAGAACCAGTCCGGGAGCGGCGCAGATGCCTGCAACAAGGCCACCATCGGCAAAATGCTCTTTCATAAGGGCTACAATTTCCTCATCAGCGGCAAGGTTAGATGAACCTGGCATTCCGCCGGGGAAGATGAGGGCGTCGCTGGAGTCAAGTTCTTCTTCCTCTGCGCAGAAAATCTCATAAGTGTAGTCTGCAATAACCTGGGTGTCATGGGCTCCGGTTACATGGAAGCTGTCAGAAATGGAAACTGTGCGAGCATAGATTCCGGCGCGACGCAGTATGTCAAGCGTTGCCAGGGCCTCGATTTCTTCAAAGCCGTCTGCAAGGAAAATGTAAGCGTGGTTCATTGTAAATAGTTGATAGATAGAGTAGTAGTTGAGGTAAGAGGATTCGAACCTCTACTAAGGGAACCAAAATCCCTGGTGCTGCCATTACACCATACCTCAAAAATTGTCCTGCAAATATAGCAATCTTTTTTTATTTTACCTTCTTGATGCGATTGTTATATAATAAATAAGGGTTGCAAGTGAGCCAAGGGCTGCGATTACATAGGTGTAGGCGGCCCATTTGAGGGCATTTACCGCCATGGGTTTTGTCTCATAGGTGGTAATGCCGGCTCCTTCCAGCCAGCGGACGGCGCGTGCGCTTGCGTTAACCTCTACCGGAAGTGTCACGAAGCTGAACAGCGTTGTTATTGCAAACAGTCCGATTCCGGCCCATAGCAGGGCGGGGAAGGTGTTGATTAGGATAATGCCAAGCAGCAGCACGAACTGCACTGTGTTGTTGGCGAAGTTTACGGCAGGGACAAGGGCGGAGCGCAGTTTCAACGGGGCGTAGCCTTTTGCGTGCTGAAGGGCGTGTCCGCATTCGTGGGCAGCTATTGCCACAGAGGCGATGTTGTTGCCGTTATAGACATCGCTGCTAAGGTTGACCTGTTTTGTCTGGGGGTTGTAATGGTCTGTCAGGAAACCATCGACCCTGTTCACGGATACATCGTAGATGCCGTTGTCATTAAGCATTTTTAGTGCTACCTGGGCGCCGGTGAGCCCCGTGGGAACCTTTGAATATTTCTTTATTTTACTTCTGAGTACCTGCTGGATAATGAAACTGAACAGGAAAATTACTCCAATAATTAGCCAAATCATAGTCTTTGTATTTAATGGTTATATGCCTGACATTTTATACAAAAGCCAGACCAACCACAAACTTACTGAAAATTTGTCATATTTTGATGATTTTATCTATATTTACACTCCGAAATGTCTCTGCTTCCATGCAGGGCCCTGATTAGTTATGAGTGAATACGGACGGAATAATGATTTTTCAAGGTTGGAGCTGAGTACCTCCGGCCTTCTTTCCAATTACATGTATTTCCGCTCCAAGCTGGAGCCTTCTACCAAGCTTCTTGTGCTGCTTAAGGCCAATGGCTATGGGCATGGTGCTGTGGAGTTGGCTGCAATGTTGCAGCAGGCGGGGGCTGACTATCTGGCAGTGGCTTTGCCGGTTGAGGGCGTAGAGCTCAGGAAGGCCGGTATCAGCCTGCCTATTCTTGTGCTTACGGCTGGTACGGATTCTTATGAAGAGATTATTAAGTATCGTCTGGAGCCGGGTATCCCCAACATGTATTCGCTTACAAAAATTCGCAAGATTCTGCGTCAGGAGGGGATAGAGAATTATCCTGTTCACATAAAGTTGGATACCGGAATGCATCGGCTTGGATTCATGAAGTCTGAGCTGGGGCTGCTGTGCGACACTTTGCAGAGGGCTCCGGAGGTCAGGGTTAAGTCTATTTATTCGCATCTTGCTGCGGCCGAGGACCCACGGGAGGATGGCTTTACCCTTGGACAGATTTCCCTTTTTGACGAGGGCGCGGCCCGTCTTACCAAGGCTCTTGGCTATAAGCCTATGTATCATATACTTAACTCTGCCGGGATAGAGCGTTTTACGGAGTATCAGTATGATATGGTACGCCTTGGAATTGGTATTTATGGCATCAGCTGCCTACCTGGTGTGGAACTCTCTCCGGTGGCTTCCCTTAAGTGCAAGATTCTGCAAATCAAGGAGTTGAAGCCGGAGGACGGAACCATTGGTTATGGCCGGTGGGGGAATGTGGCCGCCGGCGGAACCAAGATTGCCACCATCCCGGTTGGTTATGCCGATGGCATTGACCGCCGCCTTGGCCGTGGCAATGCTACCTTCTCTGTTTGCGGCAAGCGAGTGCCTACTATTGGCAACATCTGCATGGATATGTGCATGCTGGATGTCACCGGGACCGATGCAAAGGTAGGCGACGTAGTGACCATTTTTGGCGATGACCCCACCGCTTCCGAGCTCGCCACCATTCTTGGCACCATCCCTTACGAGGTCATGACCAGCCTTCCCCGCCGAGTCGACCGCGTTGTTGTCAAGTAGTCCCTTTCCTGGCCACGGCTGGCCACTGTCCCGACATTCCCCGGCTCCCTTCCCGTCATTCCCCGTCTCCCTTCCCCGTCATTCCCGGCCCCAACCTGGAATCCCCTTCCTTGTCATTTCGACCGAAGGCCGTCAGGCCGTAGCGGAGAAATCTCCCTTCCCTGTCATCTCCTGTTCCCATCCCCGTCATTCAGAACGAAGTGAAGAATCTCCTAAAGGACACAAAATGGCCTTATATGGGCGTTAAACCCTTAAAAAGACCGGGATAACGCCCGCGGGAGCCTTGTGGCGGACGTTATACCCCTTCCAAACCATCCTTAACGCCCAGATTCACTACAAAACCGGCCTATTGTCAGTGAAGACTCGTTCCCTTTCCCACCCTCGGCGCGAAAGTGCAAGAACCCGGCTGTTTTTCTGCACATTCCCTGTTTTTAGGCTGACTACTTGCAAGTATAGGCCCGGGAATATGCACATACCCCCTTCAAAAACAAGGAATGTGCAAGTACAAAGCCCTTTTTCTGCGCATTCCATTGAAGAAGATAGTGCCGTGCTGGGGAAAGTGGAAGAGGGGGCCGGGACGACGGAAGAGTTCGATGCCACACCGGTCGCTTGACGGCTAACTCCGCCCTTTTACGGACGTCCTTCGGCCGTTCGTAACGGTTGTCGGACACACGCCGTCATGCTGAGCACCGCTCCCTGCACGATGCCCACGCACAATACCGACTCTTCCTATTGCCCCTTGCCCCCTCTCTCCATTTCCCCGATTCATTTCATCATCAATGTTTCCATTCACCAATGCGTGGCAGGTGGGATGGAGCAGAGCCCTCCAGTTAAACTTTTGCGGCAATTTTTGAGCAGGTGGGTCAAAAACAATCCCACCTGCTCAACTCACGCTTCAGGGGTAAGGGACTAGGAAATATACGTTCCAAAACACACTGACTCTTTCGCTTTGCGACGCTCCTGCACGCAACAAGAGCAACGGGCCGGTAGTCCTGGGCCCCTGTGTAGTGTGCGTTGGGAAGTTTAGGGGTTTGGGGAGCGAATAGTTCCCCCAGTATTGACTCTGCCGTGGTTGCGTAGCAACCGCCGCACTTAGTGGTTGTGCGGCTGCGGTGCCTGTCATGCAGTAGCTGCCGGAGGTCGCATATTCCGGCAGCGGCATTCTTCAAGTTCCAAGTGCAAAACCACCCTTCCTGCACCTGGAGCCATGATTTTTTCACCTTCGCGGTGCAAAAAGGTCCTTCCTGCACCTGAAGCTTCCGTTTTGTCGTTCTCTGCCATCGTCATAATCCCTATGCACACTATCTTTTCGAGCAAAGTCGAATAACCTCTACACAAACACATGTTTTCTATAACCTGGTTTTGAAGAAAGTTTTTACGATTTTTATGTTTTGAAAGAAAAAGCCACCATCGGAGGAGAGAGGTGTCTCTTTTTCGCGTTTTATAAAATTCGTAAATATTTTCATAAGATTCGTAAATTTCACGTTTTGCCACCTTTTTTCGTATATTTTTGATGTCACCTCGATCTAGTTTGAGGTTGATATCCATGATTCATCAAAGAAAAAAACTTAATCGAATTCCAAAAGAAGGAAAAAATCTTCAGGTTCAGCAGCAACAGGAAGAAGAACGCCAGCCATACGGCCGATATGCCAACCTGATGCTGGACACAAGTTTTAAACGCTCATTCGGCTCTGAACGCTACAAGAGACTACTTCTGCTACTGTTACAGGAACTGCTCCCTGAACGGCAGATAGTGGGACTGACGTATGCATCTCAAGAACACATCAATCCGTTCAATGGTAACAAAGATTCCAGAATCGACGTAGAATGTACCGATGCCCTTGGCCATCGGTTCGTGGTAGAGATGCAGCTCAATAAGCAGGAGAGCTTCTACGACCGTGCTGTCCTGTATTCTACTTATGCCGTTCAGCAGCAGGCGATCAAGGGAACGGATAACTACTTCTTCCCGAACGTCTATTTCATCGGCATGATGAACTTTTCATTCCACAAGGGCTCGGACCAGGTGCTGTTCAAGTACTCAATCAGGAGGGATGATGAGCCGACGGAGGTGATGAGTACGCATCTTCAATACCTCTTTCTGGAACTGCCGAACTGCACGAAGGCGCTCACGGACAAGGCCAGTAAGATTGACAACATCTGCTATGCGATTCGAAACATCGAGTATATGGATGAA
>JAFUDQ010000028.1 GCA_017459075.1 Bacteroidales bacterium
AGTGCCGTCCCGTGGAAAGGGAAGAGGGGACCGGGACGACGGAAGAGTTCGATGCCACACCGGTCGCTTGACGGCTAACTCCTCCCTTTTACGGACGTCCTTCGGCCGTTCGTAACGGTTGTCGGTCACACGCCGTCATGCAGAGCACCGCTCCCTGCACGAGGCCCTACGCACAACACCGACTCTTCCTATTGTCCCTTGCCCCCTCTTCCCTTTCCCCGATTCATTTCATCATCAATGTTTCCTTTCACCAATGCGTGGCAGGTGGGATGGAACAGAGCCCACCAGTTAAACTTTTGCGGCAATTTTTGAGCAGGTGGGTCAAAAACAATCCCTCCTGCTCAACTCACGCTTCAGAGTTAAAGGACAAGGAAATATACATTCCAAATCACATTGACTCTTTCGCTTTGCGACGCTCCTGCACGCAACAAGAGCAACGGGCCGGTAGTCCTGGGCCCCTGTGTAGAGCCCGGGACTATCCGTGCCCGTAGCAGCCGCTCCTCGTTTCCGAGTGGCTGCGGTGCCTGTCACTCAGTAGCTGCCGGAGGTCGCATATTCCGGCAGCGGCTATTCAGCCTGTTCCAGGTGCAAAACCGCCCTTCCTGTACCTTCTTCCCGGGCGTCTTGCAACAGGCTTTTCAATGGGCTATTTAACGCCTTTTTCTATCAAATTAAGCTCATTTTAAGGCAATTATTGCAGATTTTTAACGTTTTACTTTGAAATCTGGGGGGGTACGTATATTTGCCATGATGCCGCCTTGGCGACAAGATGTCAAACATAAAACCGAGACACAATGAAAGAAAAAAGCATGGGAAATAAGGAGCCGTACAGTACTCCTGAATGTGAAGCGTATTTGCTGGGAGTCAGCGGTTGTATATGCTCAGGAGGAGGCACAGGAACCGGGGACGATTGGGTAGTACCCCCGGAAGAAGTACCTGGAGACAATTATCTTGATGACATAAGATTCGAGTTATGAGAAAAGTACTCTTTGCCTTATCCCTTGTCCTGTTTGTTGCATGCAGCAAACAGGCTCCGGCTGGGGACGTAAATGAAATCCCGGACGAGATTAAGTCAATAACCTTTACCTTAACCCCCTTCTCCATTCATGAGGAAGGAGTCCAGACTAAGACTCAGATTCAAAATGATGGCTCCTTCTTATGGTCTCCAACAGATACACTTGGCGTATATCCAAACGTCGGTTCTCAGGTCTATTTTGTGGCTTCCAACGGCGAATCAGCTAAATCTGCCAGATTCGATGGTGGCGGCTGGGGCTTCAGGAGCGGAGCGGAATATAATTATTACAGTTATTATCCCTTCATCGGCGATATCTACCTTGACAGAACCTGTATCCCTGTAAAATACACAGGACAGAAGCAGGTAGGAACCACTTCAACAAGCCATGTTGGTAATTATGATTATATGTGGAGCCTTGGAGACAAAGCAGAAGGTGAGATTAGCTTCAGCTTTCACCATTTGAACTGTATTATCAGGCTCAATGCAACCCTTCCAGCAGGCACATATACAAAAGTGGCAATTACGGCTCCGAGCAGCGTATTTGCAGTCCTTGCTCATTACGACTTGACGGCAGTAACTCCTGAGATTGTAGCCGACAACCAAAGCAATCAGATTCAGATTGACCTGGAGAACATTACGGTAGCAGACAACTCACCATTCTATATTTATATAATGTCTGCACCCGTCAACGTGGCAAGTCAGGAAATCGTTATCAGCGCATTGAACAGCAGCAAAAAAGAATACCAGTGCCGTAAAACTCCAAGCTATGCTTTTGGCGCGGGAATGATTTGCGGCTTGAGGTGCGATTCCTGGACGGAGGTGCCGCAGTCTATGGGACTTATCATTGACGATTGGGGCGATGGCGGAAGCATCGGCGGCAATGCTGATTAGTTTATGCCGATGCTGCCTCTCTGATGGCAGAAGCAGAAGCATTATCAACGAAAATAATTGAATATTAAGATATTATGAGATTCTGGAAACTATTACCTTTTACCGCGATGCTGCTACTTGCAGCGTGCGCTAAAGAGCCTGCTTTTGAGGAAGAAGTTGCATCCTCTGAAGGCTTAATCCCCCTGAACATAGATGGCTCAATCTCTCAGGTAGCAACAAAGGCAACGGCCGGAGGCTTTGTGGACAAAGACGCCGTTGGCCTTTATGCAGTAAACTACACCAGCGACAATACAGTAGCCGGTACCCTTGCTGCCAGCGGAAACCAGGCCGACAACGTCAAGTACGTCTTTGACGAATCCGCCCATAAATGGACTCCTGTCAAGGCCGTTTACTACAAAGACATTAACACTAACGTAGACCTTTACCTCTACTACCCTTACCAGAACGGAATCACAGATGTAACCGCATCAAACTTTGAGGTAAAAAAAGACCAGAGCTCCGCTGCCACGGAGACTGAACTCTCTGGCTACGAGGCTTCTGACTGGCTCTGGGGCAAGGCCGCAAACATCACCCCTTCTGAATCAAGGGTTGCCATCCAGCTTGGCCACAAACTCTCTTCAATCAAGGTTAACCTTGTTGAAGGAAGCGGCTTCGCCGTAGATGAGTTCGATGCCCTTGAAAAGAGCGTAATAGTAACCAACACAACAAGGAAAGCCCATCTCAACTTTACAAACGGTGCCGTTACACCGGTCGGGGCAGCCCAGTCCGATGGTATTGTGATGTGCCCCCAGACCGATGGTAGCTTCCGCGCCATTGTTATCCCGCAGACGGTTGCAGCAAGCACAAAACTGTTTGCGATAACCATCGACGGCGTATCTTACGGCTTCACCCAGGCCGAGGCTGTTACCTATCAGGCCGGGAAGCAGCTGGTTGTAAACATTAACATTAATAAAAAGACTCCATCCGGAACTTACGAACTCACTCTGGCAAGCAGTGAAATTGTAGACTGGACAGAAGACCTTAACACCCACGGAGGCGAGGCCCGCCAGTACTATGTCGTTAACGTAGAGACTCCCGGTACCCTTGGCGATGTTATTGCCGCCGGTAAAAACCCTGCTAAAATCAAGAATCTTAAAGTTACCGGCCAGGTAAACCACGAGGACTTCTACTTCATGCGTGACCAGATGACCATTCTGGAGGCTGTAAACATGAAGGAGGCGAAGGTGAAGAATGCACTTATGCCAGCACATTATGAGTATAATTATGAGACTAATGAGTCAATCTTCTTCCCGAATGAATATATGGATGACATTATTCCTGCTAACTCCTTTGTAGATAAGTCTTCTCTATATTATTTTGTATTCCCGGAAAAGATTACAAATGTAGGAGCCAGCGCCTTTGATGGTACAAATCATTCAGGTGCTTTAATTATACCTGAGGATGTTACTGAGATTGGAGATTATGCCTTCCGTGAGACAAATATTTCAAGTATACAGTTTCCCAATAAACTTGAGTTAATTGGATCGTATGCATTTGATGGATGTCGCGCAACAAGCGGGGTTTTACAACTCCCCTCTCCATTAATTGTCATTGGTTCTAACACATTTAAAGAGTGTGGTTTTAATAGCTTGCATTTGCCTGAGAATCTAGAAAGGATAGGAGATTTTGCGTTTTATGCATGGTCCTCTTTGGTGTCTGGTGATTTGCATATTCCAGAAAGTGTAAATAGTATTGGCCAGTTCGCTTTTACTCACACTAGATTTACAGGAAGATTGTTAATTAGTTCAAATAATTTAGAAGAAATAGGCATTTATGTTTTTAATAATTGTTTGTTTTCTGGAGAATTGTCTATTCCTAATGGGGTGAAGAAAATAGGATACGGTGTTTTTGGTGGTAATAATTTTTCTTCTGTTGTTTTTCCTTCTTCTTTAAGAACCATTGGCCAAAGTAGTTTTGTTGGTAATCCAAGACTTTGCGAGCCTTTAATCTTTCCAGAAGGGTTTTTAACAATTGGGGCAAAGTCTTTTGAGGGATGCAGTAATATTCCATCAATCTATCTTCCTTCTACCATTCAGACTATTGGCTCTTCGGCCTTAAATGGATGTTATAATGTTTCTTCTATTACTTGCGATGCTGTAGAACCTCCTACCGTTCAGAGTGGCGCTTTTGATGGTGTGGCTAAAGACAATTGTACAGTTGAAGTGCCGCCTCAGTCGGTAATGAGATATCAGGCAGAAAGCGGCTGGAGTGACTTTAACCGTATTGCCGGTCACTATGACTTTTCTCTTAGCCGCCGCACAATGAGGGCCCTTAATGCCGCCCAGAGCCGGACATACATACTCCGTGCCCCTGCAAACTTTGACTGGAGCATAGATTCTAAACCGGACTGGATAACTGTAAGCCCCTCTTCCGGCACAGGAAAGACAGATGTAACCATCACCGTAAATGAGATGGCAAGAACCAATGATACTTTTGAGGTAAATGAAGGCACCTTCCTTAGGCCTACTTATAAAAATTACAAAGGCCGCAAAGGAGATGTGGTATTCAAACTTGATGCAAAAGACTACACCTTCACCTTTACTGTAGAACAGTATGATTCTGACTATTCAGACGGCCAGGTTCAAACCCTCCATACTGCAACCCAGGGCCCTGGAATAGACTTTGTTCTGACTGGTGATGGCTACGATGCAAAGGATATTTCAAAAGGAACCTTCACCACAAATGCAACTGACGGCTACAATCACCTCTTTGCAATAGAGCCTTACAAAACATACAAAGACTACTTCAACGTATATTATGTGGTTGCGCAGAGTGATGACAGCGGCATAGGAACAGTCAATACCGTTAAGGACAGTAAGTTTGGAGCCCGCTTTACGCAGAGCAGGATTATGTGTGAGAATCCTGATGCTGCCTTTACCTGGGCCAAGAAAGCCAATGCTTCCATGGACTTTACCAAGAGCCTTGTAATCCTTCTTATGAACACATCTACCTATGAGGGAATATGCTATATGTACACGGACGGCTCCGCCATTGCCTGCGTACCTGTAAGTACTGATGCTTATCCTTATGACTTCCGTGGCATAATCCAGCATGAGGCCGGCGGCCATGGCTTTGGAAAGCTTGCTGATGAGTATATTTACCACAATGCATATATCCAGAATTGTGACTGCAAAGATGGCTGCCAACATCCTCAGGGGGACGATGACCGTTATACTTCTTATGGAGTCTACAAGTCCCTCGGCTGGTTCCGCAACCTTTCAATGACGTCGGACTACACCAGGGTTCCTTGGGCACATCTGCTGTACAACGCCCAGTACTCTGATTATGTAGATATGTATGAGGGCGGTTACATGCATACCCGCGGAATATACCGTTCAGAGGCTACAAGCTGTATGAACAACAATATCCCTTATTACTCTGCAATAAGCCGCCAGGCAATCGTAGAGAGAATTAAGGCTATTGCCGGTGAGGAGTTTACTCTTGCAGACTTCTACCTGCATGATTCCAGTGACTTTGGTCCTAAGAGCGCTCCGGCTCTCAGCCCCAGCAAGTTCTCTATGACGGACCCTGGTTTTGTTCGCACAAGCGGTCATGAGATGCCAATTCTTGTTGGCGAGCACCCGAATGTTAAATAACAAAAAGGCAGTATCGGTATGAAAAAGATATTATATATTCTTCCTGTTCTGCTGCTTGCGACATTGTCTTGCAGCAAGGAGCCAGTGAAAACTGATGCCAATGATATAAAGTTCCAGATTGGGCTTCCGGGCACCAAGGCAACGGCATCGGCATTTGAAAGCGGCGATGCAATTAGCCTCTACGCAGTAGAGCGTGAGGGTGGGGAGCAGATGCCTCTTCAGGTTGGCGGCAACTTCATAAACAATGAGAGACTGGCTTATAACGGCTCGGCCTGGGGTGCTGGCAGGACTCTTTATTGGAGTGACAAGGCTTGCGACTTCTATGGAGTCTATCCGTATCAGGCTTCCATCGGCTCAATTGAAAAGTATCCTTTTACTGTGGCTATGAACCAGGACGGCCCGGGATATGAGGCTTCAGACCTTCTGTATGCCTACACTCCCAATGTTACCCGTGCGGGCGGTCCTGTGGCCCTGCAGTTCAAGCATGTGCTTTCAAAGCTTGTTGTCTGTCTTGAAAAGGGCCCTAAATATGAGGGTGAAATTCCTGATGATGTTGTGGCCCATATTTACAACACGGTTGGTTCTTGCTTCTTTGACCTTACCCATGGTTCTGTAGAGAAGGATGCCTTCGGGGCAAGGAATACTATTACCATGCATAAGATTGATAATTCTACGTTTGAGGCTGTTTTGGTTCCGCAGAACCTAGAGCGCAAGACCCCGCTTGTAGAGCTTACCATGGGTGGTATCGCTTATCTTCTGGAGTATTCCCTTTCTTTCCGCGCTGGTTATGTCCATACTATTACCGTTACGCTGAATACTTCTCCGGACCAGGAGCAGATTGCCATCGACATTGACCCCGGCGTCGACAACTGGAATTAGCGGTTTGCCCCCGGGAGACCTTAATGTCTCTGTGACCATAACGCAACAAATCGCGTGAAAACTTGCGCTATCCCTGATTTTTGGCGGGGATAGCGCAAGTTTTAGCCAGGATACTTGCGTGTTCCCCCTGTTTTTCAAGGGATGCCGCAAGAAAACCATCAAAGCTTTCCTGGGGAGTATTGTGGACTTTATTGTGGAAAACTTTGTGAATTAAAAAAAAAGTCGTAAATTTGCGGTCCCCAAATTTTAGGGGACTACATAAATTAAAGATTTACAATCATTTATGCCAACAATTCAACAGTTAGTTCGCAAAGGACGTGAGAGACTTGAGGTAAAGAGCAAGTCTCGCGCGTTGGATGCTTGCCCTCAGAAGAGGGGTGTTTGCGTACGTGTGTATACAACTACACCTAAGAAACCTAACTCAGCAATGCGTAAGGTTGCCCGTGTACGCCTCACCAACTCAAAAGAGGTCAACGCTTACATCCCCGGCGAAGGCCACAACCTCCAGGAGCACTCAATCGTGCTTGTTCGCGGAGGCCGTGTAAAAGACCTTCCTGGTGTACGTTACCACATCCTTAGAGGAGCTTTGGATACCGCTGGTGTAGAGGGCAGGACCCAGTCCCGTTCACTCTACGGTGCCAAGAGGCCGAAGAAATCTAAGAAGTAATTCACCTAATTTTAATTTTTCAACAAAATGAGAAAATCGAAGCCTAAGAAGAGGATTCTACTTCCTGATCCCAAGTTTCACGACGTGCAGGTTACACGTTTCGTGAACAACCTCATGTTGCAGGGAAAGAAGAGTATCGCGTATTCTATTTTTTACGATGCCATTGATATGGTAGGCGAGAAGATGAAGGATTCTGACAAGGCTCCTCTGGATATTTGGAGGAAAGCTCTCGAGAACGTGACCCCTCAGGTAGAGGTTAAGTCACGCCGTATCGGTGGTGCTAACTTCCAGGTGCCTACAGAGTTGAGACCGGAGAGGAAGATTTCAGTTTCTATGAAGAATATGATTACCTTCGCCCGCAAACGCTCCGGCCACTCTATGGCTGAAAAACTTTGTGCAGAAATCGTTGCTGCATACAACAACGAAGGTGGTGCATTCAAACGTAAAGAGGATATGCACAAGATGGCAGAGGCCAACAAGGCATTTGCTCACTTCCGTTTCTAATCAGATAAGACAGTGGCAAGAGATCTTAAATATACCAGAAACATCGGCATTATGGCCCACATCGACGCCGGAAAGACGACGACGTCTGAGCGTATACTCTATTATACGGGAAAGACTCATCGTATCGGAGAGGTGCATGAGGGTGCTGCAACCATGGACTGGATGGTTCAGGAGCAGGAGAGGGGTATCACTATCACTTCTGCTGCAACTACAGCCTTCTGGCACTATGGCGGGCAGACCTATCAGATCAACCTCATCGACACTCCCGGCCACGTGGACTTTACCGTAGAGGTGGAGCGCTCACTCAGGGTGCTGGACGGTACAATCGCTACCTTCTGCGCCGTGGGTCGTGTACAGCCTCAGTCGGAGACCGTATGGCGCCAGGCAGACAAGTACGGTGTGCCTAAGATCGCTTACGTGAACAAGATGGACCGCGTGGGTGCAGACTTCCTTGCATGTGTAGAGGAAATGCACACAAAGCTTGGTGCCACCGCTGTTCCAGTTTGCCTTCCTATCGGGGCTGAGGACAAGTTCAAGGGTATCGTAGACCTGATTTCCCGCAAGGCAATCTTCTATGATTCAACAGATGAGCTTGTTAACTATACAGTAGGTGATGTTCCTGCAGACATGATTGACGATGTTAATCTCTGGAGAGACAGACTCGTAGAGACTGCTGCAGAGCTTGATGAGAGCCTGATGGAGAAATACTTCGACGACCCTTCATCCCTTACTGACGAAGAGATTATCGCAGCCCTTCGCAAGGGTACAATCTCCATGAAGATTGTTCCTGCATGCTGCGGATCTTCTTTCAAGAACAAAGGTGTTCAGTTCCTGCTGGATTGCGTTATGCGTTACCTTCCTTCTCCTCTGGACAAGGGCAGCGTAACCGGTAGTGATCCCCGCAATGGAAAGGACCTTTCCTTTGCTCCGTCGGCATCCGAGCCGTTCTGCGGCCTTGTTTTCAAGATTGCAACAGACCCTTACGTTGGCCGTCTTGCATTCATGAGAGCATATTCAGGCAGGGTAGACGCCGGGTCTTATATTTACAATACCCGCACAGGTAAGAAAGAAAGAATCGCACGTCTGTATCAGATGCATTCCAACCACCAGAATCCTATCGATTTTGTAGAGGCTGGAGACATCTGCGCCGCCGTTGGTTTCAAAGACCTCCGCACCGGTGACACTATCTGCGATGAGTCTCATCCTATCGTCCTTGAGTCGATGGTTTTCCCGGATCCGGTTATCGGTATCGCCGTGGAGCCTAAGACACAGGGAGACCTTGACAAGTTGGGAATCGCCCTTGGCAAGCTTGCAGAGGAAGATCCTACTTTCACGGTTAAGAGTGACCATGAGACAGGACAGACCGTCATCAGCGGTATGGGCGAGCTTCATCTGGATATCATCGTAGACCGTCTCCGCAGGGAGTTCGGTGTAGAGATTAACCAGGGTGCTCCTCAGGTTAACTTCAAGGAAACCATCACCAAGACTGTCCAGCACCGTGAGGTGTTCAAGAAACAGACTGGCGGTCGTGGTAAGTTTGCCGATATCATTGTTGAGATCGGTCCTGCCGATGCCGGCGTAACCGGACTTCAGTTTGACAACCAGGTCAAGGGCGGAAATATTCCCAAGGAGTATATTCCTTCCATCCAGAAGGGCTTTGAGTCCGCCATGGCCAATGGTTGCCTTGCCGGTTATGAGGTTCCTTCAATGAAGGTTACCGTGCTTGACGGAAGCTACCATCCGGTAGACTCAGACCAGCTTTCATTTGAAATCGCTGCCCGTCTTGCATTCCGTCACGCTTACCGCAAGGCTGCTCCTGTTTTGCTTGAGCCTATTATGAATCTTGAGGTTGTTACCCCTGAGGAGTACATGGGCGATATCGTGGGAGACCTGAACCGCCGTCGCGGCCAGATCAACGCCATGGATACTACTTCCAACGGCGCCCGCATTATCAAGGCATTCGTGCCTCTGGCAGAGCAGTTCGGCTATGTGACCGTGCTCAGAACACTTTCTTCCGGCCGTGCTACAAGTACGATGAGCTTCGACCATTACAGCGAAGTTCCTGCCAACCTGGCTAAGGATATCGTCGAAAAGAGTGGCTACCGGGTATCTGATGATGAATAAGTAAAAAAGTTTAATTTCGGTAATAAAATTTGATATGAGTCAGAAAATCAGAATCAAACTCAAATCATTCGATCATATGCTGCTTGACAAGTCAGCCAAGAAGATCGCCGACACAGTATCTGCTACCGGTGCAAGGGTATGCGGTCCTATTCCGCTTCCTACCGACAAGAAGATATTCACTGTCAACCGTTCCACCTTCGTGAACAAGAAAGCGCGTGAGCAGTTCGAGCTTAACTCTTACTGCCGTCTCCTTGACATTGATGACAGCAACGCCAAGACAGTTGACGCCCTGATGAAGCTGGAGCTTCCTTCAGGTGTTGAGGTCGAGATTAAAGTATAACTTTTTCGGATAATAAGAAAAAGTGTTATATTTGCAGTGGTGTCTTAAGTGGGCACCATTGCACATCGGTCCCATAGCTCAGTTGGTTAGAGCATCTGACTCATAATCAGGGGGTCGCAGGATCATGCCCTGCTGGGACCACAAATTAAGGCAAGCCAAAAGCTTGCCTTAATTTGTAGTCCCTTGTCTGATACAGGGGAGCAAGCTCCCCCGAACCCCCTGTGCTCCGCTACTTCGACTTCCTGTCGCAAGTCTCGTTAACGCTCCGCCCTGCGCCTGACGGCGCATTCTATTTATTGAGCCACTGGGTGGGGGTGAGGCCGGTGACCTTTTTGAAGTTGCGGAAGAAGGAAACATCGCTGGTAAAACCGGACTCATCGGCAACATCGGCAATAGTAGGCTGCCTCTGGGAGCGAAGCAGTTCCATCGCATAGCGGATGCGGTAGCCATTGACAAAGTCCACGAAGGATGTGCCCTTTGCGTTGATGGCAGCAGAGACGTACCTTGTGTTGGTGCCAAGGGCGGCGGCCACATCGGACGTCTTCAAATCCTTGCGCTTGTAAAGATGCTCATCCTCCATCAGGGCCACAATGCTGCGGAAAAGCTCCTCATACTGCCCCTTGTCACCCTCCTCCTTGACGGTGGCTTCCACGCCCTGGTGCTTTTTCCTTTTAATGATATATGCCGATGCTGCCAGGGCCACCAGCAGCAAGATTGCCAATATCAGGGGCCATGAGCCGCCTTCAGAAGAGACTTCTTCCGGCTCCAATTCAAGCATCCAGGTCTCTGCAAGAGGGGAGTAGTTGTCATTCCCCCAGGGAGTTACGCCACCGCAGATAATAAACCGGCCACCGGGCAGCAACAGTTTTGCTCCCTGGCCAAGGTTGGGAAGGGGGTTGGTCACATACACGCAGTCAGTAACCTTGTCCCATCCGCCGCTCCAGTCAATCTTAAGCAGGTATCGGCGTTTATCCGGGTCTTCTCCCAGCAGGAGGCCATATTTCTCCCCGGCCGATGCGTACACCTGCCCGGTCCAGTAAATCTTTCCCCACGGCCCGTTTCCCGGAACTGGGAATTGCATATCAAGGACAGAGAACGCGTCGCCATCGAACCTTATGATGGCGGTCTGGTCACTGGTACTTTGGGCTGCGATAAGGTAAGAATAGTCCCCATTAGCCTCGTTGCCAGCAAAATTACGGCCCCTGGAGTCGAATGCCAGAGGTAGCGGGCGCAAGGTGTCAAACAGAGGCTCTGTGAATGAGCCCCCGGAAAGGCGGTCGATAATGATGGGCCTCAGCTCATCAAAGTTATAGCTTGGCGCAAAGATAATGGCATCATCCGGGCCGGTCTTTAAAATGTATGGGTCTGAGCGGTCCTGTGAGGGTTTTACGCTGCTCTCTGTGCCGTTATCCTGGGACCAAATCTCCGTTAAATCTTCTGCAAACCAGTTTCCGCTGATGAGTATTTTTCCGCCCGATAGTTCTATTGCAGATGACCTTGCGCGCTTTCGGTCCAGAATTTTCATGGGTGAGAAGCTTTCTTCAGCAGGCCGAAACTCTTCCATGACGATGGATTGGCCAACGCCAAGGTAATTGCTATAGCCGCCACCTATTATAAAGTTGCCGTTTTTCTGCTCAACAAGAAAAGGGGCGTCGTGCTGATAAACTGTTTGGATGCTGTGCCATTTACCGCCATCGAAATACTCTGCCGTACTTACCGGGATAAATCCTGTAGTGTGGCCGCCTGCGGCAACCAGGGTTTTACCGTCCGGGGAGAAGAGCACGTGGTCTGCACGCGGGGTGTTCATCGGTGGCAGTGAAGTTACCTTCACCGGCAGGAATGAGATGCTTTCCGGAGCCTTTGTGGCTACGGAGTCCGGGGTCTCCTGCGAAAAAACAGACAGGAATGCCAGTATGATGCTCAGTGTTATCATCACCTGCAAATATATACGATTTTGCCATACAGAGGCTTGAATTTTATGAAAAATACACTGCGAATTCTGAAAATGTTAGTTGGAGGACCGATATTTTCATGTAATGAAATATGAGCCTGCGTGCTTGGAGGCTATATTTGAATAAAATATAATGCTTAGAATCCATGTTTTGCACAAATTGCGGAGCCAGGCTCCAGGAAGGAGATAAATTTTGCACCAATTGCGGTGCTCCTGTAGAACCGATTGTAGACCAGCCAAAGCAGCAGGTTGAACAGGCCCAGCCAAAGCAGCCGGTTGCACCCAAGGCGCCCAAGGCACCAAAAGCCCCAAAGAAAGCCAATATGAAGCTATACGGCATCATCGGCGCAGCAGCCGCCGTCGTCATCGGACTGTGCCTGCTACTGTTCACTGGGGGTGGAAGAAACGAGTTGAAACCCACCGTCATCATCGGAAATAGTAAACCAATAGACGTAGAACTACTTGAAGGTGTCCGTCTTACTGCTCCTGAAAATGCTTTGGATAAAGACCGTGAATTTAAACTCACTGCTGTCAGCGACAAGACATTTGACTGGGTCAGGGAAAAAATGGCCACGGTAGGCGTTGAGCCTTTTATGGTATTTGACCTTGATGCCGGTATGAAGCCGGAACAGCATATGCCAGGGGATTATAAGATGGTGTTCGATTTGAATAAAATGGGTATCCCGCGTGAATTGCAAGACAGGGTCCAGATACACAGAGTTGTGAATGATGGCAAATATTCTGGATATTACAGGTACTCTACCAAGGTACGGAACGGAATACTGTCTTTCGAGGGTAATCAGAATTCGTTGTTGACATTCTCTTTTTCTGATTTAGTTCCATTAAAGGCGTGGAATTTACCGGCTAAAAAGATACTTGAATTCTTATTTGAGATGGGTGCAGCAGCGGAAGCCGGACATGTCAGGCCTTTGGAAGTATTCTATGCAGACAGAACCACTGTAAAGTACTCCGTTAAAGACGATAGCGGAGACTTTACCGTATTTTTCCGTTACAGGGATACGGAAGATGCCGACGGGCTTGACCGTTTTTTTGAAAAGCAAAACAAGTTTGAAAACTATTGTAAAGAAGCAAAGAAAAAGGCGGCAGAACAGTTTGAAGCCGATGTTAAAGATTCCGTTGCCAGTGCACAAAAAGGTTATTCTTTTTGGCAAAAACTGTTCTCCAGAAAGCAGGTCCAGGCTATAAGACAAGAGCTTAACTATGAGAGTTATCTTCAGAAAGAGATTCGCAAAGACAAAGAAATGTTTGAGGTTATCAAGAATCCAAGAACACTTCTTCCAAAGAGCATTCAATCTATCGTAGAGCAGATTATCCGTGCCAATAAATATATGAACGGAATAAAACTGCATAAATTCGATTTTGATGTCCCTGTTTATCTGGTAGATGGAAATCAGGCTGGAAAAAGTAATTACGGGGTTGCGGTTCCATACCTCATGGGAGGAGCCTTCTTGCTTATTAACTATGACAAGGCACGTGAGGGAAAATCCGGCTCTGAACATTTGCAATGTACTATTGTCCACGAATTATTCCATGCCCGCCAGCAATGTTATTATTCGGTATTCAAGATGGGATCTACGCCGGCAGAGTGTACGGCTGCGGTTCTTGAAAAAGACGCCGCGATAAAGTGGTATAAAGAAGGTGTTATAACGTTAAATAACCCTGAATCAGAAACTGCTTATGAAAGCCTGCTCACAGAGAGGGCCAACCAATATATCTATTCATACCCGTTAGACGATATTAATCCGCTCCTCTCATGGGTTTCAACTGCGGATGCTTATGCAATGGCCTGTGCTGTTGAAGGAATAAGGAAAGGCGTAGGGAAAGACTACCTGAGCATGGAGTTCTTTGCAAATACATACTCTTTGCATGGCCCTCATGTAAACGGCTGGACAGGCTGGATAAAGAAATCCTTGGATATTAATGACGAGCAGTTAAACCAAGGGTGGAAATACTTCGGAGAGACTCATCTTCAGCCGATTTTTGACTCTCAGTGTAACTCCTCCAATCCTACTAAGGAGACAGAAACTGTACATATAAAACTGACTGAAAGCAGTCCTGTGCGCATGCTTGAAAGGTTGAAAAAACCATTGAATTATGCGGTGAATTCATATCAGATAGATCTTCCGCCAAAGGAAAAGGACACCTTCCAGGAAAAGGCCAACGTGTTTGTTTGGGCAAAAGGCACCCCGAATCCTTACGTGACTTTTTACTGGTCTGATCGTGGTTTTGATGAAAACCTTGAAAGAACCAGGGAAGGCTCATTCCTTAAGAGAGGAAAACCGGTCTTATATTATTCCGGAAACAGGCAAACCGATTATAAAATGCTTTTAGGCAAATATGTGCTTGATTCTAAAGGTGAAAAACAGAAAAATAAAAAGAATGGGTATCAGCTTGCTGTGGTAACAACATCAATGTCCAAAGCAGAAACTTGTGAATATTATGTTGTTGGGCTATTTGCACCAGAGGCTCCCAATATCCGCTCTGTAAAAGATGATAAGATATCGTTTGTAGTACCCGAACCGGACAGCGACCTCACAAAGAATAATCTTGTCTCTGGTGCCGTAGTTACGTACACAGACAAAAACGGTGTCAAGAAAACCCATAATATAGAGCCAAAATCCTTCGGAGAAAAAGTCTGGTGGACTGTGCCGGGAGCCGGAAATAAAGGAAACGGCTTCACTCTTTCTGTCCGCTGGTATTACAACTCTCCGGAAGGAAGTGTTTATGAGTCTCCGGAAGGAGCAGAGGCTAAATGGGGTAATAATGTGGACAAGAAGGAAGAAAAGAAGGAAGAATTAGCACCTGAAACTAATTACTGGAAGCAGGTAAGCGTAGAAAGGAAAATCGACCATTCCCGTACAGAGACAGAAGGAAAGGAAGTCGATAAGGACTATCGCCGTGTGGAGATTAAGTCTGCTGGTGATTATTCTCTTGAAATAACCGGCCACGCTGCGACTGAGGAGAAGAAAGGGAAAGAGGTCCGGTATGTAAAAGAACTATATCTGGACGGGAACCTGTCCGTTTCGGTACCTCCTAAATTCTGGTCAGCCGGAGTTGAATACAAAGGAGTTATGGAAATTGATGGAGACCCGTACCTGAAGAAGATTAAAGAAGGATATGAGTTTAGTGCCGATATTTCCAGTTCCGAAAAGGCTGCCTGCGAAATGTCCCGTAAAACGAAGACCGATACCGGAAAATCATCGACGGCCGGGGTAAGGTATCTTCGTGAATATACCGGCACCTTTATGGCCCACCATCCGGAGAAGGGAGACCCCAGGAGCTTTACCCTTACGCAAGTCTTCAAAGTGGCAGAGCGCCCCGGCTCAGACAACATAGCCATCGTCACATATCTCTTCCACTATGAATGGGTGGGCGAAGAGGAACCGGAGGAAGAGGAGGCAGAGGAGGAGAGCAAGAACGATTCTCAAATCAAGGCATTGTCAGTTTCGGGAGCCGGCGTAGAGTTTAGTTATGACCCGCAGCGCCATCCCGGAAAGAGTTCAGTATCTGTTAGCAAGGACGGAAGCGGATTCCTTGTACGGGCATCTTCCCATTCAGAGTATGAGGCCATGGCTCCGTCCGGCTACCGCGGAGAGCCGCAGAAGGAAACCCAGGATTATCGTATTGAAATCAGGTTGAACGGGAATATGAAACCGATTGGCGGAACATTCTCCATTTCCTCACAAAGGGTTAAGTTCGGTTATCTGTCCGATGGAAAGAAAACCTATGTGGCATCTAAGACTGCACCGGCTTCGTATTCCGGTTCCTTCTCTTCTGTTCGTGAGCAGGGACCGGCAGTGCGGCATGAGTACGGAATGCAGCATTTCTACAGGGCAACGGTAACCACCTATGAGGGTAAAGAACCGGATGTGACATTTAATGGCAAGGAGGCAAAGGTTACTACAAACCATAAGACGCTTTCAGATTTGTCAGATCCCAACAACTTCACCATCACTATCGTATTGAAGTGATGTGAAATTATACCCAAAGAGGTATAATTGCAATGTTGTTTTTAAAAATTATACCCTTTTTGGTATAAAATATATGAAAATTGCTATATTTGTACCCGATTAGGTATAATTAATATGACAATATCGGCATACATCAAACAAAAAAGAAGGAAATATGGCCTCACGCAGGTTGAACTGGCGGAGAGGGCCGGGGTAGGCTTGCGCTTTGTCAGGGAGCTGGAACAAGGGAAACAAACCCTGAGAATGGATAAAGTCAACGATGTTCTTGCTCTGTTCGGAGATAGATTGGGCCCGGTTAAAAATGATCAGGTATGAAACAGGCGGATATATATGTGAATGACATCTTTTGCGGAATACTCGTAGAGGATGAAGAGGGTTTTCATTTCAGCTATGACATAAGCTATCTGGCGCGCCCGGATGCGGCCCCGCTAAGCCCAACCATGCCGCTTGCAGCTCAGCCTTATGAAAAGGAGATGTTGTTTCCGGTTTTTGATGGCCTCATACCCGAAGGCTGGCTGCTGGATATCGCGTCTTCTTCATGGAAGATTGACCAGCGGGACCGGATGTCGCTCCTCTTGGCTTGTTGCAAAGATTGTATCGGGAATATCAGTGTAATGCCTCATAGCCATGAGTAAGTGTTTGTATTGTTACAAGGAGTTGGAAGAAGGTCAGGTTGATTTTCATCCGACGTGCGCTAAAAAGTTCTTCGGCAGCACAACCGTGCCCATCCTGCCTTATACCTGGGACAATATGTCCGATCTGGCCCGTCAGGTTATCCGCACCAGCGCTTCGGTAACCGGCGTTCAGGCAAAGATGTCGCTTGATGTTGACCGTGGTGGAAAGAACGAGCCGGCAAAATTCACCATCGTCGGCTTGTGGGGCAAATATATCTTTAAGCCGCAGAGTTCTAAGTACCCCAGCCTTCCGGAATTGGAAGACCTAACGATGAAAATGGCCGAGGCCGCACACATCCGTACTGCCCGTCATACACTCATCCGTCTTCAGGATGGGGAACTGGGATATTTGACCCTACGCATGGATCGGGGTAAGAAAGGTGAAAAGATATCGATGCTGGATATGTGTCAACTATCCAATCGCCTGACAGAACACAAATATTATGGTACATACGGGCAATTGGCTGAAACTGTCAAACGCTTTTCATCCGCTCCGATGCTGGATGTCCAGCGATTCTGGGAGGTCGTTATATTCTCGTGGATTACCGGGAACTCAGATATGCATTGCAAGAATTTCTCCTTGATTGATTCAGGTGACGGACAATACGAACTATCTCCTGCGTATGACCTTCTATCTGTTTGGCTGGCCGATCCGGAAGACCAGGAGGAAATGGCGATGACTCTTCATGTGGGCGGGGGGAAAGCCGGTTTCGACAGGGCTGCATTTGTCCTGGCAATGTGTGAGAGTGGTATGACAGAGGCGCAGACTGGTTCGTTGATAAGCAAAATTAAAGCGGCTTCTCCAGCCTGGAAGGAACTTATAGAAGAATCCTTCCTCCCGGAAAAGATGAAGAAGGCTTATCACAACCTCTTGGATGAACGCCTGGCTAAACTTTAGCGCCTCAAATTTTAAAGAGCATACCGCCGATGTTGTCCTGCTGTGCGCCGGTTACCGATGCAAGGCAGGACGGCTCGTCGGCCATGTAAAGAACCCCAAGGAAGGCGAAAATCAGGGCCTCCTTGAACTCTATGATGGCGCTTTCCGGGATGATGATTTTGCAGCCGCTTAGAGCTGACATCCTGCTAATCAGGAACTTGTTGTAAGCTCCGCCTCCGGTAACAAGAACGGTTTTTCCCGGCTTTGTGACGCGCGCGAACTGGTAGGCGCAGTGCTCATAGAAGGTGCAAAGTTTATCCTCCATTGTCAATCCGCAGCTGTCCAGAAGCGGGAAGACATTCTTCTCTACCCACTCACGACCAAGGGACTTCGGATAAGTCTTGCCGAAGTAATCCAGCGCATCCAGCTTGGCCTTAAGCTCCTCATTTACAGTTCCTTTGCTGGCAATGATGCCGTCGCGGTCAAACTCCAGCCCAATCTCACGGCAATACTTGTTAATCACATAATTCACCGGCGAAATGTCAAAAGCAATCCTCTTTTCCCCTTTGCGGAAGGATATATTGTCAAAGCCGCCGATGTTAAGGCAATAGTCATAGTCTCCGAACAAAAGGTCATCGCCGATGGGAACAAGTGGCGCGCCCTGGCCGCCCAGCATTATGTCAAGGCGGCGGAAATCAGACACTGTCGGCACCTTGGTAACAGCAGCGATAGCGGCACCATCGCCAATCTGGTACATTACCTTCTTTGCAGGCTCATGGAAGACGGTGCTGCCGTGGGAGGCGATGATGTCCGGACGCACGCCGAACTCCTGCATAAAGTCGTTCACCCTCTCCCCAAGGAAGAAGCCGTACTGGCTGTGGAAGGTGATAAACTCCAAGGCCGACATATTCTGGACCTTGCGCCCCAGCTTTTCCTTCAGCTCCTGCGGATAATCATACCCCCTTGCGCAGTCGATTTTGAATGACCATTTGCCGCCTTCCTTAGTGAACGTTGCGCAGCAGACGTCCAATCCGTCCACCGATGTCCCGGACATAAGTCCTATGCTTTTGTAAGATTTATCCATTGTTGTTTTCATTTGCAAGCCTCCTTTACTATCGGGCCGATGATGGCTTCCATCTGGGGGAACTCAATCAGGAAACCGTCGTGGCCGAAGTGAGTCTGGATAACGTGATAATCGGCACCCATCATCCGGGCCATCGGCTCCATGTCAACGGGAGGGAAAAGGATGTCGGTGCTAAGCGTGATGACGGTGGCGGGGCACTTAATCATCTTAAGGGCGGCTTCCACACCGCCGCGGCCGCGGCCCACGTTGATGCTGTCCACAACGTAGGTCAGATACCAATATGAATAGGCGTCAAAGTCGCGCACGAACTTGCTGCCCTGATACCTCTGGTAAGAGGCGGCTTTGTCTGCAAAAACGATGTCTTCCGAATCCTCCCACTGCTTGATGTTATAACCTTCCTCGCATCTGTAAGACATAATGGCTATTCCGCGGGCGCACTTAAGGCCGGCCAGGCCGCCCTTAAGGTCACGGCGAAGCCGGAAGGTCGGGTCTGCCTCAAGGGCCATTCGCTGAGTCTCCTCAAAGGCTGTAAGCCAAGGAGTTACGCGTGAAGTCGTGGCCATGAAAACCGCCCTTTTGATAAGTTCCGGGTGCATGATTGCAAACTCTTGGGCGTGGAAGCCGCCCATGGAAGCGCCTACAAGCAGGTCTATTTTTGTTATGCCCAGATGCTGGCAAAGCAGGTAAAAAGCGTTGATGGAGTCGCGGACCGTTACCTTCGGAAAGTCAAAGTAATACGGCTGCCCGTTAAGCGGGTTGATGCTTGCAGGACCGCTGGAGCCAAAGCAGGAGCCAAGGGAGTTAGCGCAGATTACAAAATACTTTTCCGTGTCGAACATAAGGCCCGGGCCGGTAATCTGGGCCCACCAGTCCCGCGGGTCTGCGCTGGCGGTTACAGCGTGGCAGAGCCAGATGACCTTCTGGCCGTGATATCCGCCCTTAGAGCAGACATATCCTACTTCCAACCGGGGCAAAACCTGCCCGCCTTCTACCTGAAACGGCTTATCGTATACAAAAACTTTCTTCTCCATTAACAGTCTTATGCCGATTTTGAGTAATCGGATTCACAAAAATAGCCATAAATTTTAAGATTTCAGGAGAAAACCGCTATATTTAAACTCCAAATCGATGAAACATGAAAATACTTGACTTATCTTTTACTATTGCAGCCTTGCTGATGATGGTATGGCCTGCGCAGGCCCAGGTTGCCAAAAACCAGGATCAGGAAGCCAGGATTGCCTGGCTCACAACAGTTAAAGGCATTGACTGGCCACGTCATGAAAAGGACAGCACCGGCGCAGAAATAATTGATTTCCAGGCAGATAAGGAAGCCTTGGTAAAAATAATAGGCGACATCAAGGATGTTGGATGCAATACCGTTTTCTTCCAGCTGGTTTCCAATATGGATGCCATTTATCCGTCCAAGATTCTCCCGTGGAGCCATGTTCTTACAGGCACCCAGGGCGTGGACCCGGGCTATGACCCGCTGGCGCTTGCCATTGAGACCTGCCGCAGTCTTGGCCTTGAAATCCATGCCTGGCTTAACCCGCTGCGCTGCGGAGCAGAGGATATGCAGCGCGACAGCAGCCACATTGTCATTACCCATCCGGAGATGATTCAGACTTACAACAAGTCATATTTTCTTGATCCTGCCCTGCCCCAGACCAGGGAACATTTAAGTTCAATTATCGCGGAACTGCTTGATAATTACGACCTTGACGGAATACATATCGATGATTATTTTTATCCGGAGGGCTTCCAGGCCAATCAGGGTACCTGGGAAGATGCCGACCAGTACGAGGAATACCAGAACGAGGGCGGCGAACTGGACCGCGAGGGCTGGCGCTTTGCCAATATCAACGCATGCGTGGCCGCAATGTACAATACAACCCACGGCTATCCGGGCAAAGTATTCGGGATTTCCCCCGGCGGCCGCCTTGTCAACACCGTTCGCCTGTATGCGGATCCCCGTTTCTGGATAGAGGAAGGCACAATCGACTATCTGATTCCCCAGATTTACTGGCAGCACGGGCATCCCATTGCAGACTTCTTTACGGTTCTGAACAGCTGGGAAGAGATTATGAAGGACGTACCGATGTACGTTGGCCTTGCCGCCTACCGTCTTGGCCAGAAGGGTTTTGAGTCTGTCGATGAGTTCAAGAAGCAGATAGAGGAATGCCGTCAGGCATCATGGGTAAAAGGACACGCCTGGTTCAGCACCAAGTGTATCCTTACCGATGAATTCAAAAAGTTCCTTAAAGAGGGACCCTACTCAGAATGACAACTTATCTCTTTTTATAGCGCAGGCCAAGGGCCTCGTATTTAGGGAATTCCTTAGCTGCCAGGATGCTGTAGAAGCGGTCCCAATCGGCCAGGAAAGCATCATCGTCCGGCCATGAAGGGCAGGCGTTCCAACCCCTTTCAAAGGCACCTATCGCCTTGGGGAAGATGCTGTAAGAGTAGTCCCCGAAGTTCCTCAGGTTCTCGCTCCAGAGCTGAACCTGCACGCCAATTATGTTCTCCTGACGCTCAAGGGCCATTTTGCCGTCGGCGATGCCGGTAAGGTCTTTGGGCGTATCAACGTCGTTCCAACGCACGGACTCATAGATGCGGTACGGCTGCAGGGCGAAGGTCTTGCGCTCGTCCACGTAGCCGCCCCATGTGAGGCCTTTCTCGTCCGGGCCGTCAGAGTAAGCCAGGTCTATATACAGGTTCTCCACATTGGAAAGAAGGGTGGGGAAGCCCTGGTTCGCAAGCCTGTAAGGGGTTTCCGCCAGGCGGCCCTGGGTGCTCCATGCGTTTACAAAATACAGTTTTGTGGCCAGTTCAGTTGCAGTTTCCGGCTTGATGTTCTGGGTGATTTCCTGCCAGCCTGCCAGCTTAACGCCTTTGCGGTCTGCAATCTCCATCATCCTGCGGATGAAGAGGTCTTTCATCTCTATGCGGCTGCGTCCGCTCCATGCTCCGTAGGGAACTTCGTCTCCGCCAATATGGATAGCCGCCAGCGGAACGCCGGCGTCCTTGTGCATCTTTATCACATTGTCGAAGATGCATTCCATGAATTTGTATACGCCCGGATATTCAACTTCCAGGACATTGTCGTTAAAGCTCTGTGCCGATGTATATTTGGATGTGTCGGCCGGGTTGGCAAGGCGAAAGCTGCCGTCGCCGGTGCGGCGCTCGTAAGCCTCCATAGAGCGTATGGCGGCACGGGAATGCCCCGGTGAATCGAACTCCGGAATAACCTTAATGCGGCGTTCCCAGGCGTATTTGATAATCTCCTCGTAGTCTTCCTGTGTGTAGAATCCGTAGCTGGAAGAAGCCTCGCTCACGCGGCCGTCGGTGCTGGGCATAAGGCCGTCGGGCTCATAAAGATCGCCCTTCTTTGCAAAAAGGTCGTCATCGGCTTCACAGACAACCGGCAGAGCGTGGCGGGAGGCGAATGTAGTCAGCTCCGGCAGCTGGGGAATCTCAATGCGCCAGCCTTCGTCATCGACAATATGAAAATGCAGATGGTTGACTTTATAGCCTGCGACGATATCGATAATCTTCTTGACTCCCTTTTTGTCCAGGAAGTTGCGGGCCACGTCCAGCATTATTCCCCTGTAGGGAAGGTCCGGCCAGTCGGTGATTTCAGTAGGAGGCAGCTGCTGTGGAAGCTTTTCATAGGTTGTGCGGGCATAGAAGAAACCGTCTTCCTCTGCTGCTTCTACGCTTGCTCCTTCTTTGCCGATGCTTATACGATACCAGCCCACGGGGTGCTCTCCGGAGGGTGCAACGGTAATCTTGGCAAGGGAGTAGTCCGGTTTGGCAACCTGGCCTTCTCCATAGGTCACTTCTTTTACTGCGGGGATGATATCGGCCGGCTTGGGCTCATAGGTCTTTGCAAACCATTTTGCCTCCGGCTCTGTACCTTCACGAGGGATAAAGTTGTACTCTACAGCCAACTCCTGGTCTTTCTGGCCCTTGCGCTGCAGGACAAAGCCTTCCGGCGCCCAGGATTTGCGTGGCAGTGCGGTGGATAAATACTTGATGCTTAGTTCTTTGCCCTCATGCTCCGGCACGTCGAAGTAAAAACTGTTGCCTTTGTAGTGAGTGATTTCCGTTACAGATTCCGGGGCCATTTCCAGCTTCCTGGGAATCCGGGCAAACCAGATGCGGCTGCCTCCGGGTACATTCTTAAGGATAATTTCATGGCAGGCTTTTCCGACATCATCGGCCTGGCCTTCATTCCAAACAACGGACGGGGTTTTGTCTGTGCAGGCGGCTGCAAAGAGTACGGGAACCGCTGCGGCAATCAGTTTTATCAGTTTCATGGTTATCGGGTTTTTCCTGTTTCTACAAAGATATTCCATTTCTTCGAATAATAAAAATGCTATATTTGCAACAATCGGCAATCGCGGACGTTATTAATGTGGAAAGAAAGAAAAAATGACAAGAGAAGAAGCAACAGCATTTTACCGGAAGCATTACCGGAGAGTCTTCAACATTTGCCTGCGCATAGTCGGCGACAGTGCAGATGCAGAGGAGATAATGCAGGATACGCTTCTCAAATACATTGCCGACGGACCGGCCGGCCTGTCAGAGCAACAGACAGAAGCCTGGCTCGCGCGAACAGCCATCAGGAAGTCCCTGGACGTACTCAGGGCCCGCAAACGCAGCAATCTCTTCAAGGAAGAGCTCCGGGCGGAGCAGGAAGAGCCTGCGGGAACAGAAGAAGTATCGGTGGAAAGCCTTACACCGGAAGCGGTTGCCGGAGCGATAAAAGCCTTGGGAGAACCTTATAACATAGTGCTTGGCCTTGTACTTATAGAAGGGCTGGATTACGAAGAGGTATCGGCCTGCACAGGACAAAAACAAACGACCATAAGGTCTTCATACTCAAGGGGTTTGGCAAAATTAAGAACAATGCTTTCAAATAAAAGGATATGACAGATTTAGAAAAATACATCAAAGAGAACGGCCGTAAAATGGATATGGCGGAGCCTTCTGCCGGCCACGAAGACCGCTTCCTGGACAAGTTGGAAAGGGCTGGCAAACCGGCGGCATCGGCAAAAATTGTCGTGTGGAGAAGGTTTATGGCAGTGACAAGCCTGGCAGCCGCAGTCATTATCGGGATTATCCTTATCAAACCGGGAGCCGGCGGCAGCCTTAATGCGGACAAAGATTGGTTTGCCGATGCCGGAGATTCCCCGCAGGCGATTTTCGATGCCTACTACAGTCAGTACCGGCAGAACTGTACTGAGCTCGCGGAATATGGTGAGGATGAGACACTTGCGGCCATTACAAGAGAAGCGATTCCGCTTCTGGACCAGCTTCCGGACGAGCTGTCGGATCAGGAAAAAGGGGAGATTCTCAGGAGTTATTACGGCACGATGTTAACCGCGATGAACGATTTTAAAGATAATATAAAAAACTGACGATATGAAAAGCATTATTAGGATTGCAGCTGTATTTGCTGCCATGACAATGGGACTCTTCAGCGCTTCCGGCGCAGGGGTACCCGTTGCTAAAAGCTACGACTTTACGGGCTTTAACAAATTGGAATTCAGCTGGGTATGGGCCGTAGAGGTGGTTCCTGGCTCCTCATGGTCAATTGACGTTGAGGTAACGGAGGAAGCCATGCCTTATGTAGATGTGAATATGATCGGGTCTACCCTTACCCTTGGCGTCAGGAACCTGCCCAGGGAGCTTTCCAACGGAAGGAATTGGAACCCCACTGCAAAGGCAAGGATTACCATGCCGGAGCTGTGTGATGTCAAAATGAGCGGAGCTACCAAGCTGAGTGTTGCCGGCAGCCTGAATGTAAGGGGAGAATTTGAGCTGGATGCCACCGGAGCAGCGGTGATTTCCAAGCTGGATTTAATAGCAGATAAACTTGACCTGGACTGCAGCGGAGCTACAAAAGCTACCATTACCGCCAAGGTAAGAGATGCCTCTTTGGACATTTCCGGTGCATGTAAAATCAATGCCGGTGTTACAGCGGATATCGCAGAAATCGAGGCTTCCGGCGCCGCAAGCGTAAAGCTTGCCGGGAAAGTGAACAAGCTGGATGTAGACTGCTCCGGCGCCTGCGACCTGAACCTGCTCCAGACAGACGTAAGGTCTGCTATGGTAGAGCTGAGCGGCGCTGCAAAGTGCCATGTGAACGCCCTGGAGAAGCTGGCTGTTGAGCTTAGCGGAGCATCTTCCTGCCGCTATGCGGATAACGCCGGCCTCAAACTGGACATTGTTTCCGTTGGCCGCGGCGCTTCGCTTAAGAAGCTGTAAAATAAGTGCAATCTTTGGCGTATCCTTAATTAAAATTCGTATATTAGAGGCCGTAATTAAAAATACGGCTTCTTTTATGTTCAGTAAACAAGTATACGAAAACCGCCGCAAGGTTCTTATTCAGAAGATGGCGGCCGCAGGAGAGAAAGGTCTCCTTTTCTTCCTTGGTAATGTAGAGGCTCCGGCCCAGTACAAAGACAACTGCTACAAATGGCGTCAGGAAAGCTGCTGGCTTTACTATTTCGGTCTTGACGACCCTCGTTATGCGGCAATTCTGGATATCGAGTCCGGAAAAGAGACTATTTATGCCGATGACGTGGAGATTGGCGACATTATCTGGATGGGCCCCCAGCCTACCGTTCAGTCAAAGGCAGAGCTTGTAGGTGTAGCCGCCACGGCTCCTTATGAGAAGGCTTTCGAGGCCGTTAAAGCCGCCAAGGCTGCTGGCCGTCCGGTCCACTTCCTGCCCCCTTCCCGCTACTATAACACGATGGTGACAGAGAAACTCTTCCCCGGAGAAAAACCATCTACCGTGTTTATAGAAACCGTTGTGAGCCAGCGACTTGTAAAAGAGCCTTGTGAAATTGAGGCTATTGACGATGCCTGCGCCCTTGGCTATGAGATGCACTCCGTAGGCCGCGACAACATTCGCATCGGCATTGTTGAACAGGAAATCGTAGGAAAGATGGAAGGCCTTACCCTCAGCAAAGGTTGGGGCGTATCATTCCCTACCATCCTTACCCAGCATGGTGAGACCCTCCATAACCATCTGCATGACAAGGTGATAGAGCCCGGCAAACTCATGGTAATCGACGCAGGAGCAGAGAGTAATATGCATTATGCATCGGACTTCACCCGTACCTATCCTACCAGCGGCAAATTCACTACCAAGCAGCGTGAGATTTACCAGATTGTTTGCGACTGTAATGAGCATGCCTTCAGCATCACCCGCCCTGGAATCACTTACAGGGAGGTTCATCTGGCCACCATGCACAAAATGCTTGAGGGGCTCAGTGCCCTCGGCCTTGTGAAGGGAGACCTTGATGAGATGACTGCCGACGGCATTGCCGGCCTCTTCCAGCCTCACGGCCTTGGCCACAACATGGGGCTTGACGTGCATGATATGGAGGACCTTGGTGAGAATCTTGTTGGCTATGACCGCGGCCAGATTCGTGCAAAGCAGCTTGGCCTTGGCAGCCTGCGTATGGCCCGTAACCTTAAGCCCGGCTTTGTAATTACCGATGAACCAGGTATTTACTTCATCCCTGCCCTTATTGAGGAGTGGAAAGAGAAGGGCCTTGGCAAGGGTATCATCAACTTTGAAAAGCTTAAGGATTACTACGACTTCGGCGGAATCCGCTTGGAGGACGACGTTCTTGTAACAGAGACTGGTGCCCGCCGCTGCGGTCCCAAGCGTCTTCCTATCCTTCCGGACGACGTTGAGGCCGCTATGGCGAAATGACTGTCATTTCGACCGAGCCCGAAGGGAGAGTGGTTGTCATTTCGACCGAGCCCGAAGGGAGAGTGGAGAAATCTGTAAACAATGATAGGTGACATTCTACTGGCAGCCCTGGGAATATTCCTGGGAGTCTTCGGAATCATCGGCAGTATAGTACCGGCACTGCCCGGCCCGCCAATTAGCTGGCTTGGCATGCTGGTTATGTACCTGCGTTTTGAAGGCTCAATCTCCAGTACCCAGCTCTTCATCTGGCTGGGAATAACCGTCGTCGTTACCATCCTTGACTACATAGTCCCCTCAAGAATCACAAAATACACCGGGGGTAGCAAGGCCGCGTCCTGGGGCTCCACCATAGGAATGCTACTTGGAATGTTCCTGACGCCCATCGGAATGATTCTTGGCGGCCTCATCGGTGCCTTCGTGGCCGAATACGCGTTCGGCAGCAAGGATACCCTCAATTCAACTACCGCCGCCCTGGGCGCCTTCCTCGGCTTCCTCGTCGGCACCGGCCTTAAACTTTTCGCCGCTGTCTGGATGATAACCATCATCATCGGCGCCATCTTCTAAAAAGCAAAAAAATTCTAAAAAGTCCTTTACATCCAGTAACCGACGCTGGCTTCATCTTCCAGTAGTATAAGCCTGTTCTGATTATCAATAACTTACGCATTTCAACTTGGCAAAAACGGCTAAGTTGAAATGCGTAACTAGCTAATTTTCAATGGCTGGTTTTTTATGGAAGAGATTTACAAGGATGCTGCCAAGCAGGCCGGCGCAGAGGGAGCCCATGAGCACAGCCACCTTACCCATGTTGCGCAGCTGCTCCGCCACCTCTGGATGGTCTCCGAAGGACAGGGTATCCACAAAGATGGACATTGTAAAGCCGATACCGCCAAGGCAGGCAACGGCAAACAGCATCTTCCAGTTGGCCTTTGCAGGCATCGCCCCAACCTTTGCCTTAACGGCGATCCAAGACGCCAGGGTAATGCCAATCGGCTTGCCAAGGAGGAGGCCAAGGAATATACCCATGCTGACGCTGCCAAGCTCAGGGCTGAAATTGAATACATTGAAATATTCCACACTGGGAATGGTTACACCGGCGTTCGCAAGGGCGAAAATCGGCATAATCACAAAATTAACCCAAATGCCAAGAGCATGCTCCAGACGGTAACTCATGCCGATGCAATTGCGGCTGGTCCTGCTGAGCTGGCGCAGAATATGCCTCTGGGGGCCGTTGGGGAAGCCACCTTCCTCATGAATGTTGTCGTATTCAGAAAGCAGATGGCGGTAATGGTCGCGCTTGTGGAAGTAATACTCTTTTGTATACCTGGGAGTCATCGGCACAAGGAAAGCCATAACGACACCGGACATGGTGGCGTGGATTCCGGAATAGTAGAAAAGTATCCATATTGCCACGGCGGGAATGATGTAAAAAATCATCCTTTTCTCTCCTAACTTATTCATTATCAGCACAAAGATAATGAGAAGCACGGCGATGCCAAGAAGCAGGAGGTTGATGCTGCCGCCATAGAACAGGGCCACCACAAGGATGGCAATAAGGTCATCGGCAATGGCAAGGGCGGTAAGGAAGACCTTCAGCGAAACTGGGACTTTGTCTCCAAGAATGGAAAGGATTCCAACCGCAAAGGCGATGTCTGTGGCAGTGGGGATTCCCCAACCGCTGGAAGCGGCGGCGGGACTATGGTTGACAAGGGTGTAAATGAGGGCCGGCATAATCACTCCGCCAAAGGCTGCAATGATTGGCATAACGGCCTTCTGGCGGCTGCTGAGTTCCCCGTTTACTACTTCTCGCTTGATTTCAAGGCCAACAGTGAAGAAGAAAACCACCATAAGAATGTCGTTGATGAACTTTTCAACGGTCATTCCCTGGGGGAATTCAAAGCTGCCTATTTTGATGGAAAGAGTGGTCTCAAGCACCTCTTTATAAGCCTCGCTGGTCCAGGGCAGGTTGGCCAAAAGCATTGCAACGACAACGCAAAGCAGCAGCACAACGCCCTGCGCCCAGGGCCTTTTAACGAACCTTTCCTGTTTAGTCTCAAAGATGTGAACGCCCTTGTTCCAGGCGTAAATTGGAATCAGTTTCATGATTTATTCCCCGTAAAGGTAAAGTCTTTGTTTTTCTGTGAGTTTGTCTATGCTGATGCCCCAGGCTGCCAGTTTCCTGAAAGCAACGGCGCGGTCAATTTCTTCCGGAACGTTAAGGAGCATATCGCCCTTTCCGCGCTCCTGGCCGCGATGGTCTGCAAGATATTTGGCGCTGAGTGCTTGGATGGCAAAGGACATATCCATGATTTCCGCAGGATGGCCGTCGCCAGCCGCAAGATTCACAAGGCGGCCTTCTGCGATAACATAGAAGGTCTTTCCATCCTCCATTGTGTAGGCCTTAATGTTTTCCCTTGCGGGAGATGTCTTGACGGCCGATTTTTCCAGATAAGCGACATCGACTTCACAGTCAAAATGGCCTGCGTTGCAAAGGATTGCCCCGTCCTTCATGATGGCGAAATGCTCTGCCGTTATAACATCGTCGCAACCGGTGACGGTAACGAAAAGGTCTCCCTTCGGAGCGGCCTCCTTCATTGTCATGACCTGGAAACCGTCCATCACAGCCTCTATCGCCTTTACAGGGTCGATTTCAGTGACGATAACCTTTGCGCCCAGGCCTTTGGCCCTCATGCTGACGCCTTTGCCGCACCATCCGTAGCCGGCTACGACGACGGTTTTGCCTGCGACGATAAGGTTGGTAGCCCTGTTGATGCCGTTCCAGACAGACTGGCCGGTGCCATATCTGTTGTCAAAGAAATGCTTGCACTGGGCGTCATTAACAAGCATCATGGGGAATGGAAGCTCCTTGGCAGCATTCAGCCTGCGAAGGCGAAGGATGCCGGTCGTTGTCTCTTCACATCCTCCGATGACTCCGGAAATCAGGTCCCGGAACTCCGTAAGCATCAGGTTTACAAGGTCTCCGCCATCGTCAATTATGATATTCGGTCCGATTTCCAAGACCTTCCTGAGGCAGTGCTCGTATTCCTGCGGCGTGGCGCCGTGAAGGGCGAATACATTGACTCCGCTGCGGTCAAGTGCGGCGGCTACGTCGTCCTGGGTACTCAGGGGGTTGCAGCCGGTGGCGTACATTTCCGCTCCGCCGGCAGCGAGGACCTGGCACAGATATGCAGTCTTGGCCTCCATGTGAACGGAGAGGGAAACTTTCAGCCCCTTGAAGGGCTTAGTCTTGGAAAAATCGGCCTCCAGGCCGTTTAAAAGCGGCATGTGAGCGCGCACCCAGTCTATTTTCAGCTGGCCCGACGGGTAAAGGTCCTTGTTTCTGATTTCGCTCATAATATTTTTTTCCTCCGGAAAAAGGCTTGCAAAATTAGCCAAATATTTTGGAATTGAGGACATAAGAGTTAATTTTGCGGAATAAATATAGTTTGAAACTGTAAAAATACACGTAATATGGGACTTTTAGAAGGTAAGGTAGCCCTCATTACAGGAGCTGCCAGAGGTATCGGAAAAGCCATCGCCCTTAAGTATGCTTCAGAGGGTGCAGATGTAGCTTTTACTGATCTTGTAATTGATGAAAACGCTCAGAAGACCGTAGAGGAAATCGCCGCTTACGGTCATAAGGTTCAGGCTTACGCTTCCAACGCAGCCAACTTTGAGGAGACTCACGAGGTTGTAGAGAAGATTAAGGCAGACTTCGGCAAAATTGACATCCTTGTCAACAACGCCGGTATCACCAAGGACGGACTTATGCTCAAAATGACTGAGCAGCAGTGGGATGCGGTTCTTGCAGTTAACCTTAAATCTGCATTCAACTTCATCCACGCATGCGTTCCCGTCATGATGCGCCAGAAAGGCGGAAGCATCATAAACATGTCTTCCGTTGTAGGTGTTCACGGAAATGCAGCCCAGGCTAACTACGCAGCCTCAAAGGCCGGCCTAATCGCCCTTGCAAAGAGCATCGGCCAGGAGATGGGCCGCAAAGGCATCCGCGCCAACGCCATCGCCCCCGGTTTCATTGAGACCGCTATGACCCAGGCTCTCCCTGAGGAGGTTCGCAAAGAGTGGATGGAGAAGATTCCGCTCCGCCGCGGCGGTACCCCTGAGGACATTGCAGACGTTGCAACCTTCCTTGCAAGCGACATGTCTTCTTATGTCTCCGGCCAGGTTATCCAGGTCGATGGTGGCATGAATATGTAATTTTGCTCCGGCCGGCAAGCAGGTGTTGAGTCCACAGCCTCAGCACAGCACGCCAGCACTGAGTATCAACGAGTTACGCATTTCAACTTAGCCGAGTTTGCCAAGTTGAAATGCGTAAGTTATTGATAATCAGAACCAGTAGCCGACGCCGAAGGTTAAGGCGTGGACGCGGTTTGCATCGCAATATGGAAGATTGCTGGCATCACTCAGGCCGTACTCGTATCCAACGCGGAGTTCATAATGGCTTAAGGCTATTACTCCGGCGGAAATTCCGCCCTGAACAAAGAAGCGCTTCATGCCGTTATCGCCAAAAATATCCTTATTTGTGACCTCGGGGGTAATCGGCATAGTGTAAATCAAGTTGTTAAGAGCAGTGAAGTCGCTTCCAAAAAGACCAATATTGAAACTTGGTCCGGCAGCAACATAAACTTCCAAAACCTTGCCAAGTCCGAAGGTGTATTTAATCTGTACAGGAATCCTTAGGTAATGGGCTTTAAACTCAACGGCAGCCGGCGATTTGAAGTTTTTATAATCCCAGTTTGCCGATGCAAATACAGAAAGGTAACTGACCGGCAAGGCAATCTCTGCCCCTGCGCCAACGTAGTACCCGTCAAAAGAGGTACTTTTAATATTTTTTGCGCTTTTGAAAACAGACTCTATCCTGCCGGAACCAACGTTCCATTTTACCGGAACCTGAGCAAGAGAAGTAATTGAAAACAGGCCTGTTAGTAGAACAATAACCGCTATCTTTTTCATATTTGCTTGAATTAATGGATTAATCTAAAGTTTTTTTTTTAATTTGAGGCAAGTTATCAAAAACTTTCGAATTATGAAACCCCTTCATACTTTAAAGTTCCTTTCGATGCCTTTCCTGATAGCATTATTGCTCTTCGGACTCGCTTCGTGTGTGGAATGGGTTAGCTTGAATACTGATGACCCGCAGGAGATAGTGATTAGTGCTGTGCTGACGGATTCTGATGAGCAGGTTGTTGATTTGTTTTGGACAAAGCGGAACGATGATTCAAAAGAAAGTGAATATAAAAGGATAAGAGAGGGTTCCGTAGAACTTTTCATAAATAAAAACAACAATTGGGAACTTGTAGGCGGCTTTTCTTGCCGGAGCGATGGCGCCTGGGTCATGAATTACAAGGCGGAATATGATGCTTCATACAGACTTGTAGTCTCTGCCGGAAGTCAGAAGGCTTACGCCGAGACAACAATGCCGGGGGACATAAAATGTGTTTTCTGGCCTAATCCTACATTCCTTGCAAGCACAAGTCTTGTACCAGCTGTTCGTCCATCCCGCAGAATTGTCAGGACAGATGGCCAGGAGAGAGACATATTATGTATTGCTTATTTTATGCAGAATGGGAAAATCTGGGACAAGATTACTACAAGCCATACCGATATTGACATGTTCAATGTATTGGGTGAATGCGGTTCATATAAGAAAAATTTGCTGCCTGCGGACTTTACCGAAGAGGATTTTATTATAAGGGACGGTATTAAATACGTGGAGTATATTTATGACAACCAATACACTCTCGTTCCAGAATATTCTTTTAACAGCTATGCTTTCATTCACCAGCGAGTTGGCAATACTAATCCATATAAGTTTAACGGTTATTCTGTTCTATTTAGTTTATCTGATGAATACGATGAACCGATGCGCTATATGGATTATCCGCAATACGGGATGTATGTAAACAAAGAGGAGGAGTATATGCTTTGGGGACCGGCTTTTGATTTTAGAAAAGTCGGTGATGATTTAGGAGATTATGACCTGCACCTAATATATCCGTCCCAAGAGCTATATGACCATCTGAAAGATGTAATAATCCGCATAGGAGAATCTACTGAAAAGGATTTTTCACTTATTCTTCGCCGGGAATCTCCTTATTCAAACGTGGTCGGAGGCCGGGGCATTTTTGCCGCGGCTAAATACGAGCACGAATATCATGAGAACTACTTAAACTACCTTGTGGAAAAATATGAAGAACTTCGGCAGACTCTTTAAAACCCTTCTTGCGGTTGCCATGCTCTTCATCTCCGGAGCAGCGGTTTACGCCCAGGAGCCACAGGGGATGGTTGACAGCCTTAATGCTTCCAAAATTACGGCAAGGCGTCCTTTTGGAAGCAGCATTAGGGAGGTTTCCTCCAGAAAAATCCGAAGCGTCGTAAGCCCTTTGGGGACAGGAGATGTCATTAAATTCGTTCAGACCCTGCCTGGCGTTTCTTTTGGCATGGAAGGCACTTCCGCTTTTTATGTAAGAGGCGGTAACAATGGAAACAACCTTATTTCGCTTGATGGCGTAACTATTTATGGTACAAGTCATTTGATGGGACTGCTGGCTCTAATCCCGGATGAGATTATTGCAAAGAACGAGTTTATCGTAGGAGGCTTTGATGCCTGGGACGGAAATTTGCTCTCTTCTCATATCAAGATGACAAGCCACGGCATTAAAGACGGAGGCTTCGGCTCTATCGTTGTCAGCAACATGAATGAATCCCTGATGTTTTCCCTTCCCGCGGGGAAGCACTTCTATTTTCTTGGAGCCGCCAGGGTATCGCCAGCCCAGTATGAATACAATGTGATTGCCAAAGACATAATATCAGACAAACTGAACCTCCCGAACAAAATAAAGGCCCAGGTTTATGACTATTATGGCAAAGCCTCTTACATACCTTACAACAGGCTGACTTTTAATTTCTCTTATCTTTCCAGTTACGATGCCTACAACTGGGACACCCGGGATGAGAGTTCGCACGATGAGATGGGATGGCAGAACAAGATTTTTATTGCCGATGCCGACTGGACTCCCATCGACAAACTAAACCTGTACCTTTCTTACTCAGACAACTATTTTCATTCAGACCAGTTGCAGAAGCGTTCGGTGAATGAGAAGAACAGCACTCTGATGCACATGTTTTCCGGAATCAGTGAAAAAAAGACGCAGGTTAGAATCTCCTTCGAGCCATCGGAAACCATTAAAATTGTAGCAGGGGCAGATTTTAAGAAAGCCTCATTTACTCCGGCAGCTTTCGCCGCCAGAAAAAGAGCGCCATGGCTTACGGATACACTTAAGGCCAGGACAAGTATTTATTATGCACAGGCGGAAATCGGCAATCCGGACGAGGCCTGCATTAAACTAGCATCAAGATTCAACCTTTACAAAGGCCATGATGGTATAACAAAAAAGGTCCCTGAATTCAGGGTCAAAGGGAATTTGGCTGTAAGTGAGCATCTTGGGATTGAGCTTACGTATGACCGCCTGGCACAATTCTATCACACATTAGAAGGCGTTCCAACGGGTTTTTCCATCGACTTGATTGTCCCTTCAAGAGACAGTCTTTCATACGAAAAGGCAGACCAGTTCTATGCCGGAATTGTGTCTCGCGGAGAACTGCCTGTCAATTTCTCAATCGGCGCTTTCTGGAAGAAAATGTCTGGCCTTGTGTTTTTTGAAAAGGCCGATAAGTTTTTTACAACCAGCGCCATGGAGTGGGAAGAGAACCTGCTGATTGGTGACGGCTCCTCCCGTGGTCTGGAAGTATCGCTTGACGGAAACTATAAAAAATTTTCCGGACGGCTGGCCTATACTTTGTCCAAAACAGACCGGACGTTTGACAAATTGAATGAAGGAAAACCCTTTCCCTTCAAATTTGACAGGCGGCATATCCTGAGTCTTTCCGGCAAATACCTCATTAAGGACAACGAGCGTGTAACACATGCACTAAACGGCTTGTTTACATACACAAGCGGACATAAAGAGTCACTTCGTGCCGGCACATACCCGGTATGGGCAGACCCTTACGATTTCTTTAAGTGGAAGGGGCAAAACTTTGATTTAGACTATTTTACGCATCCTAATAACTACACCATGAAGCCCTATATCCGCCTGGATATTTCTTATAGCCTTACCCTTAAGAGAAAGAGTGTAGACCATGAGTTCGTGCTTGGGATTTACAATGTTTTCAACAGGCATAATCCCTACGCCCTTACCTGGGATATGGAGTCTGAGCGCTGGATGAAAATCAGCATTTTCCCCATCATGCCCTCCATCTGCTACCGGATGACGTTCTAAGCCCCGTAGCGCGGCGCTATCGAATGCCGACAGCTTCGTGAGACTGTCATTTAAGCTGGTTCTGATAGAGCCGCACTGGTTTTTCCCGAAGCCTCCAGCCTTCCACCGAGACCACACCACCGTGACTTAGCTTTCAGCGTCGCACAGCACGCCAGCACTGAGTATCAACGAGTTACGCATTTCAACTTAGCCGATTTTGCCAAGTTGAAATGCGTAAGTTATTGATTTTCAATAAAGCTGAATTTTTGTTGAAAAAATCACCGCTAGTCTTTGATATGAGCACGGGGCTTCGTATCTTTGTAGGTAAGAGGGGCTTGTAAGTCCTGCCCCCTTGTGAGAGATGATTCGCAGAAGATTTAGTGCCGATGCCTGGATGCACATTTACAAAAGACGTCATGATGGTTTTTTGATCTTTTATTCGATCAAAGATTATCTTGTTTACTTCACGCTACACTCCGTTTTGTCAGTCAAATACGGAATAAAAGTCTATGGCCTTTGCTTTATGCTTGACCATATTCATTCGATAGTTCAGGCAAATAACCTTAAGCAATTATCTTTGTTTGAGCATGAAGTCAGCCGGCTTTTTTCTTTGGCATGGAACGAGGAATATGGCAAAAGCGGACAAATGTTCGGGCCGTTTGGCAGCGCACCAAAATATGGCAACAAAGAGAAGCGTTCGGTTTTTGCGTATGTGGTGAATAATCCAGTAGAAAGACATCTTTGTAACAAGCCAGAACAATTCAAGTGGAATTTTTTGCACCCCAAACTGCCGTCAGATAGGGGTAATTCAGGGGAATTCTTGTATGCTAAAGATCGAGTGAACGCCCTTAGGCATCGGCTACGTCCTCTGACGTATGCTGTCCTTAACAATCTTGTAAAAGATTTGGATGAGAAGGAAACGGGCGCATTGGTTAATCATATCATAAATACCTATAACGTAATTGATTACGATGCCGTCGTTAGCCTTTATGGAGATTACAATCAGTTACTTGTGGCGGTAAATTCCAATGTTGGTGGAGAGTATGAAATAAGAGAGCATTTCATCGGTTTTTCTGATAAAACGTATGCTTCTTTTAGCGCTAGTCTTCAGCGGCGATATCCCCGTGCGTCCGTCAAAGAAATTTTGAATTGGGGTACGGATAAAAAGTTGGAGGCCTTGTTCTATCTTGAAAAGACGACTTATGCCTTAGACAGGCAAATTGCAAAATACCTTCACCTGAGGGTCGTTGAAAGTGCCGATATTGATTATCAGCTAGTTACGTGATTTAACTTAGCAAATTTTGCCAAGTTGAAATGTGTAAGTAATTGATTTTCAATAGAAGCTTATATCGGAGTGTGTGAGGAGATTTCTCCACGCGCCCTTCGGGCTTGGTCGAAATGACAAGGGGAAAGGTTGAAGTTGTTGAATTATGTGGTTTGTTGAGGCAAAAAGAATATAGGTGCTATGAGGCTATTCGGGGCGATAAGGGATGTGCTGATTCCGGCGAAGTGCGCGGTGTGCGGGCGGGTGCTGCTTCGCGATGAGTGGCATCTTTGCCTTGGGTGCCTTGCGGATATGCCGCTGACGTTTTTCTGGATGACCCCGCACAACAAGATGGCGGATGCCTTCAATGATTTGATACAGAGGTCTTTGGCCGATGACGCTCCGTATGAACCGTATTCCCGTGCTACGGCTTTGTTCTATTATCAGGGGGAGTACGAGCATCTTACCAAGGCGGTAAAATACGGCGGCAACGCCGCGCTCGGCATCTGGCTAGGCCAGATGCTGGGGCGGCGGCTGTTGGCTGCCGGCTTTTCCGGGGCGACAGCCCCGACCGAAAAGCCCGCGGCGTTGCCGCCAAAGCCCGGAGGGATACCTTTTGGGGTTGGCGGAATGCCGCCGGTGACGGCGGTGGTGCCAGTGCCGCTGCACTGGAGGCGGCGCTGGAGACGTGGCTACAATCAGGCGGAGCTTATAGCAAGGGGCGTGGCGGAGGCCATCGGTGCTCCGCTGCGGACGGACATCCTGCGCAAAGTACGGTCTACCGGCAGCCAGACCAAGCTCAGCCACGAGGAGCGCCTGGCGAACGTCGCGTCCGCCTTCAGGGCCGACGGGGCGGCACTGGCTTCGCTCCAGAGTAGATTTCCGGTCAAGCCGGGAATGACGGAAGCGGTGCCCGGAATGACGGAAGCGGTGCCCGGAATGACGGAATCTGGCCCGGGAATGACGGAAAGGGAACCGGGAATGACGGAAGCGGAACCGGGAATGACGGAAGGGGTGCCGGGAATGACGGGGAATGTCATTCCGAGCGTAGTCGAGGAATCTCATATCCTTTTGGTAGATGATGTGTTTACCACGGGGGCGACCTTGTTTTCCGCCCGGCAGGCCCTTTTGGCGGCAATGGGTGACAGATTCCCGGTCAAGCCGGGAATGACGGAAGCGGGCCCGGGAATGACGGAAGCGGCCCCGGGACAGACAGCTGTCAAGCCCGGATTAAGGATTTCAGTAGCGACCCTGGCTTATGCCCAATAATTTTGGAAACTTAAGGATTTATCCTTAGTTTTGTGAACACACAAAAGAAACAACCATGAAGAAGACACTCGTTTACCTTGCAGCACTGCTCCTGACAGCACTCTCATGCGGAACCAAAGACCCCGGCGCACCCGCCCCCTACGGAACCCTCCCCACCAAAGGCCAGATAGACTGGCAGAGGCAGGAACTAATTATGTTCTACCACTTTGGCCAGGCCACATTCTCTGGCTGGGACGGAGAGAACCCCTCCTGCAACGGAAAGCCCTGGACCGCTGAACTCCTGCTCCAGAACTACGCACCGGCCACCATCGACGCAGACCAGTGGGTAAAAACAGCTGCAGACAACGGCTTCAAGGAAGTAATCATCACCGCAAAGCATCACGACGGCTTCTGCCTCTGGGATAATCCGGAGAGCACGGTAGACATCGCCAATGAAAAATGCAAAAACCACACAGACGTTGTGAAAGCCGTTTCAGACGCCTGCGCAAAATACGGTGTAAACCTTGGCATCTACCTCTCCCCCTGGGACAGGATGATAGAGGCTGCGGGTTATGATATTGATACTTATGAGGTTATGTACAAGAACGCCCTTAAAGACCTCATGACAAAATACGGCAAGGTAACAGAGATTTGGTTCGACGGCAACCATGCCGGCGCCTTCAACTGGCCCGCAGTGAACGAGGTAGTCTTCGGCATCAATCCGGACTGCGTAATCTTCTCCAACGGAGGCCCAGGCTGCCGCTGGGTTGGCAATGAGCAGGGAGAAGCCGGCGAAACCAACTGGTCTACCCTTGACGCCGTCGGCCGCAAACTCACTCCCGGTCACATGGAAGGAGACTACAAGACTTTCCTTGGTTCAGGAGACGAGGGCGCATCCCGCTGGGTACCGGCGGAAAGCGACTTCAGCATCCAGCAAATCGGAGACCCCAACGGCTGGTTCTACGGGGCCGATGACCCCAGGAAGACGGCATCGGACCTGATGGACATCTATTACAAAAGCGTCGGCCGCAACTCCATCTTCCTCATGAACGTTCCGCCGTCTGACAAAGGCGTCATCGACGCAAAAGAAGTTGCAATCATGGAAGAATTCACCCGCATGCGCACCGCCGTTTTCGGGACTAACCTGGCCGATGGTGCCACCGTTACCGCCACCAATGTCCGTGGCAGCAAATATGCCCCTGCAAACCTTCTGGACGGGGATTATGATTCATATTTTGCAACAGAGGACGATGTCACTGACGTGGATATAGATTTCACTCTTGACGGTGAAAAGACTTTCAACCGCGTAATGCTTCAGGAGTATATCCCTCTGGGACAGCGCGTGAAGGCCTTCTCAATAGCAGTGAAATTTGACGGAGTGTGGACGGAATGGGGTAGCGGAGAAACCACAACAATCGGACACAAGCGCATCATTCTTGGGGAAACCGTAACTACGGATGCTGTCAAAATATGTATCAATGAATCAAATGCTTGCCCGGTATTGAACGGTTTCGGCCTCTTTAATGATACCGTCTCCGGACTCTAATGACAGATTATCCGTTTTTGTTACTGGATTTTCCGGAATTTTAAACAGAAAGCGGCTAATAGATTAAAAATACTATGTATTTTCTAAAAAAACGTTTAATTTTGCACCCTATGGTACAAAAAGCGAACGTTTTTTTAATGTGCATTGCCCTTTTTGCGACAATGTCCTGCAGTAGTAAAGACTCTATTCCAAATGAGCCTGAGTATAAAACAGTTGCAGTAACCGGCGTAACAGTAGGACCAACATCCCTGGAACTGAAAGTTGGGGAAACCGGCCAGCTCAGCGCCAGCGTAACCCCCAGAAACGCCACCAATCCCGGAGTGAAATGGAATTCAGGAAACACTTCCATTGCAACCGTCGATGGCAACGGTCTTGTAACGGGAATCGGCGCCGGCAGCACTGTAGTCGTTGTTGTAACGGACGATGGCAGCTTCAAGGATAAATGCTCCATCGTCGTCAAGGAAGCAGAAAAACCGGTTGTTCACGTTACCGGAGTCAGCCTTGACAAAACATCCCTGACAATGGAAATAGGGGAGAGTGCAACGCTTACCGCCACAGTTGAACCTGTAAATGCAGAGAACAAGGCTGTCACATGGTACAGCTCTTCTTCTACCGTTGCTACGGTTTCAGCCGGCAGGGTAACGGCAGTCGCCGCAGGAACAGCTACCATCGGCGTATCTACCGTTGACGGAGGATTTACTGCAAGCTGCACGGTTACAGTGAACGCAGGTGCGCCTTCAGACCCAGGAGCACCCACAGCCTACGGCGCAGTTCCTACCAAAGGACAGCTCGCATGGCAGCGCCAGGAACTCCTCATGTTCTATCATTACGGCCAGGCAACCTTCTCCGGCTGGGACGGTGAGAATTCAACATGCAACGGACGCTCTTGGACAGAAAGCCTTCTGCTCCAGAATTATACCCCTACCACTATCGATGCTGACCAGTGGGTAAAGACTGCCGCAGACAACGGCTTCAAAGAGGTAATCCTAACCGCAAAGCATCATGACGGCTTCTGCCTCTGGGACAATCCTGAAAGCACAACAGACGTCGCCAATTCCAATTGCAAGAACCATACAGACGTTGTAAAGGCCGTTTCAGACGCCTGCACCAAGTACGGAGTGAACCTTGGTATCTATCTCTCACCTTGGGACAGGATGATTGAAGCAGCCGGTTACAGCACCTCCCAATATGAGGATATGTACAAAAAGGCCCTCAAGAGCCTTATGACCAGCTATGGCAAGGTAGTTGAGATGTGGTTCGACGGCAACCATGCCGGCTCCTTCAACTGGTCTGCAGTGAATCAGGTTGTGTACGATGCCAACCCGGACTGCGTAATCTTCTCCAATGGCGGCCCCGGCTGCCGCTGGGTCGGAAATGAGGCCGGCGAGGCCGGAGAGACCAACTGGTCCACCCTGAACATCAGCGGCCGCGGCCTTTCTCCGAGCAACCTTCCTGGCAACTATGAGTCATACCTTAGCCAGGGAGACGAGGGCGCTTCTTCATGGTGCCCCGCAGAGTGCGACTTCAGCATCCAGCAGATCGGAGACCACAACGGCTGGTTCTACGGTGCATCGGACAGCCGCAAGACCGCAAAGGAACTCATGAACCTTTATTACAAGAGCGTGGGCCGCAATTCAGTCTTCCTAATGAACGTTCCGCCGTCCAACAACGGCGTCATCGCCTCACAGGAAAAGACTGTCATTGAGGAGTTTACGAGCATGCGTAACAGCATCTTCGGTACCAATCTTGCCGATGGTGCCACGGCAACCGCCACCAACGTCCGCGGCAATGTGACGGACAAATATGGCCCTGCCAACATGCTTAACGGCAACTACGATTCTTATTTTGCAACCGACAACAACGTCACAACAGTCGAAATCGAATTCAATCTCTCAGGCAGCAAGACCTTCAACAGGGTGATGCTCCAGGAATACATTCCTCTTGGCCAGCGCGTCAGGAGCTTTGAGATTCAGGTTAAGAGAAACGGCAGCTGGACGTCATGGGGAAATGGTTCAAAAACCACCATCGGCCATAAGAGAATCATTCTTGGCAGCTCCGTTACCACAGATGCCGTGAAGATAAGAATCACTGGCTCAAAGGCTTGTCCCGTCCTGAACGGCTTTGGATTGTATAACGACACCGTTTCCGGTCTATGAGAAATCTGATCCTCCTGCTTGCCTTGCTTGGTCTTATGGGCGCCTGCGCACCCAAAGACGGTATCCGTACAATGCGTGCATCCACAAGCAAGGAAGTGGACCTTGGAAAAATCAAGGAGATTGACGGCCCTGTCAAGGTAAGGCTCCTCCTTAGGAATGACTATAAGGATACCCTTTATCCCGTGCAGCTGTACACCCCGTGCGGGTGCACGCAGGCCAGTTTTGACAAGAAGCCTGTCGCCCCCGGTGAAGATGAGGTGCTGGAAGTAGTCTATAATCCCGCCTACAACCCCGGTCCAATGATGGAGCAGATTCAGATACTTTATACAAACTCTCCCACGCGCGTGCGCATAATAACTATTAAGGGAGAGGTCATCGGTTACAATCATCCCATAGAAGAAGACCGCCCCTATGCCTTTGGCGAGGGTTTGTACATGAGCCATAAGGTTCTGAGCTACGGCCTTGTGCGCCCTGGCGACACTTCTGACATGTTCTTCCGCTACGGGAACGGAAACACCGGCTCCGCCACCGTTGAATTCGAGATTCCGGAGGAGTGGAAGCCCTTCTTCCGCCTTCGCCAGCCCGGTAAGATGAAGGCCGATGAACGTGATACCCTCCATGCCCGTTTTACTATGCCGATGGGTGTGGACAGCGCTTATTTTGCAGTACGCCCCATTGTGGACGGAAAATATACGGATGAAGTCCTGTCAGTGCGGGCTGTATCCAGATAGATAAATGAAAACAAAACCTAAACAAATATTACTACTAATTAAAAACCTTATGAGTTTCCAACTAAAGAAAGTCTTTGCAGGCGCCTTCGCGGTGCTTGCCGGGCTGTTCCTTGCAGGTGGGACCGCTTTCGCCCAGAACAGGACGATTACGGGTACTGTCACCGACGAGTTCGGTGAACCTCTCATCGGCGCAAGTGTCATCGTTGAAGGAAACACCAGCGTAGGTGTAATAACAGACCTGGACGGTAATTATTCCATTTCCGTTCCGGCAGACGCTGTTGCACTCCGCTATTCCTTCATCGGACAGGAAGACGCCGTAGAGCAGATCGGAGACCGTACGGTTATCAATGTCCAGCTTGCGACGGCATCTACCGTCCTCAATGCGACAGTGGTAACGGCTATGGGTATCCGAAAAGAGGAAAAATCCCTTTCCTACAATGTTCAGCAGCCGAAACTGGAGAGCGTAAGCCCTGTTGGATCCTTCGTCAACAGCCTTAACGGTAAGGTTGCCGGAGTTTCCATTAACCAGTCTTCTTCTGGTGTGGGAGGAACCTCACGTATCGTCATGCGTGGTTCCAAATCCATCTCAAACAACAACAATGCACTGTATGTGATTGACGGTATCCCTATGCAGTCCCTGCGCGGCTCACAGCCGGAGGGTACCTATGCGGGAGCAGGTCAGACCGGTGACGTCCTCGGTACTTTGAACCAGGAAGATATCGAGTCTATCTCCGTCCTCTCAGGCCCTTCAGCAGCGGCTCTTTACGGTGCAAATGCAGCAAATGGTGTCATCATCATCACCACAAAGAAAGGTGGAAAAGACCGTTTGGATATTGACTATTCAAACAGCACCATCTTCTCACGTGCCTATGTGATGCCTTCATTCCAGAACACTTACGGCCCTACTTCTCCCGGTTCATACTACAGCTGGGGAAGCAAACTGGACACCCCGTCCTCTTACAAGCCGCGTGATTTCTTCCAGACAGGTGTAAACGAGGTTAACTCTATCGCCCTGTCAACTGGTACCGACCGCAGCCAGACCTATGTTTCTGCAGGTGTGGCCAATGCCCGCGGTATCATCCACAACAACAATGTAAACAGGTACAATCTGTCCTTCCGCAACACTACAGACCTTCTCAAAGACGTCCTCACCATGGATATCAATGTAACTTACGGTCGTGTAAGCGAGCAGAACATGATTTCCCAGGGTGAATATGGTAACCCTGTAGTTCCTGTATACCTCTTTCCTGCAGGAGACGACTTTTCCAAGCTTCAGGTTTACGAGCGTTACGACGCCGGCCGTAATTTCAAGACCCAGTTCTGGCCTTATGACTTCATCCAGTCAATGCAGAACCCTTACTGGATTACGGAACACCAGAAATGGCAGAACCTGAAGAACCGTCTCATGGGCTCCGCACAGCTCTCTTACAAGCCTCTCAACTGGCTCACCCTCTCTGCCCGCGCCAAGTTCGACCGCACGGACGAGAAGCAGGAGCAGAAGTTCGACGCCGGTACCAACACCCTGTTCACAGAGGGTTCAAAGCACGGTAAATACGGACTCAACAACCAGTACACAGAGCAGAAGTTCGCAGAGTTCCTTGCCTCCTTCAATAAGTACTTCGGAGACAACGCCTTCAATCTTACCGGTGTAGTTGGTACGAACATCGATGACATCCGTTTCCGTTCAGATTATATCAACGGACCTCTTGCCATGGTTAACAACAAGTTCAACCTCAACAACATCGACCGTAGCAGCACCCATACCAATCTTGGTTCAAGCGGATGGCATTCACAGAACCAGTCTGTCTTCGCCAACGCCCAGCTTGGATGGCGCAGCAGGGTTTACCTGGATATGACCTACCGTATTGACTGGAACTCTACGCTGTGGACAGCCGGTGCCATTACTTATCCTACAGTAGGTCTCTCCGGTATCGTCACAGAACTCCTTCCTTTCCTCAAGAGCAGTTTCTTCCCTTATTGGAAAGTACGCGCTTCTTATTCGGAGGTAGGTAATACTCCCAACCCGGCAGACTTCGCCCTTTATCCTACTTATGCACAGACCAACGGAAGCATCAGCACTGATATCCGCCGTCAGAATACGGACCTTGATCCGGAGCGCACCAAATCTTGGGAACTCGGTACCAATATCCACTTCTTCGACAGCAAACTCCAGATCGATGCTACCGTTTACAACTCCAACACTTTCAATCAGTTCTATACCGCTCGCCTGAGTTCTACTTCTACAAACAGCGGCATGTTGCTGAATGGTGGTAAGGTAAACAACAAGGGTATTGAGCTTGCACTCCGCTATGATGATTCCATCGGCAAAGTAAACTTCGGCACTTATGTAACATGGACATGGAACAAGAACACCATCAAGAGCCTCAGCTTCGTAGATCCTACCGACGGAAAGGTTTACGGACGTGACGGTATCTCCGTAGGCGGCTTCGGCGGTGTGAACAACGTTCTTTATGAAGGTGGTTCCCTTGGCGATGTTTACGTAACTACAATCGCTACCGATGAAAACGGCTTCTACAAGCAGAATTCTGACGGTATGATTATAGCCGATTACGATGAAAAGGATATGATTTTTGCAGGTACAACCGATGCCAAGCACCGCCTCAGCTGGGGTGGCCATGTTGGCTGGAACGGTATTACCGCAAGCTTCCTCTTCACCGGCCGCTTCGGTGGTGTGGCTATCTCAAAGACCCAGGCTGTCATGGATTACTACGGTATCTCCCAGAACACAGCCGACGCCCGCGAGCAGGGTTACTTCATGATTAACGGCATGAAGAACTACGACATCCAGGGCTACTATCAGGTAATCGGTGCAAACCAGGGCGTAATGAGCCAGTATGTTTACAGCGCAACCAACGTTCGCCTCGCAGAGGTTTCCGTAGGTTACGACTTCCCTTGCAAGAACTGGGGATGGATCAAGGGCGTCAATGTTTCTGTTGTCGGAAACAACCTTGCAATGCTTTACCTGAAGGCTCCGTTCGATCCTGAAATGACCTCAAGTGCAGGTACTTACAACCAGGGCATCGACTACTTCATGCAGCCTTCTACAAGAAGCGTAGGCTTCTCTGTAAAACTTAAGTTCGGAGGCAGCACCGCATCCAAGTCTGATGCAGTAGCATCCCACGACACCTATCGTCCCGCCAGAAGCGCCGTAGAGGAGCCTAAGGTAGTGGAGAAGGTGGTTTACAAGGACAAGGTAGTAGAGAAGGTGGTAGAGAAGGAAGTTATCAAGGAAGTTCCTGCCAAGACTTTGACAGAGACCTACTCTGATGATTTGTACTTCATCATCGGCAAAGCCGAAATCCGCCCGGACGAGGCATTCAAGCTCGGCCGCATCTGCCAGATCCTCAAGGACAATCCTGATGCAAAGGTTACCATCACCGGCTACGCCGACAGTGGTACCGGAACAGATGAAATCAACCGTGAACTCTCCGGTCAGCGCGCCGACAAGGTTGTTGACATGCTCGTGAGTGCCGGTATTTCCCGCAGCAGGATAATCAGCTCTTCTTATGCAGGAGACCGCGACGCTTCCAAGAGTCCTGAATTCAACCGTGTTGCTGTATGTATCGTCAAATAAAGGAGAGCGCTATGAAAATGAAAAATATTATCCTTACCCTTGCCGCTGCCGCTTTTGTTTTTGCAGGCTGTACCAAGGATTTTGAGAATATCAACAAGAACGATTTCGGCGTAAACGAAGAAGAACTCAGCCAGGACGGTCTTGCCGTTGGCGGTATGCTTCAGCAGCTGGAACGTTCCGTGATTATCTATCGCGACGGCAATTATCTGGATTCAGACTATCAGATTATGTACAACCTTTGCGCAGAGACATGGTGCGGTTACATGGCACCGACACTGAGCGATGGTCATCATGCAGGCTGGGATGTCAATGATGGTTGGCATCGCCGCATGTTCACTGTTAAGTATGAGTACGGAATGGCCGGATATACCGCATTTGTTGCCAAGGCAGAGCCTCTTGGTCTTGCAAATGAGCTTGCTCTTGCAAAGATCCTGAAGGTTACCACCATGCATCAGGTTGCAGACTATTACGGTCCTATTGCTTATTCTAACATTGGTTCCATTACCAATATCTATGATCCTCTGGATCAGGTATATACACAATTCTTCAAGGAACTGGACGAAGCTATCGAACTCCTTGAGAAAGTAGCCGGAACAGGTGCTAAAATCCTGGAAGACTACGATCTTATCTATGGCGGCGACGCTGTTAAGTGGGTTCAGTTTGCCAATTCTCTCCGCCTTCGCCTGGCAATGCGCGTAAGCTACGCAGACCCTGCCCTGGCACGCGAGGAGGCAGAAAAGTCCATCGCCAGTCCTTTTGGTGTCATCACTTCCAACAGCAACAATGCTGTGATTGCTGAGGCCGGTGTTCGTCATCCTGACTATACCATCAACGTAGATTTCAACGATGCCGATACCCAGATAGGTGCTTCCCTGGATTGCTATCTTAACGGATATAACGATCCCCGTAAGTTCCTGTATGCCAATCCCGCAGGCGACGGAAACCTTCACGGTGTACGTCCCGGTATCACTCCTTCCACATGGTCAAACTACAAGAACTCCGCTGCCAAGGTGTCTGCTCCCAACGCCGCAATCTACAAGATTTGCTGGCTGAATGCTGCAGAAGTTGCCTTCCTGCGCGCAGAGGGTGCCCTCAAGGGTTGGAACATGGGTGGTACTGCTAAGGATTTCTACGAGGAAGGTATCAAGCTTTCCTTCGAGGAATGGGGTGCAGAGGGTGTTAACGCTTATCTGGCTAACAACTCCGCAAAACCTGCCGCTTTCGCAGACAATGTAGGCCGTTCAAATGCAACTGCTCCCTCTACCGTTACCATCGCCTGGAACCAGAGCGACCCGGACGAGGTTAAACTGGAAAAGATCGGTACCCAGAAATGGCTCGCCCTCTTCCCCAACAGCGCAGAGGCATGGGCAGAGTACCGTCGTCTTCACTATCCGGTTCTCGTTCCCCCGGCAAACAACTATTCCAATGGCGTGGTCAATACCAACCAGGGTATCCGCCGTGTACCTTATCCCGTATCTGAGCAGACCGATAACCCGGAGGGCTATGCAGCCGGTGTCGCAGCTCTCGGTGGCCAGGATAACGCAGGTGTACGCCTTTGGTGGGATGCAAAGCCTTTTAATAACTGATAATGCTGAAGGATATGAAAAAGATATTTTGTTTACTCTCTATCGCCCTTGCAGTCGCAGCTTGCGACACAAAGGAAGAGACTCTTGAACTCCAGCATTTCAAAACGCCGGGTGTAGAGGAAGATCTTACTGAATCTGATCTGGCTTATTATAAGAATCTGCGTGAGTGGAAAGAGTCCAAGCACACTATTTCTTACGTATATTTCGCCGCATGGGCTCCGCCGGAGGGTGCTACCAGTCTGTTTATTGAGTATCAGACAATGCGTCCCCGTCTTATCTCCCTTCCTGATTCACTTGATATCGTGAACCTTTGGATGGGTACTCCTATGAAGCAGGAGTCTACCGACGCATGTTTCTATGGCAACGTCAAGAATCCGGAGACCGGAGAGATTGAGCGTAAGCCTATGAATACTTATGATTATTCTCCCAATGCCTATGCAGACCTTGAGTTCTGCCAGAAGTACAAAGGCACCAAGTTCGTTATGCACGCCGACGCCTCTCACTACGGCCAGGAGTTCGAGCTTGACGGCCAGTACTGGAAGGTAGAAAGTAACAATGAAGAGTCCATCCGCGCATACGGCCGCCTTGTTGTTGACATCGTCAACACTCACGGTCTTGACGGCGTAGACTTCGACTATGAAGGTTGGGGTGGAAATCAGATTTTCTGGGTTATCGATGAGGTTGGAAAATACTTCGGTCCTCAGGGCAGCGATCCTTCCAAGCTTCTTATCGTTGACTACTTCGGCGGTTATCCCGGCGGAAACATCGAGCCTTACATCAACTATCTTGTAAAGCAGGCTTATTCCGCCCAGGGTTCTTCTACCGGCGGTCCCAGCTGGTGCCCTGCAGAGAAGATGGTCTACTGCGAGCAGTATGAGCAGTCTTCAGGCGAAGGCCCCAACTACCTTAACGGTGGTTATCCTACCGGAAGGACAAACGAGGCCGGAGAAAAAATGTACACACTTGAGTCTTATGCCCGCTATGCTTCAGAGGCTACTGAAGGACTGGGCGGCGGCTTCGGTGCTTACTACATCGACAATGATTATGCAAACGGTCAGGAAGCCCTTAAAGCAAAGGGTTATGCCAACTATCACTTCGATACCTATGGTTTCCTGCGTCGTGCCATCCAGATTGTAAACCCTGCCAAATAATGAAGACTATGATGAAAAAATACATGTTCATTGCTTTGGCAGCCGCTTTCTGCATGACTGCATGCACTCAGACTGCCGATGATTTCGAGTATGGAAAAGAAATCGTCCTCATTACCGGAACAGATTCTTCTCCTATTTCTTCAGACCAGATCCTGGCCGATGAGATTCCCGTTTCCTACAACTTTACCGTTTCCACTACCGGAATCGTAAAGAAGGATACAAAGATTCACATCAGCTATGACAGCAAGGCTGTGGAAGAGTACAATGCCCGTTACAAGACCAGCTATGTGGCAGTTCCCCGTGATGTATTCGTAATCAACGACGAGTATGTTACCATCGCCGCAGGTACCGCAACATCGGCAATGACTTCCGTAACCCTGCGTGACAATACTTTCATCGAGGAAGGTGTCAATTATGTAATTCCTCTTGCTGTGGCTTACTCAGAAACCGGCAAACCGGACATCCTCAATGCTTCCAAGAACCTTTTCATCAAGATTGGAAAGACTATCGAGAGCTACTCCCTGGATATCACCGGTACCGGCATCTACAGTACTTACAGCTATGGAAACAATGGCTACGACCTTAACAACTGGACCCTTGAAATCAAGGCTCATCCTTACAACATGAAGAGCCGCGGCAGCGATCAGCTTTGCCGTCTCTGCTGCTGGAATGAGGATGGCGGCGGCCAGGTGCTCCTCCGTTTCAACGAGAACGGTAAGCCTTGGAAGACCCTTGATATCGTCGCTCCTAACGGCCGTTATGTTACCGGCGCCATCGGCGAAGGTGATGAGGCTGTGGGTGCTTTCGACCCTAATCAGTGGTATATGATTTCAATCGTATGGGATGGCAGCAGCATGTCCGTATACATCAATGGCCAGAAGGATACTCCTTGGCAGAACACAATCTCCGGCAACCAGGGCTTCAAGCTCAACCGCTTTGAGATTGGTATGTCATGGGGCGGCTACGGCAGCTCACAGAGTTACACCGGCCGTATGGCAGAGATGCGTATCTGGAATGTTGCACGCAGCCAGAGCGACATTGCTTCTACCCTCTGCTCTGTAGACGCCAAGTCTGCAGGTCTCCTTGGCTACTGGAAGATGAACGAAGGCGAAGGCCATATCTTCCACGACTCTACCGGTTCCAACGATATGGACTGGGACCGCTCAGAGCGTCAGGCCGATGAAACCAATTACACCAACACCGGTGCCGGAAATTCCGTATCTTGGGTGAAGGATGAAAAGAACAAGTGTGCACAATAACGAAAAACTCATAATTCAATGAAAAAATTTCTTACAGCAATCGCAATGGGTCTTGTCCTGTTGGGCTGCAACAAAGAGTATGATGATTCCGAGCTCAAGAACAGGATCACTACTCTTGAAACCAAGGTAGGCAACCTTGAGGCTAATATGAAGGCCATCCAGTCCGCTACCAACGACGGTATGTTCGTTCAGAGCGTAGAGGAACTTTACGAGGATGGAAAAGTAGTCGGTATTACCGTTACTTACACAACCGGAACTGTATATACTTTCCAGATTTCCGGAGCCGGCGCAGAGAACAACATCTCTGTAATTCGCAACTCCAGCGGTGCTCTTTGCTGGGCAATCAACGGAGAAATCATCAAGGTAGACGGCAAAGACCTTACCGTTGGCCAGACTCCTTCATTCTCAATTGAGAACGGTCATCTTATTGTTACCATCGACGGTAACAAGACCGATGTGGGTCCTGTTTCTGGCGGCCTTGGCGATGCTATCTTCAAGGACATCAAGGTTACTGACGATGCAGTTATCCTCACCCTTGATGACAACAGCACAATTGAGATTCCTTTTGCAAAGGCTTTCCGTCTTGTTATTGCAAAGACTCAGTATGCCGTTACTTCCACCGACCCCTTCGACATTGAGTATACCGTAGACAACAAGACCGCAAGCACTGTTGTTGACGTATTTACCGATGCCAACTATGAGGCTACTGTAACCGACAGCAAGATTACCATTACTCCTCTCGCAGTAGTAAAGGGTACCGCTCTGGCTTACGCAGACTCAAAGACCGGTCTTACTTCTATCGTAAAACTCGTCTTCGACCAGGAAGGTGAGCCTGATACTTTCGAGCCTACAGACGACAAGGCCGATCCTACCAATAACATCGACTATATCGCAGAGGCTGCAGACGGCAAGGTAGAGGCACACGTTGTTTCCAACATCGCATTTGACGTTGCTCCTCAGGTTGACTGGATTCACTATGTTTCTACAAAGGCCCAGTCTTACACTATCACCCTCTCTCTTGATGACAACAAGACTAAGGAAATCCGTACCGGTGAGGTTAAGATTTTCCGTGCAGGCACAGACCAGCTCCTCCAGACCTTCGTAATTGCCCAGAAGGCTTCCGAGGTTGAGATTGAGAACTACAATCCTGCCGGCTGGACAAAGGTATTCGACATGTCCAACTATAAGGTTAACTCTACCTTCAAGTGGGACGGTATCCAGCTTAACCCTGGTGCTGTTACTCTCCAGTGGAAGTTCTACTCCAACAAGTGGAATAACCATAAGTTCAATGACAGGGATGCCAACAACAACCAGCTTTACTGCAACCGTCTTGGTGAGTTTGCCAACTCTGACGAGTCCCAGTCTGTACTCCTCCGCTTCTCCAACGATGGTGACGCTGACGGACAGCTTTGCCTCAATGCAGGTATTCTTGGAATCAACCAGGTTCAGATTGCAAAAGATGGCAAGGCTTATGTATGGCCTACCGGCGAATGGGTAGTTCTTACTATCGTTTCCGATGGTTCAAAGGTTTCTATCTATCATAACGAGGAACTCGTAAATGCTTATAATGCTAACCCTGGTACTTCATGGAATCTCCAGCGTTTCGATCTCTCTATGACTTGGGACGACGGCAGCAACTGGCCTCTCAAGCAGGCATTCAACGGTTACTCTGCTTATACACGTGTTTGGAGCCGCGCTCTTAGCGTAGAGGATATCGCTGCAACTCTTTGCGACGTTCCTTCAGACAAGACAGAAGGCCTTGAGGCTTACTGGAAGTTCGACGGTTCTACAGACAAGTACGTTACCAACTCTGCTCCTAAGAACAGCAGTATGGAGCTTGACTTCACAGACTGCTGGGACGGAAACGGAAAAGCTCAGGATAACAGCGACGCTGCTGTAGCTGCTTGGAAGGCTCTTGAGGGCGCAGACTTCACCGGTCTCTGCTATCGTGAGAAAGGAACAGGCGACGACAACCCTGGCGGTGGTGACAACCCTGGTGGCGGTGATGAGAAGGTTAAGGCTACCTATTGGGGCAATGCTCAGGCAGCTGCCTGGTACAAGGCTTTCAACAGGGCTGTTTCTCTTCCTGACGGCTATTCAGTAACAATCCACTTCTATTATGATGCTGCAAGACAGCAGCGCCTTGGCAACTTCGGTGACAAGAACGAGGCTCCTTGCAACATGCTTCGCTTTGGTGAGGCTGGCAACAACAACCAGCTTGAGTGGATGGTTGATACAGGCGGTGGCCGTGTTAAGATTCGTGCAAGCAAAGAAGCTGTTCCCGGCCAGTGGAATGCTGTTACCCTTACAGCAGGCGCTGATGGATACAAGATGTATATCAACGGTGAGGCTGCCGGTTCAGATGCTTCTGCTTATCGTTCTGGTACTTCCTTCCAGGCTATCGAGTTCGCTAACTCATGGGGTACTGCATACCGTTCTTCATTCGAGGGCGCTATCGCTTACATCTCCCTGTGGAGCAAGCAGCTCAGCGAGACTGAGGTTGCAGCAAACGTATTCTGCGAGCCTAGCGGCACCGGTCTTGAAGGCTTCTGGCCTATGACCGAGGGCGAGGGTGCTACCTTCTATGACAAGACCAAGAAGTATGACGATATCGACCTCCGCTACATGACCCGCTGCGATGATGAGACCAACTATGTTGATGTTGACGTTTCCTCTTACGTAGAGTGGAGAGAGTATCCCGCTATCAAGAAAGCTGCAAACTAATCAGTTTTCATAATTACAAAAGGACCGGCCCTTCTGGACCGGTCTTTTTACGCTTACATAAAGGCGCAGATGTTTTTCGTACCATAATATTGCATTGTTTGTTTATAACGGTGATGTAAACAGGTTCCTGGCCATCGTCAGAGACTGCAAATGCTGCGCAAATGCCAAGACAATTGATAAGTTCCATAAGATTATTTCATATATTTGTGGCAAATAATGTTTGAAATGAAAACAACTAGCAGATAGACTATCAAAAGCATCTGTAAAGGATGAAACGGTTATTATCAGTATTGATAGACAAATTTGGTGAAAAAAATTAAAGACTTTGTAAGTGATTGAAAATTATCAACCTACAAAGTCTTTTCTGTGCCTCGGACGGGACTCGAACCCGTACAGACCTTGCGGTCCAAGGGATTTTAAGTCCCTCGTGTCTACCATTCCACCACCAAGGCTGCAAAAGCAGGGACCGGAGGTCTCCTGCTTCGGGGTACAAAGATAAGAAGTGGATTTTAATTTTGCAAAATGGCGATGTGTTTTTGGGGGGTTACTATTGTAGAAATGGAATTAAATATCTAAATTTGAACGTTTTAACCAATTGTAGGCCTTGCACATAACTAAAAAAATATAAATTCAAAACACTTATACTCTATGAAACTCATCAATTGTCTTGGAATTTGCGCAGCATTTGCAGCGGTACTTTCCTGTGGCGGCTCAAAGATTACTCTGGACTCTTATGTAGCAGAGGAAAGCGGCCTCAACATTCAGAAAATCACAGACGAGAGCAAGAATGCCGTTTGCGGTAACAACTTCAGCTATGCTCCTGCCAACTTCGGTCGTTCCAGCGTGGGCGGATGCAGGAAACTCGGCATGTATTGGGGAACACAGAAGGTGCTCTCAATTTCTCCTGACGGCCAGGATATCGCCTATCTTACCGTTTCAAACAAGCAGAGGAACGTTATGATTCGCAAGGCCTCTTCTGCAGGAACCAGCACCCAGCGTACCTTCCGCGATGTATATGACTTCAGCTATGGTCCTGACGGCAACATCTACTTCACGGATTATGTAGGAAACGGCAAATGGCAGATTCATTCTGTAAACGCAAAAGCCGGCAGCGTCATGCGCCAGCTCACCAGCAACAACAATGATGAAACCCCTGTTATGGCAAAGAACGGCCACAGCCTCTTCTTCACCCGTCATGACAACACCGGTTCAGCCATCTGGTGCCTTGACGTAGAGGACGGAACCCTCACCTTCTGCTCAAAGGGATACAATGTTTGCCCTGTTGGCGATGGTAGCAGCGAATTCCTCTGCGCCCGTAACTCCGACGAAGGTGTAAGCCAGATTTGGCTCGTAAACTATGTTACCGGCATCGAGACTCTTGTACTTGCAGACAAAGAGCGCGGCTTCTCAAATCCTGCTCTCTCTCCTGACGGAAAATGGATTGCTGTCCAGGGCAGCTCAAGAACTTCTGCCGGCAAGGTTAAGAACCTTGACCTCTTTGCAGTCAAGATTGACGGCACCCAGTTCATCCAGCTCACCTATCACCCTGCAACAGACTGCAACCCTGTCTGGTCAGCTGACGGCAAAGCCCTCTACTTCATTTCTTCAAGAGCTTCCAAGGACCGTTCATACAATGTTTGGAAGATGAGGTTCAACCTCTAATTTCAGGACGCGTTTTTTGCAACTACTTGAACAGTAAGTCATTAAGTAAAAGCCTGGTACGGGATTCCGCACCAGGCTTTCGCTTAAACAACTATTATTCAGCCACTTAAAAAAAACGGCCAAGTGTCAACCCTACGGCATAAAATACTCCAACAGGGCCTGAATAATATTCTGCCGGGAAACCTCCGGCTTTAAAGCCTCAGACACGGGAAGGTCTTCAGGCGAAACTTGAATAAGGGATTCAAAGCCCATCGAGTCCAGCTCCGGACAATGAATGACCCTGCCGGCAATCAAGATGACAGGTACTCCCTTAGCCTTGGCCCGCCTTAACACTCCCGCCGCCGTCTTCCCCTTCGGGGTTTGGCTGTCTGCGCGCCCTTCCCCTGTAATAACAAGGTCTGCCCCTTCCAACTTTTTATCAAAGCCGATGGTATCCAGAACCATTCCGGAGCCGCTTTGCAGGGTTGCCCCAAGGAACACCTTGAAAGCCCCGCCAAGGCCACCGGCTGCGCCGGAGCCCTTTTCAGAAACAACATCCTGTCCTGTGCACTCCCTGATTATTCCGGCAAGATGCCTCATGCCCGCGTCAAGCCTCTCTACCAACTGCGGCCCAGCCCCTTTCTGCGGAGCAAAAACCTTAGCCGCTCCATCCGGCCCGCAAAAGACAGTGTTTACATCACAGGCAACAGTAAAGGTGGCCCCTCTTAGGCCCGGAACAAGGTCACTTAAATCAATACGCTCTATCCTTTCAAGATCACAGCCGCACCCCTGAAGCACCTCGCCGTCTGAACTAAGGAACCTCGCGCCAAGAGCCGTCATCATTCCTGCCCCGCCGTCATTAGTAGCGCTGCCTCCAAGCCCTATAAGGAAATTACGGCAGCCACGGTCCAAAGCATCCAGAATAAGCTCTCCAGTGCCAAAAGAACTTGTTTTCCAAGGCTCCCTTTCGCCTGCGGACAACAGCGTAATCCCACTGGCGGAAGCCACGTCAATCACCGCCGTATTATCCGGAAGAATGGCGTAGGAAGCCCGTATGGGGCGCCCGAGAGGGTCTGAAGCCTCTGCCTGAACCAAATGGCCTCCCGTAGCGGCGGCAACAGCCTCAGCCGTTCCCTCGCCACCATCGGCAACGGAAAGCTTTACAATATCCGCATCAGGAAAAACCTGCCTCAGGGCCACGGAAACAGCATCGGCCACATCGGCCGAAGACAATGAGCCCTTGAAAGAATCAGAGGCAATAACAATTTTCATTTAGTCTCCGTAAGGGTTGGCCTCATCCCACTCCTTAAGCTCATCACCATGCTTCAAAACGCAGTGGTCATGTATTTTAACCTTACGTGAGCTTTCAAGAGAGTTCCACCAGCGGGTGCAGGCCGGGTAAAGCACGTCAGCCTCATCTACAGCAACCCTGCCGGATTTGGACAAACCCTTTCTGGCGATTCTTTCTTTTTCTGTTATGGGGAGCGATGTCCACCAAATCTCTATCTCGTTCATAGTCTTTTTATAAATACGCAGCAAAGATAATACTTTTGCTTAAGAAATAATTTTTTACCAATTCTAAATTCTAGAAGTACTTCTTTTCTTGACGGTATAGGACGACAAATATGAAAATAAGTATAGTGAAAGCCCAGAGAGAGGACCCGCCATAGCTCATCAGTGGAAGAGGTATGCCAATCACAGGCATCAGGCCTATTGTCATGCCTATGTTGATGAAAAGATGCATGAAAAGGCACGAGGCAACGCAGTAGCCGTAAATCCGCGTGAAATTCTCGCGTGACTTCTCTGCATCGGAAATAATCCTCCAGATAAGGGCCACATAAAGGCCTATCACAAGAAGGCAGCCAAGAAAGCCCCACTCCTCTCCGACTGTGCAGAAAATAAAGTCAGTGCTCTGCTCTGGAACAAAACCGTAAGTCGTCTGCGTACCCTGCAGGTAACCCTTGCCCGTCATTCCTCCGGAACCGATTGCAATCATGCTCTGGTTAACATTGTATCCAACCCCGGCAGGGTCATCCTTCATGCCCAAAAGCACCTCTATACGCTTGCGCTGATGCTCCTGCATCACATTATTAATGATGATGTCGGTAGAAAAAATAAGGACAGTCCCCGCAACTACACCCACAATGGAATAGAACAAAAACGTGTTTTTATGCTTGTAGGCCTGAAAACAAAGGACGGGAATGGCAAGAGCTATAAGGCCGATGACAACATACATCGGCTTTGAAAAATAAGACGGCAGTAAGGCCAGTGCCGCCACAATGGCAGCGCAAATCGCAAGGTTGCGGAAAACCGCCCTCTGCCGCAGGCAATTCGCAAGCATGAAAATGCCAAGCAGGGTCAGAATCGCCGCGTAAGGCGATGCCGTCAGGGTAAGAATGAAAAGCAGTATGCTTATGCCGATGAAAGCCAGGATCCAGCCGGACAGCCCCTCCCTGTAAAGAACAAACAGGAAGCCCACATACACAAGGGCCGAGCCCGTTTCCTTCTCTCCGAGGATAATCAGCATAGGCAGTCCCACAATAAGGGCGACTTTGAAAAAATCCTTAAACCTGCCCATCTGGAAGCCGTTTCGGCTCAGCACGAAGGCAAGAAGAAGGGACGTGGTTATCTTGGAAACCTCTGCCGGCTGAAAGCGTACCGCCCCGAAGCTGAACCAAGAGCGGGAGCCTTTGACCTCTACACCCAGGAAGATAACCGCCACCAAAAGGAAAACAACGCCAATATACAACGGGATGGCCGCCCCTTCCCACATCCTCGCGGGTAGGGCGAACAAGATAAGAATCGCCAGGACGAAGGCCGTAGCAATCCAAAGGCACTGCATTCCGCTTCGGACAGAAATGTCAAAGATAGAAGACGGCTCGGAGGAATGAACTGAAGCATAAATATTTACAAGGCCGATGAAGACCAAAGCCAGGTAAATCCCTATGATTCTCCAATCAAGGGACTGCTTCATGTTTCTTCGTTTGAATGTATTCTCCATGCTTAGTCTGTCTTAACCCTCCACATAAGGTCTCCTTCCATTACACGCTTCTCCATGTCCGGACGCGAAATCTCCCCGGTCAGGTATTTCTCTACCAGAAGCGAAGCGATAGGAGCTGCCCAGGTTGCCCCGAAGCCCGCATTCTCTACATAAGCAGCCACGGCAATCTTTGGATTATCCTTTGGAGCAAAGCAGATGAAAACAGAGTTGTCCGCTCCGCGGGGATTCTGGGCCGTACCCGTCTTGCCGCAAATATCCAGCCCCGGAACCGCCGCGATGCTTGCCGTTCCCCCGGAGCCGAAGCCGCTGTTCACGGCCTTCCACATTCCCGGAATCACTTTCAGGAACTGGGTGGTATCAACCATCGTGTAATGCTTCTCCTTGAACTTCTCATCTATCGTAATCTCCGGCGAATCCTTGATGATATGCGGAATCTTATACCATCCCCTGTTGGCAACCGTTGCACTTAAATTGGCAATCTGGAGTGGTGTAACGCCGATTTCTCCCTGGCCGATGGAGATGGAAACAATCGTCGTGAACTTCCATCCGCCCTTGCCGTAAAGCCTGTTGTACAGTTTGGACGTAGGAATGGTTCCGCCAAGCTCGGAAGGAAAGTCACTCCCCAGCTTATGCCCGAAGCCGAAGCTTTCTACATACTCATGCCATTTGTCAAGCGCCTCTGCGATGGAGCTGTATTTCCTGTTTTCCAGAGTATTTCTGAGGGCATAGCAGAAGTAGGCGTTGCAGGACATCATTATTGCCTGTTCCAGCGGAATGGGCGATGGGTGCGCGTGGCAGCCAAGTTTATGTTTTCCGAAATGATATCCCCTGCTACACGGATAGCTGTCCGTCGGCTTCAGCGTCCCTTCCTGAAGGCCGATGAGGCCGTTTACGAGCTTGAATACAGAGCCCGGAGGGTACGATGCCTGCACGGCCCTGTTATACATCGGCCTGTAAGGATCTTTGAGGATGTCTTCATAATTACGCCTCATGTCAGCAAGCTTGTTCACATCAATACCGGGGCTTGACACAAGGGTCAGAATCTCGCCTGTGGCGGGCTCTATCGCCACAAGGGAACCAACTTTGTTCTGCATCAGTTCCTGTCCGTACTGCTGAAGGACGGCGTCGATGGTAGTGACGATGTCTTTCCCCGGGACAGCCTCTTTGTCAGAGGCACCATCGTTATACTGCGACTGAATCTGGTTTTTGGAGTTGCGAAGATAGATATGATAACCCTTTTCACCGCGGAGCTCCTCCTCTCTGGTAGCTTCGATACCCGTCTTTCCGGCATAGTCCCCGGGACGGTATTCGTCAGGATGCTGTTTCAGGTATTTGGCATCGACCTCTGCCACGTAGCCGAGCAGGTTGCCTCCGGCATTGAAAGGGTAGTCCCTGATGCTTCTTGTCTGCCCCTTGAAACCCGGGAACATGTAGGCGATTTCCGCGAATCGCATATAAGACTCCGCGGGCATCTGCTTTATCATTACAACGCCCTGGAAGCCTATCTTGCGCCTGTCCCTTTTGTACTCCGCCATCTTGCTGCGGATGAAATCCGGTTCAACGCCAAGCACTTCAGCAAGCAGCAGGGTGTCAAAAGGCTGGACCTCGTGCGGGGTAACCATGAGATTGTAAGACACCTTGTTACCTACAAGAATGCGTCCGTTCCTGTCGTAGATGACTCCTCGCGTCGGATAAATGATATCGTACACCATGGAGTTGTTGGACGCGTTAATCTTGTACTTGTCATCTATAATCTGGATGATGAATAGTTTGACAAGCAGGATGCCGGCAGCAACAACAAGCCCGGTGAGCAGTTTATTCTTCCTGGAGGCCATGTCAGCGGTCCTCCCTTGTTAGCATGTTTGCAATCATTACGGAGAGCATCGTTCCGGCAATAAGAGAAACAATGAAGCGGGTCAGGTTCTCTTCCAAAGTCCGGGTGACGCCGCCATCGGCCCAGACATAAATGAAAAGGAAGATGGCCTGGGCTATTGCCACGGCAAAAATCACCTTGGCCGGCCCGTATTTTTTTATGGAGAAATCTTCATCCCTGGCCCTTACCTCTTCTCCGAAAATGGCGTTGCAGATGGTTTTGCGAAGCCCTGCAACCGGCAGGAGGGCCACGACATTAAGCCCCAGTACACCCTCGGCCGCAAAGTCAACGGCGAAGCCGGCCGCAAAGGCAATGAGCATGGCCTTGATTGTGCTAATCCTTGAGGGGATGCAAATAGCGATGGCGGGAAGAAGGCTTAGAGTAAGGTACATGCTGATATGCAAGTAATTGCAAATCAGCGCCTGGGCTGCCACAAGAAGGGCTACTGAAAGGAAGGAATATTTCATTTCCGCGCCTCCTTTTTCTCTATGGACTGGATTTCCTCCCTGTCCTTGTTGGTTACAAGGGTGACATACCTTACGGCGGAATAGTCCTGGAATAGCTTCACATCAATGTCGTATGTGGAGCCGTTGATGATTTTGGAGCCCTCTATCGTACCCAGCGGAATGTCCGGGGGGAAGATGGAAGAATGGCCGCTGGTGTAAACCGTATCGCCTTTTTCAAATTTGTGCTGAAGGCTTATCTCCCTAAGCGTAGCATGCGATAGGCTCTTACCGTCCCATGCCATCGGCCCTACGGCACCCTCCCGCCCTATGCGGGCGCTAAGGTTGAAGTTGCTGTTGAGGAAGGAGATGGCATACGAATAATTCGTGCTTACGGTATCAATGATGCCGATGATGCCGCGGCTGGTTATGACTCCCGAGTGCGAGGCTATGCCGTCTTTTGCTCCCTTGTTGATAATGAGGTAGTTATGATGCTTGTTGCGGCTGTTTTTTACTACCTGGGCCCATGAGAACGTGAAGTTCCCGGCGGTAAATGGACGGCCGGCTTCGGCTTCATTCAGGGAGTCAGCCGCCGCGTCATATTTTGCCAGTGCGCACTGCAATTCAAAATTCTCCTTGGAGAGGCTCTCGTTTATCTGCTTCAGGGCAAAGTAATCTCCTATGCTCTGGCTCCATCCCCAGACCGTGGAAATGACGCTATGAGAGAGCCGGGACAGGAAAAACTCCTGTCCTGAGGTACTGCGGCGCAGCAAACCCAATGCGGCAATCTCCAAAGCTATGAAGATTGCCACATTAATCCCGGAGCGGTATATGTTCCGCTTCCCGGCCATTTTACCTCATAAGGAATGAGTAATTTTCTACATTCTTAAGGGCGATGCAGGTTCCTCTTGCTACAGCGCGAAGCGGGTCCTCTGCTACGTGGAACTGGATATTTACCTTCTCTGAGAACCTCTGAGCCAGGCCGCGGAGCAATGCGCCGCCACCAGACAGGAAGATACCGTTCTCTACGATATCGGAGTAAAGCTCCGGGGGAGTGTTTTCCAGAACATGCAGGATGGAAGCTTCCAGCTTGGCAATGGACTTGTCAAGGCAGTGGGCGATTTCCGGGTAAGTAATGGTTGCGTCAACAGGGTGCGCTGTCATGAGGTTAGGACCCCTTACGATGAAGGGCTCCGGCTCATCTTCCAACTCCGGAATAACGGCGCCGACGGCAATCTTGATTTTCTCTGCCGTGGTTTCACCTACGCGGATGTTGTGCTGCTGGCGAAGATAGTACTGGATATCGCTTGTAAACACGTCACCTGCGGTACGGATGCTGTCCTGCTGAACGATGCCGCCCAGTGAAATAACGGCGATTTCAGTTGTACCGCCTCCGATGTCAACTACCATGTTGCCTTTAGGCGCCTCTACATCCAGGCCGATACCCAGGGCTGCTGCCATAGGTTCGTAGATAAGGTAAACGTCGCGGCCTCCGGCGTGCTCCGATGAGTCACGCACGGCCCTGATTTCCACCTCTGTACTGCCGGAAGGGATGCCTACCACAATCTTGAGGCTGGGAGAAAACAGGCTCTTGTGTTTGCTGTTCACCTGCTTGATGAAGCCGCGGATCATCATCTCTGCGGCGTTGAAGTCTGCAATTACACCATCCCTGAGCGGACGTACGGTCTTGATTCCGGGATTGGTCTTTTCGTGCATCAGCTTGGCCTTCTGACCAAGGGCGATGCACTTTCCTGTATTGTTATCAATAGCGACGATACTTGGTTCGTCCAGGACGATCTGGTCGTTCTGGAAGATAACGGTGTTGGCCGTTCCAAGGTCAATCGCAAGCTCCTGCGAAAAGAAAGAAAATGCCATTTTTAAAAATTTTTGTAAAATTACAAAAAAGCGCGAATTCTCCGATAATATCGGACTGAAAAAAGATAATATTTCTTATTTTTGCGAAAATTTGACCTTTCGATATGCTTCCAGAGGAAAAAGAGAGCAGAAGATTCTATCTGATAGTAACCGCCGGCGGGCAGGGAACAAGGATGGGGGCCGATGTCCCCAAGCAGTTCCTGTCCCTTGGAGAGAAGAACATACTTCACACCACCATCTGCGCCTTTGCCGATGTCTTCCCAGACATGAAGGTGATAACCGTTCTGCCGAAGGAGCATATTACATTCTGGAAGGAATATTGCCTTAAAAGCGGGTTTACGATGCCGCAAACACTTGTTAAGGGGGGCTTTACAAGGTTTCATTCTGTTAAGGCTGCCCTTGCCAAGGTGCCGGACGGAGCCATTGTAGCCATTCATGACGGCGTGCGCCCCTTCGTTTCTCCCAAGCTGCTTAAGATGATGAAGGCAAGGATGGATGCCGGATGCCGCGCCCTCATTCCCTGCATGCCCACGACAGACACCTTGAAAGTACTCAGGAAAAACGGGGCTGGAGAGCTTGAAATTGTTCCCGGAGCCAAGGCGGACAGGAGCGAAATCTTTGGCGTGCAGACCCCTCAGTTCTTTTATTCGGAAGATATAAAAGCCGCATACTCAGCTCCTTACGATCTTAATTTTACTGACGATTCTTCCGTGGCTCAGGCAAAAGGAATACCCCTCTCCTTCTGCCAGGGAGAGAGGTATAATATAAAAATCACCACAAAGGAAGACCTTATTTTTGCAAAGCTTTTTTCCCTTGGGCTGAATAGCTAGTGCTCTTGTAATCCTTTACCCATACCTGGCGGTCAATGGCCTCGTCCAGGGCAATCATCGTCTCGGTTGCCTGGATGTGGGGAATCTTCTGGATGGTGTTCAGAAGCACCTCCATAAGGTGGTCGTTGTCAAAGCAGTACAACTTGACAATAAGGGCATGCTTGCCTGTAACAAAATGACATTCAACAACTTCCTGAATCTGCTTGAGACTTTCTACAACCTCTGCATACTTGCTGGCCTCTGAAAGGCTGATGCTAACGAATGCGCAGATATTCAGACCCAGGGCCTGGGGTTTTACAAGAAGGCGGGAACCTGTAATCACGCCTGCGGCCTCCAGCCTCTTAACCCTCTGGTGGATTGCAGCTCCTGAAACTTCACATATCCTGGCTATCTCCAGGAAAGGCATTCTTGCGTTTTTTACCAAAAGGGACAGAATTTTCTGATCGGTCTGGTCAATCTGGTAGTTTGTCATAACACTTACACTTTTTAAGTTGATACCAATGCACAAAAATATAAATTTTTGAAAAAGTTAACAAGAAAAGAGCAGAAAATTAACATTTGTTAGTTCCCTGCTCTTTTATGTGATGTTTTGGAAGTCTTCCTTCGCTTACAAATTATTTTTTCTCTTTATTGGCCGCCTGGATAATCTCAAGGCACTTCGCTTCTGTAAGAGACTCGGCCTTAACTCCGCGCGGAATCTTGTAATTCTTTCCAGACTGCTTGATGTAGGGGCCGTAGCGTCCGTTCAAAACGCTGATTCCGGAAGCTTCGAACACGGCAATCTGGTCCTTTGCGGGGTCTGCCGCACTGCGGATGATGGTTTCGCATTCCGCCAAAGTCACGGTAAGGGGATTGGAACCCTTCGGCAGTGAATAATTTTTGCCTGCGTGCCTGATATAAGGGCCGAAGCGTCCTTTCATGGCAACGATATCCTCTCCGTCAAGGGTGCCGACGGTTCTGGGGAGTTCAAACAGCTTCATCGCCTCTTCAAGGGTGATGTTCTCTATAAGTTGGCCGGGGGCGAGGTGGGCGAAACGCCTGTTCTCTCCCTCTCCTATCTGGATGAAGGGACCCCACTGCCCGAACTTTGCAATGACCTTCTGGCCTTCCTGGGTTGTTCCAAGCTCCCTTTCAACGCGGTTGTAAGAATGGTCTGCAAGCACGTGCTCAACCTTGCCATGGAAGGGGGTGTAGAAATTGGAAATAACTGAATTCCAAGCGGTTTCACCGGCGGCAACCTGGTCAAACTCCTTCTCTACATTCGCGGTGAAATCATAGTTCATGATATCTTCAAAATTCTTCATCAGGTAATCAGTCACCATGATGCCGATATCCTGGGGCAGCAGCTTGCCCTTTTCTGCGCCCACAACCTCTGTCTTCTCGCTTCGCGTAATGTTGTTTCCGCTGAGTTTCAGGTTTACAACCTTCACCTTTTCTCCCGGCTTGTCGCCTTTAACGACATAGCCGCGGCCTGTTGTAAGGGTTGTGATGGTAGGGGAGTAAGTGGAAGGACGGCCTATTCCCAACTCTTCAAGTTTCTTTACAAGGGAAGCCTCTGAATACCTGTAAGGCGGCTGGGTGAATTTGCATTCAGCGTGCATTTCCTTCCGGGACATGGCCTGGCCAATGCTGAGGCCGGGGAGGAGAACCTCGTCCATCTCCTCGGCAGCATCGTCAGTACCCTCAAGATAAAGCTTCAGGAAGCCATCGAACAGAATCTGGGTTGCCTGAATGTTGAAAATCTCCGGCCTTTTGTCCGATTCAACTTCGATATCGGTACGCAGAATCTTTGCATCCGCCATCTGTGAGGCGACGGTGCGCTTCCAGATAAGCTCATACAGCCTCTTTTCCTGAAGGGTGCCGTCAATGGACGTATTCTGTATATAGGTAGGGCGGATGGCCTCATGGGCTTCCTGTGCGCCCTTGGTACGCGTTGTGTACTGGCGGGGACGGGAATACTCGGGCCCGAAGTTGTCGCAGATGAAGGCTTTAGCCGCGCCGCGGGCAAGGGACGACAGGTTGGTGGAATCTGTTCGCATATAGGTAATCAGACCCCTTTCGTACAGTCCCTGTGCCAGACGCATCGTCGTACTTACGGTAAAATGCAGTTTGCGGGAAGCCTCCTGCTGCAATGTCGATGTTGTGAAGGGGGCTGCAGGCACTTTGACTCCGTCTTTTTTGGAGATGTCCCTGATTTTGAATGAGGCGCCGATGCTGTCCCTGAGGAACTGCTCCGCCTGTTCGATGTCCGGGAATTTCTTGTCCAGGGTTGCCCTTACAAGCACGCCCTTGTCCGTTCCTTCCGGATGGAAGATGGCATCTACCTTATAGTAAGCCTCTTTTTCAAAGGCCATAATCTCCCTTTCCCTGTCAACCACAAGGCGCAGGGCGACGCTCTGGACGCGGCCTGCGCTAAGCTTCGGCTGAATCTTTCTCCAGAGGATAGGCGAGAGTTCAAAACCCACGAGGCGGTCCAGCACGCGGCGGGCCTGCTGGGCGTTTACAAGGTTCATGTCAATGGACCTTGGCTCCTTGATTGCATTCAGGATGGCGTCCTTTGTAATCTCGTGAAATACAATTCGTTTGGATTTGGCTTCAGTAAGGCCAAGAGTGTCGAAAAGATGCCACGAAATGGCCTCTCCCTCACGGTCTTCATCGGAAGCGAGCCAGACAACCTCGGCTTCGGAAGAAAGTTTCTTGAGTTCCGCAACCACCTTTTTCTTGTCTGCAGGTACTTCATATTCCGGTTTGAATCCGTGCTGGATGTCAATACCCATTCCCTTCTGTCCCAGATCCCTGATATGTCCGATGCTGGCTTTAACTGTGAAGTCTTTACCCAGGTATTTCTGTATTGTCTTAACCTTTCCCGGAGACTCAACTATCAGCAAGTTCTTCATAAAAATGTAGTTTTTGCGACTGGCGCATTCTCAATATTCGGTGCAAAGTAAGAGGGTGTTTTGAATTTTTCCAAATTTTGTTGCTATTTTTGTAACCGGAATCCGGCTGCATTTCCGGGTTTAACAATAGTTAAAAAAAATGAACAAGAAAACTGAAAATACATTCGCCGGTTGGGTGAAGAGGGGCGGCTGGTTCTGGCTCGCATACGGATTCGTGTTCGTATTCTTCCTGCTGCTCATGCTGGCGGTAGCTATTTTTGCCGATATACCCTCCGGAGAAGAGATAGAAAATCCCAAAAGAGTCCTTGTTACCCAGGTCCTGTCAGAGGATGGTGAGGTCCTCAGTACCTTCCAGGCCAAGGAAAACCGTATGCTTGTCCGGTACGATGAGATTTCGCCCAACGTGATTCACGCCGCTGTTGCAACGGAGGATGCGAGATTCTATGACCACTCGGGAATAGACTTCTCCGCCCTTGCCAGGGTCGCCTTCAAGACTGTGCTTATGTTCGACAGGAGCCAGGGCGGCGGCAGTACCATCACCCAGCAGGTCGCCAAGAACCTTTATAAGACAAGGGAAAAGACTTCCGGCATCCTTGGGACGATATGGGCCAAGCTTTCCGAATGGGTAACCGCCATCAAGCTGGAAAAAGACTACACCAAGGATGAAATCATCACTATGTACCTTAATACTGTGGAGTTCGGCAGTAATTCCCATGGTATAAAGGTAGCTGCAAGGACATACTTCGGCAAGGATCCTATCGACCTTAACATAGAAGAGAGCGCCCTCTTGGTTGGTATGGTTAATGCTCCTACCCGTTACAATCCTGTCCTTAATCCTGAAAAGTCGCTTCACAGGAGGAACACTGTAATCGGCAGGATGTATGATGCGGACTTCATTACAAAGGCGGAGAGGGATTCGCTCAGGGCCCTTCCAATCACCCTTCACTATCAGGTCCAGAACCAGAATTCAGGCCTGGCCCCTTATTTCAAGGACATGATTCGCAGCTACATGAGTGCCAGCGAGCCTGACCCTTCAAGGTACACTTACCGCGAGAATTATTCCCGCGACTCGCTTCGCTGGGCCGATGATGCCCTGTATGGCTGGCTTAACAAGAACCTGAAGCCTGACGGCAGCAAATACAGCCTTGGAAACGATGGACTCAGGATTTACACCACCATCAACTACAAGATGCAGAAGTACGCAGAAGAGGCTGTGGCTGAGCATCTTGGAAAAGACCTTCAGCCAAGTTTCTTACGCGACCTCCGCTGGAAGACAAACCGTCCTTTCTCCAATGACGTACCCAAGGAGACCATTGAAGGCATCATGAAGAGGGCCCGCCAGAACAGCGACCGCTATCGTGCCATGAAGAAGGGCGGAGCAGGGGAGAAGGAAATCCTCAGCAGTTTCAAGACTCCTGTCAAGATGCGTGTTTTCACATGGAAGAGCCCCGGCTACATAGACACAACCATGACGCCGGATGATTCCATAAGGTATTACAAGTCTTTCCTCAGGGCGGCATTCATGGCCATCGAGCCTGTAACAGGTCATGTCAAGGCTTATGTCGGAGGCCCCAATTACCGCTATTTCAAATACGACAATATTCGTCAGGGTGAGCGCCAGGTAGGCTCTACAATCAAGCCTTTCCTGTACACTCTTGCCATGCAGGGCGGAATGACTCCCTGCTCGCAGACTGTCTGCATTCCGCAGACCTTCATTGTTGGCGATGATACCTGGACTCCGCGAAGCACAGATAAGGATGAGTGGATTGGTCGCACCGTTACGCTGAAGTGGGGACTTACGCACTCCTCTAATAACATATCGGCCTACCTGATGAAGCAGTTTGGTCCTGAGGCGATGGTGGAAATGATGCGGCAGATGGGTATAAGCAGCCACATCGAACCTGTGCCTTCAATCTGCGTTGGTTCTCCTGACCTTTCAATTTCAGAGATGGTGGCCGCTTACAACACCTTCCCTTCACAGGGAATTTACACGGCTCCGCTGTATGTCACAAGGATAGAAGACAGCCAGGGCAACCTGCTTTCAGAGTTTACCAATCACAGCAAAGAGGCCATCAGCCGTGAAACCGCTTACCTTATGGAGAATCTGATGGAAGGCGTTGTAAACCACGGTACTGCGTACAGGCTTCGTGCAAAATACCAGCTCAAGGGCCAGATAGCCGGAAAGACCGGTACAACCAATGACAACTCCGACGGCTGGTTCATAGGATATACTCCTTCAATTACCGCCGGCGTCTGGGTGGGAGGTGAAGACCGTCAGATTCACTTCCAGAGCCTTGCCCTTGGTGGCGGTTCCAACATGGCCCTCCCTATCTGGGGCCTCTTCATGCAAAAGTGCCTTAAGGACGGAACCCTCGGTATTTCAGAGGCCGATGTCTTTGTTAAGCCGTCCGGAATGGATATGGACCTTAGCTGCGACGGCAGTGACGATGATGCAGGGGCAGCATCGTCAAAGGGTGCGGAATATTATTTTGACTAAAATTTTTTGACAAATATGAAATATCAGAATATAGCTGTCATTTACGGAAGCGACTCTTCCGAGTGGGAAGTTTCCTGCAGGAGCGGGGAATTCACAGCCTCCAGGATTGATGATTCCAAGTACAGTATCTATGAGATTTTTGCCCGTTTCGGCAAATGGTATCTGGTGTCTTTCCGCAAGAGGGGAGCAATGCGTATCAAATTCCCGGAGGAGGCCCGTCCGGAGGTTAACAAGAACGACTTTTCCGTTAATATTTACGGAGAACATATCAAATTTGATTTTGCCTTCATAATGCAGCACGGAACTCCTGGAGAAAACGGTTTGCTTCAGGGATACCTTGAGATGCTCGGCGTCCCGTTCAGCAGCTGCCGCTCCTTCGTTGCTGCCGTTACTTTTGACAAGTATTCCTGCAAGAGTTACCTTCGTGATGTGGATTTTGTTAGGTTGGCTCCGGATATGCTTATACGCAAAGGTGCTGATGTTGAGGCGTTTACAGAGGCCGTCGGCAAAAAGCTTGGCTGGCCGGTATTTGTAAAACCTACCAGCGGAGGCTCCAGCTTCGGCGTTACCAAGGTTCATTCGGCTGCAAAGATGCCTCAGGCCCTGTCCTGTGCCTTCATGGAGGGTGCTGCCGTGATAGTGGAGAAGGCTATCGAAGGCCGTGAATTCACTTGCGCCGCATATTATGATGGCAAGGATGTAAAGGCCCTGCCTGTCATAGAAATCGTCACAAGGAATGAGTATTTTGACTATGATGCAAAGTACAACGGAAGCAGCGAGGAAATCTGTCCTGCAAAGATAGATGACGCCCTGGCTTCAAGTATCAAGGATGTCACCTGCAAGATTTACAAGCATCTTGGCTGCGCCGGCGTTGTCCGTGCAGATTATATTTTGGGAGAGGATGGTCTCTATTTCCTTGAGGTAAACACAATCCCCGGAATGACAAACGCCTCTCTTGTTCCTAAAATGGTAAGGGCTGCCGGCCTTGATATGACTGACTTCCTTACAGACCTTATTGAAAGCGTCTGAAATGCTGCTGACAGATTTCATAAAAAGGGGTACGGCAAGTCTTGAAGTGCTGTATCCTACAAAAGAAGCTCATAATATTGTGCTGATTCTCTGTTCCAATGTGCTTGGGACAAAGAATTATACGCATATTGTGGAGCCGGAGTTCGTAGTGCCGGAGGCCCGTATCCCGGAGCTGGAAGCCAAGCTAAGTCGCCTCACCGGAGGTGAGCCCATACAGTATGTTGTAGGCTATACAGAGTTCTGTGGCTACGAATTTAAGGTTACGCCGGATGTGCTTATTCCGCGCCCTGAGACGGAACTCCTGGTTCGCGAGGCGGTAAAAATCGCTTCTCGCATCCAGAGAATGCGTCTGGCCTATGGCAAGAAGGCCAAGCCTGTCAGGATACTTGATCTTTGCACGGGTTCGGGATGCATCGCCTGGTCTGTGGCTTTGTCTCTTCCCGGCGTAGAGGTGATTGGTCTTGATATCTCCGAGGCCGCGCTGGAGGTTGCAAAAAGCCAGGATTTCAGCGCCCTTCTTAAAAGCAGCGGTGCCATTGCCCCGCAGTTTATAAAGGGCGATATCCTTCAGGAGCCGGCCATCCAGGGTAAGTTTGATCTTATCCTCAGCAATCCTCCGTATATCATGGAGAAGGAAAAATCCCTTCTGCGCAAGAATGTGAGGGATTTTGAGCCCGAGTCCGCCCTCTTTGTCCCGGATGACGATCCCCTTGTTTTTTACAGGGCTATCGCTCATTGGAGCACCCTTCTTATGGAGGACCAGGGAATTGGTTTAACTGAGATAAATGACTGTCTTGGCCCGGAAACAAAACACGTTTTTTCCGGCTCTGGCTTCACTGAGGTTGAGGCTGTGAAAGACTTTTATGAAAAAAGCCGTTTTGTTTTTTACAAAAAATAAGCTTTCATAGCGTTCCAAGGCCGATTTTTCAAATAAGCGTTTACTTTTTTGAGTAAACGCTTTTTTGTTTGTCTTTTTGCAGAAAAGTTATTGACAACCAAATGCTAAAAGACATGAAACACTATTTTTTATTCCTGACCTTCACACTTTTTCTTGCCTGTGAAAGAATTGACCATACCGGTCAAAACCCTGATGTAGCCAACCAGAGTCGTGTTGCTCCGCAAGAAGTAGCACGAATGCTTTCTTCCCTTCCTCTTGGAGACGAGCAGCTCCGGGAGGTATATGATGCCGTATGTGCCTCTTCCGGCAACGGGTATGACGAGGAGTATACACTTCAGGACCTGTTCACCGTGCCAGGCGCCGGTGTCGGAGACAAAGCCACAAAAGCGGCTAAGCGAAATTACAAAATACCTTTGAAGGATATGATTGCCAATTATTTAAGTTCAACCAAAGCTGGGGGAGAGCTTTTTTCCGTCAAGGATTTGGAAGAATCCGGTTTGCAGCTGTATTGGCCCTGGTACGACAAATGGGATGGTTCCTCATATCCTGCCATCACTTTTGACCCGGGAGACGGTTCCAAGTCCAATACGGCTTTTCAGCTCTCGAAGAACGAAGATGGCAGCATCGGCGTAAAAGAAATCGTTGTTACAGAGGATTATGCCTCTGCGAATCCGGTTTGGGTAGTCAATACCAATGACGATGCTGCCTATACTTCGATTGAGCTTCTGAGGAGGGAGGCGGATTCCGGCGGCGGTGCAATTGTAATTGGAAAGAAGGGTGCTTCGGTAAGTGCTTTGCCGGAGAATACAAAGTCTTCCGGAGATAGTATCAAGACCTTGGTTATCAAGGACTTCACTATGATGAGGAATTATGATTCCTGGCTTTGTGGCGGCTCGGAGTTCTTTATTAAATGCGCTTCGGTTGAGAATTTTACGGCTGTGACGGAGGCGGAAATGAGGCTGTACAATCCTTCTGTGACTGATTTTATGATTTGTGTCCAGAGGAAGGATGTGGGCGTTAAGCAGGAAATCAATGCTATTCTTGTTGACGACTGGAGGCATTATATGCTGGAGGGAGAGGAGTATGGCCTGGAGCGCTGCGCTTTCCTTGTGATTGAAGATGATGGCGGAACGTGGACGGAGTGGGCGATAGAGGCTGAGGTGAAACTCAAGAGCAAGACTTATGGACTTAAACTGTCTATTCCGCTTCGTTCCAACGACGATATCGTTTGGCGCGGCACCCTGTCAGAAAACTATTTCACCAAATATGCCGGCGAAAGAGGCCGCTTCGGCGACGTCGAAATCACCTTCGACATGCTCACCCGATGATGGAGGCGGCGGCGCAGAGGGCGTCGTAGAAGTCGGCACCGTAGATAGCGGTGAGGGGCTCGCGAAGGAACTGGTAAACCCGTACGCCCTCGCGGCGGCCACGCTCCACGGCATCGGCACAAATACTCCAGCGGTGGTAATTTAGAGCCTGTCCGCCACCCGGCATCCGGGTCACGCGGACAGGATAAAGCCAGCAGGAAGCCGGCTTGCGAAAAGCATACTTACCCTGGAAAAAGCACCTCTCCACCGCGCAAAGAACATTGCCATTTTCATACAGGCAGTAAGCGCAATCCTCCAGCCCGGGAGTACCCACGGTACCATCCGGACTCCCCGGAATCGTGGTAAGCCCCTCAACCTTATGCGGGCGGCGAACAACAGGAGTCACAATATCCCCCTCCCGGTCAATCTCAAAGAAACCGGAATGCTGGGCCGCCTCCCTTCCCTCGGGAGTCATCAGGGGAGAATATACCTCAAAATGCCTCTCAAGCTCCTCTGTTTCAGAATCCTGAAGCGGAGCGCCACCATCGCCAACAACACAGCAGCAGCCACGGCACTTCTCATAATCGCAACAGAAAAACTCTGTCACGACCTCCTCAGAAACAAGAATATCCCCTATCTGAATTATTGTTCCGTGCTCTGCCATAAAAAATACTCCTTGTAAAGTTGCAACAATCCGGTTGAATCCACCTGCTCATGACGCTCCGGAAGAACAGGCATTTCCGGCTCCGGCAGCTTCACCTCGTTAAGTACCAATGGTTTATACTTCTTCGGAATAACGATTACCGATGAACCTCCGCCCACCAGAGCCCTTATCTCTGCATCCACATCCTCCTTCCTGAGCCTGTCAGCCTTCTCCTTAAGGCCGGTAATGAAATCCCTTCCATAATTATATCTAAGCTCGAAAAGCCTAAGCATATACTCCGGGTCACCGGACCAGGTGGTAATATCACCCACCCAGTAAGAACGTCCCATTGAGAAAGCCTCGGAGGAAATACCCTCCCTGGCAATTTTGTCCAAGGCTCTTTGAGCCGTGGCAAGAACAACCTGAACGGAATCCTCAGGAACCATGGATGCCGGCATGCTCCTGTAATCCTCGCGCGAAAGATGAAGCCTTGCAGTCAGTCTCTCATCCGGGAACATCACCAAATCCCAAACAGCCTGGCAGTTCCATCCAAGCGGCACAACGGCCTTGTTCACGGCAGCCTCCATATTTTCTACAGCTATTCCAGCTGTCATAAACTCTGCCTGGCCAAAGGCTGTAGGCGTAGTGAAACCAAGCTCTATCCTGGCATCATCGGCAGCGGGCAAAGTCTTGACAGACAGCGTCTTGGAGAATTCAGCCTCGTTGCGGAAGCGGGGAGCGGTTGTTCTTCCGGAAGGGAAGCGTCCAAGGGAAGAAAGCATCGATTTCTTCACCGCAGCCTCGGAGACATCGCCCGTTATAATGAGTACGGAATTTCCCATATTTGAAAATTGACGGCTGAAATAAGTCTCTGATTTTACCGGAAGATTCTTCGGAAGGCCTATGTTCAGTTTCTCCTTCACATACCGGTTTTTAGGACATAACAAACTGTCCGTCAGGCTTTTAAGCCTGGAATCAGACCTCGCTTCCAGCATATGCTCGATAGCCTTGGAATGGCAGTATTTTGTGAAAGCCGCAGCATCCACGCTACGCTTTCCGGACACCGCAGCCAGCGCCTTCATAAGCAGCATCAGCTTATTGGAAGGAGCTGAGCCCCTGATACTCATATCATTAGGGGTTACTGACACATTCATTTCGATGCCGTTTGCCGCCAGCATATCCCGGAACCTTTGTCCGGACATGGAACCGATGTTTCCAAGCAGGAGCATATCCTCTACATAAGCACCCTCACCGCTCCGGAGCTCCGGAATCGAAGACCATCCGCCTTTCATGTTAAGCGAATAACGCAGCAGCCCCTTGCTGTCCGTCTTTTTATAAATAACCCTCATCCCGTTGGAATAAGTTAGAATCAGGCCTCCGGCCATAGGGTCTGCCTGCTCCTCCTTAAGTTTTATTTTTTTTGCCGATGCCAACGTGAAACTTAAGGTATCTGACTGCCCGGTAAGCGGAGCCTTTTCCATGTCAGGAACCGTATTCCAAGAAGCCAGGAAGGATTTTATATCCGGAACGGTAAGAAGGACGGTATCTGCCTGGCTAGTCACGATAAGGTTCTTGCTTCCGTCAAGAATAGCTGCGGAAAAATTATTGAAAAGCCTTAGGTAGACATCGGAACTGACAGCCTTGCCAGTCAGATATTCAGCATTTGATTTTTCCGTCGCAAGGGAGGTACCATATAGGAATGAAGATATGCATTTATCTGAGTAATAGGAGTTTGCTCGCACCCTTGTTCCTCCTGTCAGGGCGATGTCGGCCCTGCTCTTGCAATCAACGTCCCTGTATTCGGCTACTGAAGTTCCGTTTTTGTCGATGTCTGCCATAACGGAAACGACAAGCCTTGCCGCCTCCTTATAGTCTCTCATGGCAACGGTGACACTTACTGTAAACGTCTCATCTCCAGATGTTTCCGCACTGCTTACATATTTTGCCTCAAGGCCGGTATAGGCGATTTCAGCATCCCGGAGCGCTCGTGACAGGCGTTTTTCTGAAAGAACGGCAAGCTCTTTGAACAGGAGGCCGCTGGCAAGAGGCTGAATGGTTTGCATCTGCTCCCTGGGGATTCTCGGACTCCGCCAGGTAAGGGAAAAGGTGCCAAGCATTGATACCGGTGCCGGCAGTCTTCTGATTTCAGGCTCTGAAGATGGCTGCCAGCTATATGTGTCGGGGAGCGACTCTTCGCCGCCCTTGTCAATAAGCATCGACAGCATGTTCAGTTTGCCTTTTACAACAGGGGCGGTAATGTCTCCTGAAATCACTATAGCCTGAGCTCCGGTTGGGTAGCGTCCGCTTTTTGCTCCCGGGGCGGCGTTTATGATTTCAAAAACCATCAGCAGTGTGGAATCCACGGCCTCCATGGTCTGGGTGACAGGCACATTCCTGAAACGGAAGACGGTAGCATCGTCACTGATTGTGACATAGCCGTCAGGCCCCGGCCAGACAGCGTTTGAAACCAGAAATTTAAGCGGAGAGGGTGACTTGAAGCGGGGAAGAGTGGCCAGGGCACCGATTCCATGAACGACGGAGCCTCCCCTTGACAAACTGTCTTCGGAAGAATATCCGGAACGCTGTACAAGGGCTACGTCTATTTTACCGGTTTCTGCATTATTGCTTGCTACATAGTAAGTTATACCGTTATCCAGGCTGCCGGAAGTTATATTTTTATCCGCAGGAAGCACGGGTAATTCCTGCGCTGGCATAATTATTGGAAAACAAACCAGTTGCAGGACTGAAAAAAGTATGGCTAGTCTACGGGCTTTCATCGTTTCGGTTCCTATTTTGTGCAAAAATACAATTATTTTATTAAATTTGCAGTCTGGGTATGACAAAGCATCCCATCGGCAAGTGAAAACAAATAAAAAAATTGACATATGAAAAAATTTATCATCGCTCTGGCTGCTGCGCTTATGACAGCCGGCTTCGTATCCGCACAGGATCTCGCAACCGCAACTGAGGCATACAACAATGGTGCCGCTCAGCTTGGTGAAGGTAACAAGGTAGAGGCTCTCGCTTCATTCCAGGAGGCCCTTACCATGGCCCAGTCACTTGGAGAGGAAGGTGAAGAATTGGTCGCAAACTGCAAAAAAGTTATTCCCGGCCTGTATCTCTCAATCGGAAAACAGCTCAATAATGAGAAGAAATTCGGAGAGGCTGCAGCACAGGTAGCAGAGGCTGTAAAGCTTGCCACAGAGTATGGTGAGGAAGAAACAGCAGCAGAGGCAGGAGAACTCCTTCCCAAACTTCAGCTTTCAGATGCCCTCTTCAACGCAGAGGCTAACCTTAAGGCAAAGGACTTCGCTGCTGCAACTGAAGGTTACAAGAAGGTTCTTGAAATCGACCCTTCACACGGAGTAGCTGCAATGCGTCTTGTACAGAGCCTTGCTTCTTCAGGCAACCTTGATGAGGCTAAAGAGGCCCTTGCAGTAGCAGAGGCTAATGGTAAAGGTGCAGATGCCGCAAAGGCTCTCAGCCAGGTTCTCGTAGGAAAAGCTAACGGTGCCCTTAAGGCAAAGAAATATGCAGATGCAGTTTCTTTCGCAGAGGAAGCTGCAAAATACGCAGCAGACAACGCTACTGTATATCTGATTGCAGGTCAGGCTGCTTCAAAGCTCCCTAACAAGACCAATGTTGCCATCAGCAACTTCGAGAAATATCTTGAGCTCTCTCCTTCTGCAAAGAACGCAGGCCAGATCGCTTACACCGTAGGCGCTCTCTATCAGGGTCAGAAGAATAACGCCAAGGCTCTCACCTTCTACAAGAAGGCTCAGGAACTTGGTTACGCCCAAGCAGCTGAGATGATTAAAGCTCTGAGCAAATAAATTTTTATGACGGCACTGGAACTCCTTGCGCCGGCAAGAAATCTGGAAATCGGCATCGCGGCAATAGACTGCGGTGCCGATGCCGTGTATATTGCCGGGCCGTCGCACGGAGCCCGCAAAGATGCAGCCAACAGCATAGAAGATATAAGGGCTCTGTGTGACTATGCCCATAAATACGGAGTTCGCATTTTTGCTACCGTCAATACAATTGTTTTTGAGGAAGAGTTGCAGGCCTGCTATGAGCTTATGCTGGCTTTGCAGGATGCGGGAGTTGATGCCCTTATTGTCCAGGACCCGGCCCTTCTTGTTCTTGCATGCGGGGGCCCGGACGGCAAAGGGCGCAAGGTGACAATTCCCCTTCATGCTTCCACCCAGTGCGCTATCCGCACCCCGGAAAAAGCTGCTGCTCTGGAGAATGCTGGATTTTCGCGCCTTGTATTGGAGCGTCAGCTGTCCCTTGACAGAATCAGGAAGATTCGCTCTGCCACTTCCGGTGAAATTGAGTTCTTTGTGCACGGAGCCCTTTGCGTCAGTTACAGCGGCGAATGCTATCTGTCAGAGAAACTTGCCGGCAGAAGTGCTAACCGCGGAGCCTGCATCCAGGCCTGTCGTGCCAGATACAATTTGGCCGATGCCGCCGGGAAGCTTCTGGTAAAAGACAGACCACTACTGTCCCTGAAAGACTATAATCTTATAAACCGCCTTGGAGATTTGGCGGATGCAGGTGTTTGCTCCTTTAAGATTGAGGGCCGGCTGAAGAATCTTTCCTACGTTAAAAACGTGGTAAGCGCTTATTCCCAGGCTCTTGACAGGCTGATTGCCGGAGCCCCGGACAAGTATTGCCGGGCTTCCGCCGGACGCAGCATGGCCGGTTTCCTGCCTCAGCTTGAAAAAACTTTCAACCGCGGCTATACAGAGCTATTTATTGACGGTAAACGTGGGGCTTGGGCTGGAACGGATGCGCCAAAAAGCATGGGCGAGAAGCTTGGGCGGGTGATTTCAGTAGCCTCCATGCCGGGAGGACGGGCCAAAGTGACCGTTGATACCAAGGCGCAGCTTTCCAACGGTGACGGCTTCGCTTTTGCGGGTAAAAACGCCATCTGCGGCGTGCGGGGCGATGTTTGCCAGGGCAATACTATCATCTGTAAGATGGTAAGAGGCCTGGCTCCCGGGGTTGTGCTGTATCGCAACCTAAGTGCAAGTTTTGAAAAAGAAATCTCCGGCGCTCCGTCCAAAAGGGTAATAGATGTCTCCGTTTCGGTCGATGTTTCCATGCCATCAGCCGGAGTATATCTTATTGAATTAAAAGCGACATCGGCAGACGGCAGAAGCGTAACAGTTGAAAAATCCTTTAATGCCGATGCTGCTTTGCAGCGTGCCAGGATGGCGGAGATGATAACCGGCCAGCTTTCCAAGAGTAGCGGGCACTATGTTTTCACGGCGAGCCTGGCCCCGGCGGCGGCAGAAGAGGCTTTGCCTCACCTGTCAGCAGCCCTTCTGAACGGGCTGCGCAGGGACCTTGCCGCCGCCCTGGATGCCCTGCCTTGCCAGGCGGCTCCTCTTAGAAACATCCCTCTGGCAGAGAATATCCGTCTTGTTGGAAGCGGCTACAAGGCTAATATTGCAAATAGCTTAAGTTCAGATATTTACAAGGCTCCAATAAGCGCTTATGAACTGGAGCATCCACGCGGTGCAGAGCTTATGCGCAGCAAGTACTGCATCCGTCATGAGCTTGGCCTTTGCCCCAAACATGCCCACGGAAAGAACACTTCCGGAAGCCTGTATCTGACCGGCAACGGAGCCCCTCTTGAACTCCGCTTCAACTGCGCCGCCTGCGAAATGTCCGTCATCGGGTAGCGCCAACGCCCTCTTTTTGTCATTCCCGTCCGTGACCGGGAATCTCCTTCCACTGTCATTTCGACCGAAGACCATCAGACTGATGCGGAGAAATCCATTACCAGTACCCTCCACTGTTATTCCGAGCGAAGTCGAGTAATCTCTGCAAAAGGAGGCCAGCCCATTGCTGAGTTGGCCTCCCTGATACCGTCGGTCGAAGAGAAGAAGGCTATTCGGAGATATTGACAGTGACTATCTTGCGTCCCTCAACGCATCGATAGTGTGTGCGGACTCTCACGACTTTGCCATCGCAGTTGCGCTTGTGCGCTCTTACTTTGATAAGTTTGTGAGCCTCTTGCTCTATGTGCAAGCTTACGCTCAAATC
>JAFUDQ010000029.1 GCA_017459075.1 Bacteroidales bacterium
ACAATCATTGCTCTGATATCCATCTTGTTCTTTATCATTGTGTCGGGCTTTTATTTGCCCGGCAAAGTTCGGCTTTTTGCCTAACAAGGTGGCTCAGTTTTCAGTGATTATGGTGGCTCAGTTTTTAATGACTATACACAGACGACGCAGTAATGACATCCAGAATGCCGTAGAGCCAGGAAAACTATTGGTCTTTTTTGCATCCTCGTTTTCTGTTCTAAGGTAGTTGGAATCATAGCTGATGAATGCCTCCACCATGGCCACATTACGAAGACTGAGAGCCACAAAACCATCTTCATAAGTGTCAAGATAGAATTGTTGCGATACTTCTTTCTCAATACTGATAGCGTTTTTCTTCTGCATGGTCATAGCGTTGATGTATTTGCTTAGTGGATATGCAAAGGTACGATTTTTTATCAGAAGCTATGTCACGAAGAATCGTTACCTTTGCATACGCGATGGAAGTCAAAGGGCGTTAATGCTTGTATGCTATGAAACGCTTGATGATTATCTTTCTTTTGATGGCCGTAGCTGCTCTCTCTGCAGCTGGCCAGATTTCTCCAAAGACTGCTGAACTGGGGTGGCTGGAGCTGCCATCATTCAGCGAGGATCCTGAACATTTCTTTGTGAGCCACTATACTGAAGAGTATTGGGGCCGACAGCGCAACTATTCTCTGTATTGGGATATGCATCGGCAGATTCCCATCTGGGTGGCGTATCCTTTGAACCGGGAGCTGGTGGGCCGTGGTTCGCGCTCTGGCGCCTGGCAGTATGACAAGTTCATGGCCACGAAGAAGCAGCCTAATTTGCGGCGGACTTACCAGGCCGGTTCCGTGGAGGGTTACATCCGTGGCCACCTCTGCCCATCGAATGACCGAATGCGGCCGGGGATGAACGAGCAGACCTTCTACTTCACTAATATGGCTCCGCAGGATCCTTACCTCAATGGCGGACTTTGGGCCTGGCTGGAGGAGCATGTTCAGCAGCTGGCGCTATCGGCCCAGGATGCCTGGGTGATTACAGGATGTATTGACAGTGATGCTTCAAATTGGGTGACAGATGTGGCGGGAAAGCAAGTGGCTGTGCCAGAAAGTTTTTTCAAAGCAGTACTCCTAAAACTGCCTTCTAATGGCTGTAAGGGACCGTTTTTTGAAGCTAAGGCCTGGGTAGTGGAGAATCGGAGTTATGGATTCTCTGGCTTTGAGGAGAAGGCGGAAGGGGCGAGAGTGAGTATCGATGAACTGGAAGAGTTGCTGCAATGCGACTTGTTCCCAAATCTGCTCAGAGTGGTGGGACCGCAGGAGGCTGCATTTATTGAAGCTCAAATAAATTGATTATATTTGCACTTGGATTTCGGCACGATGTGCTTGAATCCTACAGACATAGAATACCCGATATTCGCTTTTTGCAAGTAGTCATCAAACTCGGCAGGTTTAAGAATCAAGCTACAGTGCAACTAGGGAATCATCGACCGCAATATGTGGGCGATGATCCCGGTTGTATGCTTGAAGGTTTCTGCCGAGACCGGATGACTACGCTGGGGGAGCTCACATTTTTTTTATTGTCATGACCAGGAATCCAGAACAGTCCGATACGGACGGTGTGATGCGGCAATACGCTGCTGGTCGTGTGAATTGTGACCGGCCGCCGATGAGCTATCTGTACTTGTCGGATTCTCTGGCCAGTGTTTCTGAACTGGTGGCAAAGCTGACGTTCGTCCGGCTTCTGCAGAGAGAGAAAATAATTGAGCCGGAGAATCTAATGCAGCGAGTGGCCACACATGAAGCGGGGCCGGTGAAGGAGTCGATCCGGGAGTATGTTCGCTTCGTGTGCCTGGTGAATCCGGCGTTTCCTACATCGAGGGAGGAGGAGCTGTACGCCGCTTCCTATAAGTATTATTGCTGGTACCTGGACAATCTTTTCGAGACTTTTGCCTTCGAGCTGGAGGATTGGAAGCGAGGATTCGAGGGATGTCTTTTTATAGGGTAGGGGCGTTTCTCTGGGGTTTTCCGATATTTTTTGTACCTTTGTGATGCGGCCGCGTCGCCATACGCGTTTGCCGTGAAACTCGTCTGGGCTCGGGGGCTGCCATAGTCTCCGGGCCCAATTTCATGAAATGTAGGAAAGATGTAGGAAAGTCTGGAAATGAAAATGCCCCTGAACGTTGTCAGAGGCATTATCAGTGGTGCTGGGAAGAATCGAACTGCCGACACATGGATTTTCAGTCCATTGCTCTACCATCTGAGCTACAGCACCGTTGTTTTGGGAATGCAAAGATAGGTATTATTTCTAAGTTTGCAAAATTATTTTGATGTTTTTTTATCCGGACTATCATATCGCATTTGCAACGCACATATTAACCAGTTTACCAGGCATTATTGATGTAACGCAGACGGGACACCGATGAAAATAATACGGGTATTGATTATCAGGCAATTACGCAAATCAACTCGGAAATATTTTCTAAGTTGGATCATGTAACTCATTGATAATCAGCATCGGCTTAAAAAACACCTATAGCGGATAAATCCCGGCGCCAACGAAATCTATCAGGGCCTGGGGCGAAATCTTAAGTTGAAGCCCTCGGACACCGGCGCTCACATAGATATAATCGTACAGAAGGCAGCTCTCATAAATGAACGTAGGGAAAGGTTTTTTCATGCCGATTGGAGAGCAGCCGCCGCGGATATAGCCGGTTGTCGGCAGCAGTTCCTTCATATGCAGCATCTCGCAGCTTTTGTTCCCGGATATCTTGGCTGCAACGCGCAAATCCACCTCCATGTCACCGGGAATCACAACCACAAAAATCCCATTGCGGTCCCCCCTGAGCACAAGAGTTTTGAAAACCTGCTCAATACTCTCCCCCAGCTGCTCTGCAACATGAGAAGCCGCAAGATTAGCCTCGTCCACCTCATAAGGGACAAGCTCATAAGCAATACCCGCAGCGTCCAGGAGACGCGCCGCATTAGTCTTTTGAACCGGCTTCATAAATCTTTATAACCAGCTGAGTATCAGCGCAAACCTTTAAACTATCATCAATTTTTCCATAGCCGATGATACCGGCGATTCTACCCTCCGTCCCGGGATATTCTATCAATGGCACAGAAGGTTTTTGGGCCGATGCTACTTTAAGCGAAACAAAGATATCACTCAGCTTGCGGCGCCGTCCCCTCATTCCAAGCGGACACATCCAGTCCCCCTCCCTCCACGGTCTGACAACGAAAGGAAAAGAAATTTTGGCAGCATCCAACAATATGCCGCCTTCTGAAGCCGGATTTTTTGGGGCCGATGCCAATGAAACTTCCACAACAGCCCCACCGCAATTCCACCTTCCTGGGCCAGAGACAGAGACTGGAGACCACTCCTCCGCCGCAGGCTCAATTACGAGCTCCGAGGAAGTGAGATACGCTACCGCGCCTCCGTTACGGAACTGCTTTCCGCTAACCGGAGAATCAATCAAAACAGACAGCCCTGAAACATCTGAACGAGTAAAATCATAGGGTTCCATCAGCCTGTATAGCAGATATTTACGGCTCCTTATCCCTTGCAGGACTTTAAGCGGAATCCGCACCGATTCGCCGTCTGTTACAACCTGACTAAGGAAATCCTGATAATAAGAATCAGCCAGCTCAGATACCTCCCGGAAATTCTCCATATCCGCAGCAAGGGTCTTCAAGGCAGAAGAATTTATAGCCTCCATTGCAGGCAGAATCTGATGGCGGACACGGTTGCGCTTATAAGCCACATCGGCATTGGTCCTGTCCTCATGGAAAGGGACAGAATTAGCCTTGGCATAATCTGCAATCGCAGCCCTGGAGACTGACAGCATCGGCCTTATAATAGCAAGCCTGTAGCCATGGATAATCTGCTCGCTCCGCTCTGCCATTCCGCAGACGCCCTTAATTCCCGTGCCGCGTAACAAATTGAGTATCAGCGTTTCTGCATTATCATTTGCATTATGGGCAACAAAGACGGCATCGAAGCCTTCGGAAGAGCAAAGCTCCGCGAACCAGGAATATCGCAGTTCGCGGGCAGCCATTTCTATGCTTACCCCATGAGCCGACGCATAAGCCTCTGTATCGAAATCACGGACAAAACACTCTGCCCCTTCGGATTCACACCAGGAGCGAACCAGGGAAGCATCGGCATCACTCTCCTCCCCGCGCAGATGAAAGTTGCAATGGGCGACGGAGAAGCGCAAGCCTGCCTGCCGGGCGGAAGTGGCCATGCACATGGAATCTATTCCACCGCTTACGGCTAAAAGGGCTCTCCCCTCCTCTGGAAAGAGCCTTTTAACTGTATTTATGATTAATGATTCCATAGATTCTTCACTTCGTTCAGAATGACAAAAGGGGTTCAGAATGACAAAAGGGGTTCAGAATGACAAAGGGCTTCAGAATGACAAAGGGCTTCAGAATGACAAAAGGGCTTCAGAATGACAAAAGGGGTTCAGAATGATAAGGGCTTCAGATTGACAAAGGTGTCAGATTGACAAATCTGATTCATTCGAACGCCCTGACCTATACTATTATTTTGAAGTAAAGGTATAGGTAAAGCCAAACTGAAGAGCCTCATTGAACTGAATTGCACGGTGGCCGGCCGGATGGCTGTCATCAACAATCAGCACCTTGTCATCATAAATAAGGCTGGTGGTAAGATTCAGAGTAAAATACTTTGCAACCTTCCACATAAGGCGGTTATCCCAGTTAACCCTGATATTCTGAGGCTTGTCAAGATAGTTTGAGAACAGAATCAACTGCGTAGAACCCTCGAAATTATCGTTAATCTTAATCTTTGCAGCAGCCTTGATCTGGGCACCGAATTCAAAACGGGCAGCCCTGTAAATATAGCCATTGACAAGAAGGCCCTTATCGTCCTTCACAGCCTCCGAAGCATCGTGTCCGCTCTTAAGATCCATACCATAATTGGCACGCAGCTTCTCATTTGAGACGATGGTAAAACCACCGGTAAGAGGTGCAACGTTCACAGTCAGCCACTCATTCGGAACCCAATCAATACCAAGACCCAACGTAATGTTCGCAGGAGAGAAAAGGGCAGACTTAAGCACACGAGCATTCTTCCAGTCAGACTTTGAAGGGCTCCAGTCATCAGTTGCGCCCGCAGGCGCAGAAGGAGTGCCATACACATAACCAGAAGCAAACTGATTCAGGAAAGTGAAAGTGGCTGAATAATTCATATGCTTGGTAGCCTTGTAGCCAAAGGTACTCTCAAACAAAATCCTGTCCTTGTTCTTCTGGATGATAGGTTTATCCTCTGAATAAAGGAGGCCGTAGTCCAGCTGCAAGCGGTTTTTCCAAGAGATATTGTCCTTTGCATAATTAGCCTGCGCATCAATATATGAACTTACGGCGATATTGTTATTACCACCCTTTGCCCAATTGGAGAACGAACTCTGGACAAAGTTAAGCTGCGTCATGGCAGACTTCGTCCAATAAACAGGCTTCGGTGCCGGAGCCGTGTTTTCAGGAGCCTCAGCCAAAGCAGCGGCAGCCTGGGCAGCCACATCCCGGACATCATTCTGTCCCATTGCAGCAATCGTGAAGGCCGATGCTGCCAAAGCCATCAATATCTTTTTCATTTTTGCCGATGTTTACATTAATAAGCGATACCGAACACTACCCTGCGGCTTGAAGGCTTGCCGGAATAGATATCCTTGCCCTCTTCCTCACAGACAAAACTGTCGATAGGAATACACCTGATGGTAGCCTTTGTCTCATCCTTAATCTTCTGCTCAGTCTCAGCAGTGCCGTCCCAGTGGCAGAGAAGGAATTTACCGGTGCCGATTTTCTCCTTAAACTCCTCCCAGCTGTCACACTTCTCTACATTAGAGGCACGGAAGGCGAAAGCCTTGTCGTAAATATTCTGCTGAATGCTGTCAAGCAGGCTGTGGATATGCTCTTCTATACCATCCAGCTGCATAGTCTCTTTCTGGAGGGTATCACGGCGGTGAACCTCAACAGTACCAGCCTCAAGGTCACGAGGGCCCATTGCCAGACGTACAGGAACGCCCTTAAGCTCCCATTCAGCGAACTTGAAGCCGGGACGAAGGTTGTCACGGCTGTCAATCTCTACTGAATGACCGAGAGCCTCAAGTTTCTTCTTGATTTCTTCCATCTTCTCAAGGATGGCTGCCATCTCTTCCGGCTTGCGGTAAATAGGAACCATCACAATCTGGATAGGAGCAAGAGCAGGAGGCAGTACAAGACCGTTATCATCGCTGTGAGCCATGATAAGGGCACCCATAAGACGGGTGGAAACGCCCCATGACGTTGCCCATACATACTGCTGCTTACCTTCCTTATCTGTATAAGTAACATCGAAAGACTTGGCAAAATTCTGCCCGAGGAAGTGGGATGTACCGGCCTGCAAAGCCTTACCATCCTGCATCATGGCCTCAATAGTCTGGGTATCCAACGCACCGGCGAACCTTTCATTAGGACTCTTGTGGCCGATGATTACCGGAAGGGCCATGTAATTCCTGGCGAAGTCTGCATATACATTCACCATGCGCTCTACTTCTGCCTGAGCTTCCTCTGCCGTAGCGTGAGCCGTATGGCCTTCCTGCCAAAGGAACTCTGCAGTGCGAAGGAAAAGACGGGTACGCATCTCCCAGCGGACAACATTGCACCACTGGTTGCACAGGATAGGCAGATCCCTCCATGAAGTAATCCAATTCTTATATGTATTCCAGATGATGGTCTCTGAAGTAGGACGGACGATGAGCTCTTCTTCAAGCTTTGCATCAGGGTCTACAACAATACCGTTTCCGTTAGGGTCATTCATAAGTCGATGGTGCGTAACAACGGCGCATTCCTTTGCAAAACCGGCCACGTGCTCTGCCTCACGACTGAAGAAAGACTTGGGGATGAACAAAGGGAAATATGCATTCTTTGCACCTGTAGCCTTGAATTTTTCATCCAGGATTCTTTGCATCTTCTCCCAGATTGCATATCCGTAGGGCTTTATAACCATGCAGCCTCTTACCGCAGATTGCTCTGCAAGATCGGCCTTAATAACCAAATCATTGTACCACTGAGAATAATTTTCAGACCTCTTTGTTAACTGATCAGCCATATTTTTGTAATTATATTTGTATATTTATCCAAATTTAGCCTAATAGGTACGATTATTGCAAGGAATATCGTAACCATAATTATAACATGGCGCAAAGATACAATTTTTTAATAATATTATAATAGGAGATACGGCTATGAAAACAAGATTCTTTATCCTGCTTGCAACGATGATTGCAATCTCCTCTTGTGGTACATCGGCTCAGTATTCCGGTACCCAGCGTTATCAGGACGGAATTTACGCCCGCCCCGCTCAGACTACTACCGTCGTAACCGTCGATTCAGACGAGGTATCTTCACTTGCATACGATACCAGAAACTCCCAGATATACATAAAATCCGGAGAGGAAGAGCTTTTTGTTCCGGAGAACACTAAAGTGTCGCTTTCAGATAATGGCAACACTACCATTATTGTGGCCGATGCTACCCCTGTGGTAGACATCTGGCTGGGCTACTCCCCTCTTCGTCCCATTACCTACACTACATGGTCATATTATGACTACTGGCATCGCAATCCATGGTACTACAACAGTTGGTACAGGGACCCTTGGTACACCAGCTGGGACTACTGGTACTGGGACAGGTGGAACTATTGGGACAGATGGAGCTACTGGCACGACCCTTGGCACTACAGCTACTGGGGATATTGGGACAGGTGGAGTTATTGGCACAATCCCTGGAGATACAGCTACTGGGACAGGTGGAGTTATTGGCACAATCCCTGGAGATACAGCTACTGGGACAGGTGGAGCTACTGGCATGACCCCTGGTACTACGGATATCACGGCCATTGGGGCTACTACGGTCACCACGGATATGGCTGGGGACACCCTTCAAGAGGATATCATAGCGGAAGCTATTACGGAGGACGCCAGCACGACTACTACTGGGGCAACAGAAGCTATACAGAGCGCAGTAACGGTGGCACCGTAAGACGCGGAAGTTCTGTTGGTACAAGGTCCGGTTCTGTCACAGGAAACAGCAGCACCAGCAGGCGCAGCACTTCTCCCGGTTTGACAAGGTCCGGTAGCACTTCCCGCACAGCAAGTTCCGGTTCAAGGGTTAGCGGAAGCACCGGCAGAAGTTCACGCTCTTCTGCTACAACCCGTTCAGGAAGCACAGTCAGCACAAGTTCTTCAAGGACATCGGCCTCTACCGTACGCAGGTCTGCCGGCACTTCAAGGACTGCTTCCGTAACAGCCGGAAGTTCTTCCAGCAGCCGCACAGGCACTACTACCAGGAGCAGCAGCGCCACTACAAGAAGTAGCGGTACAACTACCAGGAGTTCAGGCAGCACTACAACCAGAAGCAACAGCTCTTACAACAGGAGCAGCGGAACAACCAGAAGCTCTTCAGGCAGCTCTACAAGGAGTTCTTCTCCCAGCTATAAGAGGAGCGGTTCCTCAAGCAGCAGCTCTTCAGGAAGCTACAAGAGCAGCTCTTCTTCAAGCACTAAGAGTTCCGGAAGCGGTTCATACAGCAGAAGTTCTTCAAGCAGCAGCTCATCAGGCAGCTACAGCAGAAGTTCCTCTTCCAGCAGCCGCTCATCCGGAAGCAGCAGAAGCTCTTCTTCAGGCAGCAGCCGTTCATCCGGCAGCAGCAGAAGTTCCTCTGGCCGCAGGTAATTAAACAAATGGAATAACCTAAATAATTCATAACCATGACTATGAGAAAGTTAAGTATAATAACAGCCATGCTGTTCACAGGAGGCACACTGGCATTTGCGCAGGACATGCAAGACGCCAGGAGGTATTCCTTCAACGACTATATGGGAACAGCACGAAGCATGTCCATGGGCAATGCATTCACAGCTCTTGGCGGAGACCTTGGCTCCATCGGCATCAACCCGGCTGGCTCAGCAGTAAACTCATATTCACAGTTTACCATTACCCCGAACGTCAGCATTGCTGGCACGGAAACGACTTACACCCCCGCCCCCGGCCTCACCGGCGACAACCAGGTGATGATTACAAATACTTCCCGCACAAGAGTAACCTTGCCGAACATTGGCTTCGTGGTTAACTGGAATCCTAATGACGGTTCAAGCATAAAGACTGTAAGCGTAGGCATCGTAGGTAACATGACTGCCAATTACAGCAACAAGATTGACGGCCGCGGCATAAACGCAGAGACCTCACTCCTTGGTGAAAAGGCAGACTTCTTCACACAGAACAATTATAACTACTGGTCATTCTTTGACGCTACTTATGGCGGCATCAACAGGAATGCATTCAACAATTTCGGATGGGAAGATGTTCTGGCAGCACACACCGGCATGATTACCACTTACGGCGGTTCCGATACCAACTGGATTGGTGCAACCGAAACCATTTTCAACGATGGGACCGTTGGTACAGCCGGACTTCTGGACCAGCGCTGGCGCCGCGTAACCTCCGGTTACAAGTACGATCTTTTAGGAAATGTCGGTATAAATATATCAAATGAACTGTACCTTGGCCTTAATGTGGGAATGATTGCCATTGACTACACTTCCAATACATATATGCAGGAAGTAGCAGTCAATACCAATGACTTCTTCATCCCATTTGACGATGGTGACACATACTTTGACAGCTTCAGGATGAGTAACTGGTACAATGCAAAGGGAGCAGGAGTCTACGGCAAGTTCGGTTTTATTTACGTACCGACTCCGGAATTCAGGATTGGAGCTGCATTCCAGACGCCTGGTCTTATCAACATTAAGGAAACCTGGCAGAGCTATGCCGATATTTATTATACAGACAACAAGCACTCGGCAAGCGAAGATTCTCCCGAGGGAGAATTTGAGTACAACCTCATTACCCCGTTGAGATTCAATATTGGAGCAGCCCTTAATTTTGGCTCAGGTGTAGTAAGTGCAGATTATGAGTTCACCAACTACGGCAGCATGCGTTTCCGTGATGTAGACGGCCACAGCGGGGAATTCCGCACAACCAATGATGCCATAAAGGACTACATGGGAAAGGCCCACATCTTCCGCCTTGGTGCAGAGTTCATGCTTACTCCCAGTTTTGCAGTCCGTGCCGGTTACGGTTTTTCTACTTCACCAGAGTATGAGTATGACAACGGCAGCAAGAAGGCAGTCGATGCAAAGACCAACACCTACTCCGCCGGTTTCGGATACAGCTCTTCAGGCTCCTTCTTCATGGATTTCGCAGTAAGGAATACCGTTCTTCCAGAAGAGTACTATTATCCTTACAACAGCTATATCCCTGGAATCAATTCCCCCGAGGTCGCTTTCAAGCGTAATCTTTGGGATGTTGTATTAACCCTCGGCTGGAGGTTCTAAAAAGAATTATCGGAGGGCCGGTACTATATATAATATGGAGTCCGGTCCTTCGTTGAAAAGAAGGTCCATTACGGACAAATCAGACAGAAAGCCATACTTTCCGGCAAAAACCTGGAAGTATGGCTTTTCCAGATTCATATCCTTCAATATAGTATTCTCCTTCTTCGGATGAATGATATACCGATAATCTTTCTCGTAATCTTTCCCAGTCAGGGAAGAGCCCTCGGGAGGCGTGGCCGCCCGCGTCACCCCAGAAATCCAAGATTTCCGGGGACTCCGTGGCCTCGTGAACGGGGGGACCATCGGCGCAAGCCGATGGTGGGATGAGCACGAAGTGCGAACCGGCTCGGAGGCCTTTTCGGCAGGGGCTATGAAATCCGCCGTCGGCACTATCCGTATACCAAGGCGAATCTTACGGATGAAGTAATTGATAATGGCAAGATTAAGGTCCCAGAGAGTAGGAATGCGGCTATCCAGAATAGAAAAGACATCATCCCGATAATACTCAAAGAAAGCCGAAGTGCGGTAAGCGGAATCAATCGCCCGCTCCGCCTTTACAACCCACGAGTCTGAATAATCCACCCTCACTTCCGTGATACGCGTATGGTAAACATCGCCATCATGGACAACAGGCACCGAAATAGCCTCAGGACCGCCAGCAGCAGCAATAATACAACGGTTGCGATAACTCTGCTTGCAGAAATTCTCACACGCCTCAAGATACACGTCACAAACAGAAGAAGGATTGGAAGCGACTACGCGTCCCCAATCCTCAGCTGCAGCCGCAAACCAACAGAGCGGCGGAAAAAAGGCAGTAGAAAGCAGCACTACTCTATGCTTCTGTCACGTGACAGGCTTTCACTGGCCTTGATAATACCGCGCTTGGAAGCACGGATGAAATTCAGGATATTGTCCCTCTCCTCACTCTGAGGGAAGCTGGCCTCAACCTGGGCGCAACCATCGGCAATATTATAACCTGAATAATAAATGGTCTCGTAAATATCCTTGATAGTGCGGATGACATCAGAAGAGAAGCCACGGCGCCTGAGGCCTACGATGTTAACTCCAACATAGCTGATAGGCTCATGACCACAAAGCACATACGGAGGAACATCTTTGATAACCCTTGAGCAGCCGCCAACCATTGCATGGCAGCCAATCTTAGTGAACTGATGAGCCATTGAATTGCCGCCAAGGATAGCCCAGTCGTCAATATCAGTCTCCCCTGCTACGCCCACATAACTGACAAGAATGCAATGTTTGCCGATGTTGCAGTCATGCGCAACATGTGAGTATGACATAACAAGAGTATCGTCACCGATTCTGGTAACACCTTTACCGGAAGCCTTTGTACCACGGTTTACAGTAGCGCACTCACGGATGGTGACACGGTCGCCGATTTCTACGTAAGTAACTTCTCCGTCGAACTTAAGGTCCTGAGGAATCGCACCGACAACGGCACCGGGGAAAACTTCGCAGTTCTTGCCCATCGTCACATATTTGAAAATAGTAGCATGAGGATGGATAATGCTGCCGTCACCAATTTTGACATCGTCATCGATGAAAGCGTAAGGGCCAATCTCTATACCGTCGCCAAGGACTGCCTTGGGGCTGACACTTGCAAGAGGATGTATCTTATTCATAATCAATTATTTTTTCAAAACTTTAAGTACAGCTGACGCTGCTTGCGTGTTGATGCCGTGGCCGGGCTTGTAAGCCGAAATCCTGGCATTGAGGCGTCCGCCTGCAAGGCTTAGGTCTCCAAGCAAATCCAACAGCTTGTGACGGCCGCATTCATTGGGAAAATGCAACTCAAGGTTACTAAGGTAACCGTCCGGGCGCACTGACATTCCGGCCTTGCCCATCTTGGCAGCCACGGCGTCCACTTGCGCCTGGGATACGGGATGCTCCACGATGACTATGGCATTGTCAACGTCGCCGCCCTTTATGAGGTTATTGGAGAAGAGGTACTCTATCTCGTGGAAGAAAACGAAGGTACGGCAGCAACCAATTTCCTTGGCATAGTCGGTATCGGCATCATAACTTGCCGTCTGAACCCCAAGGACAGCAGAACTGAAGTCCACCTTAACATAGAAAGAAGGCTCTTTCGCCGGCTCAATTTTTATCCAGGAACCGGTCTCATTGGACACGAAAACTTCTTCCTTGATATCCAGGTATTTACGTTCCTCATCCTGTTCTGCCAGGCCATCGGCCTGAAAAGCTTCAACATAAAGTCTGGCGCTGCCGTCAAGGATGGGAATTTCAATTCCGTCTACCTCAATTACCGCATTATCCACACCCATACCGTAAAGGGCGGAGAGGATGTGCTCTACCGTCTGGACAGAGAAACCGTCTTTTTCAATGGTTGTACTGCGAGCCGTGGATGTTACATAGCAGGCAAGCGCAGGAATCTCTGCTCCGTCAGAGGCTCTCCTGAAACGGATTCCGGAGCCTGCGGGAGCGGGAGAAACAACAATACGGGAAGTTGTCCCTGTGTGGAGGCACTTTCCCGTAAAAGTATATGATTTCTTAAGTGTCTGTTGTTTCATAGCAACCATTTTAGCATGCAAAGATATAAACAAAAAATATTATATCAAAAATTGCGCCCAAAGTTGCTATAAAACAGAAAATCACTCCTGCCCGGCCCTCTTGAATTTTGCGTAGCTCTTCATGTAATTGCGAATAGGGATTACAGGTGAACCAAGAAGGGTCTGTCCAGGTTCCTTAATATTGCCAATTACGCCGCCCTGGGCTCCGATTGTAGTATTGTCTGCAATCTCAAGATGCCCGGCGATGCCCACCTGACCGGCCAGGATGCAGTTTTTGCCAAGTTTTGTAGAACCGGCTATACCGCACTGCGCCGCCATAACGGTGTTCTCCCCTATCACTACATTGTGGGCAATCTGGCAAAGGTTGTCAATCTTAACTCCGTTACCGATAATTGTGGATTCCATTTCCGCCCTGTCAATTGTGGTACCGGCGCCGATTTCTACATTGTTGCCGATGATTACATTGCCAAGATGCTCTATCTTCTCCCAGGTACCGTCCGGCTGAGGCACGTTGCCGAAGCCGTCGGAGCCGATAACGGCATTGGAGTGAACAATCACATTGTCCCCTATCTTCATGCCGGGATAAACGGACACTCCCGGATAGAAAATGCAGTTGCTACCGATGGTGCAGTCTTCGCCTATATAGACATTTTCATAAATTTTGGTAAAATCGCCTACCACGGTTCTTCTGCCTACATAAGAGCCGGCTCCAAGATAAACTTTCTTGCCGAACTTGGTAGAAAAATGCCACCTTGCGGTGAATGCACGATGCCTGCGGTTACGTTTTTTTTGTGCCGATACGTACTTGAGCAGCTCTGCCACCGCCGCATAAGCATTCTCTACGCGCACCATGGTGGCAGACACGGCTTCCTTGGGCTTGAAGTCATTGTTTACCAATATGATGGATGCTTTGCTGGTGTAAACGTAATGCTCATATTTGGGATTGGCAAAGAAGCAAAGCTTACCGGGTTTTCCGTGTTCTATCTTTGCAAAACTGTCTGCGGTTGCCTTAGGGTCACCGTCAACGGTACCGTGAAGCAATTTGGCCAGATTTTCAGCTTTTAGTTCCATATAAAGTTAGTTTCGTAAGTGTCCTGCAAAAATAACTTATTATTTGCTCCCCACCAATTAAATATGAAAGTTTTTTGGATTAATTTTAAAAGTTTGTATCTATGCACCTGTGAAAGAGATAGGAGCCGGCCGGGTTCCTATCTCGTTTTTATTGAATTGATTATGACGTCAAAAGAGATTTTGGAGAAAATCGCCCCCGCAGTAGAGGGCCTTGGAGTCTTTCTGGTAGATGTGACAGTATCGGCAGATAATGACATTGAAGTTGTCATCGAATCAAAAGAAGGAACCGTCACCATGGAAGATTGCGTTGCAGTTGACAAAGCTTTCCATGAAATCTGGAACCAGGATGAAGAAGATTATGCCCTTACCGTAAGTTCCGCCGGCCTGGACAGGCCTTTCAAGGTGCTGGAACAATACAGGAAAGCCATCGGCCAGAAAGTGGAGGCCCGCATTAAAGGCGGCCGCAAGTTCGTGGCTGAGCTTCTTGATGCCGACGCTGAATCCATAACCCTGCGCTACAGGGCGAAGGTGGCCGTTGAAGGCAAGAAAAAGAAAGAGGAAAAGGAGATTACGGAAACTATACCGATGCTTGAAGTAAACAGCGTAACCTATTATATTTCACTTGATTAATAATTAAAAAAAACAATAATAAAATGGCAGAAGAAAAACTGGATCTCAAAACCGCATTCGCGATTTTCAAGGACGAGAAACATATTGACCGCCCCGTGATGATGGGTGTGCTCAAGGATGTATTCATCACCCAGATAGCAAAGACCTTCGGGTCTGCAGACAACTTCGACGTTATCATTAACGTAGACAAGGGTGACTGCGAAATTTACCAGAACCTTGACGTTGTAGAGACGGTGGAAGACCCCGCAACCCAGATTTCCCTTGAAGAGCTTAAGGCCAAGGGAGAGGATGATTATGAGCTTGGAGAGACTTTCACCCGCAAGGTGGAACTCAAGGACTTCGGCCGCAGAGGTATCCTTAACATCCGCCAGAATCTTCAGGGCAGGATTATGGATATTGAAAAGGCCAACCTTTTCAACAAGTACAGTGAGAAGATAGGTGAGATTTTCACCGGAGAGATTTACCAGACCTGGTCTAAGGAAGTCCTTATCCTTGACGAGGATGGCAACGAGCTCCGTCTCCCCCGCGCAGAGCAGATTCCCGGAGAGCGTTTCAAGAAGAATGATACCGTGAAGGCTATCATCAAGAGCGTGGAGATGAAGAACAACACCACTCCTTACATCGTTCTTTCCAGGACTTCCGATGACTTCCTTGTTCGCTTGTTCGAGCAGGAGGTTCCGGAGATTTACGACGGACTTATCACCATCAAGAAGGTTGTCCGCGTTCCCGGAGAGCGTGCAAAGGTTGCCGTAGAGTCTTATGACGACAGGATCGACCCTATCGGAGCCTGCATCGGCGTAAAGGGTTCCCGCATCATCGGCATTGTAAAAGAACTCAGGAATGAGAATATCGATGTCCTGCAATGGACTTCAAATGTGCCGCTGCTTATCCAGCGTGCACTGAGTCCCGCAAAGGTTACCAATATTGACATGGGTACTTCTCCGGAGGATAAAATCAAAGTTTACATGCACCCGGATGAGGTTAAGAAAGGTATCGGTAAGGGAGGCTGCAACATCAAGCTTGCAGGTATGCTCGTAGGCCGTGAGATTGAGGTTTGGAGGGAGGCTCCGAAGGATGAAGTCGACACTGAGGAGGAAGATGTTCTGCTCGCAGACTTCAGCAATGAGATTGACGGATGGATTATTGAAAAGCTCCAGGGCATTGGTCTTGATACGGCAAAGAGGGTGCTTGCCCTTACTCCCGAGGATGTTGCAAAGCGCGCAGACCTTGAGGATGAGACCGTAGAGGAGGTATTCCGTATCCTTCGTTCAGAGTTCGAATAGGCCTTTTGGACCTGCATTCTAACCAAGAGTTTAACTATTTAATTTACAGGGGTATAATAAATGGCGGAAATTAGACTTAACAAACTTACAAGACAATTCAATATTGGTCTTCAGACGCTGGTTGATTTCTTGAATGAGAAGGGAGCCGGCGTAGACCTCAATCCTAATGCAAAGGTGTCTGACGAATTCCTTCCTGCTTTGGAGAAGAAGTTCGGAGAGGATTTGCGTGCAAAGCAGGATGCAGAGAGGGTGGATATCAAGATGAAGGAAATCATTGAGAAAAACACCCGCCGTGCTTCTGACGATGATTTTGAGGATGAGCCTGCGCGTGAAACTATTATAAAGAATACAGGATTGTCCGGGACTATTCCGGCAGAGGAGCCTGCTCCCGCACCGGAGCCTGTGATTGAACCGGAACCTGCTCCTGTTGCCGAGCCGGAACCCGAACCCATGGTTGAACCGGAGCCCGTGGTTGAACCGGAACCTGAGACGGAGCCTGAACCCGAGCCTGTAGTTGAGCCAGAGCCCATACCTGAGCCCGAGCCCGTACCAGAGCCGGAACCTGATCCTGAGCCCGCAGTTCAGGAAGAGCCTGTTGTTGAAGTTAAGAAGGAGGAGACCCCTGCCGCTACCCCTGAAGAGGCTGCTCCTGTAAAGACAAACGGCATCAAGGTTCTTGGAAAGGTAGATCTTTCACAGTTCAATCCTAAGAAAAACAAGAAGCGCGACCGTATCAAGGGCGGCAGCCAGAAGGTTGACGTTACCAAGATAGAGAGCGAGGAACGCGGCGGTAAAGGCGGTTCAGAGAAGAACAAACAGCAGCAGCCACAGAACCAGAAGAACAAGGAGCAGGGCGGCGGCAAAAAGAAGAACCGCGAACGCTTCAAACCGGTAATGACCGAGGCTCAGGCCGAGGAAATGCAGAAGGAAATCCAGAAGCAGGTCAAGGAGACCTACGCAAGGATGAATGAGAATAAGGGTAAGAACAACTTCGGCGCAAAATACCGCAAGGAAAAGAGGGAGGCTGCCAGCCAGAAGATGCAGGAGGAGTTTGAGGCAGCGGAGGCAGAGAAGACTGTTCTCAAGGTTACAGAGTTCGTAACGGTAAACGACCTGGCAACCCTTATGAACAATACTCCGGTTAACAAAGTCATCACCGCTTGCTTCAATCTTGGTCTTATGGTTTCCATCAACCAAAGACTTGATGCAGAGGCACTTGTGCTTGTTGCAGAGGAGTTCGGCTACAAGGTTGAGTTCACAACCGCAGAGCTTACCAGCGAGATTGAACAGGAGGAAGATATCCAGGACGACGGCAATCTTGTTACCCGTCCGCCTATCATTACCGTCATGGGTCACGTAGACCATGGTAAGACTTCCCTGCTGGACTATATCCGCAAGACCAATGTGATTGCCGGTGAGGCCGGCGGTATCACCCAGCACATCGGTGCATACAATGTAGAGTTGCCGGACGGCCGTCACATTACCTTCTTGGATACCCCTGGCCACGAAGCCTTCACCGCCATGCGTGCCCGTGGTGCACAGCTTACAGACCTTGCCATCATCATTATTGCTGCCGATGATGCAGTGATGCCGCAGACAGTAGAGGCCATCAACCATGCACAGGCTGCCGGCGTTCCTATGGTGTTCGCTATCAACAAGATAGATAAGCCGGGAGCACAGCCGGAGAAGATTTACCAGCAGCTGGCTCAGATGAATATTCTTACAGAGGCCTGGGGCGGTAAATACCAGTGCCAGGAAATCTCTGCAAAGCAGGGCATCGGCGTTGATAAACTGCTGGAGAAGGTTCTTCTTGAGACCGACATGATGGATCTTAAGGCCAATCCCAAGAAACTTGGTGTCGGTGCTGTGATTGAATCTTCACTTGACAAAGGCCGCGGTTTCGTAGCTACGGTGCTTGTGCAGAACGGAACTCTTCACAAAGGCGACATGCTTCTTAGCGGATGCTTCTACGGCCGCGTGAAGGCTATGCTCAATGAGCGTGGACAGATGGTTTCAGAGGCCGGTCCTTCCACCCCTGTTTCAGTGCTCGGCCTTAACGGAGCACCAAGCGCAGGTGAGAAGTTCAATGTAATGCTGGATGAGAAAGAAGCTAAGGCTACCGCCAACAAGCGTGAGCAGCTTATCCGCATCCAGGGCATCAAGACCCAGAAGCATATGACTTTGGATGAAATTGGCCGCCGTATCGCCATCGGCAACTTCAAGGAACTTAATATCATCGTCAAAGGTGATGTGGATGGTTCTGTAGAGGCTCTGTCTGATTCACTCATCAAGCTTTCTACGGAGGAGGTCAGCGTGAATGTAATCCACAAGGCTGTGGGTGCAATCTCTGAGTCCGATGTTATGCTTGCCACTGCTTCAGATGCCATCATCATCGGCTTCCAGGTACGTCCTTCTTCAGACGCCCGTAATATGGCAGAGAAGGAAGGTATCGAAATCCGCTTGTACTCAGTAATTTACGACGCGATTGAAGAGGTCAAGGACGGTATCGAGGGTATGCTTGAGCCTGAGAAGAAAGAGGAGGTTACTGCTACCGCCCTGGTTAAGCAGCCGTTCAAGATTCCTAAGGTTGGCACCATCGCAGGTTCGCTTGTCAAGGAAGGAAAGCTTACCAAGAATACCAAGGTTCGTCTTATCCGTGACGGTATCGTGGTTTACACCGGAGAGCTTGCTTCGCTGCGCCGCGGCAAGGACGATGCCAAGGAGGTTCCCGCCGGCATGGAGTGCGGTATTGGCATAGAGAATTACAACGATATCAAAGAAGGCGACGTTATTGAGGCCTTCCAGATTATCGAAATCAAGCGCACGCTGTAACCCGCCATTTCTCACACGAATACTTTACTGCCGCTACCCCACCCCGGGATAGCGGCAGTTTTTTTATTGTTCAGGTACCTCTTGAGTGGCGCCGGTTACTGACCACTTTTCTGCGACAGAGAGTACGTCTTTCATGGCTTGTTCCAAGGGTATTTGATATGTGCCTGAAAGCCATTGGGCTATTCTTTCCGCATCTACACCATCCTGCATTTGATTCAGGATTTCTGCGGCAGTGCGATTCAGCTTCATGGCCTTGGTTTCATTTTGTCCGTTTTTGAATATAGCCACAAAATGACCGGCTAAAGGTAATATCTTCAGGGACTTTCTCATCTTTCCATACGTTTAAATGCCTGGTAATCAGCCAAAACAGACTTTTTGGTTTCTGCCATGAAGTCATCCCGCATTTCAGGATAACATGTTTCCATAAAATCACATTTTTCCAGACGAATACACGTAGGATAAAACGGGCATGTCTGGCATGCATCCAGCTCTGGTCTGGTTTTTTTGTAAGAAAGGACCGCCTCCTTATCAAATTCGTCCTTTGAGATGTGTCCGATGAATCCGCTATCTCCATAATGTTCACATTTGCCGATGTTGCCATCGGGAAGAATAGTGATACTTCCGTCATTAACAGCCATACATTGCTTTACCAGGGTTAAATGTTGAAGTGGTTTCGTATCTGAGAATCCGGCCACATCAATAATTTTTTGAATCTGGGCTTTTTTCTGGTAAAGCAGCTCGCGTTTTTCATCGTTATATATGGCAGCATTTCGCAAATGCTCCCCCATCAAGGGATGGGAATAGATGCACAAACCAGACTCCCCTTTGAACTCCTGGCACAATTCTTCTGTCAACGCTATCAGATTGTCTGCATTGTATGAATCTACGTTCAATCGTATTTTTACTTGAATACCCGTTCCCAGAAGAATACGTATGTTGTCCATCACTCGCCGATATGCATTTACGCCAGGGTAGATATAGGACTTTGCCCGGTTATACACTTCTTCCGTTCCGTCAAGCGTGATTTGAATCCCGGTCATGTTCCAGTCGTTCCTCGCCTCCTTTGCCGTAGCTTCATCAAACAGGTAAGCATTGGATATCATTCCGGAGACAAAACTGACTCCTGCCGCTTTCAAATCCTTACATATTATGGATATTACCTCTTTGTTATAAAGAGGCTCGCCGCCGAACCACTGTATTTTCAATTTCTTTCCTCCGGCATGATGCATCATATACGAGGCTACGCTATGAGCAGTCTGGGCATTCATTCTTTTTTTAGCGATGCCTTTTTCATAACAATAAAAACAACGTGCATTGCAATCAGTTGTAGTAAAGACTGTATAAGATGTAATATTCGGATTGGTAGGTAAAAGCTCCCTGGAGATGTCAAGGACCTGATTAGCAAGGGTCTTGTCATCAAATTCCTCTGGGACATAGAGCCAATTTTTAATCAGTTCGATTGATAGTGTACCAGTGGCTGACAATGCTTCAGATTCTTGAGGCTCAAGCAAAACCATTGACTTGATAAGTGTATTGTATAGTAACAATCCATCCTCTGTCGGTATGTGAAGGGTATACACCATGGGACGCCAAGAGGCGTTGCAATCGTCCGGCTGTGCGCCCAATAATTTGTCAAATGGTGGGGCGATAGGATAAATCTGGACCATGATTCAAATGCTTACAAGACAAAAAACATCGGACACGTACTTCCGATGTTTAATTGCAAACAGTTTTGGTAAAACTAAATGACTAGCGACCGCCACCGGAGCTACCACCGGAGCCATGACCGATACCAATATTACAAGTGCATTCGGTAACACTCTGGCAAAAACAGCCTTCTGTTTCAATCTCCAAGGCCTCAATCTCTGGAGCCTCGTACTTGTTCATAACCTTGTTTTCCATATTAAACGTCAATTAATGAGCAAATATACTACCCCCCCCCCACTTTTCCAAATTTTTTTAAAAAAGTTTCATTTCTGACTATCCTGAAGCGAAGCCATTGTCATCCCGAGCGATTCCCCTGTCATCCTGAGCGAAGCCGAAGGATCTACTGTTATACCTAGACTACAAATTGGAATTTAATCTCCTGTGAAGGAGCTCAACGTACGCCGTCTTGAGTTCATCAGAAAGGAATGAGCACTGAATCTCTTCTTCAAATTTAGGAAGGAGACCCACATACTTCTTTTTTACTCGGTCAAAGACGATTTCTGGAACACCACAAGTACGATATGCAGCCTTGAAGTCAGCATCATTTATCCGCTTCTTTTTCCCATTGAAATTTAGTGCAAACTCTTCGTCATCGGCAAAGTTGCAGATAACTGCATTTAGCAGGTCATAGGCAGGGAAAAGGACTGGGGACTTAATAGGGCGTCCCAGACAATGGAAGGGTCAGACTGACGGGCTTCGCTGCCACATCTGAAAGATACTCCTTGTCATACTTGAACTCATAGCCCTCATCCGTCTCTTCAAGGATGCCGGCAACGTTCCCTTTGTATTGAATCAATGCTTTACTCATTTCATCTTCTTTTGAGGAACCAGTTCGTACCCGAACAAATCAAAAACCTGGGCAACCTTGTCGAGGCGGACTGTAGCCTCGCCCTGTTCCAGTTCGCGGACGAAGTTCAGGCCAACGCCGGACTTCATCGCGAGGTCCATCTGCGTAAGGCCATGCTCTTTCCGCAAAGATTTTAAGGTTGAAGATAGTACGTTTCTATTCATAATTACATTCGTTCGGATGCAAATACACAAAATTTTTCTTAAATTACATCACAACGGATGTATTTTTTAAAGAAATACACAGATTACATCCGAAGAGATATAAAAAATCATCTCCAGAAGAAATCGAGAAGGGCCTGATGGCCGAATAGCGGCAGTTCTTATGTCATCCCCGTCCTCCGCCTTAAAATCATGGTCAATCTCATAGAGATACATTCAGTTCATGAGTGTGGCCATTGTGCTCATACTATCCAGCTCCTCGCCGGCTGATACGACGGAATCCCTTTCCTATCCCATCTGAAAGACCTGCACTGAAAAGAAAACGCTCACCGAAGTGAGCGGATAAATTCCCCGGGGCCGTCTAAATAAAGATTTCCATAGGTTGCCGCGCCAATAATCTTTGCGTGGGAGCCAAGGGTATGCGCGGCACAGTAAAGGAACAGGTCGCGGAAACTGCCGTCAGGATTCTGGGTAAGGTGCTCAGTCAGATTCAAGGAGAACCTGTCACACATCCACAGGCGCGCATCGGCGTTCCAATGGTCGGCCCAAGACATCTCGTTTGCGCTGGCTCCGGAAATGGCAAGCACTCCGGGGATCCCTTCGACAGGGCGAATGACGGCTTCTCCGTAGCATGGTTCCACACATATCAGAAGCTTCCGGAACGTCATCGTGCTCACTGTTTCCTTGAGAAGCCCGGAACCGAAACCATTGCCGGGCTGCTCATCTCTCCAGCAGAATTCATCCGTCCCACCGTTGAATACGCTGTCCCCGTGACCGCTCCAAAACAGCAGGACATTAGTCCCCGAATCCTGAGGCAGGACAGTCTGAAGGCGTTCGCTTCGCTTGCCAAGAAGGATATTCGCAATGTCGGAAGGTGAGATGTCTTTGCTGTCATAATCGACCGTTGCAGCAGGCAGGTGGTCGGTTCCTCCAAAGAGGTCAGGTCCATCCTCGGCATTTCGGACAACGCCCCTGTTCGGATTATTCTTATCCATGGCCATATCCTTGTCAAGTACAAGAATAATATGATCATCGGGGAAGCCTCCGCTCCTGAGCATCTGATACATGCCAAGGACATCTGCCTGATGCCGATAATTGCTGAATCCGCTGCTGCCTTGCACCAGAACGGCATATTGATCCGTGAGAGCAGGATAATTATTCATTGCCGTACCGCCTTCTGCCTGAGTATCAAAATCGGCGCCTGCCTGCTGCTCGTTGTAGAGGTACAACCAAGAGGCATTGGCGTCGGCGGTACGGATACCGGAGCCGCCGAAATAATTGCGGTGATGGATTTTTCCGTCCAGAATCTGCCAGTGAACGTAGGTGGTGGCAGTGGCTGCCGTGTATGTGTCCTTACCGAAATTGATTTCACCCGAAGCCCCGATAAAGTGAAGCAGCCGTCCCTGCTCGAGGGCGTTCAGATACACTTCCATTGACGTAGCGTTCCAGACCGCCCCACCCAACTCGGAGCCGTCAGAGTTCATGGCAATATCGATAATGGCCTGGTTGACAGACTTATTGTCAGCGCCGTTCCCCGTGTGTTCTACATAGCAAGCGGCGAAACCTGCCAGAATAAGGGCATCGTAAAATTTGCATTCCTCAAATCCCGGCTTGCTCCCGAAACGTACTTCGTAGCTAAGCTCGAAACCAGTGGAAGGATCAGCATATGGGGAAAAACCCTCGTGCCCTTGCAGTATCTTCCAAGAACGTGGTCCTATGGCATCCAGTTCTTCTTCGCAGAGACCCGGAGTGGCGAAGTAGGTCCTGTAATTCGATTTGAACATTTGCCACTCTTCGTCATTTGCCGGGTCATCAGGGTCATCACTGTCGTGAAGCAGGGACCAGAATTCATCGTCCATTGTCGCTATCCGGTTGGCGCGGGCTACATCGTAAATCTGTCTTGCCGTCTCTGCTACGCAGAAGATTGCGGACTTTGCTTTTCCCTGCCCGTCCATGATTTTACGGTAGGCATCGAGCTTTGAGAGGAGATCATCCGTACTTCGGTACTGGATATTTTGCTGAAGATCGATGTCAACTTGGAGCGAATAGAACGGTGCCCAGTAATTGAATGTCATTCCGTAGGCATCTTCAGGAGAGAAGAAAGCCGCGCGTGGGCTGTCGAGGATTTCGCCGTAATATTTGCTCAAAGAGGCATAACGGCTCATCACGAGTCCGGTAAATGAAACGTCACTTTCTGTCAGGGACCACAGGAAGGGATCCCGATTGATTCTCATTCCGCTGGTCGTCACGGCATAACGGCGGATGATGTCTTCACTGGTGGCTGTGGGCGCTATGAGGGGCTTGCCCGTTCTCTGGCAGGCCGGTGCGAGTGCAGCAAGGTCCTCATTTCCGAAAGGGCCGATGACTGCAAGCACATCCTCCCTGCCGGAGAGTTCCCGGCTGAGTTTCACAAGGTCTTCCGATGATTCATCATACCATTCGAGATGCAGGTCTATGGCTGTAGAGTTATGAAGCTGCGCCTGACGGAAATTTTCAAGAAACCATGTTGCCGTGCGTTCAAGCCGGACCTTAGTGATTGCATCTTCTACAGGTGCAACGATGGCCACAGTATGTTTAATCCAGCGTCGCTGACTCTGGATTTCTCCTTTATCTGAGCACGATGTCAGAATGAGACCCAGCATAAGGCATAGCATGATATGCTTCATGCCTTTACTCATGACCAGCCTCCTTGGAAACGGCCGTCTCGTGAATGGTCCGGAGCAGCTCAGCGGAGAGAAATTCCTCGGCGAATAACCTCTGCATCTCAGTATAAGGATGTAGGACTACTTCTGTCCAGCCATCGGCAAATAACAGGCTCTGGTGCTTCGGCATCCCGTCGGGAGACAGCCACTGACCGATGCAGTAATCAACGGCTTTGTCGATATGCTTCACGACCGAAAAAGGACAGTGGGGGGGAAAGGCTGGGGGAATCTATCCCTATATAATCAAAGCCTCCCAGCAAATCGCTCACGCGATAGAATGTCGCCGATGCCCCTCCGCATACCGGGAACACAAGAGGGGCGACCTCAAAGCGTCCGTCACCATAAAGGAGGCTCATCGCTTCGTTATCGTCAATTGCGAATCCCCCTCCGGCCTCGTCCGAAAGCCATTCTATCCGAAGCGCTTTGTCTTCGTCTGAGGGGAGATAGTTCGCGTTGAATCCTTCGGTAAAGCCTTTTACGGCTTCCTGAATGGCAGGCATCACGGTATTGGCGGCAATCAGAAGAACTTCGTCAGAAAATGCACACGAAACGGCTCCGGCTTCAAACATTGCGCCATAATATGGTAAACAGATGGTGGAGCCTTTGCCGGAAAGCGGTTCCTTGGTCTCAAGGTACAGCAAATCCGCAAGCGGATTGCCTTCCAAAGCGCTGCTGTTTTGGCGCAGGAAGTCCTCGTATTCTGTCCCTGTTACTATCAAAAGCCGACGAACTGTGTCCCTGGGTGAACTCATCTGCTTAAAGTACTCTTGCAGAATTGCAAGCCCCGCCGATGTGGTAGATGGTGACAACTGCATAGTCCTCAGTCCGCGGGAGAGAGCTGCGCGTTCAATCCCGGTATATATCAGGTCGTTGTAGCTGCGGTCACCCAATGCCTCCGGATTGTAAACCACTGTCACCAGCGGGGCTCCGGAAGGAATGTCGGAAGGATCAAGCTCAAGCTGTTCCTTCCGGCATGCCGCCGCCATAATGATAAGCATGACTGCGTATCCGTATGTTGTCAGCGCCTTGGTCACCCCTGATTCTGACTGATAATATTAGTTCTTATAATTTAAATAAGCCTTAGCCAATTTCTCATCATAGTGGTACTCGGCATACGAAGGGCCGTTGTAAAGCCTTGCAAAGGTTTGCCAATCGAGATTCTGAAGCGCCTTTAGCATATTGGAATTTGAATTCAGCAGTTCGATGAAAAGGTCAAGCTGGGCTAATTCGCTCTCCTCCATCTTAGTAACGAACTCCTTCACAGTTTTGCATCCGCATTTTTCGTAAAGATATCCCATTGTCTGGAACATGCCCCAGCTTGCTGAAGCAAGCGCAGCATCTTCATTGATCTCGATTGCCCTATCCAGACGGTCATGTTCACCGACGCCTCCGACATACTTTGTCTTGTCGTATTTCTGGTAAAGGATATCTTCATTGCCTTTTACGTAGTTCTGCGGATTCAGACCACGAGCTCGGAGCTGCTGCCAGAAAATGTGGCCCTCGAAAAGGATAACCGGTTTATCGTTCGGCAAAAAACCGCCCCTACCTCCGGTTTCAACTTTCCAAACAGCCTTGAGGGCGGCAACCTCGACATCCATAGTCTTTGCCCGAGTCGCAAGGTCATCGTCTGTGATCCCTGTCTTTGAGCTATTGGAGCCATCATCTGGGACAACTTCGCTGTATAATCCACGCTGATAATCATCTTCAATCTCTTCCTTGTTGTTTTTACTGCATGAAATAAAAAGGGAGGTCCCCATAATGCCGCAGATAATTGCAGCAGCAATTGCTGAAACTTTCTTATTCATAATTCGTGTTGGATAATTATCTCGTTTTTTTATTTGGATAGCAATGATACTCAGTTATTATTCTTGTCCGGGCCACCACGCAACGACATTTTCCGCGAACCTTGCGACATTTTCCGTGAAACGGCAAAATTCGGATTCTGTCAATAAATCTTGTCGCCAAAAATGCCTTATTTTTGCGCTGCAAATACGTTCAGTTCATGAGAAAGTACCCATACATCATTGCGGCCATTGTGCTCATACTATCCTGCTCCTCGCAGACCGTAGCGGCTTCTACACCATCCGCACCTTCCAGCGCTCCTTCCTTGCCGTTACCGGCAAAACGCCAAGCGAATACTCACAATATTTGAAAACAACAAAACAATGATTCATAACAGAATAATCCCTCTTTTACTGCTGCTCTCTGTTACCACAGTATCCTGTATCAAGGGTGAGCCGGCAAACATGGAGTGCGACATCCTGTCAGCTCAGGTTGATGCTTCCTTTGCAGAGTATTTTTACAAAGCCTCGCAGATGAGCACCGGCGATATCCCCTCCGGCGACCGCCAGATTGTTTTTACAGTACGTTCGCTCATTTCCCTTCCCAGGGCCGTTCCGGTAACTTTCACTCTTTCAGAAGGAGCGACGATATCCCCAGAAAACGGCTCAGTTCAGGACTTTACAGCAGGACCTGTGGTTTATACCGTCACATCTGAGGACGATGCCTGGAAAAGAGAGTATGAAGTCCTTTTCCGCGAGGCAGCCCTACCATCCAGCAAATTGAGCTTTGAGCATTTTGAGGAAGAGGGTTCCATGGTTTACACATCCACCAAGTACCACGCGTTCTATGAACTGGACGAATCCGGAAACCGGCAGGACATCTGGGCCTCCGGAAATGCGGGTGTGGCAATTATGAACGAAGGCTGGACTCCGGAGCAGTTTCCGACGTACGCAACGCCTTCCGGCTATTCCGGCTACGGATTATGCCTCAACACCCAGTCGGCTGGGATACTGGGACAGATGTTCGGGAAACCCATCGCAGCGGGCAACCTGTTCATAGGCCGGTTTATAATAGACAACGTGATGACCGATGCGCTCAAAACCACGGACTTCGGCACTCCGATTGCGAGGGAGCCAGCCCGTGTCACAGGTTGGTACAAATATTCTCCCGGCTCTGAATTTACAGACAAGAACATGAATACTATTGAAGGCCGGACTGATGAAGCCAACATCTATGGCGTATTCTGGCGCAACACCGATGAGGACGGCAACGAAGTAAAACTGGACGGCACCAATATCCTCACCAGTCACTACATCGTCCGCAGAGCCCAGGTCGCATCCCTCCCTCCCACGGAAGAATGGACCCGCTTCGAAATGTTCTTTGAAGGTGAGAGGGCCGATGCAGCCATCCTTGCCGGAATGGGATACAGTTTCACCCTGGTATTCTCATCCAGCAAAGGCGGTGACAGCTTCGAGGGTGCCGTCGGAAGCACTCTGTATGTAGATGAAGTTGAACTGTCATTTGAGGAGGAATAGCCATGAGAAAGACAATACTGTTTGCAGCACTATTACTTTTAGCATCTAACGTTCTTTCAGCCGGAAATCTTCCCGACGGCCTGTCGTTCAAGGTTCGCGCGGGATACAGCGTCGGCGGGACTGCACCTCTGGATATGCCGCCTGCCATCCGCAGCCTGGACTCTTACAGCCTCACTCCGTCCGTAATGGCCGGTGCAGATGCCGCATACTCTTTCAATAAAACTTGGGGAATCCAGGCTGGCCTTCATTTCGAGAACAAGGGAATGGATGCCGCCATTACCACAAAAGGCTATCGCATGGAAATGGTACAGGGAGACTCCCGCATCGAAGGCCTCTTTACCGGACACGTTCACCAGGAGGTTTCCGCATGGATGCTCACCCTGCCGGTTCAGGCTACGCTGAGCCTTGGAACGGTAACGCTCAAGGCCGGTCCGTATGCTTCTGTGGTGGTAAGCGGGAACTTTAGCGGAATCGCATCCGACGGATACCTGCGCCAGGGTGACCCTACCGGGCCGAAGATAGTGATCGGCAATAAGGAAGGGGAATGGGCTACCTATGATTTCAGCGAAGAGATGCGCACTTTCCAGTTTGGCGTAAGTGCCGGCGCCGATTTTGCCATTACAGGCGGCTTCGGCGTCTCGGCCGACCTGAATTGGGGCCTCACCGGCCTACTGAAAAACAGTTTCAAGACCGTGGACGTTCCGCTCTATCCCATCTACGGCACACTTGGCATATTCTATCGTTTTTAGAACCATGAAAAAAAGAAAGATTTGGATCATTGCTGCCGTTTTGGTAATCCTTTCCGGAATCGGCATCGCTACCTGCTGCACAAAAGAGAATCCTACTGAAGACAGCAGCCGGTTTGTGGCTATCACTGACGTAGTTCCTGATGCCATTCTGGAAATCCGCTACTACGGCACTTATAATTTCGTTGGCGCCCGCATCGACGGTTACCTGGCTCCCACGGCTCTGCTCACAAAGGAAGCTGCCGCAGCACTGAAGGCTGTAAGCGACGACGTCATCGCCCAGGGATACCGCCTGAAGATTTACGATGCCTATCGGCCCCAGAAGGGCGTGGACCATTTCGTCCTCTCTGACGGAGCTACCCTCCAGTTCAATATAGACGGAGAGCAGCAGACCGTCAAGACCTCTGAAATTACTGCTGCCAAAACAAGCCTTGCCAAGCGACAGGTGCTTTCCTTCGGCAACAGCGGCGGCGACAGCGCCATGCACAACTACTGCCTGAGCAACAGCTTGAGATCCGATGCTTTCATGCTCATTGCCGATGACCCCGGGCGCCTGGAAGAGCTGGCTGGAATTACGGCAGACTATGGCCCAGAGTACGCGGGCTATGATTGCCGCGAACAAAACCATCCCGGAGGATATCAAGGCAAGCGTGCTGGGCTACATCAATGAGCTGGAGCCGGCTACTACCTGTCTGCACGGGGACCTGAACCCCTGTAACATCATTACGGCTGAGGGTAAGGTGTACTGGATAGACCTTGGCGACTTTGGTTATGGAGACCCGCTGCTGGATTTCTGCATCATGGAGCACATGATCCATCTGGGGCCAAATCCACTTCTCAAGCATGTCTTCCATGTAGACCGTAAGACGCTACGCCGCTATTATGAGTCTTTTGAGAGACAGTATTTCGGGGAGCGCTGGGGCTCGGCCGAGCTGCGTATCGGAGAACACTTGAAAATGAAATAATCAGACACGGCCCACTCTCGGCCGCCAGGCCATCATCACCCTCCACGTCGAGGGAATAACTAACTACCTCAAATCCAAATAAATCAAAACAAATTAGGCAATCTTTATGGCCCATTCAGAAAAAAACCTTAACTTTGTCCTTGGCCAAAAACCTGCACGTAAGATGCTTTATCCGATTGGCATACAAGACTTCGAGAAAATCCGCAAAGACGGCTTTGTCTATGTGGACAAGACGGACCTTGTTTACAAGCTGGCAAAAAAGGGTGGCTATTACTTCCTCAGCCGTCCGCGCCGTTTCGGAAAGAGTCTGCTGGTCTCCACGATGGAGGCTTACTTCAGCGGAAAGAAGGAACTCTTCGACGGTCTTGCCATTGCAGACCTGGAGAAAGACTGGATCCAGTATCCGGTGCTACGGTTTGACCTTACCGGCAAGTCTTACGCTGCAGCAGCAGATTTGCAAGACCATCTTGATAAGCAGCTCGCCATTCTTGAGAACAGGTATGGCATCAAGAAAGAGTATGATTCTGTTGATGTCCGCTTCCAGTGCGTTATCGAGGCGGCCTACGAGAAGACAGGGCGTCGTGTAGTCATCCTTATTGACGAATACGACAAGCCCATCGTTGACAATCTTGTCAATGATGAACTGGCCGACGTTTTCCGTCGGCAGCTTCAGGGCTTCTACAGCGTAATGAAAGCCAAAGATGGCTTCATCCAGTTCGGCTTCCTCACTGGAGTCACCAAGATTGGCAAACTCTCCGTCTTCAGTGGACTCAACAACCTCAAAGACATCTCCATGGATGCCCGCTATACAGATATCTGCGGCATTTCGGAGAAAGACCTGAAGAAATACTTTGCAGAGAGCGTCAAGGAATTAGCGGACGCTAATCAGATGCCTGAAGAAGTATGTTATGCCGAACTTGCCAGATGGTATGACGGTTATCGCTTCTGCGAGAATACGCCTGGAATGTACAATCCGTTCAGTCTTCTCAATACATTTGACAACTTGAAGTTTCGGGAGTATTGGTTCCAGACGGGAACTCCATCATTCCTGGTCCGTTTCCTGTCTGCCGGCCATTATGACCTGAACGATGTGTCTGGAATAAAAGTGTCTCCGCTCGGTCTTTCCGGCGTTAATTCCATCCGACCCAATGCCATTACCCTCTTATATCAGGCAGGCTATCTGACAATCCGGGATTATGACAGGTTCATAGACCGTTATACGCTGGATTACCCGAATAAAGAGGTGGAGGATGGTTTTGTGGATGCACTCAGTGAGTTCTATACGCCAGTTATTCGCAACCAGTCAAGCCTGTCTGTTGACAAGTTCGTCGAGGACATTCGTACCGGCAACGTTGAGATGCTCATGCGCCGCTTCACGGCCTTCTTTGCCGACATGGACTACCAGATCATGGGCAATGACGAGCTATACTTCCAGAACACGATGTACGTTATGCTCAAAATGATTGGCCAGCAGGTACAGGTAGAGCGCCACACCTCAAACGGTCGCATCGACGTGCTCATCCAGACCGACAAGTACGTCTACATTCTGGAACTCAAACGGGACAAGAATCCCGATGACGCGCTTGACCAGATTGAGGAGAAAGGCTACGACTGGCCATTCCTTGCCGATGACCGCAAAGTCTTCAAGATCGGCGCCAACTTCTCCACCAAGAATCATCGGCTGGAGAACTGGAAAGTCGCCCAATAACTGTTATCCTGAGGAAGGTCATCCTGAGCAATGCGAAGGACCTGCCGAAGGATCTACTTTTCCCGCACAAAGTGCCGATAGTCAGTTCCCCACGTACCCACGGAATACGTCGTTCCTTCCTTTTGCCAGACCATCTCCTTGGACGTCAATTTGACCAATGTATAAGTGACGTTGCTGTAGTCCGACATCTGCGGGTTGATGGTGATGGTTCCCTTATTGATCAAGTCAATGGCATAGCTGCCGCTGTAGTCGTGAGACTCTCCGCTAAGAGCGTCATAAACATGCATCTGATAGTGGCCGTTTCCATCAAAGGTGTACTCCAGGGAGCCATCCATTGCAAAAACGTTGGGGTCATACTGTTCAGACCATGTGCCTTCCAACTTATTCACATCAATCTTCTCGCATCCGCACAGCGCCGCCACCAGCAGCGCCGCGCACACTAAAGTCACAATCTTTCTCATCATATCACGTTTGTTTCTTTAACTATTAAACGCCCAAAAACGCCATTTCTTGCATCTGTGGCTGCTTTTTGGGATAAAAAAATACAATATTTCTACAAATCCCAGCACACCTTCAGCAACACCTCCCTTGGCCTCAGATGCGTCAATGTGTAGGACTGCACCGTCGATGACACACGGACCCGCTCATACTGCGAGGTCCCAACGACATTGTTCCCAATCAGCGAAATCTCCCACCGGTCTGCCTTGTAGCTCACGGACAGGTCACTGAACCAGTTAACGCCAAAGTCCTTCTCGCTGCTGTGGTAGAGCTCATTTCGCCAGGAAAGCATCCAACCCTTCGCCGGGAGGAAGTTCAGCTGCAGCCAGTGCTCCCAGTCACTGATGCAGGTGAGAGCCAGTCCCTCGACACTGCGCCTCGAAAGCACGATGCCGGAGTACCCTTGCACCGACATCCACCTTGCCGGGCGTAGCGAGTAGTCGGCCGAAACTTCATATTCTGCGGTCCTGGCATCCTTGTCGTGGACGTGATGATGCCCAAGATGTCCGGCTTCGAAATGGTGAAGGCCATCCGGCAGAGCGATTCCCAGACGCCCATCCTCTTCCTGACCGCCAAGACAACCGTTGATGACGTTGTCACCGGCTTCAACCTGGGAGCCAACGACTACCTCAAGAAGCCCTTCGCCATACCGGAGCTGGTTGTCCGGATGAAAGCCCTGCTGGGACGCAAAACCGGGCCAGCCAAAGACAACGCCACCTTTACCCTTGGAGACTTCCTGTTCAACCCGGAAACAGCGCTGCTTTTGCATAGCACCTCAGGAGAATCCACCATCCTGCCGCGCCGGGAAGCCGATATCCTCCAGCGCCTTTGCCAGCATCAGGGCGAAATCGTCCCCACCCAAAACATCCTCCTGGACCTTTGGGGCGACGACGACTTCTTCAACGCCCGCAGCCTCCAGGTTCTCATCACCCGCCTCCGCCGCGTCCTCTCCCGCGACCCCCGCATCCGCATTATCAATGTACGCGGCACAGGCTACAAACTGATAGCGGAATAACCCCTTCCCGCCCTTCACATCAAGGGAATCATCCACTATATCAACCAATGCTCGCTTCGCGACTAATTGCGGCTGCACCTCGGAAAACAAATAAATTTGCTTTTCTCTCGGTTTGCACGTAAATTTGCAATGTCCTCTGCATCTATTACGCAGAGACACAAAAGAAAAAGGAGAAACGAATTATGGCAAAACCAATCAAAGAAACGCCCGTCCTTTATGACGAGGATGCCTACCGCTTCGAAATGGCGGCCCAGAATGTCGTTCCTCTGCCGGAAGAGGAGCGAGAGAAAATCAGACGGAATTACGAAGAAGTTAAGAAGCGTTGTGTTGCAGCCCTATGATTGACTTCTCTATCCGGGAATTCCGTCCCGAAACAGATATCCTAAAACCGTTCGATTGCGGCAATTCCGACTTGAACGGTTTTTTGTTGGAAACCGGGACCAAAGAGCCCAATGCCACTCTTTCCGAGAAAGAGCTTCTTGCTGCCACCTTTATTGTGGAGGATAACATGTCCCACGATATCCTTGCCTATTTCAGCCTGCTGCATGATAAGCTGGAGCGTGAATTCATCAACCCTACGAATTGGAACAGGGTTTCACGCAAGATTCCAAACTCCAAGCGCCGCTCGTCCTATCCTGCCCTGAAAATTGGCCGGCTTGCTGTTAATCGCTATAACAGGGAGCATGGACTTGGGCGTCATATTCTTCGTTCTCAAAGAGCCTGACCCGGTTCCTGATGGTACGGAGGTCGATGATATGGAACAGACAACTCTGATGGGCTTTGACCTGCGCTCTTTCTGAACAAAATTGTCATTTTGAGCAAAGCGAAAAATCTAAACTGCCGCCACCTCACTATGAGATAGCAGCAGTTCTTATGTCATGCCCGGCCAAACCGGGCATCTGTCATCCTGAGGGCGAAGCCCGAAGGATCTACTTCGTATACAGCCCCATCCTCCTGAACGTCACATCCCCCTCAATCAAGTTCGGCCCGTCCACATTCACATCCTCACGCTGCAGCACAAGTTTATCCTTGCTGCATTCCTTCACCCAGTAATGCGCAGTAGGCGTGAAGGCCGTCTCTCCGTCTTCCGCCTTAAAATCATGGTCAATCTCATAGAGATACAGCTCCGGAGTGGAACTGCCCACGCCCGGATATCCGTTCTGATGCTGCTGGTAGATATACTTGGCCTCCGAGTCTCCGGAAAAGACATCGGAAACATAGATGCTCAAAACCCAAGAATGAGGGTCCGCGTCACCTGGCGTGAAACTCCAGATTACCAGTCCAGCATCTTGAACCCCTTCGGGATACTCTTTCTGCCAATCGCCTTCCAGATTACCCGCCAGGTCAATCTCCGGAATCAGTTGCTTCTCACACCCGCACAACCCTGCCATCAGCAGCGCCGCGCACATAATACCTAAAATCTTTCTCATCATATCATTCAAATTGTTCTATAAATATAATCTAAAAGCAGCGAAGGATCTATTCTTTTTTCAGTTCTATTGCCGGATTCGTCTTTGCCGCCTTCAATACCTGCCAGATGACAGAGGCAAAAGCAATGACTCCGGAAAGCAGCACGGCCACTACAAAGATCCACCAATAGCCTTCCAGCTTGTAAATGAAATCCTTGAGGTATTCCTGCGCGGCATAGACCGCAATCGGAATGCCGATGACGCAGGCAATCCCTACCAGCACCATATATTCCCGGATGGTTCTCCAGGCTTCCGTATCCACCGTACCGCCGAAGACCTTTCGGACGGCTATGTCGCGGGACTTTTCATCGGCATAATACGTACTCATGGCCACCAGGCCCAGCAGAGCGATGAGGATGGAGAGGAGCATAAAGATTTCCACCAGGCGCATATTGTTGCGGGCTGGCTTCCAGTCCTCCGCGATATTCTCGTCAATCCAGAATGCTAAGCTCCCGTAAATCGGCTTGCCCTTGATGTAGTTATCGTAAGCTTCCATGATCTGCGCTTTCGCCTCTTTCCGGTCCGGGGTGGTTTCTATGACCCATCCAGCAAAAGGAATATCATCAGAACGCATCAACGAAACGATGGCATAATCTTCTTCCCCAATATTGGCGTTGTTGGTCGGAAAAGATTTGAAAACACCGGCTACCTGCTCGCATCCCTTCGTCCGTCTGCTCAGCGTGCCGCTGATGTCATGATAGTCCGAGTCGAAGCCGGTTGCGGCAAAACTCTTGTCCGAGAACCAGACGCTATTGAATTGCGGGGCATGGAAGTCTTCCAGAATCTCAAATCCAAACATCGAAAATGCAGTACTGTCCATCCTGATCAGTTTGTAAAGGATGTCCTGACCATCCCGGGTGGTGCTATACTGGCCCATATTGATACTGCCGGGCACTCCCGAACTTCTTCCGATCCGTCTCACGCAAGGAAGAGCCTCAAGGGCATCTTTCAAAGGCGTATCGTCTTCGCCGGAAAAATCCTTGAGGAAGAAGATGTCATCGATGTTGCAGTTCATCGGCCGCGCCTGTGTCTTTCGCATCTGCGCCTCCATCGTGATGGCCAGCGCTATCAGGATGACTGCCAGCGCATTCTGCAGCACGATGAAAACCTTGCTGAACACCATTTTGCTCTTGCGCCGGTATCCGCCTTTCATCACGTCCACGGGTTTGTAGCGACCTGCCATCGTTGCCGGGAAGATGCCGCAGAGCGCTCCCACAAGCAGAATGATGACGATATATGCCACTACACACCCCGGGGACCAGACGACTTTTATCGGGATATCCGGATTGTTCAAGAGCGCATTCATGGCCGGGCAGAAGGCTTCTGCCAGCAATAGACCGGCCGCAAAGCAGACTGCTGTAAACGCGATGGATTCCGCCACGTACTTCCAGATAATGCCGACTCTTGATGCTCCGGACAATTGCCTCACGGCCATTTCCTTTGCCCTCTTTCCGGTGAGTGCGACGGACAGGTTGATGTAGTTAAGTATGGCCGAAAGAAGGAGCAAAAGCCCAACCAGCATCAGAACTCTGAGTGTCGCTTTGTCTCCATGTCTGAAGAATCCCTCCGTCTCCTTGAAAAACAATTCATCATAACGTGAGAGTTCCAGATGTTCAAAGAAAGCCTGTCCATAAATGCTTGAATATACGTCCTTGCAGACGGATTCCAATTTATCAAACAGCTCTTTCCTATCAGTTCCGGAACGGACTTTAAGCATCGTGACCGTACTGCCGTAATTATCGAATGGCTGCCACTCGTCTTTGTAAACAGCAGCATTGAGGAATATATCATAAGGCTTGATGACCGTACCCTTAAGGTCCTCCAATATAGCACCCACCAAATAGCTGCTCCCACTGATGTCAAGAGCATCACCTACCGAGAGGCTGTGCTTTCTGGCAAAAGAGGCTGAAAGAATGGCATTGGTCGGAGCTGAAAGCACATCTGCGGAGCCTTCCACAAAGCGGAACTGAGGACATATCTCAAAGAACGCCGGTTCTACGCCAACGCTTTCTGCCTCCGTATTCTCTCCCCGAATGACTGGATGTACCACTACATTACACATCCTGGAAACGGACTCGATTTCCGGAATATCTCCGACAGCATCCGGAAAGCCGTATGTAAGCGCCGGGA
>JAFUDQ010000030.1 GCA_017459075.1 Bacteroidales bacterium
GATGTACCAGGGATTATCCACGGGAGCCAATGCCCCCTTGGAAGCTTCCTGTCCCCGGGCCACGGATGACAGTCCCAGAAGGACGGTCAACGTTAAGGTTAGAAATTTAGTTGTTCTCTTCATACGAACTATAATTGTTTGTGATATTTATAATCGTGCAGGTACGCGGGAAATTCGCGGCTCTCCTCCCGGAGTCCGCGAATGATTCTGTTAAGCTATTGATTACAAAACCGTTATACCCCCCCCCAGAATTCGGAGCGGGTCACCGTAACTATGGAATATGACGGGCAGGTCTTCACTACTAACGTTCTACAAAATTACAACTTTTTTTCCATCTCACAAAAAAAACAGGACACGAATGAACACTTCCCCACGGAAGATTTTAGGTGATACAGAAATCATTCCTCTTCATCATCCGGCAAATACTCGCACAGTATCTTCATGGCCACCTCGTGCACGTCCTTCGAGCGCCAGGAGAGTTTTTCGGCGGCATAGCCCGTCATATACACCGCCTGGCGATACTCCTCCTCACCTTCAAAGCCCAGCTTAAAGCGGTACTTTATCACATTGATGGCTTTGGCCACTTGATTCAGATTTGTACCGGCCCTGTGCATTTCCCTGTAAATGGTAATCAACCACTTGCGAAGCTGCATAAGTTCGCCGTCGGTTCCCTTGAAAACCATTCGTTTCCCGCCACGGTTCAGCACCGTATTGATGATGAAACGGGACCTGGAATGATAGCCGTCTATTTGCATCAACTCCATCATTTTGTCGTACTGTTCCTCCGTCATTCGAAGGCTTATCATCTTTGTCTTTTTTGCTTTCATGGCTTCTTCTTTTTCATCTTCTTTTGTCCGCCGAAGGCGTAGAAAAGGCCCGCCAGGGCCCGCGTTTGTATCACAAACGCACATCTTGCAATTCCTTTTTCACCGGCGTATCACTAATTTTTCTCGTATTCTGGTATTCTATAAATCTACAAATCTATAGGTACTGTAAGCAGTTTGCCTGCTGCCACCATCTCCTGGAATACTTCTTCCAGTTGTTGCCGTTTAGCAACACCAGGGTTATCGGTGCCGGCGTTTACAATTCCGGCCGAGAGAAGAAAGTCAAAGACCAGAGAAAGAGTCTGGTCACTATAGTAGGTGATGCGCCCGTAGTTCTTGACATCGGCGTAGCAATTCTGCGCCACTTTGGCAGGCGTCTCCCGATTCTTCCGCTCCACCGTCTCCGGGTCTTCCGGCTTCGGCTTTTCTTGTTCACGACGAAGCCGCCTGAGGGCTTCCAGCCGCATCGGGCAATGGTGATAGATTTCCATGATGCGGATGAACTCCGCAGGTGAAAGTTTATACATCGGCCCCAATTGGGCGCAGACGCCGGAACGAATAGCAATGCGGATTTCATCTACGCACCAGGAATCATAGGTGGTATACACTTCCTCTAGCATCAGGCTCACGATGGCATCGACAGTTCTTGGCTCCGCAGCCTCACAACGGAGGGAAAAGGCTTCATCAATCACAATGTCGGCAAGGATGGAGTGCATCTCATGGATAGGGACATCGGCAATTGGACGGCTTCTCCTGGCATTGATTATGGTGCTTATGGTCATTCAGTCACACCTCCCTTTTCCTCATCTCCCTTTCCTTTCTCATCTCCTTCCTTTTTCATCGCGGCTTTGAGGGCATCGTTCCGGGCGATGATACCGGAATAACTATTTGAATACTTCTTTTCTTGTTTTTCTGTTTCTGGTTTATCTTCTTTAGTTTTACTTTGCTGCGCCAGCTCCGCCTGCGGTTTTCCCGATTCCGGTTCATCCGCTTTCAGCTCACGGACAATGTATTCACGTCCTTTCATCCGGCCTTTGGCATCGCGTACCTGCGTAACGCTGAGATATCCGGCCGATTCCAGTTCTTTCAAGGCCGACATAACAGCCTCGCGTCCTTCCTGAAGGCAGGAGGTAATACCGGCGACTTTGAAGTTCCAGTTGTCGGGGAGGTTCAGAAGAATGGCCAACAGGGCTTTGGCTTTCAGCGACAGGTTCTTTGAAAGGATGGTATCCTTGGCAAGCGTATAGTAAAGCACGCCCTTGTCTCTGCGGATACGTTTCATAACCGGTCCTCCTTTGCGCTAAGAATCCGCATGACATCCCGCTTACGGTAGAGAATCTTTCTCCCCGCTTTTACGGGCTTGAGGTAATGGGAGTTGTTCCAATGCCAGAGCGTGGTGTCGCAGACGCCGAAGAGCTCCATCACATCGGCTTTGCTCAGATACTCCTCGCCGTCGGCCGATACCTGTTCGGCCCTGGCCTTCCTGACGGCCTCTTCGAAAAGATGATTGGCAAAGTCCTTGAGGTCCTTTGCCGTGATTTGAATGGTTACGCTGGCGCTGCCATTCTCGATAATAGACTGTAAGTCCATAGTTGTAGTGGTTCTGGGCGGGTCATGGACTTTACCGCCAGAGGCCCGTAACGGAAAAGCCGCCACCCGACTATCGGGCGACGGCATGCCGTACTACAACAATAAGGGCGAATTACTTGCCAGGCTGCTTTGGCGATTCTGGCCGGAATTCTGGTTACTTTGGCCGGTTTGGCCGGTTATTTTGGCGACTTTGGCACTGTCAGCATCTTGAAGATGGCATAGGCTTTTTCCTGATCCTCTTTCTTCATCCGTCCCTCCGGGCGGTTCTTAATGTCGGAATAAGCGTGACGGAGGGTGCTCCAGGAGGCGAACTTCAAATCCGGGTAGGTGTTCTCCAGTGCCTCCAGTAATTTACTGGGGCTTTTGCTCTCGATGAGGTGGTTCTTGGTGAGGGCGATATAAAGGTATGCCAACTGCGGGCCAGTCCGGTTGCCCTCCAGAACTATCCAATCATACAGGTTGGAAATGACGTATTGTTTGGTTCCCCCGACGAAAAGGTCCCGGACAGCAAGAGGGTCCGGCTGGGAAAGGTCGATTTCCGGCGGAATATCTTCCTGAACTTCTTGAGCAATAGAAGAAGCAGGTTTCTCTGATTTCAACGTGACTAAATGTACGCAAACCTTAAAGCCCCAACAAACCACCAGGTAGATAATGAACCCGGCAAGGACCTTGGCCAGTTCCAGAAGGACCAGCAGGAACGGATGCCTGGAGGCGTCTGTTATCCCGGCCAAATCCTTGAACAGCCAGTAGATGAAAAGGAAAGCGAGGATTAGAACCGCCGCAATGAGAAAACCCCTGTTCACACCCCTTCGCCGCTCATCGTCCGGGATGAGTGTTTTGGGGATAGGCGTTATGATGTCCAGCCAGGTCATTATTGTTCTTCAATCTGTTCTGGCGTTTCCGGCCCATGGAGAGCCTTGGCATTTTGACGTGTAACTACGCTCCTTCCAAGTTGTTTTTCCAGCTCTTTTCTTGCCGTCGCGGCAACACGGCCACCTCGCTTAGCGACAGACTTCTGCTCATTGAATCCTTGGGGGTCTATCTTTTGGGATAGTTCTGTAGCTGCGACCTCGGCCAAAGTATTCAACGCGCTCTCCGTTCTTGTCATATGGTCACGAAGGTTTTCCTTTTTCAGGCCCTTATAGTTTTTGTACTGACGAGTGGTCATACCGGACCATTCATATGTTATTATATCAGTAAGAGTCGCATATTGCTGCCCAGTAACACCTGTCCGCTTCCATTCATCAGTCAGCGCTTTTCGGGCATCTCTCCCCTTAATACGTTCATTAATCCACGCTTCGGAATACCCCAGCCTGCGATAATACTCATATCCCCGTTCTATAGCCAGTTCTGGGTCCTGCATTTCATCAACGCGGTCACTTGCAACCCTTGCCATCCATTGTTTGAAGGGCTCCGCCTTCGTTGACGGAACAGACTGAATAATGCGAAAGATAGTTTGAATATCAGCGACATCCGTCGGATGATGTTTCCCGTCCGCAGATAGCATTTTCAACCTCTTACAATTTGTAAGAAGTTCTTCTGCGCCTTCTTCCTTAAGCCTCGTCTTCAACACAGACCAATATGTACTGGCCCTTTTGGGCGTGGGCTGATCGGTTAATGCTCCAACAACATCAACAATGGAAAAATACCATTTCTCATCTTCTTCACTCCAGGAGGTCCTTATTTTCTTGTCCTCAAATAACTGTAGCTCCTCTTTTTGTCCCATAGCAAACGTTCTTTTCTGCGAATATACGCAATTATTCCACCACATTCAAATCCTTGTCAACTTTATAGGCTTTCTGCCTGAAGGCAATATTGCGGAGGGCAAAGTCGTCGCGGATTTCCATGTTGGTATAGCGCTCGACGGCCTTGCTGCCGCGGCGATGGAGACCGGCGGCGTACATGTCTATCTGGTATTTGGTCATGATGTCCACGCAGGTGGAGCGGGCGGTCTTGCTGCTGGCGCGCTGCCACAGAGGGAAATACTCGTTCTCGCCGGTCTTTTCGTTGTATATCGGCACCAGACGGTCGATTCCCGCCATTTCCAGCAGCTGCTTAATCTTCTTGTTGTAACCACTCTTGCCTCCCTCGTAAAAAATGACACGGAAGGAAAAGTCCCTGGCCTTGATGATATCAAAGGCATAACGCACCAATGGTGTCTTGATTTCTTTATAGTTGGTCTGGGAGCCTTTCGTTTTCTTGGGAAGGTAGTGGATGTAAGGAATACCCTCGTCCGTCACGAAGATATGTTCCATCTTGAATCGCTTGTAATCGCTGATACGGCAACCCAGGGCGCAGTGGACCAGGAAGGCATCTTTGGTCTCCTGCAACGTTTCCGGCACATCCGTTGCCATCACCTTTTCCAGCTCATCGATAGTGAGGAAAATGGGATCGTCCTCCTTGGTCTGGGTAATCTTCTTTCGACGGTCGGCACCCAGTTTGCGGAAGGGAGACTTGACAATATCGTCCCGATTCTCCAGGTAGTTGAAAAAGGTAATCAGCATCTTCATCTCATGGGCCACGGTATTGCTGCCGCGGCGTCGGGTTGGGATTTCAACCTTCTTCAGGTCTTTGTATATGCGCTTATGCTTAGGAACATAGAGGTATTCGTCGAAGAGGAACTGCCGAAGCTTCATTATCTGGTCATCGTCAAATTCCGATGGAGTCATTGCCTCGAGACCATTGATCTGGAGGTATCGGCCCATTCTGTTCCGGACGCCAGAGTAGTGCTTGTATCGGCTCTTGCCAAAGATGCCGTCCCGGTAGCCGTCTGCCACGAACTTGTCCAGTTTGCCCAGGAGCGTATTCTGCTCCCCTCGGACGACAACCTCCGGATTGAGTTCCTTTGCCACAGCCTCCTCAAAGGCCGATGCCGTCACAATTGTTCCGGCTTCAACCAGCTTATGATACCCCCGGCGCATGGCATCAATCTCACGGGTAATATCTTCTTCCAGCTGCTTATTGTACACGGAGACCTTCGGCCGGAGCGAGCCGTCCACATTGAACTTAGCAAGATCCGCGAGCGATGCCTTGATGTTGCTCTTATGATAAAGGTCAGCCCTGCGACCATCCGTAAGGCGGAAGCGCAGCCTGATTTCTCCTTCCGTTTTCGTTGTCCTGGCAAAGATTACAATTCGTTCCATAAGCGTCCATATTAGCGTTGTGCAAATATACAAATTTTGCACAACAGAATTGCAATTTTGCACAACTTTTATGAAGCAGATTTATTAGTTAGATTTATAAATTGCTGATTCACAATTTATCTCAAATTAGTTCGGTTTATCTCGATTTAAAATACCGATTCCCGCCCGAGGCACGAATTTTCTCCGTATCTTATTGGATTCCAATTTGATACGGAGATTTGTTTTCTTCTCACCCCACCCGCGCCCCACCAAATTTCCAGGTGCGGTTTCTCCACTCTCTTTTGCAGAATCAGGGAGATTATTTGGATAGGCGTAAAAGCTTGTTTATATTTGCCGCCGTATGGCTGCTGGAAAAACTGGGGAAGAAGTTTTCGTTCTCGGCAATGGCGAAAAGCAGGTGAAAACCCAGGCCGTGAAAAAGGAATGGGCTCCTAAACCGAAGATGTACTGGGAAAGGGATGTCCTGCAGCCCATTGCTCCATTTGATCCAAAGGCTGGGCACATCTACAAGCAAGTGGAAAAGATTGTGGCCGGAGCTATGGAGTACAAGTTCCATTCGGTGGACCAGTTCTGCCAGATAATCTCTGACTATGGTCTCAAAACCACGATGCTGGAGAATGCCGAGGGTGGTATTTCCTTCACCTTCCAGGGATATGACCAGAAGAGCGGGAAATTCACCAGCAAGCCCATTAACGGGGACAAACTATACATCCCCAGCTATGGGCAAATCCGTTTCCAGGCCAGAACAGGACAGTATGCTGCAAGAAGAGGTGAAACGATGCGTGCCTCCAACATTGTACAATCCTGCTTGCCAAGAGCCAGGTCTGAAACTCACTTGTATAACATGCTCGCCAAACAAGGAATCTCCATGACGGTTCAACGAAGCGAATCAGGCTCCATTGATAACGTCTTCTTCATTGACCATCGCACCCGATGTTGCTTCAGCACGGAAAACGACAGTCACTTCTTTGAACTGCGCGACTTCCAACAGATGAACAGACTGGTTTGGAGCACCAATCTGCAAGCCGATTACGCTGGCGGGCGGGAAGAATCCCGTCGGGCAGAATTAATTCAGGAAATCGTCAAGGAGGCTATGACGACTATGCTCATCACATTGTTTTCAGAAGGCTCGAGGCGTTATGAGGATGAGGAAATCATGGAACAGGGGCGGCGAAGGGGGCCGAGTTTGTAGTCGAAAAAAAATAAGTAACTTCGCACTTGAAACATAATGCATTATCCATGAGTAAACAAGCTTGGAGTATCTCCCGATATCTTATTTTTTCGTGTATTTGCATCTTCTTTCTGGCATCGTGCCAGAGAGAAGATCTTCCTTCGACAAGGCATACCAAGGCTGTTACCGAGCTTATCCGTATCTGTGACGGGAATGCCGAGGTAAAGGGGCTTCTGGAAAAATCCATCTCGCAGGCAGCCGCCATCAATCCGGACCGGCGGTACAATCCGGCACAGTCACTGGAGGAGTTCTATGAATTCGTGGACTGGAATGTGCGCCAGCTGCCCTGGGAGGTGATGATAACTGCATCGCCCACCGAATATGGACAGTCACTATACGGCAGGACAGACCAAGGTGTGGGGTATTTCTGGTTCATCGTGGATCAGCCGCTGGATGAGCTGAAGGGACGAGGCTATTATTATCCCACAGTGGAGTTTGTGGAGCCTTTTGCCTCATGGCTCACCACCTACGCATCCTCCTGGGGAGAGTGGCTTTCCACGGCGGAGAGTTGGAACAGTACTTACTATGGCATTGTTGCCGCAGACCCGGACTGGGGATTGTCAAACGGCTGGTATGAAGACGCTTCTGCCTGGCACAGCTTCAACGACTTCTTCTCCCGAAGACTGTCTTCACCATCGGCACGTCCCATTGCAGATGCATCCATAGTGGCCCCAGCGGACTCATGGCCAAAGGAGTTATGGACAATCGGCGATGACAATCAGCTTGTATATCCCTCAGATTTGCAGATTAAGACGGCAAAGCTCTCAGATATCGGCGCCCTTATCGGCGAAGACTCTGCCTATCGGAATTCATTTGCCGGCGGAACGCTCACGCACACCTTCCTGGACGTAAACGACTATCATCGTTACCACGCTCCGGTCAGCGGCACACTGAAGGAGCTTCGCAATATCCCGGGAGTGGCTGCTGGCGGCGGGTACACCATGTGGGACGATGAGAATAAGCTCTACTATTACAACAACGATATGGGCTTCCAAATGGTGGAAACACGTTCATGCGCCATCATTGAGACGGAAGAGTTTGGCCTGATGGCCATGATGCCCGTGGGGATGTCCCAGATTTGCTCCTGCAACTGGCTACCCACGCTGAAAGTCGGCGACCACATAGAGAAAGGCCAGGAAATGGGTTATTTCCTTTTCGGCGGTTCCGACATTGTGATGATCTTCCAGAAGGGAGTAATAGTTGAGCTTCTTCACGACGGTGACCATCTTCTGATGGGAGAGCCGTATGCACGGGCAACACGACTTCCTGATGCCTGAAGGTCTCAGCTGAGACGGACTGGCGCGGCTGATTATTAAATTTTCACATGATCTCCGATAAAGAGACTGATCGCCGTCCTGAGTTTCTTCCCCTGGAGGAAGGGAAGGTTGACATGATAGGCCGACGGCCAGATGCACATGGCCTTTGCGGCCATAATTTGAGCGATACGAGCCATCTTCTCGTTGAGTTCAGGAGTGCCCCAGCGGGAACCGAAATACTGCCGCCCCATGGCTTCATAGAAGCGTTTCAGCGTTTTCCTGTCTATATGAAAAATCTTCAGCAGGACGGGATTGGGCCCCAAATGGTGCATGTGGGCAAGAATGTTAAAATCCAGCAGCGGGTCTCCGTAGCCGAAATCTCCCAGGTCTATCCAGTACACCTTGCCATCAGCTATGATAATGTTACAGGGATTCAGGTCTCCGTGCAGGCAGGTGGTAGCGGGTTCCAGGTCATCGATGTAGCCTAGCACTCTTACCTTTATATTCTCCGGGATGGTTTTATTCCCGGCAATCATCTCCCGCGTACCCTGGGCTAAATCGCTGAAGACTTCCGTATTGCATGGCGTTGCGTGCAGCGCCTTGGCATACTCGGCCGTAATCCCGGCCAGTTCCTCCAGCCGCTCGGGATGGTCGGCAATGATTCTGCCAAAGGATTCTTTTCCTTGAATCCGCTCCACAATCATTCCGTAGCGCTCGCCATCGGTGACGAACTCATAAGGCTCAGCCGAGGGAATGCCCATGTCGTACACGGCCTTTGAGCGCCGGAATTCTTCCTGCGCCTTCTGGGCCGAAACGCTGGTTTTGTTGAGTTTAAGAATGACGGAGTCGTCCGTTTTGTTGTAGAATGACTCTCCGAAGCCTCCGCCTCCGAAGGACTCCCATTCATTCAGGTTGATATGATTTGCTTCCATGATCTTTGTGTCAGTTATTCTTCTGAATCCGTTTTGAATGGTTTGACTCGCCGGATTCTATTCGGTGTAGAACTGCTTCACCAGATGGTTGATATGCATCCTGAAAAAGAGTTTTTCAAGAAAAGTCGGCTTTACAAAAAAGGTGCGGAGAATAATGTCGAGCGCGGCGTACTTACCTGCCAGGCGGTCAAACCCTGCGTGCTCACTTTCCTCGGTATAAGCAGTGGCAAAAGCCTCCCAGAAGCGGCGAAGCTGGTCTTCCTCCATATGGAAGATTTCTCGCGCCTGCTTCATGGACGAATACACCATGCAGACCAGATACAGGTGGCCGATGTCAAACAACGGGTCTCCGTGGGCAAAGCGATCCAGGTCTATCCAATAGCATCTGTCGCCTGCCTGGATGAGGTTTCCCATCTGGTAGTCGCCATGGACGCATTGGTCGTTCTCCTGAATGGTTTTGGCAAAGGTGCGAATCTTCTGAAGAGTCTTCTTGCTAAGGAAAGTAGCACCATCCAGAGCCTGCATCATCTGCTGGCGTCGACTGGGGAAATAGTCCGTCTTGCAGGGTGTTGCAAATAGCTGCTTGCCCCTTTCGCACAGGAGCCGGGCCATTTCCTCGATGCGTTCCGGATGGTCATGGCAGATGCGGGAGAGAGACTTTTTGCCGACAATGTGCTCCGAGATGGTGGCATAACCATCCCCCACGCGCACCATATCGTGCATCTTGGGGACTGGAATGCCCATATCGCCAACGGCTTTGGAAACTTCATACTCTTTCCTTACAGCCTCCAGGGTGCTCAGACGGGCATTGTTTACTTTCAGAATAACGTCGGGCTGCGCAGGATTGATATACGTCTTTCCGTTACCGCCTTCTCCCACCTGCCGCCACTGGGAGAGGTCTATTTCAGGATAATCATTCATAGAATCACTTTACTTTCTTAACTACTTTACACGGATTGCCCACAGCTACACAATCGGCCGGTGTAATGCACATAGACGATGCTTCTGGGCGTGGGTCTCTTGGCACCGTTGCCGAGGGCGACAATCCCATCTTCCTGAGCCTTTACGGCTAGGAACGCTTCGTTGGCTTCCTTGTAGGGGTTGGTTCTTTTCTTTTTCATTTCGGATGCGAATTTACGATTTTTTCGGCTCGTTTTTGTGTATCTTTGCAAACAAGTTGAATCTTGCCAACTCTTTCGAGTGGATTATCATGAAAAAGTTATCAATACTGGTTGCAGCTATCGCAATGACACTTGCCGCCTGTAGCAAGGATGGCCCTGTCACGCCAGATGCCGGCGAGTCAACAGTAACCATCCTAATGAGTGAAGAAGCTGCTCAGATGAGAGCAGACATCAAGGCTGCTGGAGGACAGAAATATATCTTCACCGAGGAAACCTGGCCTGTGCTCATGGAGTACTTGCAGAGCCAGTCGGAGCAAGAATATCCAGAAGTGGAAACCATGCACCGGCAGGACCAC
>JAFUDQ010000031.1 GCA_017459075.1 Bacteroidales bacterium
CGCCCATCGGCTTGCGGTATATTGTAGTTTTCTGCATGATTCTGTATGATTTCTACTACAAAGGAACGACTTTTTACTGAAATATCAAAGTAAATCTCTAATTGTTAACAAGTTAATTTATAGAACATCCCTAAAAAGAGATTTCTCGACTTCTCTCGAAATGACAGGGACTTCTCTCGAAATGACAGGGACTTCGCTCGAAATGACAAGTAGTTCTCTCGAAATGACAGGGACTTCTCTCGAAATGACAGGGGTTACAGGCTGTTCAGGATGTTCAGGCGGCCGTCGTTCACGAGTTTGACAATAAGCTCTCCAAAGAGGGTATTCTGCCACGCGAACCACTCACGGGTGAAACTGGAAGCATCGTCCTTATGGAAAGACTCATGGATGAAACCAAGGTCAGCATCGGTATCAAGTAGCATCCTGAGGCAGAAGCGAATCTCCTCGTCATCGTCAGAAGTAAAAGCCTTCATCATGATGCTCATTGGCCATACAGCCTGAGTGCCGATGTGCGGGCCGCCGATGCCCTCCCCTGCCGCTCCGCGCCAGAAGTAAGGATTATCAGTGCTCCAGACAAAACGCCTGGTATTCTGGTATATGGGGTCCGATGCCATCTCCGGGTCAAGGTAAGCCAAGGACAGGAGGCTGGGCACATTGGCATCGTCCATAATATATTTATTGCCGAAGCCGTCCGTTTCAAAGGCGTAAATGGGCCCGTAAACCGGATGCTCATAGACTGCATAATCATGCAGAGCGGCCGATACTTCATCGGCCAGGGCAGTGCAGCGCGCAGCAATCTCCGGCCTGCTGTTTACCACTGTCAGAATCTCCGCCGCCTTGCGTAAAATGCTCACAGCGAAGAAGTTGGATGGCACAAGAAACTCAAACTGGGTGGCATCGTCAGAAGGCCTGAAGGCCGATGCGATGAGGCCGACCGGCTTGACGGGGTTGCCAAGACCTACGCGGTCCTTGGTATCCAGCTGACGGTCAGTAACTCGAAGGAAGTAATAAGGGCCGTCACCGTCCTTTCTCTGCTGGACGGTAAAAGTATCCAGGATGGTTTCAACGGCCTCAAGCCATTTGGGCCCGAAGACAGAAGTGTCACCCGTTACCTTCCAATACTCGTATGCCAGGCGCACGGGATAGCAATGGGAATCTATCTCCCACTTGCGCTCAAACACATTAGGGTTGCGCGGGGCACCGGTATCGTCCGAAGCGCCCTCCCCCGTAGGGCCGTCATTGAAGGCATTGGCATAAGGGTCAATGCAAATGAGCCTGAACTGGGTATTTATCACCCCCGCAATCATCTTGCGAAGGGCTTCGTCCTCATTCGCAAAGGCGACGTAAGGCCAGACCTGAGCTCCGGAATCCCGCAGCCACATGGCGTGGATATCTCCAGTATAAACAAAGGTCGCAGGAGTGCCATCTTCATCTTCCCTGTAATGCACCGTAGTATCCAGGGTGTTAGGGAAACAATTGATAAACATCCACTTAAGCTTAGGATTTGTAAGCTGGTCCGCTATGCGGGCGATCTCTTGCTCTACAGCCTGGCTCTTGAAAAGGCGGGCCTCCTCCGAAGGCCTTCTTGAAGGCTTATACTGCCCCTCCTGCGCTTGCAGGGCGGGAATCATCAACAAAAATGAAACAACAGCAAAAAAGTATTTTCTATACATACAGAACCGTTTTTGCAAATATAAATATTTTTTTACCTTTGTAAAAGGAATGTCAGGTTCGATAAAAAATATACCTATCTTTCTGCTTTGCATTGCATTGCTGCAAAGCTGCCTTTACATGCTTGAAAAAAAGAACGACAAGCTGAAAGACGTGGACGAAGACGACATTGCGGAAGAGTTTGCCGATGGCACCAGGACGCTTCCCGTTATTTTCCTTGAGACCGATGACCACGACGGCATAGACAACAAGGAATACTGGAAAGAAGCTGAAATCAAAATCTTCACCCCACAGGGCCGCACAAAAGAGACGGACATAGAAATCAAAGGCCGCGGGAACAGCACCTGGACCTTCCCCAAAAAGCCCTTCAACTTAAAATACGAAGACAAAAACAGTCTCCTGGGCATGCCGGAGGCCTATAAATTCTGCGCCCTTGCAAACTGGAGGGACCGCACCCGCATACGCAACGCCGTCGCCCTTGAAATAGCCCGCCAGACATCAATGAAATGGACTCCGCAGGGCCGTTTCGCAGATCTTGTAGTAGACAAGGACTGGTACGGGAACTTCTATTTCACGGAAAAAGTAGAGCCTGAAAAGCTGGGACTTGGCAAAAACGGCTTCCTGCTCTTTGTAGACGACCATTACAACGAGACCTACCGCTTCCGCAGCAAAATAAAAGACCTTCCCGTGAACATAATCACAGGCTCGGACGTAGTGCTGGACGCAAACGCCTTCGCCGCCGTCAGGAAAACCGTCGACGACTTTGAAAACGCCCTCTACAATGGGGTGAGCAATTGGAGGGAACGCATTGACATCCAGAGCTTTTGCGACTGGTTCCTGATTCACGAACTAACCGGAAGCGATGAACCGTCGGACCCTAAAGGTATATATATGTATTGTGAGGGCGATGGCGTACTCCATGCCGGCCCCTGCTGGGACTATGACTACCACACCTTCCGCCCCGGCTCCACAGGCCTTACGAATCCGGACGCCCTCTGGTTTGGCAAACTGCTCAAGATGCCGGACTTCCAGTCTGTGCTTAAGCGCCGATGGTCTGAGATAAAGCCTCTTGTTGAAGACCATATACCAGCCTATATATCAAGTCTTTACGAAGAGCTGCAAGAGTCCGTAACCCTGGACCACCAGCTCTGGCCGGTGAAAGTCATAAAAACCAACGGAGACGAGCACCTTTCTTTTGGCGAAGCCGTGGAAAGGCTCAAAACCGGCCTGTCCCAGAGGATTGCCGTACTTGACGATTATTGCAGCAAATTGTGAGAAGGATATTGTTCATATTGCCCCTGCTGCTGTCCACCTTCATGGCGGAGGCCCAGCTAATTCCGGCCAAGGGAGATATCCCGACGAACGCCCCCGGAGTAAAATATGGCTTCCAGGCTGTTGCAGAGGCCAGGAAAAGCATAACGCCGGAACTTGAAGCCGGCATCGGCACTGAACTCAGGATGCAGGGGGATTTCCTGTTTGACAGGCAGTGGCGCATCAACGCCGACGCAGAGTACAAGCTTGCCAAAAGGTTCTTCCTCACGGGCGAATGCACCATGATTAGAAAGCACAGGGACGGCGACAGGGTGTCCTATCGCTACCGCGTTGGTATCGGCCTTAAAGAGAACATAAAATTCAGCAAAAAATTCAAACTGACGCTCTCAGAGAAGGTGCAGTTCACCCACAGGGCAGGCCACATGAATAAATATCAGTCGGCAATGAATAATGTTGCGGCAAAGCTGAAGGCAAAACTCACTTTCGCTCCAAGCAAGAAGATTGAACTCTTTGCGTCTGCGGAGGCGAGGATTTCTTTCACGGAACCGAATCTGGCCGATGTTTACTACGCCCCCGCCATTTGGCAGTTTACCGATGCTTCCGGTTCCCCTGTGGGAGAGCCAGGATGGTTCCTTGACGGCTTCAACAAGGTAAAAGTCAACAGGTTCAGGACAGACATCGGCATTTCCTACAAGATTAACAGGCATCACAGGCTGAAGCTTTCCGCCCTGACGGACTTTGACAGGGAGCTGGATATTGATTCTGACAGGGCCGGCACCGTTATCAAGTCGCTGGTAAACGACCGCCGGTTCACCGTTTACGCAAAACTTGCCTACACTTTTTCATTTTAAGGAAATCCTTCATATTGGAAGAAGAAGCCTCGTCCCCTGCTTAAACTTTTGATTTTTAAATCGTTTTATTCCTTTTATATATGAAAATATAAAATATTTTGCATATTTTTGCACGTTTAATTGAAAAAGGAAAACTTAAACCTAACAAATAAACACTTATTATTAACTAACACAAATGCACATGAAAAATCTGTTTACCAGAATTGCTTTGACAGTTGCACTCATGGCTGCAGGCGTTATCGCTTATGCCCAGACAACTGTTAAAGGAACTGTAAAAGATGCTGCAGGACAGCCTGTCATCGGTGCGTCTGTATTTGTACAGGGAACCCACAACGGTACCATCGTTGAGCTTGACGGTTCCTATGCACTTCAGAACGTAAAGAAGGGTGACAAGATTGAGTTCTCTTGCATCGGCTACACTTCACAGGTGCTTGTATTCGACGGCCAGCCCATCAATGTAGTTCTCGCAGAGGACTCTGAGATGCTGGAAGGTACAGTTGTTACCGCCCTCGGTATCCGCAAGGATGAGAAGAGGGTAGGTTATGCAGTATCATCCGTTGATGCCAGCAAACTGAATGCAACAGCGTCTCCTTCCCTGGGTTCCGCCCTTTACGGAAAGGCATCAGGCGTACGTATCATGACTGCTCCCGGTGGTGCTACCGGCGCTATCTCAATCAACGTACGTGGTCTTTCTTCAATTACCGGAACCAGCCAGCCGCTCGTTATCGTTGACGGCGTTCCTATCAGGAATGGTGAGGCTAACCGCGGAGACTATTGGAGCGTACAGCGTATGGAGAGCAACGGTCTTACCGATATCAACGTAGAGGATATCGAGAACCTGACCGTCCTCAAGGGCGCATCCGCAACTTCACTTTATGGTTCAGAGGGAGCCAACGGCGTAGTCCTCATCACCATGAAGCAGGGTAAGAAGAACAGCGGTGTTCACGTAGACTTCAACGCTTCCCTCCAGGCAGATATGGTAGCTTACATGCCTAAGTACCAGACCACCTTCGGTCCTGCTTATCCTTTCGCATGGTGGGGTTACGGCGGTCTTGTAGATGATCCTACAAGCGAGTACTTCGGCTTTGATATCCGTCGTATGGGCGGTACTGACAAGAACGGCCAGACAATTGACGTTCCTTCAGTATTCAACGCTTACTTCTACTGGGGTCCCAAGTACGATGGCCGTATGGTTTACACACCTACCGGTTACCGTCCTTTCAAGGCTATCACCAGCAATCCTTGGAGCAACCTCTTCCGTACAGCTTTCACACAGCAGTACAACATCGCCATCACAAGCGGTAATGAGAAGGGCAACACCCGTTTCTCCTACACCTTCATGGACAACACTCCTAACCAGTACAACTCTCACCTTGGAAAGCACAACTTCCAGATTAGCGGCAGCCAGGAGATTGTTCCCAGTGTAAAACTCGGTTACTCTGTAAACTACATGTACCAGAATGTAAAGAACCGTCCTTACCGTATTGCACGTATGGTTGCAAACTACGCAGGTATGTTCGGTGCATGGGATGATATCGAGTACTATCGCAAGACTATCCGTACTTCCGCAGGCTTCAAGAACAGGCCTTGGACCGAGGCTACCCATGAGAATCCTTCAGAAGGCTGGTACTATGGCAATAACCTCTCCGGCTTCATTTCTGAGTACGCATGGAACATCATCGGCCGCGAGCAGTATGAGAAGAACCAGAGGCTCATCGCCAGCGTAACCCCTTCATGGGAGATTATCAAAGGCCTTACCCTCAAGGGCAACATCGCTACTGACTGGACAAACAACGACATCGAGCTTAAGGAGTATGCAGAGACTTCTCCTATCCTTGCCGGAAGCAACCAGGGCTACTATGCAATTACCGAAAGGAACTACCAGACCTTCTACGGTGACGTTCTCCTCAACTACGACAAGAAGCTGAATGAGGACTTCGCACTCCAGGCAAACGTAGGTTACTCTGCACGCAGGGAGAAGTATCTTGGCACAACCGCCAACACAAGGAACGGTCTTACAGACCTCAACCACTTCCACCTCAGGTATTCTGCAGACGATGCACGTTCAAGCGAGAGCACAACAGACTTCCTTAAGACTGCATTCTTCGCAACCGCATCAGTTTCTTACCAGAACTGGGCTTACCTTGAGGGAACCATCCGCCAGGAGACCACCTCTACCCTTAACGGCCAGAGCTTCTGGTATCCTTCAGTAAACGGTTCAGTTATCCTTTCCGACATCATCAGCATGCCTGCATGGGTTGACTATGCAAAGGCACGTGTATCCTACGGTGTTGTAGGTCTTGCTCCTGAAATCTACAAGGCAGCTATTTCCTACTCACAGAACACTGCTTCAGGTTACACCTACCAGCAGCTTGATGATTCAATCGGCAACAACGCCATCAAACCTGAGAAGACTCACGAATGGGAGTTCGGTCTTGAAGGAAAGGCATTCAACAACCGTTTGGGATTCGAGGCTTCTTACTATCACAAGAGAATCAAAGACCAGATCCTTGATGCAACAGTTGCTCCTACTTCAGGTGGTCACTCCATCCTTGCAAACGTAGGCGAGCTTACCAACCAGGGATTCGAGTTCAGCGCTTACGGTACCCCTATCGAGACTTCTGACTGGAGACTCGACCTTAGCGGTAACATCGCATGGAACACCAACAAGGTTGTAAAACTCATGGAAGGCCTTGACAACCTTACCCACTCACGTTGGGACAACGGTGCCGCTTACCTCTACTCCTTCGTTGGAGAGAAGATGGGTGACATCTACGCTTTCGCTCCTCTTAAGGACGACAAGGGCAACTATGTTGTAGACGGCGAAGGTCTCTACAAGGTTACCGACGAGCCTATCAAGGTTGGTAACGCAATGCCTGACCTCATCGGAGGTTTCGCAGCCAGCGTTTCTTACAAGAGATGGACTCTCGATGCCAACTTCAACTTCCAGATTGGCGGTGACGTTTGGAACCAGCCTTACCAGTACATGATGGGTCTTGGTGCCCTCGAAGACACCATGCCTTACCGTGACGAGGCTCACGGCGGTCTCCCTTACTACTACGATGCAAACGATGCTACCGTTGGCGTTGCCAAGGGCGCCACTGCAGGTCCTAACGGCGAATACATCCACCACGACGGACAGATTCTCAAGGGTGTTAAGGAAGATGGCACACCTAACGACATCATCGTTCCTACAGACTACCTCCTTGAGGAGACTTATGCATGGGGTACCGGTGGTCCTATCTACTACTCTCACTCTATCTTCAAGAACACTTACCTGAAGTGCCGTGAGCTTACCCTTACTTACAACGTTCCTGAGAGCATTACCAAGAAGTTCAAATGCAACAACCTCAGAGTTTCCGTATTCGCACGTAACCCGTTCTTCATTTACAAGAACCTGCCTATCTTCGATGCAGAAGCAACTGACGGTACACGCTGGACCGACCAGGTTCAGATTGGTGGTTCCACTTCTTCTACAAGAACTTTCGGTCTCTCACTTCGTGCCAACTTCTAATACAGTCTGTATAATTTAATATGAGAAAAGATATGAAAAAATTATATTCACTGATTCTGGCAGTCGTAGCAGTGGTAGCCATCTCTTCTTGCAGCAAGGATGAATTCAAGGACAAATATGTAGATCCTTCAAAGACCACTACTGTTTCTTGCGAAAAACTTATGACAGGTGCCTTTATGTTCGGTAGGGATTACACTTTCAATGCCTACTGGAGAATGTACACCTGGGACAACTACTTCGGAAAACTCGCACAGAGCATTGGTACAGGTACCAACAGCGGCTCAATGTATTATATCAATGACGGTTACGCTTCTGACCGTTGGAAGAGCTTCTACAGGGTTCTTCGCAACTACCGCGTAATGCAGGCTAATGCAACTGAGAACGACCGTATTTACCTTGCTCTTACAGAGGTATTCCTCTATGACCATCTTTCACAGATTGTAGATATCTTCGGACCTGTTCCTTTTGAAGAGGCCGGCAAACTTCCTGAGACAGGAAGCATCGCTGCATCCCTCGCAAAATTCGACAGCGACGTTGATCTTTACAGGATGATGCTTACAAACCTTGACGCCCTCTACACAGAAATTGGCACCCTGGCAAGCAACCTTACTCCTGAGGCAGAGACTGCCCTTCCCAAGCAGGACTTCATCAATGGTGGAAACCTTGAAATGTGGCAGAGGTATGCAAATGCCCTCCTCCTCCGTCTTGGTATGCACGTAGCTATTCAGGGTTCCCTTACAGCAGAAGGCAGGGCCGCCGTTTCAAAGGCTGCAGGCCGTCTTCTTCCTACCAACTGGGAGAATTCCATCAAGGTTAAGTCAGACTTCGACGGTTTCAACTACTGGGAGAACTTCCGCGACAGCTGGAAAGACATCAACGCTACCGCTTCCCAGGGCGTTATCGACGCCTTCAGGGTATCCGGCGCTGACGATCCCCGTCTGAGAGTTGTTTACATCCCTAACGAGGCTGGTGAGTACTTTGGTGAGGGTTATCATGAGACTGCACAGGAGCAAAGCGACCATAACACCTACGATGGCTATGCCAACAGGTATTATGCAAGACTCAACTATGCTACTTTCACTTACAACAACCTCTTCGTAAGCCCTGTATTCTCTGCAGCTGAGGCTTGGTTCCTTCTTGCAGAGGCTATCGAGCGTGGTTATGCTTCAGGAAACTCTGAGACCGCATTCAAGAATGCTATCGCAGCTTCCATCGAGCAGTACTTCGATGAGAATGTACACGGCAGCCAGGACAAAGCCACCTCTTCAGGTGGAGAGTACTTCCTCAAGCTTACCGAGGCTGACATTCCCAGCAATTCAGACGCTCTTGCATTCGCAGGCAATGTTTGGAACGCTTACACCAATAAGATCGAGGGTATCATGACCCAGAAATGGGCTCACTTCGGTATCACCCAGCCTACCCAGGCTTGGACCGACATCCGTCGTACCGGTTATCCTCACCTCAACTATCCTACCGATACAGGTTCTGGTGTCAAGTATGCAAACATCGTTAACCGCGTGAAGTATCCTAATGATGAGGTAGAGCACAACAAAGCCAACTACGAAGCCAACAAAGGCAATGTAGGTGACGATTCTGCTGAGTTCCCTCTCTTCTGGGCAAATAAACTCTAGTAAGAGTTTCTCCCTAAACTAAAAAACTCCGGCCTTCACGACCGGAGTTTTTTTAGACCTTTCGACTTCGCTCAAGGTGACAGGGTCATTCTGATCTTTCGACTTCGCTCAAGGTGACAGGGTCATTCTGATCTTTCGACTTCGCTCAAGGTGACAGGGTCCATTCTGACCTTTCACCGTCATTCTGACCGAAGGGAAGAATCTACTTCCCAGAAAAGAATTTCCAATGGAAAAGAACAAGATAAATGGCGCCGCAGGTAACGCAGGCATCGGCAAAATTAAATACCGGCTCGAAGAAAAGGCGTCCGCCAAGAAGAGGCACCCAATCAGGCCAATGGAAAAGAGGGAACTGGAACATATCCACAACTTTACCAAGCAGGAAAGGGCCGTTATAAAGGCTGTCGATGATATTTCCGACAGCACCGGCAGTAATGAACATAAGCCCGACAAGAACGCCCATCGGCACTACAGAAGCCTCAGAGCCCTCCTCTGTGCCACGGTGGAGAAGCTTCCAAATCCAGCACAGGAGGATAGTCACAAGGGCAATCCTGAATAGGGACAGCAGCAGTTTGCCAACCATCCCGCCGAACTTCAGGCCATAGGCCATGCCCACATTCTCTACATAACACAGTTTGAACCAGCTCAGGACATCTATCTGCTGGCCAGGCTCCATTTTATTCATGACCAGGATCTTTATCACCTGGTCAATAACCACAAGCAGGACACCGGTAATACACAGTATCCTGCCTCTGGATATTACAAGATTTCTAACGCCTTCCACCAGAAAGTTTTTCTTTAGCCTCTACTGTAAGGGTTGCGTGCGGAACAAGACGCAGACGCTCCTTGGGAATAAGCTTTCCGGTCTCACGGCAGATGCCGTATGTCTTGTTTTCAATTCGTACGAGCGCCGCCTCAAGATTCTGGATGAACTTGTACTGGCGCTGTGCCAACTGGCTGGCTTCCTCTTTTGAAAGCTGCAAGGCACCATCGTCCTCAACGGTCTTGAAAGAAGGAGTTGTATCTTCAATGTCGTTGGTTCCGTTGTGCATTACAACCTTGCGCAAAGCATTGTACTCGCTCTTGGCTTTGGTAAGCTTTTCAAGGATTATCTCCTTGAATTCTTCCAATTCCTCGTCACTGTAACGAGTTTTAACCTCTTCGTTTGCCATAATTGAAAGTGTTATAAATGGTTTTATTTTGTTATCTGGATAGCTATATTGCCCTCATTCCACTCTACCTGGACAGCAGTCTCAGGTGCAGGGTCAGGAGATACGGAGTCAATCTGCGACAAGGTCTGTGAAGTGACATAGTCGTAGAACAAATCTACTGCCGATGCAATCTTGAAGAACTCGTCTCCGGTTGCGAAGATTGTAACCTTTACGCGGTCCGTAACCTCAAAGCCGCTGTCCTTGCGGACATTCTGGATGCGGTTAACAATCTCACGGGCGATACCTTCGCTGCGAAGCTCGTCCGTTAGCGTAATATCAAGGGCCACAGTAAGCTGGCCTTCCGTTGCAACTGCCCAGCCCGGCATATCTTCTGAACTGATTTCATAGTCACCGGGATTCAGTACAACATCACGGCCAGGGAGAGAAACAGTATAAGCGATTCCTGCAACATCGGCCTTCTGTATAGCGGCGATATCGGCCTGGGAGAAGCCTCCGAAGGCGGCGGCAATCTCTTTCATCTGCTTGCCGTAAATCTTTCCAAGGGTCTTGAAATTGGGCTTTATCTTAAGGGTGATGATGCCGACGGTGTCGGAAATGAACTCCATCTCCTTAACATTGACTTCTGTAAGAATGAGCTGGCGGGCACCTTCAAGCTGCTCGCGAACCTTCTCTGAAATCACAGGGATAACCACTTTTGCAAGCGGCTGGCGTACGTTCAGATGGTTCACCTTACGCAGGGAGTGAATAAGTGAACAAGCCTTCTGGGCCACTGCCATACGGTCTTCAAGGCCTGCGTCTATCATGGAAGCATCGGCCTCAGGCATAAGGGTCAGATGAACGGATTCTTCGCTTCGCTCAGAATGACAAGGGGCGGTGAGGTCGCGGTAGAGCTGGTCCATATAGAACGGAGCAATAGGAGAAGCCAACACTGCCACCTTCACCAAAACCTCATACAGGGTCTGGTAAGCGGCATCTTTGTCAAGGGACTTCTCGCTGCCCCAGAAACGCTTGCGGTTAAGGCGGACGTACCAGTTACTAAGCTCGTCGCACACGAAGTCCTGGATAAGGCGGCCGGCAGTTGTGATGTCGTAGTCCTCATAAGAGGCGCGTACGTCACGCACAAGTGAATTGAGCTTGGAGAGTATCCAGCGGTCAATTTCCGGACGCTTGGCGGCGGGAACAGCCTCTGCTGAAGGGTCAAAGCCGTCTATGTTGGCATACTGTGCAAACAGCTTGTAAGTGTTGAACAGTGTGCCGAAGAATTTGCGGCGAACCTCGTCTACACCGGCCTCGTCAAAACGGAGGTTGTCCCAAGGCTGGGCGTTTGTAAGCATGTACCAGCGGAGGGCGTCTGCACCGTATTTGTCAAGGGCGTAGAACGGGTCTACGGCATTGCCAAGACGCTTACTCATCTTGTTGCCGTCCTTGTCAAGTACCAGGCCGTTGGAAATTACGCGTTTGAAAGCGGGAGTTCCGCTAATCATCGTATGTATAGCATGGAGGGTATAGAACCAGCCACGAGTCTGGTCAACGCCCTCTGCAATAAAGTCTGCGGTAGCGCCGAAGCCCTTTCCATCAAGGCCGCGGAGGCCTTCCTGAGCGTAAGGCATTGCGCCTGAGTCAAACCATACGTCAATAAGGTCTGTCTCACGAGTCATCTTCTTTCCGGAATCGGAAACAAGGAAGATATTGTCTACGTAAGGACGGTGAAGGTCTATCTTGTTGTAGTTCTCAAGGCTCATGTCCTCCGGGTCAAAACCTTTGGCTTTGAAGGGGTTGGACTGCATTACGCCGGCTGCAACAGCCTTCTCTATCTCATTGTACAGTTCTTTTACGCTGCCGATGCATTTTTCTTCCTTGCCGTCTTCTGTGCGCCAGATGGGAAGCGGAGTGCCCCAGTAGCGGCTACGGGAGAGGTTCCAGTCCTGGATGTTCTCCAGCCACTGTCCGAAGCGGCCTGTTCCGGTGGATGCCGGCTTCCAGGTAATCTGCTTGTTCAGTTCCACCATCTGCTCCTTTACCGCCGATGCCTTTATGAACCAGGCGTCAAGGGGGAAGTAAAGGACGGGCTTGTCCGTACGCCAGCTGTGAGGATAGCTGTGCACGTGCTTCTGAATCTTGAATGCACGGCCATCGGCCTTCATCATCATGCAAAGGTCAACATCAAGGGTGGTGGCGTCTGCGGGCAGGCTGTCATCGAAGGCGTTCTTAACATATCTGCCGGCGAACTCTTTGTAAGAGTCTGCTACATTGGTCTTTACGTATGAAGGGTCAAGGTCTTCAAGGCGATAGAAGCGGCCGCTGCGGTCTACCTGAGCCTGCGGCTTGCCGTCGCGGTCAAGGACCATCATCGGAGGAATGCCATAGTTGGCGGCTACCTTCTTGTCATCTGCACCAAAGGTGGGGGCGATGTGAACGACACCGGTACCATCTTCGATGGTGACATAGTCTCCAAGGATAACCCTGAAAGCATCGCCCTCAAGCGGCTTGAACCAAGGAATAAGCTGCTGGTAACGGATGCCAAGCAGGTCTTTGCCCTTGAATTTGCCGTCAAGTACTTTGTAAGGAACCAGCTTGTCACCGGGCTTGTAATCCTCCGGCTTAAGCTCTGCGGCCTTGGGGTTGAACATGGTAGAAACCAGTTTCTCTGCCATTACGTATATTGCCTCCTGGCCCGAATAAGGGTTGAAGGAGCGTACGCGTACATAGTCAATCTCCGGACCTACGCAGAGGGCGGTGTTTGAAGGAAGGGTCCAGGGAGTTGTGGTCCATGCCAGGAAATATACGGGAAGGGTCTCAGTACCATAAAGGGGCTGGGATTTTTCATCCTTAATAACCTCGAACTGGCAGGTTGCGGTGGTATCGGTAACATCTTTATAACAGCCGGGCTGGTTCAGCTCATGGGAGCTGAGGCCGGTACCGTCTGAAGGAGAATACGGCTGGATGGAGAATCCTTTGTAAAGGAGTCCCTTGTCATAAATCTTCTTAAGCAGGTACCACAGGGTTTCAATAAACCTGTTGTCGTAGGTGATGTAAGGGTCATTCATGTCTACCCAGTAGCCTACGCGCTCTGTCATGTTCACCCATTCCTTGGTGTATTTCATGACTTCCTTGCGACAGGTGTCGTTGTACTCTTCTACCGATATGGTTTTGCCGATATCTTCCTTATGTATTCCGAGCTTCTTTTCTACGCCGATTTCTACAGGCAGTCCGTGGGTATCCCAACCGGCCCTTCTTGCGACTTTGTAGCCAGTCTGGGTTTTGTAACGGCAGATTGCATCCTTGATGGAGCGGGCCATTACGTGATGGATGCCGGGCATTCCGTTGGCGGAAGGCGGTCCTTCAAAGAAAATGAACTCCGGGGCGCCTTCCCTGATGCGAAGGGACTGCCCGAAGGCATCCTCTTTTTTCCACTGCTCCAGGACATCTGCTCCGACGCCCACCAAATCAAGACCTTTATACTCTTTGAACATAATGTCGTATATTTTATTTATCTTTGCGTTGTCTTAAAATAAGACTACAAAGATAATCATATTTTTAGATATACATTCAAAGAATGAGCGTTATCGATATTGTTATCCTGATAATTTTCATTCCCTTCATTATCAGGGGAATAAAATTAGGTTTCGTTGTGCAAGCGGCTGCTGTCGTGGCACTTATAGTTGGCGTTTGGCTGGCCTTCCGTTTCTCTTCACTTCTGGGCGGCTGGCTGGCTCCGCTGGTAAAAGCCTCCCCCAAGGCCCTCCAGACAATAGCCTTCGTGCTTATCCTGATTGCGGCCATACTGGTTTTCCACCTCATAGGTAAGGGGCTTGAAAAAGTGGTTCACCTTGCACTTCTGGGCTGGCTGGACAAGCTTCTGGGCGGTATTTTCGCGGCCATCAAGGTTATCCTTATCCTTGGCATTCTTATCATGCTGTTCAATACCCTCAATACCAAATACAACTGGGTAGATGCCGCCACTCTTGGGGAGTCTTTCCTGTATGAACCCCTCAAGGACGCCGCTTATGCCGTCTTCCCTTATTTCAAAGAATTATTAGCTTAAAAGAAACAGATCCCATTCCAAAGGCCTAAAAATAAGGGTCCATGGCCTTTGGAACAGGTATCTGCTTCAAGACAACATACTATGGCAAAAATACTGTTGATAGAGACTTCCACCGCGCTGACGTCTGTTGCAATTGCAGACGGTGGCCGGATAGCATTTTATAAGGACGATGGCGCCTCCCGCAACCAGTCTGCACTTACAGCTCCGTTCATTAAGGAAGCTCTTGATTCACAAGGGCTTACCGCTAAAGAACTGGATGCAGTCTGCGTAAGCATGGGCCCCGGTTCATACACCGGATTAAGGGTAGGAGTGTCATCGGCCAAAGGCCTTTGCTTCGGGGCAGGAGTGCCACTCATTGCCATCGGCACACTTGACTGCCTGGTATGGGAAGCCATTGACGGCGGCTGCGGTTCTTCCATCGCCGGAGTTGCAAACGGTTGCAAATACATAGTGCCCATGATTGACGCCCGCCGCATGGAAGTTTACACGGCAGTATTTGACGCCTCCGGCAACCGCATTACAGACATCGCCCCCCGAATCATAGATGAGGGCAGTTTTGCCGATATCATTGCCGATGCAGCCGGTTCCGGCCAGGGGGTTCTTTTCATCGGCGATGCCGCCGAAAAATGCAGCAAGGTAATCTCCGCCCCCGGCGCCCGCTTTGTTCAGCACTCCCCCACCGCCCGCGGACTCATGGCACCATCGGCAAAAAAATTCGAAGCAGGAGACTTTGAAAACGTCGCCTACTTCGAACCTTTTTATCTGAAAGACTTTGTTGCTACGGTTTCCCGGAAAAAGCTATTTTAGCTTTGAAGACAGGAAGCTGCGAAGCGACGCGTCATCCTTCACACCAGTACTTGTAACCACTTCTCCGTCAATGATAAAGAAGAGGGAAGGAATCTTCTGCACGTTGTAAGTTGAGATAACGGGCGATGCTGTTCCAAGACCATCGCAAACATTAACCCAACCTGCCTCCTGAGCCTTTACGGCAGTAGCCCAGGCAGCCTTGTCAGTATCGAGCGATACTGCATAAATCTCAAATCCCTTGGGAGCGAACTGCTTGTAAACGGGCTTCAGGACATCCTGGTTGAACATTTTCTGTTCTCCCATGACAGAGGCCCAGAAGTAAACCATTACCACCTTCTTGTTCTCTGCAACAGAGCTGAGGGATATTTTCTTGCCGTCGACACCGGTAATGTCAAGGTCTATGAAGCCAATTTCATTTGCAAGGCTGGCCTTGTTGTTAAGCTGGAGGAGGTTCTCCCTGCGGGCGGCCTCTGCGTCAAGGGCTTTGACATATCTTGAAAGAGGATAAACGGTTACCAGTGAATCATAGGCGTTGCGGAAATGGATGGCGTCTACGTGCTGGGAGAAAACGGGCAAATCTCCAACATTCTCATAAAGCACCGGGATAGTGCTCAGGGACTTGCTGTTTTCCATTACAAAGAGCACTCTCTTACGATAGTAACTTACATAATTGCGATACAATTCACTGCCGATTTCAAGGGCCTCGGCTGAAGAGGGATTCAGGCCATCAAGCTTTGAGCGATACAGGGCTACGGCTGCGGAGAATTCCGCCTGAGCCTTCTCTGACTCGCACAAGAGCTCACTTTCAGGAGAGCCGGTTACAGAGTAATTTCCAAGGCTGTCGGAAACGACATTCACATTTTCTCCCTTCTGAAGAATAAGGGATGCTACCTTGTTGGCGCCATAGTAAACATAGACGAATTCAGGGTCACCCGGCTTTACAGGAACGCTGCAGGAATAATTTCCTTCGGCATCCAGCTTAAGGGTGTCAATAACAGTCATCTTATTGATATCCAGGAGCTTTACAACAACATCGCCCTTGTTAGCGCCTTCAATTTTACCGGAAAGGCGGGCCTTGTCTGAGCCGCAAGAGCAAAGGAATGCTGCTGCCAGGATAACTGCGACAAATTTTATCTGCTTCATAATTTTACAATTTTTCAAACTGTGCACGGATAGCATCGGCAATGGCTGCAAAGCGCTCAGGGGTAAGAGTCAGATGCTCTTTACGGAAGTCCATGTCGCCCTCTGTATTAAGCGGAACAAGATGGATGTGGGTATGGGGAACTTCCATTCCAAGGACGGCTACGCCTACCCTTTTGCACGGAACGGCTGCCTTGATTGCAACTGCCACCTTGCGGGCAAAGGCCCAAAGACCTTCGTAAACATCGGCGTCAAGATTGAAGATATAATCATCTTCAACATTCTTGGGGATGACAAGGGTATGACCTTCTGCCAGAGGGGAAATGTCCAGGAATGCATAGTAATCCTCGCTCTCTGCTACTTTGTAGGAGGGGATTTCGCCTTTTGCGATGCGGGTGAAAATTGTTGCCATTATCCTAAAGAAATATCAAGAATCTTGAATTTGATAACGCCCTGAGGGACTTTTGCCTCTACGGTCTCGCCTTTTCCATGGCCCAGGAGAGCCTTTGCGATAGGAGTGGTTGCGGCCATTTTTCCGTGGGCGAAGTCTGCTTCCGTCTCACCGACGATGGTAAACTCCATTACCTGGTTGTTAGCCAGATTCTGGACCTTTACCTTGTTTGTCATCTGGACTTTGTCTGTGCCAACCATTGATTCGTCGATAACCTTTGCATTTGCTACCAACTCTTTAAGTTTGGCGATTCTTACCTCCAGAAGACCCTGCGCATCACGAGCAGCGTCGTATTCTGCATTTTCTGAGAGGTCTCCCTTCTCCCTTGCCTCTGCTATAGCTGCGGAGATTACGGGGCGCTGTGCCAGAGCCTCTGCAAGGTCTTTTCTGAGTTTGTCAAGACCCTCTTGGGTCATGTAATGAATTTCTGCCATTAGTATGTTATGTTTTTTTTATATTCAGTCAAAGAAGAATAAAAAGGAGTCCTGCCCCATGGCAGAACCCATTCTTCAACCGCAAATATAGGAAAAAATTTTGAAGTTTTAACGATTCCAGGTGCAAAAGAGCGTGTTTTGCACCTGAGGACATTGTTTTTTCACCCTCGCGGTGCAAAAGAGGCGTTTTTGCACCTCTGTTCATCCTGAATCAGCTGAGCCTTAAGCTCTTCCATGCTGGCGAACTTGCGCTCTTCGCGGATTCGGCGACGGAAGGTTATAGTGATATCCAGTCCGTAAATATCCTCGTTGAAATCAAAGATGTTGGTTTCTATGGTAAGACCGTTTGCAGCACCCACAGTAGGTCTTACGCCGATGTTGCACATACCCTGACAGCATCGCCCAAGTACCTGTACATCAACGGCATAGACGCCGCCGGCAGGTACCAGTTTCAGCGGTTCATACAGCTTCATATTGGCCGTCGGGAAGCCGATGGTCCGGCCCAGCTGGTTCCCGGCCACCACCACCCCGTGGAGTCCGTAGCCATATCCCAGCATAGCATTGGCCGTCTCTACATCCCCCTCCATCAGCGCATTACGTATTTGCGTGGAGGAGATACGTTCGACTCGCTTCGCTCGCTCAGTATGACAATAAGAAGCGGCTGGCGACTCGATAGGACAAAGGGAAGCGGCTGGCGACTCGATAGGACAAAGGGAAGAGTCTGGAGATTCGGTAGGACAAAGAGAAGAGTTTGGCGATTCGGTAGGACAAAAGGAGGGGTCTGTTTGCTGGTGGAGGGTAGTCCCCTGAAAATTGTGCCACCCTCGGCAGCATAAGAGGGAGGGGCCCGCAGCCGAAGGCTGTGGGAGGGGCCGAAGCGAAGCGGAGGCATTTTCAGAGGAGTAGCCCTCCGCCAGCAAGTCACTGAACGTCCGGCGATCGCTGCCAATGCGGTTATCGTAGCCCATCACAACCAGCGAAGCTCCATAACGGTCCCGGAGCATATCAAGATACTCCCGGGCCGTCATCGCCGCAAATTCACGGGTAAAACTAAGAACCTCAACCCTGTCAACCCCGGCCGCAAGAAGCAAAGCCTTCTTCTCCTCAAGGGAACTCAGCAGCCTAAGCTCCCTGGCATCCTGCTGCAGAACCGTCCTCGGATGCGGCCAAAACGTAACAACGACAGCCTCCTCCCCCCTTTCACGGGCAGAGGAGACCACCGTCTCAAGCAAGTGGCGGTGCCCAAGATGGACACCGTCAAAAAAACCTGTTGTAACTACAGCCATCTTACCAGGCCGAAGTCCTGCCTGTGAGGCATCAGAGGATTCTTGGCATAGAATCTCACTGCCACCTGGTACATACCGGTACGCTCCGGCAGAACAGAAGTCTCAAACTTGGCAACACCATCCTCGAAGGAAGTGAGGGTGAACTCAGTCTTGTCCTGAATATGAAGGACACCCTTGCGGTCTGTGGTGCAGAACAGCATCTCCACGCCGATATCCTCCGGCAGAAGCTCACCAATCTGCAAGACAACCTCACTGTGAAGATGATTGTCCGGAGACAGATTGTAAGAAGCATCGGGCTGGGTGAAAGAAACAACTTCTACATCATTCCAGTGACGGAGAACATTCTTCTTCCATGCAGCAATCTGGCGGGCAATCTTGTAATCATCAGCAACAAGTTCGTTTGCACGTTTGGACTGCGGCAGATAATACTGGTTGCAATAGTCGGTAAGCATCCTGTTGGTAGTGAAGTTGCATGCAACCTGGGCGATGCAGTTCTTGATATACTGAATCCACTTCGCGCTACGGCCGCTGCGGTAATCCACATCGTAATATGTAGGAGCAATCTCATTCTCTATGAGAGTGTAGATTGTTGCGGAATCGAGCTCATTCTGGAAATGCTGGTCATCGTAGGTACGCTCCTGGCGGAGTGCCCAGCCAGCGCCCTTCTTGTAGCCCTCTACCCACCATCCGTCAAGCACAGAGAAATGCATGACGCCATTCATGGCAGCCTTCTCTCCTGAAGTACCGGAAGCCTCCTGCGGGCGGGTAGGATTGTTCATCCACACATCAACACCCTGGACAAGCCTCTTTGCAAGAGTGATATCATATCCGGGAACAAAGACAATCTTACCCAGGAAGCGCTCCTGCTTGGAAATGTCGATGATGAGTTTTATGAAGTCCTGGCCAGCCTTGTCTGCCGGATGAGCCTTTCCTGCGAAGAGGAACTGAACCGGCATCTTGGGATTATTGACGATGCTGTCAAGACGGTCAAGGTCAGTGAAAAGAAGGGTAGCCCTCTTATATGTCGCAAAACGACGGGCAAAGCCGATTGTAAGAACATCGTCACGAAGTGTCTCCTTGATAGTCATAATTTCCTTCGGAGAATAATGGCTGCTCATTGAAGGATCGGACAGACGCTCGTTGACAGTAGCCACAAGAGCCTTCTTCAAAAGCTTGCGGGTATTCCATACTGTCTCGTCAGACACATTGTAAATGCCCTCGAAGCACTTCTTGTCATAATGATGAGTCTGGAACTCGGGGCCGAAGACCTCTTTGTGAACCTGCTTCCACTCCTTGGCAGCCCATGTAGGATAGTGAACACCATTGGTCACATAGCTTATATAAAGCTCCTCAGGAAGATAACCGGGATACATATTGGAGAAAATCTCCTGGCTCACCTTGCCGTGAAGCATGGAAACACCGTTTACATTCTGGCTGATGTTGGCGGCAAGCTTGCTCATTGAGAATTTCTCGTTAGGATCGTCGGCATTAAGCTTGCCAAGGCCCATCATGGTCTCCCATGAAATATTCAGACGGCCCGGATAATGGCCGAGGTACTGACGAATCATGCCCTCGTCAAATGCATCATGGCCAGCAGGAACAGGGGTGTGCGTTGTAAAGAGGGAAGAAGCCCTTACTACCTCCATCGCCTCGGGGAAGGTAAGTCCCTTATGCTCAATATATTCCCTAAGCCTTTCAATGCCGATGAGAGCAGCATGACCCTCATTGCAATGATAAACGCTGGTGCTGATTCCAAGGGCGCGGAGAGCCCTGATACCGCCTATGCCAAGGAGTATCTCCTGCTTGAGACGATTCTCCCAGTCGCCACCATAGAGCTGGTGGGTAATCTGACGGTCCTCGGGACGGTTGTCCTCATAATCGGTATCAAGAAGGTAGAGGTCTGTACGGCCGACGGCAACCTTCCAGATTCTTGCAGAGAGGTTGCGGCCCGGAAGGGCAAGCTGGATTGTAAGCCACTCGCCGTTCTCTCCGAATACAGGCTCTGCCGGAATGCTCAGGAAGTTCTGGGCATCATAGCGTGCCTCCTGATAACCCTGGGAAGACAGAATCTGAGTGAAGTATCCGTACCTGTAAAGAAGACCTACAGCTACAAGATTCACATTCATGTCCGATGTCTCCTTGAGATAGTCACCGGCAAGGATTCCAAGACCGCCGGAATAAATCTTAAGAGAGGTATCAAGACCATACTCCATACAGAAATATGCGATGGAAGGCTCTGTACGCTGTTTCTTAAGTTCCATATAAGCATTGAATTCTGCAATGACGGCATTCATCCTGAAGATGAAATCAGAATCCTTTGCAAGCTCTGAATAACGCTTGATACTTACGGTGTCAAGGATAGCCTTGGGGTTATGGCCGCTCTTGTGCCAGATTTCAGGGTCGATGGATTTGAAAAGAGCCTTTGCATTGTCGTTCCAGCACCACCAGAGATTCTTGGAAAGGGTCTCAAGGCCTGCCAGTTCCTTAGGCAGGTGACGGGTTACCATTACGCTCTTCCAAGACGGAGCGTTTACTTCTATCTTATTATAATTCATACTCAAAATTTTGTTAGCAGGAGCTGTCACTTTTCTGGCAGACAACTTCTCCAGTGCAATGGAATAGGCCTGGTCATAATACTTAATCTGGTTCTCCCACAGAGCTGTGGAAGCGACTTCGCGCGCACTCTCCATATACTCGCGGCGGGTGTCACGGTCCAACTGGGTCATTTCCAGAATCCTGGCCTTGACGGCCTCTACGACCTCCTGGTAATTGGAGTCATTGCGAGGCACGACGGTAATTCCGGGATGGGCTTTGTCCTTGTAAATCCTGTCCACCCACTTGCCGAAGCCGGCAAGGCTGGTGGTAAGGGTAGGAACCCTGAAGGCAAGGGCCTCAAGAGGCGTGTAGCCCCAAGGCTCATAATATGAAGGGAACAAAGCCAAATCCATTCCCACAAGAAGGTCATAATACTTGGTATTGAAAATACCGTCGTTGCCATTCAGGTAGGAAGGAATAAAGAACACCTTGACTTTTCCACCAATGGCATTGACAAGGCCAACCTCGCCGAAGCGGCGCGTAATCTGGTCATTGTCAGGATATTCCAGATAATGGGAAGTCTGGGTGCTGTAATGCTCAGGGCCGTTCCCGGCAAGGCGGGCGGCCAGAGTACGGTCAGGTCCGTTGTGGGCTCCGGGAACCATGATGAAGGCCACAACCTGACGCTGAATATCATTGCCTATTGCAGAGAGAGCGTCAATGAAGACATCGATACCCTTGTTCCGGTATTCATAGCGTCCGCCAATGCCTACGATAAGGGAATCTGCCTTAATCTCTTCATCTGCCATTGCCGATGCCACTTCGAGCAGCTTTGCACGGGCTTTCTTGCGCGCGGCATCGTATAGTTCATCAGTCTCGGGAGTGAAACTGTTCTCAAATCCGTTGGGTGTCACAACATCCGGCTTCCTGTGAAGGAACTGCTCGCACTCTGCGGCCGTGATATCGCTCACCGTCGTGAAAGCATCGGCATTAAGGGCCGATTTCTCTTCCATCGAATAGCGGGACATCACTCCGAACCGCTCCGCCATGGTCTGGGCGTCATAAGACTTAAGGTTGTCATACAGGGGAAGATTGTTCCCCGCAATGCAACGTCCCACCATGGTGGCATGGGTCGTAAATACCGTTGCCACAGGCACTTTCTCATTCTTGAGATAGAGAAGGCCGGCACCGGTTTGCCACTCGTGGAACTGGGCTACGGATGTCTCTGCAGGAGTAAGGTTATGCTCAATGAAATGCCTTATTACACGGCCGGCGGCATAACCGAAGAGGACATTCTCCCTGTAATCCCAGTTTCCGGTGATTGAATCTACTCCGTAAACTTCCCAGAACTTGCCAAGGATTTTGTCCATGAGTGGCATAAATTTCTTGAAGTCTACCAATATCGCTATAGGTTTTCCGGGGATATTCCACCTTCCGATACGCAACAACAGTCCGTCCTGGGCGGCCTTTGCCTTCCAGGAACGGAACAGGTGCGGATCCTCAACGAAATCAGGATTGGAAGCGGTATGCATCCATACGTCAGGTCCAATCAGGATGTGGTGGCGGCCATACTGCGATTTCTGGTACAAAGCCTTAGTCGCGATAACCGTATATATCCCTCCCATCTTGTTGCAAACTTCCCAGCTTACTTCAAAAAGATAGTCAGGTTTCAGTAAAGTCGTCATAAATCCTATTTGGTAATCATATCGTTCTCTACACGGATACTGAAATCAGAGAGCACATTCATGTAATTGATGAAGGCCTCGTACGGTGTATCATAAGGATTGAAATACTTGTGTACAGCACCGTCAGAGAAGAATTTAGTACTCATGTAGTAGAAGTGGTCGCTCTCCTGAAGATGGCCGAAGTCATTCCACAGTGAAGGATGGTTCAGGATGGCAAGTTTCTCATACAGGGCGTAGAGCTTGTTGTAAGCGTCCTGCTGAAGTTCGTTTCCGAGCCATGCGGAAACGTCGCGTTCCTCGTCTGCCCAGGAAATGGCCTGAGGCACATCCAGTACAGCCTCGGCCTTGAAACGGCGGCTGATGGAGGCAGGAGTGCTGAATTCAAATTCACCATCGGCAATAACGGCAGCGGGAAGGGCGCGCATGAAGTCGAAGATGCCGCTTTCTACTGTCTGATGCTCACCGAAGGTCTCGTAATCCATGAAGAGGCCAACTACGTTGCCGCCGTCCTTGACTGAGTCTTTGAGCCAGCCAAGATATTTCTCAGCGGTAAGGGGCCAGTTCTCCCAGCTTCTGTTGGAGAAACGGAAGGCGATGTCATCGCTGAGCTGATAGTTACGGAGCAGGAGCTTGAGCTTGGGACGGGAAGCGCAGCTGTAGATGTAATTGGGGCTCTGCCATCCAAGGATGTGCTTTGCACCCTCTGTAAGCATGGTCTTGAAGCCAAGGTCTGCTACCTGCTCTCCTATGCCGTCAGAGTAAATAAGCTCTGTATTGCGGAAGGTGACGGGAGTCTTGCCGAAGAGGCGCTCAATGGTCTCTTTGTGCTTCTGAACCTGCAGGCGGAACTCTGCCGGGCTGGCAAGGGATGCCAGGGAGTGGTAATAGGTCTCTGCAAGGAATTCTACGCAGCCTGTGTCTGCGAGGGCCTTGAAGCTGTCAAGAACTTCCGGAGCGTATCTCTCGAACTGCTCAATAGCGGAACCGGAGATGGAGAAGCTCACCTTGAATGCGTCTTTATGCTCCTTTATGAGCTCCAGAAGCAACTGATTCATAGGAAGATAGCACTTCTGAGCCACGCGGCGCATAATTGAACGGTTGGCAAAGTCATCGTAGTAATGAGAATCCTTGCCGATATCAAAGAATCTGTACAATCTGAGTCTTACAGGCTGATGCACCTGAAAATAGAGACATATCTGTTTCTTTGCCATATCTTTACTTATTTACAACTGATTCATAAACCTTTTTCATTTTGGCAGTGGCGTTGTTCCACTTGAGAGTGTTAACCTCGTCAAAGCCTTCCCTTGCCGCGAATTTTGCAAGGGCCGGATACTTAAGCAGGCCGTAAATCTGGTCTGCCATTGCATCCACATCCCAGAAGTCCACCTTGAATGCGTAGCGAAGAACCTCCGCAGCACCGCTCTGCTTTGAGATGACAGAAGGAACGCCTGTACGCATCGCCTCCAGCGGAGAAATACCGAAAGGCTCTGATACTGAAGGCATTACGTAAACATCAGACAGGGCGAACATCTTCTGGACATCGGCACCGCGAAGGAAGCCGGTGAAGTGGAAGCGGTCAGAGATTCCAAGGCGGGCGACGTGGCGGATGGCACGGTTCATCATGTCTCCGCTGCCGGCCATTACAAAGCGTACGCCTTCCGTGCGTTTGAGCACCTTGGCGGCAGCCTCAATAAAGTACTCGGGGCCTTTCTGGAAGGTGATTCGGCCAAGGAAGGTGACAACCTTGTCCTTAACTCCGCGCTCTACCACAAGGTCATCGCGGCCGCTGAAATCAACGGCATTGTGAACGGTCACAACCTTTGCCGGGTCAATTCCATACTTGCTTATGACGATGTTTCTGGTAAGGTCGCTCACCGTTATTACGCGGTCTGCCGCAAGCATACCGTTACGCTCAATTTCATATACGCGGGTGTCAATGTTGTCTACGCTTCCGCGGTCGAATGAAGTGGCGTGCACATGGATTACGAGCGGCTTTCCGGTGAGCTGCTTTGCAGCGATTCCGGCATAATAGGTAAGCCAGTCATGGGCATGGATAACGTCAAACTCGTCCTTGTGATGTACGGCGATAGTGCCGCCGACCATTGCATAGCGGGCGACTTCTTCCATAAGGTTGGAGCCGTATTTTCCGGAGAACTTATATTTCTGTCCATAAAGGATGCGGAAGTCTTTTTCCTGGCGCTTGCGCTCTTCTTCTACAAGGTTGGTAAAGGACTCAGGGTCGCAGTACGGAACCATATTGGTGCCGATGTGAACGAATTTCACCTTCTCCAGGAAATCTGAAGAAAGGTCTTCGCGCACGTCTACAGGCACGTCGCTTGCGTTGATGATGCGGGCGGCGCTCTGGTCCTCGTCTCCTGAAGCGGAAGGCATCACAAAGATGGTCTCCACACCGTTATAGGCAAGGCCTTTTACAATTCCGTAGCAGGCTGTTCCAAGACCGCCTGCGATATGGGGAGGAAACTCCCAACCGAACATTAATACCCGCATTGTTAATCCTCCTTGTATTTTTCAATAAGATAATCTATTCCAAGCAGTGCAGCCGTACTGAGGGCGGAAGAAATGGCGCCGTGAGGCTCGTGAGGCGGGTCTCCGTCATAAAGTTCGGAGAATGCACCTACACCGTGGTTTGCAAGGTCTTCATAGAAACCTTCGCAAAGCCACTCGGCCCTCTTCACGTAAGAGGCGCCGCGCATGCGGAATGCCATTGCGATGTAAGGATACAGGAGGTCAGGGCGGGTGCAGCCCTGGTGGTATGCAAGGTCGCGCTCTGTCTGCGAGCCCTCATAGACTCCGCGGTACTTGACATCGCGGGGTGAGAGGGTGCGGATTCCGCGGCGCGTCTCAAGCTCATTCTTGATAACATTCATCACGTGGCCCCAGATTTCATCCTCAACAGGTGAATACTGTACCCAGATTGCATACAGCTGGTTGGGACGGACGTCCATATTCTGGCCGTTGTTGTCTACGTAATCTGCCAGATAACCGGCTTTCTCGTTCCAGAACATGGGCTGGAATGAGGCTGCAGCGGCATCCCTTACGGGAACCCACTTCTTTACGAAGTCACTACGGAGGGACTTGTAGCGGCAGTCCATGTCAATTGCGAAGCAAAGCATGTTGTACCAGAGGGCGTTGGTCTCTACCTGATATCCGGCGCGCTCTGTGACGGGGCGGCCGTCGATATAGGCATTCATCCATGACAGTGCGACTCCGTCCATCTGAGCCCAGAGAAGGCCGTTAGGCTGGAGTGAAACTTCCTTGCGGACGCCGGGGGCGTAGCTTTCGATGACGCCTTTAACGGTGTCTCCGTATTTACGCCATACCTTGCGGGCATCGGCACCGAATTCAATATATTCCTGAAGCACGGTAGCCAGGCGGAGAGGTGCCTCAACCTGGGTTGTGCGGTGGAAGAGTCGCTCCTGTTCATCGGCAATAAGATTGTCAAGGATTGCCTCAAACTCTTCCGTTGAGCCGTTTGCATAAAGGGTAAGGCCGGGAAGGGCCTGCAAAGTCTCGCGCAACAGGCCGGTGTACATCCATGAGAAGCCGGCTGTAATCTGAGCCTTTCCGTTACGGGTACGCTTCAGAAGGTCTGCCTGACGAACAAGCTGGTCATGGTAACCGGTGATAGGGCCTATTTTCTGGATGGCTTTTTCATAATTGGTCTTGAGCATCCTTGGAGCCACGTCCTCTACTCCTGCAGAGAAGTAAATGCTGTCTCCTTTCTTCATCTTTACGTTGAAGGTTCCGGGGACGAAGAGGTCTTCCTTGCATTCGAAGCCGCGGCGGTATTCGTCTGTGTAGGTAATGCCCTCATACCAATAGGGGTTGTAAACGAATTCGTACTTTGCGGTGCTCAGCTGGAGGTTCAGGTCCGGGAAGCCTTCGTACATGTTGAAGGCGGCTCCTCCCCTGACTTCCTTGTAACCGGTACGGGCGGCCGGATTCTTGTGTGTGAGTTGGTGAAGGCCCCTGAATGCCAGGAAGGGCTTCAGCTGCAGGTCTACCGCCGAGGGCGCCTGCTGTAGCTCATACTTGATAATTACCTGGTCCTTGTCCGGAGAGAGCAGTATGCTCTTTGCGAACACGATTTCGCCCACTTTGTAGACGATTTCCGGAACAGGATCGGCGTCAAAATCTACAATGTACTTATGGCCGCGGGGGTCATAGACATCGCCGTAGCAATGGATTCCCAGATTGAACTGCTTTCCGCCCACGAACAATGATTCGTCAATGGCCGACAGCAGCAGGTATTTGCCGCCGTCGAAGCGGTCAATCGGCACTGCAAGCAATCCGTGGTAACGGCGCGTGTTGCACGTGGCGATGGTGGTATTGCACACTGCCCCGGTCTTGTTCGCAGAGATAATCTCCCTGCGAAGCGAATAGGACAGATTCACCAGCTCGTGCTTGTTGAATTTCAAAAATGCCATATCTGTGATAAATCTTATTTCTTTAAAAAGCCTTCTCTACCTAATCTAAACAATACGCTACAAAGGTACTAAATATTAACTACGTGACCAATAATTATTTTGCCTTTAACGATTTTGTTACAATCAAAGTTTAACTCTTTGAATACATGTTTGCAAAGATACAAAGTATAATCCATAAAGCAATTTTTTGTTTTTTCTTGATTGTTTTTTCTTGATTGTTTTTTCTTGATTGTTTTTTCTTGATTGTTTTTTCTTGATTTATACATACATTTGTCCAACGAAGTACTTTCTTGTCTCTTTATAACCTTTAAACTAACGTTTTCAATATGAAGAGGATATTAACTTTCATTATCGCTTTTGCTGGTATCATTTTACCACAAAGTTGTCAGAAATCGAATGCTGATACAAATACAGAATTTCAGCCTATTGTATTGACAAAGACGCAGCAAGAATATGTGGATAATGGTAATCAATTCGCTTATAACTGGTTAAGAGTTGTAAACAAGGACCAGAAAGAGGATTGGTGTGTATCTCCCCTAAGCCTTCAGTTCGTTTTGAGCATGCTTGCAAATGGAGCAAACGAAGAAACGTTGTCAGAGATTTGCAGCGTTTTGGGTTATGGCGAGGAAGGCCTTGCTGAACTGAACGAATTTGCACGGACAATCCTGAGTGGACTGAAAGGAATTGACCCAAGTACAATATTCCAGAGTTCAGCCATAGCCTTGGCAGACCAAGGTGTTCCATTTGTTTCTGAGTTCAAGGAAACGGTTTCAGGCACCTATGGAGCATCCACTCATGAAATGGATTTTTCCAATAAGCAGGCCGTCGTAGATTGGGTTAACAACTGGGCTTCCAATAACACAAACGGAATGATAAAAAAGATTCTTGAAGTTAATGATTTGACCGGCAAAATATATTCTATTCTTGGAAACGCTTTGTATTTTAAGGGCAAATGGACAAGCCGGTTTAAAACGAGCGACACTGAACAAACCAAATTCTATTTGGAAAATGGAGCTTACAAAAATGTTCCAATGATGAAGCAGAAAGGTAGTTTTCAATGCACTCAAACAGAGGCTTACAAACAAGTCACATTGTGGTACGGCAATGGAGCTTTTTTTATGGACATTCTGTTGCCCTTTGAAAACAAAACCATTGATGACGCGATAGATTACCTCGTTATCAATGGCCGTAGATACGGAGATCCACGGGACGCAGATATATGGCTTCCCAGATTTGAGGTTTCCACGGAAAAGATGGAGGTAAACAAACAGTTGACTTCCTTAGGTCTAAGCGAGGCTGTTTTTGATGGCGGCAATTATCCAGGAATGCAAAAAGGACTGTTTAGCTCCTTTATTAGAACAGTGCAATCTGCTAAAATCAACGTTGATGAATCCGGCTCAGTAGCTGCTGCGGTTACTGTTAACACAAATTATGCAGTGGCCCCAGCACCTACATCCGGCGTCTTTGAATTCCATGCCGATCACCCGTTTTTATATATCATCCGGGAATCCAGTACTAAAGCTATCCTGTTTGCAGGAAAGTATGGTACTAATTAATTTTAGTGCACCTTAATCTACTTTCCGTAGCACAAAGCAGCAGCGGCTGGGGAGGTAGAGTTTCAGGGTGCACTGCGCGCCTTTATGGGCATCGGGGGCAGGTTCGGCGATGGAGATATGCTTCTCTCCGGGGTTAATGCGGCCGAAGCCGTCAAAGGCGGCATCATCGGACGAAAGCACAAGTTCCCAGGTGCCTCCGGGGGCCGGGAAACCGTAGTCTGAGTAAGAGCCGGCGGGGTTGAAGTTAAAGGCGAAGATGTAGTCCCCGCGGCGGAAGATGAGAACGTTCTTCTGCTCATCGGCGCGAAGCAGCTCAGGGGCATCGGCAAGAAGGCCGCTGCCTCCCACAAGGGAAATTATCGCCTTGTCAAAATCCTGCAAATACTTGTACCTCAGGTAGTCCGGGCGGCTCAGGGACCAGAGCCTGCGGGCGTGCTGGTAAGACCAGCCGTTGCCTTCGCGCGGGAAGTCTATCCACTCCGGATGCCCGAACTCGTTGCCCATGAAGGTAAGGTAGCCTCCGCCGCAGGTAGCCAGGGTTACAAGGCGTATCATCTTGTGAAGGGCCACTCCCCTGTCCACTATCAGTGACTGCGAACCTTTGTTCATGGAGAAGTACATTTCCTTGTCTATGAGGCGGAAGATGATGGTTTTATCGCCCACCAGAGCCTGGTCATGGCACTCGGCGTAGCTGATTGTCTTCTCATCGGCGCGCTTGTTAGTGAGCTCGTACCACATCTCTCCAGGACTCCACTGCTCGTCAGATTTCTCCTTTATCCATTTTATCCAGTGGTCTGCAATTCCCATGGCCATACGGTAGTCAAAGCCCACGCCTCCATCCTTAATGGGAGCAGCCAGGCCGGCCATTCCGGATACGTCCTCAGCTATTGTAATTGCCTGAGGGTCAATTTCATGGGCCAGGATATTGGCAAGAGCCAGGTAGGTTACAGCGTTGTCATCCACGCCTTTGTCAAAGTAAGAGGCATAGCCGTTAAAGTCTTTGCCAAGGCCGTGGTCCCAGTACAGCATGCTGGTTACGCCGTCAAATCGGAAGCCGTCCAGCTGGTATTCGTCCATCCAGAATTTGCAGTTGCTAAGAAGGAAGTACTTGGTCTCGTCCTTGCCATAGTCAAAGCAACGGGAGCCCCAGGCCGGATGCCTGCCCTGAGGGCCTTTGTAGAAGTAAATATCTTCGCGGCCGTCGAACATACTGAGGCCTTCCGCCTCATTGTCTACGCTGTGCGAATGGACGATGTCCATGATTACGGCTATCCCAAGGCCATGGGCTTCATCCACCAGCTGCTTAAACTCTTCCGGGGTGCCGAAGCGGCTGCTAAGCGCATAGAAATTGGACACCTGATAGCCGAAGGAGCCATAATACGGATGCTCCTGAAGGGCCATAATCTGGATTGTGTTGTATCCAAGCTCTGCTATATGCGGCAGGACGTCACGGCGGAACTCATCAAAAGTGGAAACCTTCTCCTCTTCAGAGCTCATGCCTATGTGGCACTCATAGATAAGCGGATTGGCAGATTTTGCAGGCCTTGCGTTCTTCCATGAGTACGGCAGAGGGTCCCAGACCTGGGCGCAAAACATCTTGGTCTCCGGGTCCTGGACGGCCCTTGTGCAGTATGCAGGCAGCCTTTCACCGCCACCGCCGGGCCATTCGATGAAGAGTTTGTACAGATCTCCGTGGCTAAGGAACATTGAGGGCAGTTCCAGTTCCCAGGTGCCTCCGCCGGCCGGCTTCAGTTCATAAGCCGATGTCCGCTTCCAGTTGTTGCCTTCGCAAATCAGATAGATGCGGTTGGCGTTGGGGGCCCACTCGCGGAACACCCATCCTTTTTCTGTCCGATGCAGACCGTAGAACAGGTGGTTGTTCATTACGTCCGACAGCTTCTTGCCGCCCTTTTCCACTGCCTTTTCCAAGGCATTGCCGGTGTAGGCTTCGAAGGTATTCAGTATCTGTTTTTTTCTTGCATCGATGGCGTCCTTGAAAGGAAGCAGCCACTTGTCATTGTCGTATATCATAGTGCTACTAATTAACTGATTGACGGGCCGTTACTGGTCCTCTCCATTATCTTCTATCGTATCCCTGAGGGAGCGCAAATAATCCCTGCATTCTTTGACCAGAGTCTTTGACTCCTTAACCATGGCACCGATATCCTCTACCGGTGTTTTGGGGTCCTGCGCATCCGATGCCATCTTCTCCAAGGCTGCCATCGCCTTCGCATAATCGAATTTTTGTTCCATATCTCAGATTTTTTCAAATCTACAAAAATTTTTGTGCATTCAAAAATTCATTTACCATTTTTTTATCACTATTTTTGTAAGGTATGAAAAAGATAGTAATCATATTACTTGCAGCAATGCTGGCGGTTTCCTGCGGAAAACCATTCTTCAAGAGCCTTGAGGAGCGCCGCGGGAACACGGGAGACGTTGTCATGGTGCAAGCGGACGAAGCGGTGCGGTACGAAAACGTATACGAATATATCAAATCGAAATTCCCATCCATAAGCGTCACTAAAAATGGCGGAACATCCTACATTATCAGGATAAGAGGCGTAAACAGCATGACAGGGCCGCTGGACCCCGTCCTTATTCTTGACGGAATGGAAGTGAGGGATTTTGACGGAGTAAATACGGTGGACGTAGAGAGAATAGAAGTAGTCAAGGGCCCACGGGCTTATGCTCTTGGCGCCAACGGTACGAACGGAGCCGTAATCATAACCACAAGAAAAGCCGGATAATCATGTCACTGTTTCCAGATACATACATGGATTTGAGAACCCTGCAGGAAATCACTGCGGATGCGGTAAACATGGCCTTCCCGGAGTCTGTCTGGGTGAAGGCAGAAATTGCAAGCATCTCTGTAAAGAGCAACGGCCATTGCTATCTGGAACTATCCCAGAGTGAAGACGGCACAGTTGTAGCCAAGGCCAGGGCAGCCATCTGGAGGACCCGTTACGGCAGAATCGCCAAAGATTTTTACGATGCCACCGGGACAACCCTGGCGGCCGGAATGGAAATCCTGTCGCTGGTAAAAGTGTCATACAACGAAGTCTGGGGCTTCCTGCTGACCATTGAAGACATCGACGCCTCTTTTACTTTGGGAAAGGCGGAGCAGAAGCGGCGCGAAACTATTGAGCGCCTTGAGAAAGAGGGCCTTATAGACCTTCAGAAGGAACTATGCCTGCCGCTGCTGCCATATCGCCTGGCAGTAATATCCGCCGCCACGGCAGCCGGTCTAGGAGACTTCCGGAAGCATCTTAACCAGAATCCTTACGGGTTCCGCTTTGACGTCACTCTTTTGGAGGCCACAATGCAGGGAGAGAATGCCCCGGCGTCGATAATCGAGGCCCTTACGATTGCGGAAAATGCCGCAGACCCCTTCGACGCCATCCTGATTCTAAGGGGTGGCGGTTCAGACCTTGACCTTGCCTGCTTCGATGACTACAACCTTGCGGCTACCATTGCCCGATGCACTGTCCCGGTATTCACCGCCATCGGCCATGAAAGGGATTATCATGTTGCCGATATGGTGGCCAATACCTTTGTCAAAACACCAACGGCGCTGGCCGATCTTTTCCTGGATTGCTACATTTCAGAAGATCAAAGGATTAGCTCACTGGAAGCAGCTTTGAAGACAGCCTTTACCGCGCGGTTATCCAGTATGGAACTTCGGCTGCAGGCGGCCTTCGCGGCCGTCAGGACAGCCGCACTCGGCCGCCTTGCCAACGAAGAAGCCAGGCTAGGTCTGCTGGAAGTAAAAATAGCATCATCAGACCCCTCCGAAATCCTCAAAAAAGGCTACTCTCTTGTTACGGACGCCGCCGGAGTCAAGATGACATCGGCCCAAGGCACCCGCAAAGGAGACAAAATCGCCGTCTCTTTCTCTGACGGCCGCCTCCAATGCACCGTCGACACCGTAGAATAACATCGTTAGTGATGAGCAAAAAATAGCCGTCAAGCGACCGGTGTGGCACCGACCGCTTCCGTCGTCCCGGTCCCTTCTTCCCTTTCCACGACATACAACGGAGCGAGATAGTGCGGGCCACGCATGGTTTTGGTAAGTTATTGATTCGCAGGTATTTGCTAAAGAACACCGTGGCCCGCACATCCTTTTTTTGGTTCGCGGGCCACGGCATAATTTCATAAGAGGCTGATTGTCAACCACATAGAAGAGAAGAGCGTGGCCCGCGCAAATTCAAATTTTGTTTGGTGCAGATAGTGGTGCAAAGGCTGGCACCTGTATGTGCAAAAACAGCCATTTTTGCTTATACCAGTCCCAATCACAACACCTGTATAAGCACTCGCACAGGAGAGGATTCCAGGTTACAACCTGGTCAATAGGCTATTTTTGTGGTAAATATGGGCGTTAAGGGTATTTTGGAAGGGGTATAAAGCCTGCGATAAGGGCTTCTGCGGGCGTTATCCCGGTCTTTTTAGAGGCTTAAAGCCCATATAAGGCCACTTTGTGTCGTTAGAGGAGATTCTTCACTTCGTTCAGTTCCTATGTTTGAAATCCAAATAAAATTGGAGTGAGCCCAAAGGGCTCATTAGGGAAGTCTAGAGAAGGCACCGCCGCCGGAATGACATGATGGGAAACAGGAATGAAAAGGAAGGGAGATTTCTCCGCTGCGGCCTGCCGTCCTTCGGTCGAAATGACAGAAGGAGATTCCCGGTCGGGGCCGGGAATGACAGTAAGAGCTGTGTCAGGTGCAGGAAGGGCGGTTTTGCACCGCGAAGGTGGAAAAACGAGGACTCCAGGTGCAGGAAGGGCGGTTTTGCACCTGGAACTGGTAGAATGGCCGCAGCCGGAATATACGACCTCCGGCAGCTACTGCGTGGAAAGCACCGCAGCCGCACAACCACTAAGTGCGGCTGCTACGGGCACGGATAGTCCCGGGCTCTACACAGGGGCCCAGGACTACCGGCCCGTTGCCACATTGTTAGTGCTGGAGAAGGGAAAGGGAAAGAGGGGGCAAGGGACAATAGGAAGAGTCGGTGTTGTGCGTGGGGCCCGGCGAAGCTGGCAGGGTGTTGCCCTGCCAGCGCGAGCCAGGAATGGTGCAGGGAGCGGTGCTCCGCATGACGGCGTGTGTTTGACGACTGTTACGAACGACCATGGGGAGTTCGTAAAAAGGAGGAGTTAGCCGTCAAGCGACCGGTGTGGCACCGAACTCTTCCGTCGTCCCGGTCCCCTCTTCCCTTTCCTCGGCATACAGCGGAGCGAGATAGTGCGGGCCACGCATGGTTTTGGTAAGTTATTGATTCGCAGATACTTGCTAAAGAATACCGTGGCCCGCACAAAGTGGGAGTTTAACATAGTATCTATCGCGGACAAACAGGAAATGCCTTCCGGGGATAAGCAGTGAAAGGCATTTGACTGTATGGGGATGCCCGAACAGGTCGGGCATACGGCTATGCAGCGTCAGGATGGCCACATGGAAGATGCCCGAACAGGTCGGGCATAACGCGGGTATACCCAGCGGGATTAGGCGATGCCGGAGAAACCCATGAAGGCCATGGCAAGGATGCCTACGGTGATAAGAGCGATAGGGATACCCTTGAAAGCCTTGGGAACATCGTTCAGGGCAAGGTGCTCGCGAAGACCTGCGAACAGAATCATTGCAAGACCATAACCCAGAGAGGTTGCGAAGGCATAGATAAGAGCCTCGCCAAGACCAAGCATCTTTGTAACGCCACCGAAAGTAACCTCCTTGGTCACAGTAATAGCCACACCAAGCACAGCGCAGTTGGTAGTAATAAGCGGCAGGAAGATACCCAGAGCCTGGTAAAGGGCCGGGCTAATCTTCTTGAGCACAATCTCCACCATCTGGACCAAAGCAGCAATCACAAGAATGAAAGCAATGGTCTGGAGGAACTCCAGCTGGTTGGGAACAAGCAGGTACTGGTTCAAAAGATAAGTAACCAACGTTGCCAGGGTAATAACGAAGGCAACCGCAGCAGCCATACCGGAAGCGGTAGAAAGCTTGTTGGATACTCCAAGATAAGGGCAGATACCAAGGAACTGCGCCAACACAATATTGTTAACAAATATTGCAGAAACAATGATTAACAGAATTTCCATAACATATCCTCCTTATTTCTTGGCCAGGAATTTATTGAAAAGAACCATAAGGTAACCCAGGCAAAGGAAAGCTCCGGGAGCCATCACGAAAGCCAGCATACCATCACCAGTTCCGGGAATCTTCCATCCGAAGACAGAAAGGCTTCCAAGAATCTCACGAACAGCACCAAGCACTGTAAGCGAGCAGGTAAAGCCAAGACCAACGCCAAGGCCGTCCAAAGCGGAATCAAATACACTGTTCTTATTTGCGAAAGCCTCTGCGCGGCCAAGCACGATACAGTTAACTACAATAAGCGGGATGAAAAGGCCCAGGGTAGCATAGATATCCGGAACAAAAGCCTGCATAAGGAACTGAAGCACAGTTACAAAGGTTGCAATTACGACGATGTACACAGGAATGTGAACCTTGTCAGGAACTGCCGGTGCAAGGGCCGATATCGCCATGTTGGAAAGTACCAGCACGAACAGGGTTGCAAGACCCATGCTGAGTCCGTTTATTGCCGATGTGGTTGTGGCCAGCGTAGGGCACATACCAAGCAGCAGTACAAAGGTTGGATTGTCTTTTACCAAACCTTTGGTTACAAGTCCAAATTTACTCATTTTCAACCTCCTGTTCTACATTGTTGTTAGATTCCTCGCCGTCGCTCGCCAAATTTTCAGTCTGAGACTCTGAAGGAGTCGTGAGAACCTCATTCTTTATCTGGTCAAAAGCAACCAGGGCATTGGAAACAGCCAGTGTGTAAGCCTTTGAGGTGATGGTAGAAGCCGTAATGGCATCGATACCATCCTTTACAGGCTTCTGAACCTCAAGCTTGGTCTTTGAAAGCTCAAGCCCATTCCACTGGGACATAAACTTCTCGTCAGAAGTACACTTGGCACCAAGGCCCGGAGTCTCTGAATGAGAAAGCACGGAAGTATTGAGAACCAGAGTCCTGTCTGCGGAAATACCAACCATAAGGGTAAGAGGACCGCCGAAGCCGGTAACGGTAGACTTGATTGCATAAGCAACCGGCTGACCGTCAGCTACCTGAGTATAATACTCATAAACCTTATCCTCAATGGTTACCTGCAAAGCCTTCGGGCTTCCAAGAGAATCGAGCACGATCTCAGTTCCTTCCTTGATACCGGAATTATCGGCATTCCTAAGAAGAACAGTGCCGATGGCATCCTGAAGAATCTTCGCATTAGTCTGGTCGATAGGCTCCTTGGTAAGGGCGTAAACGCCGCCAAGGATGGCTGAGCAGAAAAGGCAGGTGCCGAAGAGGCACAATACCATGTTTTTAAGATTAGATTTTGCTGCCATACTTATGCCCTCCCGTATTTTTTCTGATGGAACCAATTGTTAAGAAGAGGAACCGTCGCATTCATGATAAGGATAGCGAAAGACATACCCTCCGGATAAGAACCGAAGTAACGAATCATCATCGTAATGAAACCAATTCCGATACCGAAGATGATTCCGCCCTTTATGCTCATAGGAGAAGTGACATAGTCAGTTGCCATGAAGCAGGAGCCAAGAATCAAGCCGCCGGTAAGGAGGTTGAAGACAGGACCTGTGAACTGCTCCGGAGCAGCAAGGGAGAATATCAGGGAAACTACAGCAACGGTAGCCCAGATGCTAAGGGTGATGTAAGGACGAACAACCTTACGGAGCAGCAGGTAGCCGAAACCAAGCAGCAAGGCTATTGCGGAAATCTCACCGGCAGAGCCGCCAATGTTGGCGAAAAGCATATCGGACCAGTTGTACTGGGCGGTAAGGTCAGAAAGCTGCGCACCACCAATAAGACCCTCTTTGATTGCACCCAGGGGAGTTGCACCGGAGACTGCATCGGCACCGAAAAGGCCGCCGGGAATCTTCCAGTCAGTCATATAGGTAGGGAAGGAAACCAGCAGGAAAACACGGCCTACAAGGGCAGGGTTGAACACATTCTGTCCAAGACCGCCGAAGGTCATCTTTGCAACGCCGATAGCCACGACTGCACCAATGAAAACCACCCACCAGGGGGTTGAAGAAGGAAGGTTCAGAGCCAGCAGGAGGCCGGTCACAACAGCGGACCAGTCACCCACGGTGCAATCCTTCTTAAGCATATATTTGGTAATAAGGTACTCCAGCACAAGGCAGGAAGCGATACTGGTTCCAAGAACAACCAGCTCACCAATGCCGTAGAAAACTACGGAAACGATGGCAGCGGGAAGAAGGGCCAGCACCACGTCACGCATCAGGCTTTTGGTGCTTACCGAAGCGTGGATGTGCGGGGAAGGTGATACCAATAATTTACTCATATTATTGTCATTTAATTATTTACTTCTTAGCTGCAGCACGTGCCTTGATAACACCCATAACCTGAGCCTTGGACTGACGAATCACGTCCAGCAGAGGAATGTTAGCAGGGCAGCTGTACAAGCAGCATCCACACTCGATACAATCCTGAACCGCATTCTTCTCAAGCTCATCCAGCATTCCGCCGGCGCGGCTGAGACGGTTCAGAAGGAAAGGCTCCAGGCCCATAGGGCAGGCCTCGGCGCACTTGCCGCAACGGATGCAGTTACCCTCTTTGCCACGGGCAGTCTGCTTTGCGGTAAGGAAAAGAAGGGCCGATGTACCCTTGAGCGTAGCAGCATCAAGATTTGCAATAGCCTTACCCATCATAGGACCACCGCTGATGACCTTGACAGCATCGGCAGGCATGCCACCCAAATAATCGATGATATATTTAAGAGGTGTACCCACGCGCACGAGGAGGTTGGCCTGTTTGGGGAAGCACTCACCGGTAACGGTAACTGAATTGTCTACGATAGGCTTGTTCTTCTGGACAGCATCGTAAACAGCCAGCGCTGTAGCCACATTCTGCACAACGGCGCCAACGTCAATAGGCAGGCCGCCGGAAGCAACCTGACGATGCATCACAGCGTCAATAAGCTGCTTCTCACCGCCCTCAGGATACTTCTTCATGAGGCTCAGAACAGAGATTCCGGCATACTTTGAAGAGAGTTTGCGAAGATTTGCAAGCACCTCATTCATGTGCTTTATAGCCTCCGGCTTATTGTCTTCTATGGCGATGGTAGCCTTGTCCACTCCAAGGATGTTCTTGATGATTGCGGTACCGATGGCAACTTGCTCACCCTTTTCAAGAAGTGTACGGAAGTCCGATGTCAGATAAGGCTCGCACTCGCAACCATTGATAATAAGCATCTCGCACTTCTTTCCAGGAGGCGGGGACAACTTCACATGTGTAGGGAAAGTAGCTCCGCCAAGACCTACAATACCGGCGGCCTTGATTTTGTCAAGGCAGGATTTTGCATCGTCCGGGAAGTCTGTGATAACGGTATCGGTAGTGTCGATTCCTTCCATCCACTCATCACCCTCAACAGCAATCTCTATGCACATCTGGGGGTTGCCGGCCAGGTCCTTGCGGGGAGCGATGCTCTTCACTGTACCTGATACGGAAGAATGAATGTAAGCCGATACAAAGCCGCCCGGTTCAGCAACAGGCTGGCCAACCTTAACTTTGTCGCCAACGGCAACAATAGGCTTGGCGGGAGCGCCGATGTGCTGTCCAAGGTGGATGTAAACGGTCTCGGGAATAGGCAGAACCTCTATTTTACACTCGCGGGAGATTTTATTGTCTGCGGGGTGAACGCCACCCATTGAAAAAGTTCTTCTTGACATGACTTAAGCCTCCTTCTTTACTTCAGGTTCAACCTTTGCGGGAGCAGCCTCTGCTGCTTTTGCAGCGGCGGCAGCCTTTGCAGCCTCTGCGGCCTTGGCGTTACGCTCCTTGATGCGGGCCTTGATGGCATCCTTGTCAAGCGGCTTGGGGAAGTTCACGCCATGGATTGCTCCAGTAGGGCACATAGCCTCGCACTCACGGCAAAGCTTGCACTTGGAAGCATCGATGTAAGCCACGTTGTTCTCAAATACGATGGCACCGTGCTGGCAGGTCTTGAAGCAGATTCCGCAGCCGATGCATGAATTTGCGCAGGCCTGTTTTACAGCAGGACCCTTGTCTTTGTTAACGCAGGATACATACATGCGCATTCCGCGGGGGCCCTTGGGACGAATCTCGATGATGTTCTTGGGGCAGGCCTTTGCGCAGGCGCCGCAGGCGGTACACTTCTCCTGGTCCACTACGGGAAGACCTGTAGCAGGATTCATTGAAATGGCACCGAACTGGCAGGCTGCCACGCAGTCTCCGCAGCCAAGACATCCAAAGCTGCAGCCGGTATCTCCGCTGTACAGGGCGGCCTTAACACGGCAAGAAGCATAGCCGTCGTAATTGTTGATGCGGGGACGTGCCTCGCATGTACCGTTACAACGGACTACAGCTACCATCGGGGCTTTTTCCTTAACTTCATAACCCAGGATGGCAGCAACCTTCTTCATCACCTCGTTTCCGCCCACCGGACAATAATTATTGTCCAGGTTGGGTGCCTTAACGGCAGCATCGGCGAACGCACGGCATCCCGCGAATCCGCAACCGCCACAGTTGGCACCGGGCATCACCTTCTCCACCTCGTCAATGCGGGGATCCTCAACCACCTTGAAGCGCTCTGCCACAAGGTAGAGGACTACTGCAAGCACAAGGCCCAGGAGAGCGATGATAGCGATTGTCCAAATAATAGTTGTTGACATAGTTATAGTTTATTTATTCAATCTCTCTACTGTAAAGGCATAGCCCTTGGCAATCTTGTCCCTTAACAGGTAAACAATAAAATACCAGAGGGCGATGGCTCCAATGCCGGCTAGGCCGGCTGTAAGCTCGGGAACACCTGTGTAACAAAGCGTTACGGTAATCCCGATGACCACAAAAAGGGGGATGGCATAAGCCAGCAACACCGCTCTCATTCCCATGGAGCGGCGTAAAAAAACATTCACTTCTTCACCCGGAACGAAGGATGACCAGCTTTTGGCTTCTACCTCTTTCCGTTTCATGTCTGAGGCGGAACAGAGGCCGGCTGCATGACAGGCGGAGCAGGCGGACTGGGATATAATTTCCACCTTCACCATGCCGCCTTCTGCGGAAATAACCTTACCTTTATGTGATATCTCCCCTTCCATGCTATCTTATATCAGGAGCCCCGAAGTCTGCCGGGTTGCCGAAATCAGCTCCTCCGTAGCCTGGCGCCCCGAAGTCCGGGCCACCGGCGAAGGGGTCAAAACCGCCCTGCGGCTGAGGCTCCGTAGAATTGTTCATCTCTGAAGCAAAAACCGCCTGGGAGGCAAGGGTCTGGTCCATCTCAACAAAGCGAATCTGCTCGCTCTTGAAGAGCATGTCAATTTCTCCCGTCTCTCCGTTACGGTGCTTGGCTATAATAATCTGAGTTGTCTCCTTGCCGTTCTCTGTCTCTGAAAGACCCAGATAATCAGGACGATGCACAAAGAGCACCATATCTGCATCCTGCTCAATAGCGCCGGACTCACGCAAGTCGCTCAGCTGGGGTTTTCCGGTACCTCCGGTGCGCTGCACAGCGTTACGGGACAGCTGGGACAGGGCGATGATTGGCACGTTGAGTTCCTTTGCTGTGGCCTTGAGCATACGTGAAATAGCCGCAACCTCCTGCTCACGCATTCCGCGGAGCTCCGGCGGGCCCTGCATGAGCTGCAAATAGTCCACAATTACAAGGCGAACCTTCTTGCTCTTTACAAGACGCTTTACCTTGGTGCGGAATTCCATGATAGGAAGGCTGGGGGTATCGTCCACGTACAAGGGGGCCTTGGAGAGGGCCTTGAGCTTGAATTCCAGCTGCTCCCACTCGCGGGGCTCCAGCTTTGAACCACCCTTTATCTTGTCCGCAGGCAGGCCGGATTCGCTTGTCATAAGACGCTTGGCCAGCTGGATTGCAGGCATTTCAAGCGAGAACACGGCCACAGGCATGTTGTGGTCTACAGCCGCATTCCTGGCGATGTTAAGGGCGAAAGCGGTCTTACCCACGGACGGACGGGCGGCAAGGATTATAAGGTCCGAGGCCTGCCAGCCCATGGTTATCTTGTCAATTGACGGATATCCGGAAGGAACACCGCTGAGGCCGCTCTGCGCCTGCATTCTCTCTACATCGTCCATCGCCACTTTGATAACGGAGCCGATTTCCTGGACATCGTTGCGGACGCTGTTCTGGATGGCATCGAAAATCTTGGACTGGGCGGAGTCAATCAGAAAATCTACATCCACAGACTCATCGTACGCAGTCTTAAGGATACCGAACGATGCGGTGATAAGGTCCCTCTGGATTGTTTTCTGCTTGAGGACTTTGATGTAATACTCAATGTGGGCGGCTGCGCCGATTTTCTGGCTGAGGCCGGCAAGGAACGTAGGCCCGCCGACGGCTTCCAGGTTGCCCAGGGCCTTCAGTTTCTGGGATACTGTGAGAAGGTCCGGTGCGATGTGCTCATTGACAAGGCTTACGATAGCCTCGAACACCATTTTGTTGCGCGGGTCGTAGAAGCAGGAAGGCTTGAGCTCTTCCATAGCTTCATCCAGCACGCTGGGCTCAATAAGGAGGGCGCCCAGAACAGCTTCCTCAAAATCTATGGCCTGAGGTGGTTTGTTTCCCATCTCAAATCCAAGATTTTCAAGGTTCACATCCTGTGATTTACGCTTGTTTCCGGGTGCAGGCATGGCTTTTCAGAAGTCTTATTTGTCCATTTCAGGGCTTACGATGATTCTTCCGCAGTGCTCGCAGATGACAAGCTTCTTCATGGAAGCGATATCAATGAGGCGCTGGGGGATGATGGTGTTGAAGCAACCACCGCAGGCGTTGTCATTGAAAACGCTTACTACTGCAAGATGGTTGTGAACGCTTCCGCGGATGCGCTCGTATGCGCTCATTGTCCTTTCATCAATCTTTTCTGCAAGAGCGGCACGTTTTGTCTTGAGAGACTTCTCCTCGTCTACGGTAGTCTTGGCGATGTTTTCAAGCTCTTCCTTCTTGATGCGAAGGTCTTCGCTTCTTACCTCAACCCTCTGGCCAAGCTCTGCTGCAGCGTCTTTGTTCTCTGCAATCTTGAGTTTTGCCTCGCCTATGAACTTTTCTGCAATCTGCTTCTCAAGGTCCAGGTTCTCGATTTCCTTCTCAATTGAGTCGTATTCGCGGCTGTTCTGGATCTGGTTCAGCTGTGTGCGGTATTTTGCGGCTGCATCTTCGCTGGCAGCGGCTTTCTCTTTATTCTCGCTGATGGAAAGGCTCAGGCCGGCGTTCATCTCATTGATTTTGGAGATTCTTGCCTTGATGCCTGCGATTTCTTCTTCAAGGGCCTCTACTTCTGCGGGAAGCTCTCCGCGGCGGTTCATGATTTTGTCAATGGCGACATCGGCCTTCTGGAGCTCGTAAAGAGTACGGAGCTTTTCTTCTACGGAGATGTCGGAATCAGCAAAACTCTTCTGGATGGATACGAATGTTTCCCTCTGGTCCACCGGAGTTGCTACTTTCTTAGTTTTCTTTGTTGCCATATTTCGTTTTAATCTGATTAATCAGTCTTGTGCACGGCTTGCGCCGAATTGTTCAAGTCTGCAAAGGTAGAAATAATTTCTTGAAATTATTACAAAGATTTACGCACTTCTTCAAGTTGGGCACGTATTTCCTTGAGAGTATCAAGCGCTTTGACACGGCTTTCTACGGATTTGCGGTCCTCTGAGAGCCTGTTTTTGGCTCCTTCAAGGGTCAGTCCCTGCGCCCTCATAAGGAATTTTATCTGCTTGAGGGTTTCGATGTCATCCGCAGTGTATTTGCGGTTGCCTTTCGCATTGCGGCCCAGCTTCAGGAACCTTTCAAAATAATCAGACCAGTAGCGCACTGCCGAGGTGCTCTCCTCCAGGATTCCGGCCACCTCGCCGATAGAGTAATAAAGTTTTTCCATTATAATGCAAATATTTATTAGTCAAGTGATTGCGCAGTGTGTTCCGCCATATATGAAATGCCAGCGTACTGCTCCGGAGCAAGGGCTGCAAAGAAGTAGTTCACAGGGTCCAGGGGCTCCCCGTTAAAGAGCACTTCATAATGAAGATGCGGGGCGAAAGATTTTCCGGAAACGCCAACCTCTGCAAGAAGGGCTCCCCTCTTCAGTTTCTGCCCCCTTGACACCTTCACCTGGCCAAGATGGGCGTATCTTGTAACATAGCCGTTCCCGTGGTTTATCGTCACCACGTTTCCAAGGCCTTTTGCAGAGCGGACGACGGCTTCCACAGTGCCGTCCGCCGTCACATACACAGGCTCTCCCTGAGGGGCGATGATATCAAGGCCGTCGTGACGGGATTCCACCTTGTAAAAAGGATTGTATTTCATACCCGTTGACGCTCCTGTCATGATATAGGACAAATTCTTGATTGGCAGGCACATAGGAGGAATTGTATCCTTCTTGGAAAGGCGCTCGAAGGCGGCTTTGAAAGAGGCCTCCACGCGGGCCGCCCTTGACGCTACCGAGTCCAGCCTGCTGCGGTTGGAAAGCACCATCGAAGCATAGTCGGCGGCATCGCTGTCAGTGTCTGCGACAAGTATTCCCGCAGGGTCAACTTCCGGGGCCGTTCCATGAAAAATCTGGCTGTAGATTTCATCGTCGCGGGAGCGCAGGTTCCTGACAACATCGGACAGAAGCCTCTGCCTCTCATGAAGCTTTTCATATTCCTGCCGGTAGGCCCTGTTTTCGAGGGAGAGCTGGGACTCTACGTCTGTGTTGAACAACTGGCTGAAGATGACATAGTACACAACGGCAAGGGCGATGGCTCCGGACACCCATTTGAGCACCTTGCCAATAATGTTCCACGCAGAGAGTCCAACTTTGCGGAAACTTACGCTTTCTTTGTCGAATATGTATTTCTTAGCCATTGGTTTTCAACTATTTACCAGTTCTCTTAGGGAGTTTGGAAGGAGGGATGACTCCTGACTCTTTCTCGGCCTTTTTAACCATGGTGTCATATTCACGGGAATCCATGTCAATGTCTACGTAATTAACGGGATTGATTGGATTGCCGCGGTAAATCACCTCATAATGGAGGTGGGGTCCGGTGGCTTTTCCGGTACGTCCGGCCTCACCTATAAGCGAGCCCCTGTATACCTTCTGGCCTTCCCCAACGAGTATGGTTTTAAGGTGGGCGTAACGGGTGCAGTAACCGAAGCCATGGTTTACGATTACACAGTTCCCGTAGCCCCTGATTTCATTGGTAACTTTTTCCACGACGCCGTCTCCGGTGCAATAAACTTTATTGCCGATATCAGTGGCGAAGTCCATTCCGGCGTGGAAGGCCGTCCTGCCGTAAACAGGGTCTGACCTGTAACCGAACGGGCTGGAGAGGCGGTACCTTGAACCTGGATTAAGGGGGATGATGACGGGGATGCAGGAGGCCATGTCGCCGGCTCTTTTCGATATGGCGCCGACGTCGTCAAAAGACAGGCTCTGGACATAGGCTTCTTTCGTAAGGTAGTCTACGCGGCGGATTGTGTTTTTAAGAAGCGGCGACGCCCCTTCTTCATCCAGGTAGGCGTAGCGGTTCACTCCGCTGAAGCCGGAATACCGTTCCTGAGGGTCTACCGGGTTCATACCGAAGATATTACGGTAAATTCCGTCATCCCTTCCGGCTACTCCGGCGAGGGACTGTTCCACGGCGTCAAGACGCTTGTTCATCTGTTCCAGGCGCGATGCCCAGTCTGCATTCTGCTTTCTCAGGAGGATGGTCTTGGGGAGTTCCATTCCCAGCACGGACACGTAAAACCACCATACGGCGGCAGCCAGGAAGATGCTCCAAACCAGAAACAGCAAAAAGCGCAGGAAACGGCTCCTCACAGACACCTTCTCTATTTCATAGAGTAGGGTCTCCGGATTCAGTTTATATCCAAATTTTCCTGCCATAACTATTTCTGTATTCCTTCCGTCACGCCCGGCGCCGACCGGGCATCTCCAAATTGCAAAAATAACAAACAGATTTCATCTCTCAAAATTTATGCCTATATTTGCAGGCTTATACGCGTGCGGTGCGCGGGAGAGGAGAGGGGCGCGGCGCGTACAAAAAGAGAAAAAACAAGAAATAACATATGACATCCAACGAGATCAGACAGAAGTTCCTGGACTTCTTTGCTTCAAAGGGACACACAGTTGTGCCCTCTGCACCCATGGTCATCAAAAATGACCCTACCCTCATGTTCACCAACGCCGGAATGAACCAGTTCAAAGACTACTTCCTGGGCAACAGCACAGCCCCTTACAGCAGGGCCACGGACACCCAGAAGTGCCTCAGGGTAAGCGGAAAGCACAATGACCTTGAAGCAGTTGGCCACGACGGAAGGCATCACACCATGTTTGAGATGCTTGGCAACTGGAGCTTCGGCGAATATTTCAAGACAGAAGCCATAGACTGGGCCTGGGAACTGCTCACAGAGGTTTACAAGATTGACAAATCCATACTTTACGCCACCGTTTTTGAGGGCGATGCCAAAGACGGCACAGCCCTGGACGAAGAGGCCAAGGCAGCCTGGCTCAAGCACATGCCGGCAGACCATATCATCCTTGGAAACAAGCACGACAACTTCTGGGAAATGGGCGACACCGGTCCCTGCGGCCCTTCAAGCGAGATTCACATTGACCTTCGCGATGCAGCCGCCCGCGCAGCCGTTCCCGGAGCAAGCCTCGTAAATACAGACAACGACGACGTTATAGAAATCTGGAACCTCGTTTTCATGCAGTTCAACCGCAAGGCCGACGGTCACCTGGAGTCCCTCCCTTCCAAGAACATTGATACCGGAATGGGCTTCGAGCGCCTTTGCATGGTACTTCAGGGAAAGAGGAGTAATTATGAGACCGATGTTTTCAGCGGCCTCATCGGGGAACTTGAGAACCTTTCCGGCCACAAATACGGCAATGAGAACGACAAAGTTGACGTAGCAATGAGGGTTTGCGCAGACCATATCCGTGCAATCGCATTCTCAATCGCCGACGGCCAGCTCCCTTCCAACGTAAAAGCCGGCTATGTCATCAGGCGAATCCTTCGCCGCGCCGTCCGTTACGGCTACACCTTCCTGGGCTTTGACAAACCCTTCCTCTGCCTTCTCATTGACAGGCTTTGCGCCGATATGGGCGGGGCATACCCCGAGCTTGTAGCCCAGAAGAAACTCATAGAAAGCGTTATCCGCGAAGAGGAAAACGCCTTCCTGCGCACACTGGACCGCGGAATCCGCATGCTGGATGACCTTATGGCAAAGAGCGAAGGCACCATCTCAGGAACAGACGCCTTCACGCTTTACGACACTTACGGCTTCCCCATCGACCTCACTGAACTCATCGCGGCAGAAAAGAATTTCAAGGTAGACCTCGACGGCTTTGCCGTGGAAATGGAGAAGCAGAAAAACCGCGCCCGCAACGCCACAGCCAATGAATTCGGAGACTGGACAGAGTTCGGCGGCGCCGCAGACGCAGAGGTTACCTTCACCGGTTACGACACAACAGAAGAGGCTGGATGCCGCCTCCTTAAGCACAGGACGGTAAAGCAGAAGAACAAAGAGCTCCTGCAGCTTGTCTTCGACCGCACTCCTTTCTACGCAGAGATGGGCGGCCAGGTTGGAGACACCGGCACGGCAGTATCGGCCTCAGGAGAAGAGATAAAAATCCTCAACACTGTAAAAGAGAACAATCTTACCATCCATATCGCAGACCGCATACCGCAGGACTGCGAAGCCACCTTCACCCTTAAGGTAGACGCAGGGCGCCGCGCAAAGATTACCGCGAACCACACCGCCACCCACCTTATGGACCAGGCCCTGAGGGAAGTTCTTGGTACACATGTAGAGCAGAAGGGCTCCTTCGTTTGCCCTGACTACCTGCGCTTTGACTTCTCACACTTCTCCAAGATGACGGATGAAGAAATTGAGGCCGTTGAAAAGAGGGTTAACCAGCTGATTCGCAGCAACTTCCCTCTTCAGGAAAAACGCGATGCAACTATGGATGAGGCTAAGGCGATGGGAGCCCTGGCCCTGTTCGGAGAGAAATACGGAGACCGCGTGAGGGTTGTAAAATTCGGCCCTTCAGCAGAGCTCTGCGGCGGAACCCATGCCAGCGCAACCGGCAACATCGGCTTCTTTAAGATTGTGTCCGAGGGTGCAGTGGCAGCAGGCGTACGCCGTATTGAGGCCGTTACCGGAGAGGCTGCCGAAACCCTTGTCAGGACGCTTCAGAACACGCTGCAGGCAGCAAAAGCCTTCTTCAACAACGCTCCCGACCTTACCGGAGCCATCCATAAGATGATTGAAGAGAACGCCGGCTTCAAGAAAGAAATTGAAGACTACATGGCAGAAAAGACCAAGGAACTTGCCAAGAGGCTGACAGAGGGCGCAGAGCTCTCAGGCGACATAAAGATAATCCGCTTCGACCACAGCACAGACCCTGCAATGGTACGCGGCGCAGCCACCCTTCTTCAGAAAGAGCTCCAGGGCACGGCTCTTGCAGGAGCCTTCCAGTGGGACGACAAGCCTCAGCTTGTACTTATGTACTCCCAGGACCTTGTGGCCAAGGGACGCAACGCAGGCAAGGACATCCGCGAAGCAGCCAAGTTCATCCAGGGCGGCGGCGGTGGCCAGCCCGGCCTTGCAATGGCAGGAGGCAAGAATGTCGAGGGTCTCAAAGATGCAATGGAAGCACTTGTAAACATCATCAAAGGCTAAGCGTTAATGAAAAAGCTTGACCTCTTCATATTGAAATCGTTCATCGGGCCTTTCTTCGCCCTGCTCTTCATCGTACTCTTCATACTGATGATGCAGTTCCTGTGGCTGTACATTGACGAGCTGGTTGGAAAAGGCCTGAGCATAGGGGTCATAATGGAGTTCATGGCCTGGGGAGGAGCAACCCTGCTGCCGCTTTCCATGCCTCTGGCAACCCTGCTGGCATCGGTGATGACAATGGGTCAGCTGTCAGAGAACAATGAACTCATAGCCATGAAGTCCGCAGGCATCTCCCTCAAGAGGGTGATGGCACCTCTGGCAATAGCATCGGCAGTAATCAGCGTCGGCGCCTTCTTCGCAGCAAACGACCTTGTGCCTACCGCCTACAACAACATCTACACGCTAAGGGACGATATCGGCCGTACAAAGGCAGAGATAAAAATCCCCACCGGCACATTCTATGACGGCCTGGAAGGCTATACGCTTCGCGTTGACAGCCGCAACAAGAAGACCGGAATGATGTACAATGTGCAGGTTTACGACCAGTCAAGCGGCAAGGGAGACGTCAGCATGACGCTGGCGGATTCCGCAATGATGACGATGTCGGCGGCCAAGGACCTTCTTACCTTCAAACTGTACAGCGGCATCAACTATCAGGAAACCAACACCTTGCGTTACCGCGACACCACCCTGGAACTGCAAAGGATCAGCTTTGACGAGCAGACTCTTATAATTCCCCTTGAGAATTACGCCTTTGAGAAATCGGACGGCGCCAAATTCTCTGACCAGGTACGTGCAATGAACATCTCCAGGCTCAGCGCGGGACGCGATTCCTTGCAAAGGATTCACGACTCCACGGTAAACAACCTCAGGGTGAATTTCTGGCAGAAGAGGAACCTTAAATACATGCGCCAGTTGGATACGTCCAACCACTTCCATGCCAACGCCGACATGGACTACAGCAACATGGGCTGGGGAAAAGATTACTCCCGCGAGAAGATGGCCTACGACAACGCCGCCTACGCTGCCACCGAGATGGCCACCACCATGCAGAATGCCGATGATGAAATGGGTTACACCAGCAAAATCCTCAGGCACACGAATGTAGAGCTGCTTAAAAAGTTCGCCATGGCCCTGGCCTGCTTCATCCTGTTCTTCATAGGGGCCCCGCTGGGTTCCTTCGTAACCAAGAAAACCGGCCTTGGAGCAGCCGCCATCGTGGCCGTGCTGTTCTTTGTGTTGTACTGGGTTATAGACATCACCGGAACAAAACTGGCCAAGGACGGAGCGGCATCGGCAATGACTGGAGCCTTTATTTCCACTATAATATTGTTGCCGCTGGGGCTCTTCCTGTCCTGGAAGGCCGTTAACGACGCCAAACTATTCGGCTCAAACGACAGCCTGGCCGCATCGTGGCGTAAAATCAAGAGTAAAGTCATGAGAATATTCAAGAAGACAAGAATAGTTTACATGGGCACGCCGGAGTTCGCAGTAGCCCCGCTCAAAGCCCTTATAGGCGCCAAATACAAGGTTGTAGGCGTTGTGACAGTGGCTGACAAGCCCAGCGGACGCGGCCTTAAGATGAACGAGAGCGCAGTCAAGAAATTTGCAGTTGAGCAGGGAATTCCCGTGCTTCAGCCTCTGAAGCTTAAAGACCCTGAATTCCTGGAGCAGCTTGCAGCCCTTAAGGCAGACCTCTTTGTAGTGGTAGCCTTCAGGATGCTTCCGGAAGTAGTCTGGAAGATGCCGCCTCTTGGAACCTTCAACCTGCATGCAGCCCTTCTGCCCCAGTATCGCGGCGCAGCCCCTATCAACTGGGCCGTCATTAACGGGGAAAAGATTACCGGCGCCACCACCTTCATGATTGATGAGAACATCGATACCGGTGGCATCATGCTGCGTCAGGAGTGCCGTATCTCAGAGAATGAGACTGCCGGCGATATCCATGACAAACTTATGCCGATAGGCGCAGACCTCGTGGTCCAGACCGTAGAGGGTATTATCCAGAAGAATATCGAGACTCGCGTACAGCGCAGCTTCATCCAGGGTTCAGAGGTTCTTAAGCCGGCTCCCAAGCTGACTAAAGAGCTCTGCCATATTGACTGGGATGCTCCCGCCACCCAGGTTTACAACCTGATTCGCGGCCTGAGCCCCTACCCCACTGCCTATACCGAGGTGTTCAAAGAAGGCACCGAGCCGCTCCAGCTCAAGGTCTTCGGAGCAGAAAAGACTACCGTCCAGGCCCTTGCAGAGAGGCTTCCTGAGATGCCTTCTTCCGTAGAGCCCGGCACCGTTCTTACAGACGGCAAGAAGTTCTTCGCCGTTGCTACGGCTGACGGAGGCGCCATTTCACTCACCGACGTACAGCTCTCCGGCAAGAAGCGCATGGACATAAAGGCCTTCCTGGCCGGATTCAGGGAAGCATCGGCTTATAAAACAACGAAGGGCACATCGCGAAGCGAGATAGAAAAAACGCAGGCAAAATGACGGCTGCAATTATCTGCAACGGAGATTTCCCAAAGAAGGAGTTTCCAAGATATCTTATTGCATCGGCAGATTTCATAATCTGCTGCGACGGGGCGCTGAAGGCTTATCTCAGGGCCATGCCGTCTGTTTTTGGCGGAAGGAAGCGCCTGCCTGATGCCATTGTGGGAGACATGGATTCCCTCTCCCCCGTCCTTCAGGAAGAATTTTCCAGCCGCATCGTCCATTATGAGGAGCAGGACTATAACGACCAGACAAAGGCTGTAAGGTATTTGCTTGAGACGCATCCGGAAGTATCTGAAATTCACATACTTGGAGCAACCGGCAAGAGAACGGACCACACCATAGGCAACGTTTCCCTGCTGATGGAATACGGCCGCCTTTTCCCGGAAGTCAAAGAGAAGGTACTGGACATGGTTTCTGACAATGAGACCATGTTTCCGATATGGGACACGGCAACCATATCTGTAGGAACAGGGCGCAAGGTTTCCATTTTCACACCGGATAATTCATTAAGAATCAAATCCTCCGGTTTGGAATATTCAACGGAAAACGTTACCTTTGATAATTGGTGGAAAGCGACCCTTAACAGGGCCGTTGAAGATGAGATAACGCTGGAGCTAAGCCATCCTTCCATGGTGCTTCTCTGCCTTGACTGACAACAACACTTAGGATAACATATGCTAAAAAAAATCAGAATCATCCTGGCGACGCTTGTTTTCATCGCCTTCTTGCTTCTTTTCATTAACCCGTGGGAAGGAGCTCCCTTGCAGCTAAGCTTCCTGGCCAAATGGCAGTTCCTGCCGGCCTTGCTGGCGTTCAACCTTGTGGTTATTGCCGTTCTTATCGTGCTAACCCTGCTCTTCGGGCGAATCTACTGCTCTGTCCTCTGCCCTCTTGGCATCCTGCAAGATATCGCAGGACGCCTGGGACGCATCGGCAAAAAGAAGAAGATGCGCTACACGCCTTCCAAAGAGAAGAAGGTTCGCTATATAGTTTGGGTAGTCTTCGTGGCAAGCCTTATCGCAGGCCTCAACTACCTGGTTGTCCTGCTTGACCCTTACGGCCTATTTGGCAAGATGATGGCTTCTGCAAGCGGCAAATTTGTTGGTTCACTTGTGCCGATTGTAGCTATTGCAGCCTTTGTTATCATTGCCGTACTGGCATGGAGGAACGGGCGCACCTGGTGCAATACCATCTGCCCTGTGGGCACTACGCTGGGCATTTTCTCCCGCTTCGCCCTCTTCCGCCCCGTTATCAATGCCGATGCCTGCAAGAATTGCCACGCCTGTGAGAAGAAGTGCAAGGCTTCCTGCATTGACATTGCCGCTAAGAAGATTGATTACAGCCGCTGCGTAGACTGCTTCGACTGTCTTGATAACTGCAAGTTCGGTGCGCTTAAGTATAAATTCGCATATAAAGGAGATTCTTCCGCTCCACTTCGTTCCGGACAGAATGACAATTCCGGCCGCCGCGCCTTCCTGGCATCATCGGCAATGATAGCCAGCGCAGCGACCCTGGGAGCGCAGAAAAAGAAGGTAGACGGAGGCCTGGCCGCCATCCTGGACAAGGAGGTACCGCAAAGGACAACGCCCCTTACCCCCTTCGGTTCAGAGAGCGTCAAGGATTTCTATAAGAAGTGCGTAGCCTGCCAGCTTTGCGTATCAGCCTGCCCCAACAATGTACTCAGGCCCTCTACAGACCTTGACCGCCTGATGCAGCCGGAGATGAGCTACGAAAAAGGCTACTGCCGCCCGGAATGTACAGAATGCTCACAGGTCTGCCCCGCCGGAGCGATTCTGCCTCTTACCCCTGAGGAAAAGACCCAGTTCCATATTGGCGTTGCAAGCGTGAACCGCGACCTCTGCGTAGTTGAGGCAGATGGCGTCAAGTGCGGTAATTGCGCCCGTCACTGCCCTGTAGGAGCCATCATGATGGTTCCCAAGGACCGCGAAGACCCTGAAAACAGCCCGCTTATTCCTGTTGTAGACGAAGCCAAGTGTATTGGCTGCGGCGCCTGCGAGAATCTGTGCCCGGCAAGGCCGTTCAGCGCAATTACAGTTAACGGACTCAGTGTTCACATTAAAGATTAGCAGCCATGAAAGATATAAACAGAAGAGATTTCCTTAAGCTTGCAGGGGCAGGGGCCCTTGCAGCAGGAGCAGCCGCCTGCGGCGGAGGCAGCAAACCGGCAGCATCGTCACAGGTTTCAGGGCCGGACGGCGAAGGCCAGATGGAATACCGCCTGAATCCTAAAAACGGGGACAAGGTGTCCCTGCTTGGCTATGGCTGCATGCGCTGGCAGATGAAAAAGGACGAGAACGGGAAAGACATAGTAGACCAGGAGAGTGTCAACGAACTGGTAGACAGGGCTCTTGAGGCCGGTATCAACTATTTTGACACTTCACCCGCCTATCTTCGCGGCCAGTCAGAAAAGGCTTCCGGAAACGCCCTGGCCCGTCATCCGCGAAGCAGTTACTACATTGCCACAAAGCTTTCCAACTTTGGAGACAGGAGCCCTGAGGCATCCGAGAAGATGTACCACGACTCCTTTGAGCAGATGCAGACGGACTATTTTGACTACTATCTGATGCATTCCATCGGCCGTGGCGGCTACGAGGCTTTCAAGGCCCGCTACGAAGACAATGGCATGATGGACTTTGTGCTGAAGGAGCGTGAGGCCGGCCGCATCCGCAATCTTGGCTTCTCCTTCCATGGCAGCAAGGCTGAATATGACCAGATGATTGCCCTTCATGACAAATATAAATGGGATTTCGTGCAGATTGAAATGAACTATATGGACTGGCAGCATGCCGATGGTGTCCGTAACGTTAATGCAGACTATCTGTACGAGAGCCTTGACAAGCGCGAGCTTCCCATCGTTGTGATGGAGCCGCTTCTTGGCGGCCGCCTTTCCAGTGTTCCGGAGAATGTTACCCGCCACATGAAGGAGCGTGAGCCGGACCTTTCAATTGCCAGCTGGGCTTTCCGCTTTGTAGGAACCTATCCAAGGATTCTTACCATACTTAGCGGTATGACCTACCGCGAGCATCTGGAGGACAATATCAAGACTTTCACGGGGTTCAAGCCTCTGACGGAGGAAGAACTTGACTTCCTTAAGGATATGGCCGGTATAATGGCCACCTACCCTACCGTCAACTGTACCCATTGCAACTATTGCATGCCTTGCCCTTACGGCATCGATATCCCTGAGATTTTCGCCCATTACAACAAGCATGTCAACGATGGTACTGTTGCCCAGAGCAGCGAGCAGGCTAATTACAAGAAGCTTCGCAAGGATTATCTGCTGAGTTACAACAAGGCTATTCCTACCCTCCGTCAGGCAGACCATTGCATTGGCTGCGGCCAGTGCATGCCTCACTGCCCCCAGAGTATTGAAATTCCCGAGCAGCTTCACCGCATAGACCGCTACATAGAACAGCTCAAACAGAATAAACTGTAGTTTCCCAAAAAACGAAGCATCTTGCAAGATGCTTCGTTTTTATAGTATATTACTTTTTAACTACAGTTTTAGTCTGAGTCTTTCCGTCGAAGGAAACCTTCAAGGTGTAAATACCGGGAGCTACGGAAGACATGTCAATCTGAAGAGGATTGAAAGCACTGAACGTCTTCTGAGCCTCATACACAACAGATCCCGTAGTAGAAACCACGCTCACCTTGGAAAGAGTCTCCTTCTCACCCGTACGAACAAACAAAGTCTTGATAACCGGGTTCGGATAAGCGTCAATCTCATTGGTATCGCCATCCCTTACAAGAATGCTGAAGGAAGAGGACACGCTCTTTCCAAGGGCATCGGTAGCTGTTACGGTAATGTCTGAAAGACCGTAATCAAGTGATGTCACATACAGGGTATTATCATTTACGTTAAGATGAGCAACCCTGTTCTCTGAAAGATTGAACTTGAATGAGAGAGGCTCCTCATCAGGATCGGTGAAATAATCTTCAATATTGAAAGAGAATATCTGGCCAATGCTGCCGCTGATGATGTTGGAGAAGTTCTTGTTCACTACCGGAGGATGGTTCTCAAGTATCTCATAAGAGCATGTAGCCTCTGCGGACTCACCCTTGACATCGGTAACGGTGATGGTAGCCGTATATTTTCCGGCTGCTGCGGCTGTACCTACTATCCTCAGGAAATAAGTCTTGTTGTTAATGATAATCTGCTCTGCTCCGGAGCCCTTTACAGTAACATTAAGGGCATCGCCGTCAGGGTCAGAAACCTCAAGCTCAACATCAATGGTCTGCCAAGCCTTAATCTGGGCAGGGACCACTGATTTAATGGAAATCACTGGCGGCTGGTTCTCTGTATGGGTGGAATATGTAATGGCACCGTAAGCATCAACCTTAGGGCCGATATTCTTTGCAGAAATAGCAGTGGTGGAAGCGCCTTCAAGTATGCGGGTCTTGAGCATTTCATTGGTGAATCCGTCTCCGCCGAATTTTGAAACAACAAGGGCAGCCACGCCTGAAACATGAGGGCAGGCCATTGAAGTTCCGTCCATGTAAGCGTACTTATTGTTCGGAGCAAGGCTGTAAATGGAGTGAGATTCAGTGTAAGAACCTTCTCCGCCAGGTGCGGCGATATCAACCCAGCTTCCGTAATTGGAGAAATAGGACTTTGCACCGGTCTGGTCAAAGCAACCAACTGCAACAACATCGCACTGCTGGCAGATAGGGTCAAGGTCAATATCCTCATTACCAGCGGCAAAGAAAACAATACCGCCCTTCATCATGGAACCGGCCTTCTGGTTTCCGGCATTATCGCAGCCGGCGTACTTTACAAAGTATGAGATGGCGGATTTGATAACGCTGGGAACGGTAATCTTCTTGTATGCGTTGTATTCAGAGTTACTTACAGTTCCGTCATCGTTGTCATCGGCATAATAGCCCCAGCTGTTCTGGGAAATGACGGCACCGTGGTCTGCACCCCACTTGATAGCGTTTGCACAGGTAGCATCGGAACCGTTGTTCTCATCATACTCATCCTCATTGAAAATCTGGCAGGACATGACTTTGCAGCCTTTTACATTGTTGGCATAGTCTCCGCCGGCGATACCGCAGACGCCCTTGCCATTGTTATTGATGGCAGCGATGGTTCCGGCAACATGTGTTCCGTGCTCGTCAATCTCAATGGTGTAATTGTTCTTCACGAAGTTCTTGCTGCCATTGGCCCCGGCGGCAACAGCGTTGGAAGAAAGGTCTGTATGAGTAAGGGCAACGCCACCGTCCACAACAGCTACGATTACATTCTCATTTCCAGTGATACCGCTGTCCCAAACCGGCTTTACGTTGATGTCGGCGCCCTTGGTATAGTCATTATTGATATAATGCCACTGGCGGCTGAGGTAAGGGTCATTGAAAGCGCGGCGGCGGACTTTGAGGATTCCCTCGGCAGACTCAATTCCGGGAACTGCGGCAAGGTCGCTGATAGCCTTTGTAGGAACCACATCGTCAGCGAAAGTTACCTTATAATAACGGTGAAGGCCCTCACGGCGGGTACGCTCTTCATACTCACCTGCGTCCGGGAATACCCTGGTCATGCTCTTGATGCCAAGATTTGAGACGACAGAATTAAGGGCTGCTGATTTTGTGGCGATGCTGCCCTGGACAAGGTCCTGCTCAATGAGGGAAATCATCTGGTCATCGAACTTAACGATGACATTACCTTTTACATAACGGCGGGCGATTGCCTTTGATGCGGCCTCTTCTTCATTTGCGAAGGCCTCTGCGGTCTCTTCAGTAATCTCCGGCTTAGCACATGAGAAAATTGCGAATGCTGCGATGGCAGCTATGTATAGTTTCTTTATCATAACTTTTCCTTTTTTGCCGATTAGAATGAATATCCAAGGCCGATGGTGATGGTGTTGCCAAGCGACTTGTTAGCTGTGAGATAAGCAAAGTCAAGCTTTACGCCATAAAATTTAAGGCCTGCGCCAATGGCGGCGAATGAAGGAAGGACTGACTTGTCCTCTCCGTAATGATATCCGGCACGGATGAATACCATGTCAGCAAAACCGTACTCCGCACCAATGCCGGCAGTAAGGTTGCCGCTGAAGTAATAATCCAGATCGACATCGGCCCTGATAATGTTGCCCTCAATGTCAAGGGTGTAATCTCCGGCAACTTTTGCAGAAGCAGGGAGGCTGTAGGATTCTCCAAGGATGGATTTGACCTTGCTTCCTACGGAAACCACTCCGGCGGTGAGACCGAGCTCTTTCAGGGGCTTGTAATAAAGCATTACGTCTCCGGCAAAGGCGTCAATAGCCCTTCCGTCAGTAATGGTCTGGCGAAGATAGCGGACATTGGCACCGATGCTGAACTGGTCTGCCACGCGGACTCCCACGCCACCGTTAACAACAAGGGCCTTGGGTGTGAAGGTACCGTCCTGCATTCCGTACTGGTCTATTACATCATAAGACTCATAGCTCTGGCTTGCAAAACCGGCGGAAATGCCAATGAAGTCGTTGATTCTGTAAGCGACTCCGGCGTTGATATTGGTGCTCTTGGTTCCGTCAGGAGCCCAGTTCTGCCAGGAAAGTCCGGCATCGAAATTCTGCTTGTAGAAAGGAATGACGGCAGAGTTGGAGAAAGCGCTCCAGGCGATACTAGATGTGGATGCTGTACCGGTGAATGCCTTTCCGGCGGTTGCCGGGTTACGGTCTGTCCTTGCGAACGGCAGGGCTTCTTCTCCGCCCTGAGCGAAAGATGGCACAGCCATCAAAAGCGCCGCTGCGGCGGATATAAGGAGTTTAGGTGTACGCATAATATTGGTTTTAGTTTAATTTAGTGCGCGAAGTTAGTAATTTTTTTGATAAAAGACAAGGAACGAAAAAACCCGACCTCACGGCCGGGTAAATTCGCTAACACTAACACTTATTCAATATGATCAAAATTGCTTATGAATTTTTCATTTCGATTTAAGATATTGCGAAATGCGTGCCAAAATGAAAAAAATTCAAAAAATGTAGAAAATTTTTCAAGAATTTGAGGAATTGATATCTTTTTTATATATTTGCACCCCAATTCGGAAAGATGCTCGAGTGGCTGAAGAGGCACGCCTGGAAAGCGTGTGTACCCCAAAAGGGTATCGCGAGTTCGAATCTCGCTCTTTCCGCAAAATGCTTTCCACGGGATGGAAAGAAGCAACAACTAATTATTTACATTTAAAACAGATTCACAATGGCTGTTAAAATTCGTCTTCAGCGCCACGGTAAGAAGAATTTCGCATTCTTCCACATTGTAGTGGCTGACTCACGCGCTCCGCGCGACGGTCGTTACATTGAGCAGATCGGCTCTTACAATCCTAACACCAACCCTGCTACCATCGTACTCAACAGCGAGCGCGCACTTGCATGGCTCAACGTTGGTGCTCAGCCTACCCTTACAACCCGCCGCATCCTCTCTTACGAAGGTGTTCTCCTTCGCAAGCATCTTGCAGGTGGCGTAGCAAAGGGCGCCCTTACACAGGAGCAGGCAGACAAGAAGTTTGCAGATTGGAAAGAGCAGCAGGATGCTAAGATCGCTGCCAAGAAGCAGGGTCTTGACAAAGCTGCCGCACAGGCTCAGAAAGCTGCCCGCGATGCAGAGGCTAAGGTAAACGAGGCCCGCGCAGAAGCAATCGCAAAGAAGAAGGCAGAGGCAGAGGAAGCAGCTCGCAAGGCAGCAGAGGAAGCTGCAGCAGAGCAGAACGCTGAATCAGCAGAGTCCGCAGCTCAGGAGGCATAAGTTCCCCATGCTGCAGATTGCTTCAGTATTGAAATCCAACGGCACAGACGGTGAACTCCTCATAGGGTTCAAAGAACTGTCGGCACAGGAAATTAATACAAAGGAACCGGTTTTCATCGAACACGATGGACTGCCGGTTCCTTATTTTATTGAAAAACTAACCCCAAAGGGTAACACAAAAGCTATCGTCCGCCTTTCCGGCGTCACATCGCTGGATGAGTCTGAAGAACTTTGCGGCAGGGCTATGCTTGGCCGCGCCAGCGATTATCCTGAGCTTGAAGAGGATGAGTCCCTTGAAGCGCTTATTGGCTGGTCTGTCCTGGACGCCAAGGGAATAGAAGTAGGAAAGATAGTAGCCGTGGAAGATATTCCCGGGAATCCCTGCATAGAGGTGCAGACAAAAAAAGGACAGTGCCTGCTGCCTCTCAATGAGGAACTGATACTGTCCGTAAATCCTGATTCTGAAGTTCTTCAGATGAAAATCCCGGAAGGTCTCCTTACAATAGAATAGTGGCTGCAATAGCCAGGTTATCAATGCAGAAGCATAGAGGAATATCGCTTCTGTTTGAAAGCAGTGCCACATCTATGGCTTCAATTCCGCCGAGCGGGGTAAGGTCTACGGTCTTCCACTCATTAATAACGGAAAGTATACCGCTTTTACGCTCTGCCAGGGTAACCTCCACGAACTTCTCGGAAGTTGTGGCGCTTCCTGATGTGGAATAAATCCTGAGCTTAAGATAATCCCCATCCTGGAAAGCAGGAATCTCATCTTCATCGTCATGGGCCGGAAGGCCGAAGGTGGCAATATGGACAAGCCTGTTCGTGTTGTTAACCTGGCATTCGGCAGCGTGCATGGTGCCACTGTCCTTCTGGACGAATGTAGCCAGATGCTCCGGCATGTTCGCAGAGTTGGGGTCATACTTGATGGTCAGGTAATACTTGGAACCGTTGTAACCCTTCCCGAATACACTGAGGGGTGCTGCAATGTGACCTTCTTCCAGGGTATCGTCCTCAAGACCCACAAGGGCGCAGCCACCAAGGAAAACATCGCCGGCAGCCTTGTTAAGGAATGCCATTACACCGCCGCCCATGAAGTAATTGTCAAAATACACCTGGTCATCCCCAACCATTTCAATGGCATCGGTATAATCAAATGTGCAGACAGTATTTGTTGTGTACTGGTTCTCTTTTGTACTGGTGCAGGACACCGCAAGTGCCACTGCCAAAAGCGTAAATAAAAAAGACTTTTTCATAAGTTTACTAACATTTTTAGTCCCATCTTTTTCTGCAAATATTATGCCCGCATCCACCTTTTTATATGGGAAAGCAGCCAATGATTGCTCATTGACTGCTTGTTAATAAAGATTCAGATTTTAGCGAAGTTTCTTGTAACCGTAGCGAGCCTCGTCTGCAAGCTCAATCTCAATCTTCATGAGACGGTTGTACTTGGCGATACGGTCTGTACGGCTGAGGGAACCGGTCTTTATCTGACCGCTGTTGGTAGCAACTGCGATGTCAGCGATGGTGGTGTCCTCAGTTTCGCCGCTGCGGTGGCTGGTAACGGTGGTGTAACCGTGACGGTGAGCCATCTCAATAGCGTCAAGAGTCTCTGTGAGTGAACCAATCTGGTTAACCTTGATAAGAATGCTGTTTCCTGCACCCATCTCGATACCCTTCTGGAGGTACTTGACGTTGGTTACGAAGAGGTCGTCACCTACGAGCTGGCAGCGGTCGCCAATAGCCTTGGTAAGTTTAACCCAGCCTTCCCAGTCTTCCTCTGAAAGACCGTCCTCGATAGAGTCGATAGGATACTTGGTAATAAGCTGCTCCAGATAAGCAATCTGCTCCTCTGTGGTGAACTTCTTGCCGTTAGGATCTTTCTTCTTGCCGTCCTTGAGCTGCTTGTAGTCATAGTAGAAGGTGTCACCCTCTTTGAAGCAGAACTCAGATGCAGCGCAGTCCATGGCGATGGTTACGTCCTTTCCGGGCTCGTAGCCTGCGTTCTTGATAGCTGCGATGATGCAGTCAAGAGCGTCGTCAATACCGTCAAGCTTGGGAGCGAAACCACCCTCGTCACCAACTGCAGTGCTGAGGCCGCGGCCCTTGAGCACCTTCTGGAGAGCGTGGAATACTTCTGCACCAATGCGTACAGCTTCTGCCTCGCAGCATGCGCCAACGGGACGAATCATGAACTCCTGGAATGCGATAGGAGCGTCTGAGTGTGCGCCACCGTTGATGATGTTCATCATAGGAACGGGGAGTATATAAGCGTTGGTACCGCCGATGTATCTGTAAAGAGGCATGCCAAGATACTCTGCAGCTGCCTTTGCAACAGCGAGAGATACACCAAGGATAGCGTTTGCACCAAGGTTGCTCTTGGTAGGAGTGCCGTCCAGCTCGATCATGGCCTTGTCAATAGCCCTCTGCTCGAATGCAGACATGCCGATGATAGCGGGAGCAATCTTGTCGTTGATGTTTGCTACAGCCTTGAGTACGCCTTTGCCGCCATAACGCTTGGGGTCTCCATCGCGAAGCTCCAGGGCCTCGTTTTCACCTGTAGAAGCGCCTGAAGGAACAGCTGCTACACCTTTAACTCCTGATTCGAGGATTACCTCTGCCTCGATTGTAGGGTTGCCTCTTGAGTCGAGGATTTCCCTACCGGTAACTTGAACAATTCTCATATTGATTTAATTAAAAATTTTGTTGATTTCTTATTTAACCCTTGCTACGCAGATGCCGGTGATTGATTTGCGGCCCTTTGCGTAATCAGATATGCTCTGGTGGTCGATGACAACCTGCATCTCCGCCATGGAAGCGTGCATGAAGCCAACCTTTGCGTTGCTGTCATGAGGCCCGTAAACAACGTTTCCGTCCGGATCCGTGACATAAGCCATTGCCACGTGGGCGATGTCAAGACCCTCTGTAGCAGCCATATAACCAATGATATCACCGGTCTGGATGAAAGGCTCCGCCTTTACGATGTTGACATCCTTGATATAATACTGAGGCGTCTGGTTCAGGGTATTCTCGATTTCCTTGATACGGGCAAGGTCAGCTGCAGCTTCCTCATTGGTAGCAGCATTCTGAATCTGCTTGTAGTAGGCGATATTGTTAGACATGAAGTTGATTGGATGGTCATAAACCTCACCTCCGAACTCCAGGGTCTTGTCTTCAAGAATGCCGTTTGCCTGTGCCTGGCGAATCCATTCGGTAGTATAATGAATCCTGTCTGAATAATGCTCTGTCTTTCCGTCGCGATACCTGGTCTGGAGAACGTCAGCCGCATAGCTCAGGAAATTGTTTTCCGGGAATTTGGGGTTGACAGCAGCCCTGGCCAGGTTCGTGCAGGCCTCAACAAAGAGGATGCAGTCCGTATTGTTCAGGTAAAGTGTAAGAATTTCTTTCTCACCACCATCCAGGGTGCCGGCGACATATTCCTTGCCAAGCAGGCTGCGTCCGGCGATAACCATGAGTTCAGGGGTGGAAACCTCCTTTACGGCGGCTTCATTCTTCAGGACATTAATGATTTCTGTTGCCAGAACGGAGTCTCCGGGTGTGGTTACATAGTCACAATCAAACAATCTGGTTTCCTTCTTTGTGCTTTGTCCGCAGCTTGTGATGAACGCTGCAGCAAGAAGCAGAATTGCAGATAAACGTCTCATGACAATGATTTTAGTTGGTTTTAGTTTGTAATAATTGTATTTAGCCTGCAAATATACAAATACTTTGGGAATTAGCCACCTTAATAATAACAAAAAAGACGACCGGTCTTGCAACCAATCGTCTTTGTGCGGACGATGAGACTCGAACTCATACAGGCCAACGCCCACTACCCCCTCAAAGTAGCGTGTCTACCATTTCACCACGTCCGCAGGAAAGTAGATTTGGATTTCTCCATTTACTTTGGGACTGCAAAGATACACACAAAATTTTAATCTCCAAAAATATTTTAAAAAATTTTAATCCAAGCGTCTATTTTTTTATGCACGCATACGAGGCGATTTGCTTTATTCAGCGGCACAGACGCAAAAAAAGAGAAAAATTGTTTTTATTTCAAATAATATATTATATTTTTGCATTTCCAGTACCTTGGAAGAAACTGGAATTTTGATTGGAAAATTTGATAATACTTTATATCACTAACATCTTAAACGTATGAAATTCAAATTATTATCTCTGATCAGCTGTGCTGCCGCACTCCTACTTGGAGCTGTCAGCGCCTTCGCTCAGACAAAGACCGTTAAGGGAACTGTCCTTGAAGAGGACGGACAGCCCGCAATCGGCGCCTATGTCAAAGTAGAGGGTGTTGCCAACAAAGGCACTATCACAGATCTCGATGGTAACTTCACGCTCGATGGCGTGCCCGCCAGCGCTACAACGTTGGTAATCACGCACATGGGCTTCCTTGAGGAAAAAGTTGCCATTGCTCCGAATGTCAAGGTTACCCTGAAGCAGGATTCAGAAGTTCTTGAATCCGCCGTTGTAACCGGTATGACCTCCATGGACCGCCGTCTCTTTACAGGATCATCTGCAAAGGTGGACGCTGCTACGGCCAAACTTGACGGTATCGCCGATGTCTCCCGTTCACTGGAAGGCCGCGTAGCCGGAGTTTCCGTGCAGAACGTTTCCGGTACTTTCGGTACCGCTCCTAAGATCCGCGTCCGTGGTGCTACCTCCATCTACGGTTCATCAAAGCCTTTGTGGGTCGTTGATGGCGTTATTATGGAAGATGTAGTGGAAGTTGACGCAGAAGACCTGAGCTCAGGAGACGCCAACACCCTTATTTCTTCTGCAATCGCAGGACTTAACTCAGACGATATCGAGTCTTTCGATATCCTGAAGGATGGTTCCGCTACCTCTATTTACGGTGCGCGCGCGATGGCAGGTGTGATCGTTGTAACAACCAAGAAGGGTCGTTCTGGTCACAGCCAGATTTCCTATACAGGTGAGTATACCATGAGGCTTAAACCTCAGTACAGCACCTTCAACATCATGAACTCCCAGGACCAGATGTCCATCTACCAGGAACTTGAGCAGAAGGGTTACCTCAACTATGCAGGTACCGCAAATGCATCTGCTTCAGGTATTTACGGTAAAATGTACCAGCTCCTTAGCGAATACGACCCTGCTACCGGTCAGTTTGCACTTGCAAACACTCCCGAGGCAAAAGCCGCTTACCTTCGCGCAGCTGAGTACCGTAACACAGACTGGTTCGACAAACTGTTCACCTACAACATCCAGCACAACCACTCTGTAAGTATTTCCGGTGGTTCAGAAAAGGGCAGCTACTATGCTTCAATGTCTATCATGGATGACCCGGGTTGGTCTCTCCAGAGCCGCGTTCAGCGTTACACCGCTAACCTGAATGTAACTCACAAGATTCTTGACAACCTCACATTCAACATGATCAGCAACGCTTCTTACCGTAAGCAGCGCGCTCCTGGTACCCTCGGTTCTTCAATTGACGCCGTATCAGGTGAGGTTAAACGTGACTTCGATATCAACCCTTACTCATACGCACTCAACACTTCACGTGCTCTTGACCCGGACGTATTCTACACAAGGAACTACGCTCCCTTCAACATCATGTATGAGTTGGACAACAACTACCTTGATCTTGACGTTACCAACCTCAGGTTCCAGGGTGAGCTCAAATACAAGCCCATCAAAGACCTCGAGCTTTCAATCCTCGGTGCTGTAAAGCATTCCGCAACAACACGTGAGCACTACATCCTGGACGAATCCAACCAGGCACTTGCTTACCGCGCAGCTTATACAACAACCATCAGGGACGCCAACTCATTCCTTTACACAGACCCTGACGTTCCGTTCGCACTTCCTGAGACTGTTCTCCCTTACGGAGGTATCTTCCAGAGAACAGACAACAAGATGTTCGGTTGGGACTTCCGTGCATCCGCTACTTACAACAAGACCTTCGACAAGCACATGGTAAACGCATACGCCGGTATGGAGACCAACTCCATTGACCGTCACGCTGTTTGGTTCCGTGGCTGGGGTCTCCAGTATGACATGGGCGAAATTGCACAGTACAACTACAAGATTTTCAAGAAAGGTGCAGAAGAGAATACTGAGTACTTCACAATGGGTAACACCCACGAGCGTCGTGCAGCATTCTTCGGTACTGTAACTTACGCATACAACAGCCGTTACAGCCTTACCGGTACCATGCGTTATGAGGGTTCCAACCGTCTTGGTAAGAGCCGTAGCGCACGCTGGCTTCCTACATGGAACGTATCCGGCAGGTGGAACATTTCCGACGAGCCGTTCATGCGTCCTCTCGCACCCGTTCTCTCACACGCAGCCCTCAAACTCTCTTACTCACTTACCGCAGAAAGCGGCCCGAGCTGGGTAACCAACTCTGCCGTTGTTATTGTTGCCGATAACCCTTGGCGCCCGGTAGCAAGGGACAAAGAGAGTATCCTGGCTATTGACGACCTCGCCAACCCTGACCTCTCCTTCGAGAAGAAGCATGAGTTCAACGTCGGCATTGAGACCGGTTTCCTTGACAACAGAATCAACTTCGCAGGTGACTGGTACAAACGTAACAACTACGACCTTATCGGTATTACCAATACCCAGGGTATCGGCGGTCAGATTACAAAATATGGTAACGTTGCTTCCATGAAGTCCGATGGTTATGAGCTCAGCCTCTCTACCACCAATATCAAGACAAAGGCCTTCAAGTGGACCACCAACTTTATCTACTCTCACTCACACAACGAGATTACAAAGCTCCAGACAACCAAACGTGTGATTGACCTTATATCCGGTACCGGTTTCGCACAGGAAGGCTATGCAAACCACTCTATCTTCTCAATTCCTTTCATGGGCTTGAACGAAGAAGGTTTGCCTACATTCCTTGATCAGGACGGAAACATCTCTGTAACAGGTATTTACTTCCAGACTTCCGCTTCAGATCCCAAGAACATTGAGTTCCTCAAGTACTCCGGAACAGCAGATCCTACAGATGTTGCTTCTATCGGTAACACCTTTGAGTGGAACGGCTTCCGCCTGAACGTGTTCATCACCGGCTCATTCGGTAACGTAGTTCGTCTTGACCCTGTATTCAAGGCTGCATACAACGACCTTACCTCTATGCCTAAGGAGTTCCGCAACCGCTGGGTTGTTCCTGGCGATGAGAACAAGACAACCATCCCGGTTATCGCTTCCCGCATGCAGAACGTAAACGATACCTCCCTGAGCTATGCTTACAACGCATACAACTACTCTACAGAGCGTATCGCAAAGGGTGACTTCGTACGTCTTAAGGAAGTATCCCTCAGCTATGACTTCCCCAAGAAGTGGGTCAATACCCTTAAGCTTAATAATCTTTCCCTCAAGGTTCAGGCTACCAACCTCTTCCTGCTCTATGCAGACAAGAAGCTGAATGGTCAGGATCCTGAGTTCTTCAACACCGGTGGTGTTGCAGTACCTGTGCCTAAGCAGTTCACTGTAACCCTTAAGGTTGGCATCTAATTACAGGAGGAACGAATATGAAAACAACTAAAATTATACTTTCTTTCGCAGCAGCCGTATTGGCTTTCGCTTCCTGCAACGATTTCCTTGACACAATGCCGGATAACCGTGCAGAGCTTGACAGCCCTAAAAAGGTAAAAGCTATGCTTGGTTCTGCATACTCCTTCACCGACTACCAGATGGTGACAGAACTCCTCTCAGACAACTGCGATAACAATGCAGCCGTTGTATCATCCGCTCCGGATAGATTCTTTGATGAGGTTTGGGCTTGGAAAGATGTTGTAGAGTCTAACAACGAGTCTCCTGAGAATATCTGGGGCTCAAACTGGAGTGCAATTGCAGCAGCCAACCAGGCTCTCGAAGCCATTGCTGAACTGGGCGGCCCTGAGAATCCTGAACTTGCAGGTTCTTACGGTGAGGCTCTTATCGCAAGAGCTTACGGTCACTTCACACTTGTAAATATCTTCTGTATGCATTATAATGCCCAGACTGCAGCCACTGACCAGGGTATTCCTTATATGGAAGCTCCTGAAAAAGGTCTCAACCCTCAGTATGAGCGTGGCAACGTAGCAGATGTTTACGAGAAGATTGAAAGGGATATCGAGGAAGGCCTCAAATATGTCGGTGATGAATATGATGTTCCCAAATATCACTTCAACCGCCAGGCAGCCCTTGCTTTCGCTACAAGATTCTACCTGTACTATGGCAAATACCAGCGCGCTATCGAGTGTGCAAACGAGTGCCTTGGTGCAGCTCCCGAGACAATGCTCCGCGACTACGCAGACCTTCAGGCAAATTACGTAGAAATCGGAACAGCCCGCGCTGCATACAACAGCTCAGACCAGAAGTGCAACCTTCTCCTTCAGACAGGTTACTCTAACCAGGGTCTTTTCTGGGGTAACTATTCAGGTTCATATAAGTATTACGGTTTCACAGGTAATATCGCAAACACTGAGTCCTTCATGGCTCCGACTCCTTGGTCAAATGGCAACCTTCTTACGGCTACCTCATTCAAATGGAGACCTCGTACCTACAACTCAGGAGCTTTGCAGTATATTATCTTCTGGAAGATAGACTACGAGTTTGAGTACACAGACCCTGTTGCAGGTATCGGATACCGTCGTACGGTATATCCCGCATTCACAACAGACGAGTGCCTCCTGAACCGTGCAGAAGCTTACATCCTTTCAAATCAGTTTGACAAGGCATGCGAAGATCTGAACATCTGGTGCAACAACTTCTACACCGCATCCATCAACCTTACTCCTGAGTCAATCAAAGACTTCTACGACGGAATGGACTACTACGAATGGAACGCTCCTACTCCCAAGAAGCACCTTCAGCCTAAATTTGAATGGGCAGGTGAGGGCAGCATCCAGGAAGCATTGCTCCACTTTGTACTTAACCTTCGCCGTACAGAGACCATGGGTCTCGGTCAGAGATGGTTCGATATCAAACGCTACGGTATAACTGTTTACCGCAGAGTAGTGAACGGTCTTGCTCAGGTAGAGAAGATTACTGATACTTTGGAGCCTGACGACCTTCGTCGTGCAGTTCAGGTCCCTCAGAAGTCACGTGACGCTGGTTTCGAGGCAAACAAACGCTAACCCGATAAATGACTCTGAATATGAAAAAATTAATTTATACAGTTTTAGCAGCCACAATCGCTCTTACAGCGTTCTCTTCCTGCTCACAGGAGGAACTGGATTCCAAGAGTGTCATCACCATGGATGAGATGGAGCCCAATGAGTTTGACAAGTGGCTTGAGGCAAACTACGTCAATCCCTACAACATACTTTTCAAGTATCGTTATGAGATGAACGAGTCTGATTTCAGCTACTATACCATCCCTGCAGACATGGATTGCTCCATTGTTCTTGCACACTTGGTAAAGTATCTTTGCATTGATTCTTATGACGAAGTTGCCGGTGCAAATTTCACTCGCCAATACTTCCCTAAGATGTTCTTCCTTATCGGAGAGTGGGAGTACAGGAACAACGGTACTTTCATCCTTGGTACTGCCGAGGGCGGAAAGAAAATCCTCCTTTCAGGTGTAAACTACCTTCCCAATGTACTTAACGGAACTTGGGGTGGATACAGTGACCCTAAAGCAGGTCTTAACCACTACTATATCAAGACCATTCACCATGAGTTTACCCATATTCTGAATCAGACCAAGGACTTCCCTGCAGACTTTACGCAGATTACCGGTTCTTCTTATGTAACAGATTCTTGGAGCACTCCTGAGTACACAAGCGGTTACCTGCCGAGAGGCTTCATTTCTGCTTATGCACAGCACTCTGACCGTGAGGACTTTGCAGAGATGATGTCTATTTATGTTACCAACTCCAAAGAGACATGGGACGGATGGATGACCGAAGCAGGTGATGCCAAATCTCTTATTCAAGCAAAGCTTGATATTGTTAACTCTTACATGAAAAACACCTTTAACATCGATATTGATGAGCTTCGCAATGCAGTGCTTCGCCGTCAGGACGATGTTATGTCTGGTGCTGTAGACCTGACTTCCCTTGAAATCAACTAATTTGGATGATTATGGCAAAGAAATTTAAATCAATACTAACCGGGCTGCTTGCTATTGCAGTTTTGTCAATGTCTCTTCAGTCCTGCCTTAAGGACCAGGAAGACGTATTTGACGACCCTGCAGCACAGCGTTTGACAGATTACCTGAAGGCAGCTCAGAAGGTTCTGGTTGGAGCCGAAAATGGTTGGAGGATGTACTACTATCCTGACCAGAAACAGAGTTATGGCGGATTCGTTTACACCTTGAAGTTCACCGAAGACGAAGTTACTGTTTACAGTGAAATCTTTGACGGTGACTATACATCCAAGTACAAGATGACCCGTGACGATAGCGCCGTCCTGTCCTTCGATACCAACAACTATGCTTTCCACTATTTTGCTACTCCTTCCGGCAGCAGCAGAAACCTTTACAATGAGAGTGGTTTGTACCAGGCATACAAAGGTGACTTTGAATTCCTGATTCTTTCCGCTACTAAGGATGAGGTTGTCCTTAAGGGCAAACGCAGCCGCAGTCTTATTAAGATGTACCCTCTCTCAGCCAGTGAGGATGCAGAACAGGTAACCGTTGATGTTTACAATACAGCCAGCTCTGTATATGTATCACAGTTTGTAGGAGAACTTAATGGCAAGAACTACCTGATTTATCTTGACCTTGATTATCGCTGGATTAGCCTTTATGAAATAGTTACCAACGATGAAGGTGAAGAGGTTGCAGAAAGTGAGCCTATAGCTGAATCTGCTTTTGCGTACACAGAAACAGGTCTTAAGCTTTACACTCCTGTTACCCTCGGTTCTACTACCATTGAAGAGATTGGCTGGGATGTTGATTCTGCTTCCATCATTATTAATGGAACTCCAATCAAAGGTCAGCTTCCTGAAGGATGGCATCCTTACGAGGATTTCATTGGAAAGTGGACCCTTAATTACAACGGAAGGACCCTGTCAGGAATCAACATCGCTGAAGATGTTGCCGGAAAATCCTATACTATCACAGGTCTTAGCAATCAGTTTGAGAGCGTTAAAGCTACCTATAGCCTTGCAAGCGGTGGCATTGGCATCAACTCCCAGATTGTTGGCAACAACGGAACATATGATGTATGGATGTGCGCATGGGCAGTTGACGGAGGTGGCTCCCTGTCTTGGGGTACAGCTTATGGAATGGTAGGCATATTTGATCCGGAAGATGACACCACTTTCTATTGGAATGACAATGGAAACTGGAGCGGATATGTTGTAGATTCCTTTATTCTCTGGTATCTGAATGGTTCTACATCCGCCGGTCAGGCTGCAAGCCCTTGGGTATGGAGCAACAATTCCACCCAGCTTGCAAGATGGAAGAGCTGTGTTAGAGCAGAATAATCCTGAACGCTTATGAAAAAGATATTTAGTTTAATAATAGCAGTCGCAGCCGTGGCAATGTTCACGGCTTGCGACAAAGAGACCAAGAGTCCCTACGAAGCTCCTGCGGTTACCGTAGAGGTTATTGCTACGGATGTAATATTTGAACCCGAAGGTGGCGAAGGAACTATTGACTTCAATGCAGCTGGTTCCGTTACAGCAACAAGTAACAAAGACTGGTGCTCTGTATCCGTAAGCGGCTACAAAGCTACAGTAACTGTTGGTGAATGGGTTAACCTTGAGCCTCGCTACGCTGTAGTTACTCTTAAGAGTGGCGCTTATTCTGTAGATGTTACAGTTCAGCAGAAAGGCTTCAAGTCAGTTGCTTTCCCTTACAACAGCCTGCGTATTAAAAAAGAGGGAGGCAGCACGTCTTTCCCGTACGAGTATGACAAGACTATGTCTGCTACCTCCAGCGAAGGCTGGGCAACAGTTGAAGTTACTGAAAGCGCTCTTACCATTACCGCAACAGAGAATGCAACGACCAGCCCCCGCAACGCAAGCGTAGACTGGAATCTTGGAGCTTCACTTGGTACAGTTGACGTTTGGCAGTATGGACAGTTCGCAGAGAATACCAGCTGGAACGCTTCTTACGACGGAGAGTACAACTATTCAGGTACCTACTACTCAATCATTACAATTGACGGACCTGGTTACTATGACTTCTTCGTAGGAAACGCAAGTGCACTTGCATCTGCAGATGATGTAGAGAGCAACATCCTTGAGTACATTGACGAGAACCTTGCATGGGCAGCCTCCAACGGTTACACCCCCCAGGATCTCTACTATGACGAGTCTGACAGCTGGCTCTATCCTTCTATCAACACTCCCGGAGAATACAAGATTGTACTCTTTGAAGTGAATGAGGATTATGTGCCTACAGGTAAATTCCAGACCTTTGACGCTAAAGTTGTAGCACCTCCTACATACGAGGACTTCCTTGGCAAGTGGACTCTTGAGTCAAATGACGGTTCTGTCGAGACTTGGGAGATTACAGCAGACCAGACCGGTTCAAGCTACCTTATCTCCGGCATTAACGGTGTTACTGTTCTCTATAACGTTACCCTTAAGGTACCTGCAACTTACAGCAACGGAACAATGTCCGTATCTGCAAGACGCGGGCTTGGTACATATACCAATTCAAGCGGATATGAGGTTAACTTCACTCTTTGCGGTATTTACCTCAACAGCGCTGGAACAAAGTATAGGGTTACTCCAAGCGCAACCGGTACATATGCCCTCTTTACAGCAACCCTGAACGAGGATAAGGACAAGTTAACCCTTACCCCGGCAGCATACGCCAGCTCTCCTACCGGTGCCTTCACTGGAATGCAGTACTATGGCGTCTATATCAATGATTCCGGAAGCACTGCAGCTTATTACTACAACGGCAATAAGAACACTCCTCTTCCTCAGGTAGCTGACAAAGTTGGCGGCACCGGTGGTGGCGGCGGCACCGTAGACAAGTACAGCAAATGGCTTGGCTCATGGACTATTGACCGTCAGGGTACTACCGACACTTGGGAGATTTCCCAGAAGGTTAAGGATCAGTCTTACACCATCACAGGTATAGAAGGTCATGGTGCCGGTTACTTTGGCTCTGGCAATGAAACCGAGGCTGTATTCGATGCTGAAACCGGTAATCTTCAGCTCTTTGAGCAGGAGTTGCCTAATGTCATTACCAATTCTGCCGAAGAAGAAGTCACTGTATGCTTGTATGCCCGTTTCGTATATAGCAACGGCACTACATATTACAATGGTAAGGGCGACAAGATTTTTGACGCAGCAATGGCTGAGGACGGAAAATCCGCTACCCTTACCCCTGGTGGCTGGACCTATCAAGGAACGACCTACGATTTCGTAGACTTCCTTTACTACGGAATGGTAGAAGACAAGGTTAAGTACTGGTGGTGCGACGGTGTAACAACACTTATTCCTAATACACTTACCTCTGGTACAGCTTCAGCACCCCAGGCTTCTTACGGTACTGGCTTCACTATGACAAAGAACGCAGCAGAATCTGCCACAAAGGCCGGCTCTATCCGCACTCTTGGTCCTGGCAACGTAAGCACAGACAAGAACGAGGTTTATAAAGAAACAACACCTCGCTTCGCTAAGGTTAGGTAATTCTTAACCACCCTATATGAAAAGCCATCCCGGAAATACCAGGATGGCTTTTCTTTTACATATAGAACCATTCCTTTACTCGAAATCCTTATAAAGGAGATAGTTCTTTCTTAAAGCCTTGAAAGCAGCTAAATCTTCCTGCCATGAAGCTTTCAACTCATTTGCAATCTCTTCTACAGAGGCGTCTTGCGCAGCTCTTTGAATGATAGTCTCCTTAACGCTGCGCTGGCCTGTCAGAAGGTCAAAGAAACCGTTCTTAAGAAAGAAATCGTCCCCGCATCCAAGCTTCTTGTAAGCATCAATGACATATTTGAAATCCACCTTGCCCACATACTCATCAGTACCGGAAAGGTCTACTCCATGGCACTCCTCATCAAGGCAGGGAGGGTTCTTGGCACCGGGAATGCTGCGGGGAGTAAATGTAAAGTCGCAGCCTTGCATGTCAGGATGTCCGTACATCTTGAAAGGGTTCTCAGTTCCACGCCCCAGGGAGACTATAGTTCCTTCGAAATAGCAGGTGGAAGGATAGGCATAAATAGCCTGGATATCCTTGAGATTTGGTGAAGGAGCAACAAGGATGGAGGTTTTCATGGAATGGGTGTAACCATCGCAGGGCACAACGTCAAGTTTGCATTCCAGGCTGTCCTGAAGCCAGTTTTCGCCCTTCATCATTAGGGCGAGTTCACCAAGGGTCATTCCGTGGGCAACGGGCACCGGAAGGGCTCCTACGCCGGACTTTAGGGACATATCCAGGATTGGTCCGTCCACAAAGAAGCCGTTTGGATTCGGGCGGTCAAGAATAACCACATTCTTGCCGGCATCGGCACAAGCCTCCATAAGGCGCTTCATCGTAATGTAATAAGTATAGAAACGCGTACCAACATCCTGAATATCAACGACAAGTACATCGAACTTCTCCATTGACTCAGCACTGGGGCGATAGCTGCCCGGGCTGTAAAGGGAAAGAATCGGCACGCCCGTATTCTCATCAACGCTGCTGCCCACATGCTCGCCAGCATCGGCAGTGCCGCGGAATCCGTGCTCCGGAGAGAAGATGGCCGTAACATTCACTCCCTGCCCAAGCAAGGCGTCAAGTATGTGCTGCCCGCCCTCTTTATTGCCGACGATGCCGGTATGATTGCTGAAAAGTGCCACTCGGCGACCTTCCAGGAGCGGAAGATACACGTCACTGCGCTCGTCGCCAAGCTTAAGCTGGGCCGATGCGCACGAAGACAAAGCGGCCATAACAGCCGCTACAGTTGCTAAAATACTGATTTTCATATTATTACTTATTCTATTGAACCGCCAACAAGATCCAGTATTTCATTGGTAATCTTTTGCTGGCGACCCTTGTTATATTCCAGATTAAGCTCAGATAGCAGCGAATCTGCATTGTCCGTTGCTATCTGCATAGCCACTGTACGCGCCGCATGTTCTGCCGCGGCACTGTCAAGAAGCACGGTGTAAACTTTAAGTTTCAGGACCTTCGGGAGAAGAAGAGCAACCTGTTCCCGGCGAGACGGCTCAATTATAAGGTCCCTGTCCTGCACCTGGGCAGAGGGTTTCTCCATCGGCAGGAAAGTTTCCTGTACAGTAGGCTGCGATGCGGTGGACTTAAAGTGGTTGTACACAAGTTCCACCTTGTCAAAACGCCCTTTCAGATAGCCCTGGACCAATTCTTCCGCGATAGCGGCGGCGGGGCCGTAAGAGGGTTTCCCGGAAAGGGCAGTGAAGTCCCCGGCCGGGGCATAGCCGGCTTTCATGACGGCATCGGCCATTTTCTTACCTATCGGGTAAACCGTAACCTCGCAGCCTGCGGCTTTAAGGCTGCCAAGCAGGGCGAGGGTTTTTCTTATGACGTTGGAATTGAAGGCTCCGCAAAGGGAAGAGTTGGAAGAAAAGCACACTACGGCCACTTTAAGCGGGCCTTCCTCCTGTACGGGAGCAAAGAAACGCGGGTCTGCGCTGCCTTCGGTCAAAAGGTTGCCAAGAATGTCCTCCAGGGCCTTCTGGTATGGCAACATTCCGGCAATGGCGCCCTGTGCCTTGCGCAATTTGGAAGATGCTACCATCTTCATTGCGGAAGTAATCTTCAGGGTGCTTTTAACGGATGCTATACGTCCCTTTATTTCTTTGAGCGATGCCATAAACTGCTATTTCTTGAATCTGACGGCCACAGCCTCGGCCTCTTCACGTATGATTCTGGTGATATCGTCATTAATTATGCCCTGAGCCAGGGGGTCAAGGACATCGGCCTTATGAAGGCTGCGCATGCGGTCAAGGAAGTCGGCCTGGAAGTCCTGCACGCTGTCAAGCGGAATGTCTTTCATAAGGGCGTTGGTGCCACAGTAAAGGATGGCCACCTGCTCCCCTACCGGCATGGGGCTATACTGGGGCTGAATGAGCAATTTGTTGTTCTTCCTGCCCTTGTCTATAGCCATTGCAGTTACCTTGTCCATGTCCGATGAGAACTTGGAGAACGCTTCCAGCTCATTGTACTGGGCCTGGTCAATCTTAAGGGTTCCGGCAACTTTTTTCATACTCTTGACCTGGGCGCTTCCGCCTACGCGGGAAACTGAGATACCAACGTTGATTGCCGGCCTCATTCCCTGGTTGAAGAGGGCGCTCTCAAGATAAATCTGACCGTCGGTAATGGAAATTACATTTGTAGGAATGTATGCCGATACGTCTCCGGCCTGGGTCTCAATGATAGGAAGGGCAGTAAGGGAGCCGCCGGCCTTTACCCTGCCTTTGAGGGAGGCGGGGAGGTCGTTCATCTGCTCTGCAACTTCCTGTTGGCCAATTATTTTCGCTGCACGCTCAAGGAGTCTTGAATGGAGGTAGAATACGTCTCCCGGATAAGCCTCACGGCCGGAAGGACGCTTCAGGATCAACGATACCTCACGGTAGGCTACGGCCTGTTTTGAAAGGTCATCGTAAACCACCAGGGCGTGACGGCCGGTATCGCGGAAATATTCTCCGATGGCGGCACCGGCAAAGGGGGCATAGTACTGAAGCGCAGCGGGATCGGCAGCAGTAGCTGAAACTACGATGGTATAATCCATCGCACCCTTGGCACGAAGGGTATCAACTATGCTGGCCACGGTGCTTCCCTTCTGGCCAACAGCCACATAGATGCAATAAACGGGCTTCCCTGCAAGGAAATTGTCCCTCTGGTTGATGATGGTATCTATGGCGATGGCGGTTTTTCCGGTCTGGCGGTCACCGATTATAAGTTCCCTCTGCCCACGGCCGATAGGAATCATGGCGTCTATGGCCTTGAGTCCTGTCTGGAGCGGCTCATTCACCGGCTGGCGGAAGATTACGCCCGGAGCCTTGCGCTCAAGGGGCATCTCCGTCAGGTCCCCGTCTATGCGTCCGCGGCCGTCCAGCGGGTTTCCAAGAGGGTCTACTACTCTGCCAAGCATTGATTCGCCCACTTTGACGGAGGCGATTCTGCCGGTCCTTTTTACGGACATTCCTTCCTTGACAAGGTCTGTAGGTCCAAGCAGCACTGCACCTACGTTGTCCTGCTCAAGGTTCATCACAACGGCCATTACCCCATTGTCAAATTCAAGGAGCTCTCCGGCTTCGGCGCCTTCAAGACCGTAAATCCTGGCTACGCCGTCGCTCACCTGGAGCACCTGGCCAATCTCTTCGTATTTTGCGGAAAGATCCATTGCTTCCAGCTGACGCAGCAGCACACCGGATATTTCGCTTGGCTTTATGTTATTCATTACGAATTAGTTACGATTGTTAAATGATACGCTTGTTCTGCTGGCGGAATTGTTCCTTAACGGTTTTCAGCGCCGTCCGAACACTGGCGTCATAGCGGTATCCGTCCACTTCCACCACAACTCCGCCGATAAGGTCAGGGTCTACAGACTCTTCCATGACGACGGTGCCGTGAAGCAGGTCCTCTGCAAGGCCGGTAATCTTTTCCCTAATTTCCGGGGAAGGCTTGTATGCAGAAACTACTTTCGCGAAATGGATGTTCCGCTCTTTGTAATAAAGATTAATGTAAGAATTAAGGATGAATCGGAGCTCCGATATCCTCCCGTTGTCTGCCACCATTTCTATGAATGCGGCCATCTTGGGGGACATTTTTTCCGGAGCGAGTGCAGCTTCCAGAAGAGACAGTTTCTCTGACTTTCGCAGGGAGGCGTCCCTGAGCAGGAAACGGAGCTTTTCCAGGGACAGCGCGACCACGAGGGTTTTTGCCTGAGAGCACAGCAGCGAGGCCGTGGCATCATCGGCACCAACCCACTTGTAAAGGGCTGTTGCATATCGGGAAGCTATGATTCCTGTGTTCATTGCTTGTTCTCTTCTTTAATCTCTTCTATGAGTTTGTCCAGATATTCCGCCTGCTTCTGCTCCGGAGCCAGACGGTCCCTGAGGATTTTTTCTGCAACCTGGACAGAGAGCAGGGCTACGTCTTTGCGGATGTCGCGCATGGCGCTTTCTTTCTCTGCCTCTATCTCAACCTTGGCCTTTTCTATCATGAGGTTGGCCTGCTCACGGGCTTCTTCACGGGCCTGTGCTATGATGGCATCCCTTGTGGAAGCGGCCTCTTTAAGCATCTGGCTTTGTTGCAGCTGGGTTTCCTCTATAAGCTTTTTCTGCTCTCCGGCGATTCCTTTCATCCTTTCCTCGGCCTCGCGGGCAAGCCGCAAAGATTCGTCTATATGGGCAGTCCTCTTCTCTACCATCCCGGTAATCATGGGGAAGCCAAACTTCCACAGAATTGCCAGGACAATACCGAAGATTAAGACCATCCAGAAGAGGAGGCCGCTGTCGGGAGTGACCAGATTCATACCTTAGAGAACGATGGCCAACAGACAAACGATAATTGCAAACAGGGCTGCACCCTCAATCATACCGGCGGCGATGATCATGCCGCTGCGGAGATTTCCGGCAGCTTCAGGCTGACGTGCGATTGCCTCCATGGTGGACTGGCCGATTTTGCCAATTCCGAAGCCTGCTGCGAAAGCGGCGATTGCGGCACCAAAGGCAGCTCCTACTTTACCAAGAGCAGCACCGGCTGCTACCTGAAGAAGAATCATACTAATCATAATCAGTTACTTTAAATGTTTATATATCAATTTATTACTATTCATGTTCCGGTCTTTGCCGTGAGAGTCCTATATAGATTGCAGACAGCATCGTAAATACATAAGCCTGGATGAAGGCCACCAGGCATTCCAGCATATCGCAGAATACTCCGAAGAGCACGGAAACCACGCTCATCGACCCGAAGAGCACGCCACCGTACTTGGCCATAATGAAGATTATGCAAACCATCGACAGTATCAGGATATGGCCGGCCATCATGTTGGCAAAAAGCCTTATCGTCAGGGACATCGGCTTCATAATAGCGCTGAAGACCTCAATAATTGGCATTATCGGCTTAAGGAAACCGGGGACGTCAGGCAGGAAAATCTCTTTGTAATAGTGTTTGTTGCCAAAGAGGTTCACGGCCAGGAAGGTGCAAAGCGCCAGCACCATGGTTATGGCTATGTTGCCGGTGAGGTTGGCGCCGCCGGGGAAGAAGGGTATGATGCCCAGGAAGTTGTTGAACAGGATGAAGAAGAAGGCCATGCAAAGGTAGGGCGAATATCTTCTGTAATCCGGTCCGATGCTGTCTTTTGCTATCCCGTGCACCAGCATTACCAGCGGTTCGATGTATGCGGCGATGCCGGTGGGGGCCTCGTTCAGGGCATCGTGCCTGCGGTACCAGCGGGCGGTGAGCAGCACTACCAACAGAAGGAGGGCGGCGCTAATCATGAGCGACAGCACATTCTTCGTGATTGAGATGTCAAAGGGTCTTTCTCCCTCAGAGTCAACTATTTTGCCGGACTCCGGGTCTATGTGGAAGCCTTCGTATTCAGCTTCTTCAAGACGGGCCGATGAGAACACGTGCCAGCCGGTTTTGCTGCTGTGAAGTATTACGGGCAGGTGGATGGCTACCTTGGTCTCCCCTATGTCCGTTATATGCCACTCGTAAGAGTCTCCGATATGGCCGAAGATTATTTCAGGGACGTTTACGTTGTCTTCTGCCGCCGATTGTGCTTCAACGGCCTCAGCGGCTTCTGCGGCTTTGGCTGGCAGCATCGCCACTGCGGAAAGCAGTAGCAACATCGACAATATGAGGGCTTTGAATTTCATCTTTCTACTTTTCCACGCACACAATAACCTCATTATCAAGTATTTTGGCAAAGCCGGAGCCGATTTCTATCTCTCCGTCGCCCTCCGGTGAAGTATACACGATACGGCCTTTTTCCAGGGAACTTATCATTCCGGCGTGCTGGCGAAGCACCTGGAAGGGGCTTACCGTTCCGGGCAGGGTGACGCTGGAGACCATAAGGTCTGCCAGAATCTCTTCGGGGGAAAGAACGTATAAGTGGATATCGGCCATACCTTATTTATTATTTAGCCTGGGCGAGGAGGGCTTCGCCCTTCTTGATTGCGTCTTCAATGGTGCCGACGTTCAGGAAGGCCTGCTCCGGCAGGTAGTCTACTTCTCCGGAGAGAATCTTGTCGAAACCGTTGATGGTGTCTTCAATATCGACCATGACTCCGGGGATGCCTGTGAACTGCTCCGCAACGAAGAATGGCTGGCTAAGGAAGCGCTGGACGCGGCGGGCGCGGTTGACGGTGAGCTTGTCCTCGTCTGAAAGCTCGTCCATACCAAGGATGGAGATGATGTCCTGGAGCTCTTTGTTGCGCTGGAGTATCTGCTTAACCCTCTGGGCCGTGTCGTAATGCTTCTGGCCTACGATGTTGGGGTCCAGTATCCTGGAGGTGGATTCCAACGGGTCTACTGCCGGGTAAATACCAAGTTCCGTAATCTTTCGGCTTAGCACGGTGGTGGCGTCAAGGTGTGAGAAGGTGGTAGCAGGGGCAGGGTCCGTAAGGTCGTCAGCCGGTACGTAAACTGCTTGTACAGAGGTAATTGAACCGTTCTTTGTAGAGGTGATGCGCTCCTGCATCTGACCCATTTCCGTTGCCAGTGTAGGCTGGTATCCTACGGCGGAAGGCATTCGGCCCAGCAGGGCTGATACCTCTGAACCGGCCTGGGTGAATCGGAAGATGTTGTCTATGAAGAATAGGATGTCCTTAGGGCCGTCGGCACTGCCGCTGTCGCGGAAGGATTCCGCCAGCGTAAGGCCGCTCAGGGCCACGCTGGAACGGGCTCCCGGGGGTTCGTTCATCTGGCCGAAGACCATTGCAACCTGGGATTTCTCCAGTTCTTTAAGGTCTACCTTTGAAAGGTCCCATCGGCCTTCTTCCATTCCTTTGAGGAATTCATCTCCGTAGCGGATAACGCCGGACTCAATCATTTCGCGCAGGAGGTCGTTTCCTTCGCGGGTTCGCTCACCTACTCCGGCAAAGACTGAGAAGCCATTATGCTTTTTGGCGATGTTGTTGATGAGTTCCTTGATGAGCACGGTTTTGCCTACACCGGCGCCTCCGAAAAGGCCGATTTTTCCGCCTTTGAGGTAAGGTTCCAGTAGGTCGATAACCTTGATGCCTGTGGAGAGTACTTCCTGGGATGTTGTAAGGTCCTCGAATTTAGGGGGTTCGCGGTGGATGGGGAGGGCTCCTTCTGTGCTGAGTGCGCCAAGGCCGTCTATGGAATCACCCGTTACGTTCATTACGCGTCCTCTTATCTGGGCTCCGGAGGGCATGGAGATAGGTGCGCCAAGGTTTTCTGCGGGGAGGCCGCGGCGCAGTCCGTCGGTGGAGTCCAGTGCCACGCAGCGTACGGTGTCTTCACCTATATGCTGCTGTACCTCTATAATAAGGGTTCTTCCGTCCGGTCTTGTGACCTTTAGCGCGTCATGGATTCGTGGCAGGTCCTGTGACTGCCCGTCCGAAAGGGCGAAGTGCACGTCCACCACCGGTCCAACTATCTGGGAAATACTTCCTGTCATATATCGTCGTAATCTTTTCTATTATCCGTCGTAGTCTTTTTCTATTATCCTGCAAAAATAACAATTATTATCGTTATTTAAAAGAAAAGATTCCCGGCCCCGCCTGTTATTCCCGGTTCCCGCCCTGAAATCCCCTTCTGTCATTCCCGGTCGCTTCCCTTGTCATTCCCGGCTCCGTACCCCGTCATTCCCGGCTCCGTACCCCGTCATTCCCGGCTCCGACCGGGAAACTCCTTTTGTCATTTCGACCGAGCGAAGCCTTATTTGTCATTTCGACCGAGCGAAGCGAGTGGAGAAATCTCCTTCCCACCGTTACAGAGCTATAGATTTTGGAAACTTACGCTCCAAAATCTATAGACTCTTTCGCTTCACAAGGCCATCGCACACTCTTTTAGGCGCTAGTATTGATTATCAGGCATTTACGCAAATCAACTTGGCGTATATTGCTAAGTTGATTTGCGTAACTCATTGGCAATCAGTGATGGCTTTACACATAGTCTGCGCCGGTCCTGTCCCGAACTCTGCCATTGTGCATAAAACTACCCTATTAATTGCATATTCCCCGATTACGAGCCGGGTACCTGCAAGTATAGGCTGTAACATTTGCAAGTAGCCTCCCTAAAAACAGGGATAACGCAACTAATCGGATGTATTCTTGCGGTATCCCCAGGATGAGTTGGTGCCATGCCGTCATACACGGCTCCCAACGTCACCTCCGACCTGATAACATCACCCCCGACCTGAAAACGTCACCCCCGACACCGATCGGGGGTCGGTCTTGTCATTTCGACAGAGCGAACCCTTATTTGTCATTTCGACCGAGCAAAGCGAGTGGAGAAATCTACTTCCTCTTCTGGAGTTCTTCCCTCCAGCCGTGGCCGACCACTACTGGCGGCGGCAACTGAGGCAGCGGCTTCTGGACAGCGCGGCGGCGCTGGGCATCGCGGCGAGCTACTGCAGCAGGTGTACGGTTGATGGCATCGTAAGCCACGAAGTCCTCA
>JAFUDQ010000005.1 GCA_017459075.1 Bacteroidales bacterium
GTTTGATTCGGCGGAATTGCATAACTTTACGGTCGCAGAATTAGCAGCATACGAATTGGACATGACAACAGAAAGGGACATACGGAATTTCATCACCGAGGCTAAGGCCGAAGGACGACAGGAAGGCGAAGCCATTGGTCTTGAAAAAGGACGACAGGAAGCCGCGGAGGAAATAGCCAAGAATCTTCTTGCAAATGGGCTTGATCCTGCGGTAATTGCAAAGGCCACCGGACTTACAGAGGAACAGATTAAAGTTCTTTTGTAGTCTGGAGATTCATCACAATTCTGGGGTCGAAACAGACTTCTATTTGTATAGGGCAACCATGCTGGTTGCCCTCGTTTTGTCGTTCCTAGCCCAGACAGGGAACCCTTTCCTGTCATTTCGACAGAGGCCTTTAGGCCGTAGCGGAGAAATCTCCATTCCTCCGATTCATTTCATCCTTAATCGGATTGTCATTTCAATCTTTTATTAACTTTTCTGGGATATTTTGAAAAAAATTATTCTTGGGGAACTATATATATTCAGATATATTCAAATATTTTGTATATTTGACGTTGTAAACGAGTTTTTTAAAATATTTATATAGCATTTGCTATTTATCTGGTTGCCCGAAACCTAGGAAATTTCAGCAGTCACCCCAGATAAGTCAGTGAATGTCTGCGCTTTGGCGTGGACTCGACTTATCTGGTGACAAGGCTATCCTAGGGCCGCGGGCATGGATAAGAAAAGTCCATGCCTTTTTTGTTACCCTAGAGCCTTGTCTGGATAAGTAGCGCTTGCATAAAAAGTGCAGCGTGGCCGCCCAAAGGAAACCCGAGGGGCTTTTGTCCCCTAAATGTCGGGAAATGGAAGAATTATCTTACCATTTCCTAGATAATTCATTGCTCGAAAACCTTCTCACCGACCATAGCCGTCCCAAGCACGGCAAGAAATCCGCACACATCATTTGGGCCACCGACAATTACCAATCTCTTGGCCCCGAATATACCGAAAGCGAGCAAATCTACATAAAGTCCATCACCGGCGACCACGGCAACATCATCCAGCCCCGCGTCCGCAAGACTAAGGAGGAGCAGCAATCCCGTGTTCGTGACAAAGGTGAAGTCTTCACCCCGGCCTGGATCTGCAACGCCCAGAACAACCTCATTGATGCCCAGTGGTTTGGCAGCGATAGCCCCTTCAACAAGGAAACCGATAAAGGCTGGGAAACCAACCCCAACCCGATAAAATTTCCCACCAAGGACGGCAAGACCTGGCAGGACTATGTAACCGACATCCGTCTGGAGGTCACCTGCGGCGAGGCTCCTTACCTCATCAGCCGCTACGATGCCATCACCGGCGACATCATCCCCGTAGCTGAGCGCATTGGACTTCTGGGCCGCAAACTCCGCGTAGTAGCAGAGAACACGACCACGGAGGAAGAATGGTACGCCGCTGCCAAGCTGGCTTACCAGGCTACTTACGGCTACGAATGGCAGGGAGATAACCTCCTCCTTGCCCGCGAAAACGCCCTCTACACCTTCTTTGACTATTACCAGGACAAATTCGGCAAGGCACCCACCAAGGATCAGGCCCGTGAAATCGCCGAAATCATTTCCTGGAACTTCTGGCAGATGGACGGCCTCAAAGGTGTCATCCCGAATTCCTGCCACGAAGACGTTCATGTAGAACAGTCCCTTTTTGGCGACGGAGAAGAAATCCGCATCCCATGCAAGGGCTGTGAGACTGACGACATTCGCCATCACAATGGCATATATGCCAAGATAATGGACTGGGAAATAGGCAAGCCCGTCCGATATATCGATCTAATAAAACAGTAGGAATATGGCAAGTTACGAACTATCCCTTAAGCCCTACATTATTTACTTGATGCGAATACCCGATGAAGTCCATCGCGGTTGTATCAAAGTCGGCAAGGCAGAGTTGGATACCATATATGCTCCTGTACCTGAGCCAAATAGTTCCGTTCTCAATAAGGCGGCACATAAAAGGATTCAAGAGTATACACGTACGGCAAGCATCTATTATGAGCTGAAGTATACGGAAGCGGCTTATACGATTGAAGGGAAAGGATTCCATGCTTTTGATGACAACACGGTACACGAGATTCTTGAACGCTCTAACATAAAGCGTCATGACTTTTCCTTCCAAAACCAGGGCCGAGAATGGTATGAGTGCAGCCTTGAGACCGCAATTGCAGCAATAAAAGCAGCCAAAGAAGATCGTAAGTGTCTTGATGTTGAAGCAATAGTACCTGAACACGAAGAGATTGTATTCCGACCGGAACAAACTGAGGCTATTGATAAAACTGTCAAACGTTTCCAGACGGGCCGCGTGATGCTGTGGAACGCTAAAATGCGTTTTGGAAAGACGCTATGCGCTCTTGAGGTTGTTAAGCGATGCCAGTTCCATAGGACACTCATTCTTACCCATCGTCCTGTTGTTGACGAACAATGGTTTGAAGATTATAAAAAAATATTTCATAAGGGTGACGGGTATTGTTATGGCTCACGCACTCAAGGAGATTCATTTGATTGGCTTGAGGGACAAGCTGCTTTCATAGACTGGGCGCATTACATCTATTTTGCGTCTATTCAGGACTTACGTGGCGCAGAACTAGCAGGAGGTAAGTTTGACAAAAACCAAGAACTATTTAACACGCCCTGGGATTGCCTTATTGTTGACGAAGCTCATGAAGGGACTCAGACTGAATTGGGACAAAAGGTTCTGTCATTGCTGACTAAACCAAAGACCAAAACGCTGAGTCTGTCAGGAACGCCTTTTAACCTCATGGATGAGTATCAGGAAGATGAGATATATACTTGGGATTATGTAGATGAGCAACGCGCAAAAGCTAAATGGGACCTGGAGCATTTCGGGGATCCAAATCCTTACGCCGGTCTGCCTCGTCTCAACATCTTCACTTTTGACCTTGGAAAAGCTCTCTCCGGCTTCGAGGATATAGAAGACTCCGCCTTCAACTTCAAGGAATTTTTCCGCACATGGACAGGTGATCCGGAAAGAGACCATGGGAATATGCCAGACGGAGCCGAAGGGAAATTTGTGCATGAGATATATGTACGTAACTTCATCGATTTAATCGTGAAATTTGATCCGGAGAGCAATTATCCGTTCTCAACCCCAGAGTATAGGTCCAATTTCCGTCATTCTCTTTGGATGGTTCCAGGAGTAAGGGAAGCGAGAGCGCTTTCTGAAATGCTTAAATGCCATCCTATTTTCACCAAATTCGAGGTTGCAAATGTTGCCGGGGAGGGTGATGACGATGTTCCCTATGATAATGCCATGGAGTTGGTAAAGAAAGCCATGGGGAAACATCCAGAAGAAACATACTCTATCACTCTGTCATGCGGTAAATTGACAACAGGAGTTACAGTTAAGCCGTGGACTGCTGTAATGATGCTTTCGGGGTCACACAATACTGACGCGAAAGCTTACATGCAGACTATTTTCCGAGTCCAATCACCTTACACTTCAGAATCTGGCCAGGTTAAGAAAGAGTGTTTCGTTTTTGATTTTGCTCCTGATCGGACGCTTAAAGTATTGGCTGATACCGCGCGTGTCCAAACCAAGAATACCGCATCAGATAGTGACCGAAAGAAATTGGGAGAATTCCTCAATTTCTGCCCGGTCATCGGATACAACGGCACCAAGATGGCCACCTACAATGTGGAGAGTATGCTGGAGCAGCTCAAACGTGCCTACATATCACGTGTTACCCGCAACGGTTGTGACGACCCGCGTCTTTACAATCAGGAAATGCTCCGGAAACTGGATGCCGAGGCGCTTGCCAAGTTCAAGAACCTCCACGCCATCATCGGAGCCACCAAAGCCAACCACGCCTCAACGGATGTGGATATGGCTAAGTCCGGCCTCACCAACGAGCAGTATGAGGAACTGGAGCGCATCCAGAAGAAGCCCAAGAAGGAACGTACTCCCGAAGATCTGGCGGCCCTGGAAGAAGCCCGGGAAAAGAAGAAGAATGCCGACAGCGCCATCTCCATCCTCCGTGGTATCTCCATTCGTCTTCCTTTGCTGATGTACGGCGCTGAACTGACTACGGATGAACAGGAAGTGACCCTGGAGAACTTTGCTTCCCTCATTGACGACCAGTCCTGGGAGGAATTCATGCCGCGTGGAGTGACCAAGGAACTCTTCGCAGAGTTTGTACCTTACTACGACCCGGATATGTTCCGTGCTGTCAGCCGCAACTACCGTGACCTGGTCCGCGCAGCTGACCAGATGGCTCCGCTGGAGCGTACCAAGGAAATCGCCCGCATCTTCTCCTACTTCCGCAATCCGGATAAGGAAACTGTCCTGACTCCTTGGAGGGTGGTGAACATGCATATTGGCGACTGCATCGGTGGACAGGTGTTCTTTGATACAGATATGCAGACCGAGGCAGTGAAACCGAGGTTTGTGGACCACGGAGAGGTGACTGCCAAGGTATTCAAAGACCCCAATACACGTATCCTGGAAATCAACTCCAAGACCGGTCTCTATCCACTGTTTATGGCCTACAGCGTCTTCGCAGAGAAGTTGCAGGCCTACCGGGATAAGCACATGCTGGCCACGGACGTTCCTGTCCAGACCCAGAATCAAATCTGGGACGATGTCCTCCGGAACCACATCTTCGTCATCTGCAAAACCGAGATGGCTAAGTCCATCACCAAGAGGACGCTCAGGGGCTTCCGGCAGGCGAAGGTTAATGCACGGTACTTTGAAGACCTTATCAACAAAATCACGAACCAGCCGAATCTGTTCATCAACAAGGTGCAGAACGGCATCAATTATTGGAATAACAAAGAACTTGAAGAGAATATGAAGTTCAATGCTATAGTAGGAAACCCGCCGTATCAAGTAATTAGCCATGACGGACCACAAGCATCCCAGGCCACACCAGTGTATCATTACTTCATAAATATTGCACGTCGACTAAATGCCTCTTACGTGTCCATGATTATGCCGGCAAGGTGGTATTCTGGCGGCATGGGGATGAACGATTTCAGATCGTCTATGCTAAACGATAAAAGACTGTCCCTTATTGTCGATTTCCCTAAGAGCCGTGATTGTTTCCCCACGGTTGATATCGCTGGTGGAATTTGCTATTTCCTAATGGACGAGAATCATAGTGGAGACTGTGTAATAGTTAACAAAGAGGGAAATCTCTCAAACCAAGACTCGCGTGAACTCAATGAATTCCCGATATTTATTCGAAACAATATCGGTGTTCACATTATCAGGAAACTCAATCTTTCTACGAACCTATCATCAGTTGTTTTCCCCATCTCTCCGTTTGGACTTCCTACAAACACAGAGGGAACACAAAAAGCTTCTGCTGATTCTATTACACTAATTAGTAGTAAAGGCCGTAGTTTTATCCAGAGGCAAAAGGCTAATAATCAGAAACTAGTTGGCCAGTATAAAGTAATGATTGGTCAACTAAATCCTGACCGTGGAGGGGTAAGCAATACATCTGGGGGAAGCAATGTCACAACAAAAGTTACAGTCTTAGAGCCAGATGAAGTTACAACTGCCACTTATATCATTCTTGGTGGATTTGACAGTCGGGACGAAGCAGAAAATTATGCAACCTATATTAGGACTAAGTTTGTGAGATTCCTTGTATTCCAGACTCTATCATCCATGCATATAACACAGTCGAATTTTCAATTCGTGCCTATCCAGGACTGGACTAAATCATGGTCTGATAGCGAGCTATATCGCAAGTACAATCTCACCAAAGAAGAAATTGATTATATAGAGTCCCTTATTAAGCCAATGCAATCCGATGTATTATTTGAAACAGAAGACACATTAGATCCACAATTCGGTGAGTTTAATCTTCTTGAACACGGAGTAAAAGTTGGGGATCATATTATTTACACACCTACAGGAACAGAGGTAATTGTTGCGCAGGACAATATGGTTGAAGTTGATGGCGAAATTATGACATTGTCCAGTTTTACTGCGCGTTTTATGCCTCACAACAAACGAAGTATTTCAGGAGTATGTCAAGGCCCTAAGTATTTCTCATACAAAGGTGTAAGTCTTTATAAAATAAAAGAATCCTTCCTCGGAGGAAAATAGAAAATCAAAACAACATATTATTATATGAACTTAGCTTCTCTGTTTCACGGAACGTTGGGAACTATTACGATTGTGTGGGTGGTTTTTATCATCTTGCTGTTCGTATATGCCCTTATCCGTGCATTTAAAAAGACCGGTGTTGTCATCAAGGATTGTGACTCGCTGTCATTCCCGACCACCGAGAATGAATTGAATAAGACCCCTGTAGGGAAGATGCTGCTTGAGAACGAGCTGGAGCAGACCTCCGATTATATCGAGGATGCGGTCAGCACTCAGGCGGTGGCAGCGGAATACAAACTGAATGTGCGTCTTATGCAGGCAGTCCCCAGCATCCTCACGAGCTTGGGTATTCTGGGAACTTTCGTTGGTCTTTCAATAGCCGTCTTAAACTTTGACACTTCATCATCCGAGAGCATCCGCGCCAGCATCGAGACCCTGCTCGCCGGTATGGGTACGGCATTCTTTACATCAGTTGCCGGTATGTTCTTCTCGCTACTTTACCTTTGGTTTGAGAGGAACCGATACAACCATCTTAGCAATTCCGTAGATGCCCTTTGCAGCCGTATCAACAAGCAGTACCACCGTCCCTCTGGTGCTTTACTGGATGCCGGTCTGGAGAAGATTTCCGGCAAGATTGATGGCCTGCAGCTCACCTTTGGAGACAACCTGGACAAAGTCTTTGACGAGAAAGTTACGCCCGTAATGACGGAGATTTCCCGCAAACTGGAGAATCCTGCCCAGACGGTTGTCGATGGCCTCCTCAACGAATTCCGGAAACTCAGTGATGGTTTTGCTGACCGTCTCACAGAGAAGGTGAACAACAAAATGAATGACCTTCTGGAGCAGTTCATTCTGGCTACCGATGAGATGAAAATAATTCCGGGAGCTATCAATACGGCAACGGATAATCTGCTCAAATCCGGCGAAACCACCATAGAGACACAGAAGGCTTACACCAAGGAGACGAAGGAACGTTTCGATAAATACACCGAGGATCTGACCAATGCTGTCAAGGGGCAGCTTAGCGAGATTCAGAAGCAGTTTGCTTCGGCATCCGGTGCATTGAAGGGCATCCCCGAGGAGATTACCCACTCTGTTGAGGCCCAGAAGACCGTCACGGAGGATTTCGCCCAGCAGATTGCCAAACTCGACACCATTGAGGAAATCTACTCCGCAGCCATCGAGAAGATAGCCACCGCTAACAAAGACCTGGCAGATGCTAAGTCCAACATCAATGTTCTTACAAGGAGGATTGGCGAGGCATCTAAATCTATCGAAAGTGCTTCCACCGGTATGATTGAGAATAACAATAAGATGCTTAGCGATTTTGCCGCTATCTACGAACTCAACCGTGACGTTACAAGTCAGGTAAAGGATTACAGCGAGCGCGTGAGTGGCATTGAAAAAGGCTTGAAGGGTATCTTTGGTGAAATCGAGAAAGGCCTTACCAACTACGCCACCACTTCTTCTAAGAATATGCAGGGTATGCTGGACGTTTTCACCGGTGCCGTGACAAAGGCAAGCCAGGAAATATCCAACTCTACCGCACCTCTTCACGAGGCTATTTCAGGTATTCTCAACGCCCTGGATAAGACCGAGAGAAGCGCCAAGTCCCTGCTGGAAAGGGTAGAAAAACTCCCGCAACAGAAAGCAAACCAATAATAGATGAAACGCTCCAAAGACATAGAGAGTTCAGAGAATCCCTTCTCTCTCTCCATTGGCGACCTGATGGCAGGGGTGCTGTTCATCTTCGTACTCTTGTTGGCTTCGACCATGCTGGACATTCAGCAGAAGGCCGAGGCTGACGCAGAAATCGCGAGCCGCTACAACAATATCAAGTCCGAACTGTATCTGGATATTGCTAAGGAGTTCCACGACGACCTTGCCAGTTGGAATGCAGTGGTGGATTCCACTGACCTTGCAGTCAGGTTCCTGACAAATGAGTCACTTGATGCCAAGGTTTCCTATTTCTCCAAAGGCAGTTCTGCTCCCAGTGAACACTACAAAGACATCCTCAATGATTTCTTCCCGCGTTTTATGGCAGTCATATCTGACCCGCGATACAGGGGTGCCATTGAGGAGATAAGAATTGAGGGCCATACGGATTCGGACGGCGGGTATATGTACAACATCAACCTATCCCAGAGCCGTGCCCGTGAAGTTCTTAACTACTGCCTCAAAATCTCAGACACTATGGAGAATGGCGAGGAGATAATGAACTGGGCGCGCTACAAGATTACCGCCAATGGTCTCTCCTATAGCCATCCTATTCTCAATTCCGATGGAACAGAAAATAAGGACCTGTCACGCCGCGTGGAGTTCAAAATAAGGACGAACGCCGAGCAGCAGCTGGAAGAAATCGCCAAAATCCGTCTGCAGTAATGGATCGTACCGATGTCAAGAAACTGTTGGGCTTTGGCTACAACGAGGATCGGGTCTTCGGATTTGTGAAGGCTGGATTCAACGCGGAGAAGTTCAATAAGAATCTCGAAATCCTCAAGGGCATCGGAGATAAGATGCTGGAGGTTCGTGATACCCTCAGTGATGACGAAATACGCAAACTGCTGGCCCGGCTGCACAAGTCCTGGAAGGATGGTGTACCTCCGGAGTCCATTGAATTGACGCTGATGGAATCCAGAAGTGCCGGATATGGTCTTACAGAAAAGACAGAAATAGATTTCCTGTATTATCTGATAAAAGTTGAGGAAGCTGATGGTAATTGGACTCCATCATGCTTAAAAGGGTATCTGCATAGCGTCCTTCGGCACTGGTATGACTTTAAGCCAGGTGTTCGTGAGGCAATCGGTTGGTTCATCCTTAATCGCGCCGATAAAGACGCGAAGGATTTGTCCGTGCTCATTCCCTTCATTGATACCGACGGACCGGCCAAACTGGGTACTCATCTTCGAAAGAAGAAACAATCCTGGCAGTGGGCACCGCCTACAGTCTTGATGCCGACAACCCGCATCAACTATCCCTACTTTGGTGACACCCTGATGACGTATTTCAAAGACGTGCAGAAGGGTGAATACGACGATTTGCGTTCAGCGCTCAACCTGCATAACCAGACTCGCACCGACAAAATCCTGCTGCCGCAGCTCATCATCAAAGCAGGAAAATTCAATAAAGACCTGCTGGACATTGCTACAAAACGCATCGGAGACCCATTCGACGAATCTTGGTGGGCACCATTCGATGGGGCGAATGCAGAGCAAAAGAAGAATCTCCGCCTGGCACGGAAAATCCTGCTCAGTTGGATAATGCAGGAGGTCATCCGCATGTTCTTTGATGTACTATGTCGAGACAAAGAACGGAAAGATTTTTGGAGCAAACAAGCCCATAAAGTGTCGGATTTTACTGTCTATGGTTCATACCAATCCAAGCAACTTGCTTTGCAGAGTCTTCCGACTCAGAACGTAAATCGGCATTTCCGTACAGTTGATTCTTCAATGGATAATTGTGCCCTGGCAATGTGTATAGGCGAATATGTTATTATCGAATTTACTAAAGTGGGAGCTCTTTATGCTTATAAGAAAGATAGTAAAAAATACCGTGAAGCTTTTCGCGGTGCTAACAGTTTGACCAATGTCGAATCCCTAAAAGTATCTGGAATGCAGATGCTCTATGATATGGATTATCACCGATTTGCTCCTGAAGGAAAACTGGAACATAGAGGCATTGGCTGGAGAAGTAGAATGGAGAGATGGATTAGCTTTCAGATTGGAAATATAGCTGATGATTAATGAGCTTAGTTGATTAAGTAATAATTGCTATATATGCTGCAAATGCTGGATATTAGTGGAGTCGCGCCATTATCCGGACTAGCAAACTAATACTCCGGTTTTCTTTTGAAATGCTTCTGCCAGGTGCAAAATGGCCTTTCTTGCACCGCGCGGTGACAAAAAACAATAGTTGCGGTGCAAAACAAGCCATTTTGCACCGCAACTAAGTTTTTTGGTAGTATTTCATAGAGTTGCCTGGGCCGGGGGCCCACCGAGGGCTGCCCGGCAACTCCCTGCCGGCACTTACTCTGTGGTAATGAGGCAGTTGCCCGGGGCTTTGATGTTTTTGTCTATAATGAGTTCTCCGATGCTGCCGGCGTGGATGGAGCCGGTGCGGGGGTTCTTGACGGAGACGATGTGGCCTTTGACGGTAGCCTTGACTGAGGAGTACTCGAAGGCGAGGTCTGCGTCGGGGGCGAAGGTGCAGTCTTCAAGGACAAGGTCTTCGGCATAACAGAGGGGCTGGCTGCCGCCTATGTGGCAGCGTACCAGTTTGAGGCCGCGTGAATGCCATCCAAGGAACTCGCCGTTAATAACAGAGTCATAAACGGTTACGTTTTCTGTCTCCCAGAAGGCGTCCTTGGTGTTGAGAACGGAATTATGAATTTCTACATTCTTTGTCCACTGGAAAGAATAGTTGCCGTTAAGCTTGAAATTGTGAAGTACTATGTCGTGGCATTTCATGAAGATATAGTCTGCGCGGTCCGCTACAAGGTCCCGGGCCTCTATGTTGCCGCAGTGCCAGAAGGTCTCGGCGGCAGAGCCTATTATCACATTCTTAATCTTGATGCCTTCCATCTCGCGGAACATCTTGGGAGCGTCCACGATTGTGTCTTCCATCACAAGATTCTTTGAATACCACAGCGCGGCACGGGCGCCTACGGTGAAGATGCAGTCGCGTACCTCAAAGCCGTCGCAGCACCAGAAGGGATACTTGCCCTCAAAACGGCAATGTGTCGCGCGGATGTTGGAGGTCTCCTTAAGTGCGGATTCTCCGGCATGGATAATCACGCCTTCAAGGTCAAGGTTATGTTCACAGTAAAGCGGACGTTCTCCGCCAAATTCCTGATTCTTAATTGGTTTTAGTTCGGTATTCATAGTTTTAAATTATTTGTCATTTTATCTGAAGCCCGCCAACCAGGGCCTTTTTCATCCATCCGCGGCCGCGAATCCTCAAAAGGAACAGGATACCGCGGATGTTAAGTTCTATACACATCGGAATCCAGTATCCAAGAAGCCCCATTTTAGGCGTGAGAATAAGGGCCAGTCCGATTCTGACTATCCACATTGTGGTAAAATTAAGGATACTTGGAATCATCGTATCTCCGGCGCCCACACAAGAGCCGTAGGCTACGATGGATGCAGCGTAAAGAGTCTCTGCAAACGCCTCTATTCTAAGTACTTGCGCCCCAAGCTCAATCACAGAGGCATCGTTGCTAAGGATAGACATTATCTGAGGGGCAAAAAGGAACATTACGGCCGCCAGAATGGTCATCATCGCCATTCCTGAAAGAAGGGTGATGCGAGAGAAACTGCGCGCCAGCTTCTCACGTGCGGCGCCAAGGCTCTGTCCCACAAGGGTCGTGGCAGCATCGGCCATACCGAAACCGGGCATGTAGCAAAGGGCCTCGGCGGTGATGGCAAAATTGTTGGCGGCAATGGCTACGGCACCGAGCGGCGCCACGATAATGGTTCCGGCTATATGGGCCCCGCGCATGGCAACGTTCTGAAGCCACATCGGCCCGGAAATACCAAGGGCGTTCTTAAGGCATTTGGCCGACGGGCGGAAGCTTCCCCTGTCCTGTCGCAGGTTCAGCTGGGGGGAACGGACAAGCACGCACCACATCATAATGCCGGCTGTGATAGCCATGGCAAGGCCTGTCCCAAGGGCCGCTCCGGTAACGCCAAGACCGGCGCCAGGCATTGTGATATCCATCCCGAGTACAGTCACCTCCCGGGTGGGGAATATCAGGAAGAAATTGAATATCACGTCCATAAGGCACATCACAACGTCCAGGATGCTGGGAAGTTTCATGTTTCCGCTGCACTGGAGCATCGTTCCGCCAAGCCAGGTAATCTGCATGAACGGAAGGCTCAGCGAATATATGAAAAAGTAACTGGAAGCATCGGCCGCAATATCTTCACTCCCGCCAAGCCAGTGTGGGAGGAAAGGACTTATCGCAACCCCAATCAGTGCCAGCGTCAGGCTTAAGCCAATGCAGGACGTGAGGCTTTCGCGAAGCACCTGCCTTGCCGCCTTGAAGTCATTCGCCCCTATCAGATGGGCAACCTGGACCGAAAAGCCCTGGCAGGCTGCGAACAGGAAGCCTCCGAACAGCCATGTCGTAGTTGCTATAAGGCCGATGGAAGCGGATGGATTCGCCCCCAGGCTGCCAACCATTGAGGCGTCGATGAACTGAAGCAGCACCGATGCCAGCTGTGCGACAATGGCCGGCCCGCAAAGAAGCATAGTAAGGCGGAACTGCTGTTTCGTAGTCAGTTCCGCCCCTGTCCTGATGCCTTCCAGCAATATGTCTTTGCTGACTGCCACCCCGGCTTACTGGTTTTTGAAAAGTTTAACTACATCGGAGACTTTTCCGTCCGATGTGAACGCTCCCATATCGTAGGCATTCCAGCCAAGTTGGGTGTATTTGGATGGTTTCCATCCTCCGTAAACCTCAGGTTCCCAGTAGAGAATGCCTTTGCAGGCGGTAATCTTGTAGATGCTTTCTATGAAGCTCTTCAGGCAGGTGACTCCTGTCGCAATGTCGCTGGACTTGATACCGGTCTCAACTATCATAATGTCCTTGCCGGTCTTCTCTGCCAGCTTGGTGATATTCGAGACAGCATCGGCATTGACAGAAGAGTAGCTTGCGCCGCTTTTATCAGCCTGAGGGTAGTGGGAAAGGCCGATGAGGTCTGTTTTTCCGCCGCCGGCGGTGAATTTTTCAAACCACCAGAGATTGTCCTCATAGGCGTGGTTCAGGTGAACGAAGACCTTGGCACCGGAAAATACGCTCTTGGCTGCATTGTAGCCGGCATTGCTGAGCTCTATGTAGCGGGCCCATCCGCCGGAAATGTCTCCGGAATTGTTCCACAATTGTCCGTCCGGCCAAAGCATGCCGTTTCGGGTCTCATTGCCAATCTGGATATATGTGGGGTTGATTTTGTCAGCCTTAAGCTTGGTAAGAAAATCTGTAGTATGCTGCTTTACCAAAGTCACTAACTCTGCATGGGTCTTACCGCTCCATGCAGCAGGGGGAGTCTGCGTGTCCGGGTCCGCAAAAAAGTCGCTGTAATGGAAGTCCAGCATAACCGACAGACCTGCATCCTGGGCCCTCTTGGCCTTGGCGTAAACATCGTCATAAGCACACCATCCGCCGTCAGGATTCACCCATACGCGAAGGCGTACAAGTGTCTGCCCCAACTCCTTGAGCATCAGGAACAAATCTTTCTGGTTGCCGCTTGCATCATAGAACTTTTTGCCGTCTTTTTCCATCTCCGTCACCCAGCTTACATCGGAGCCGAAGACAAAGTCCGTCCTTGCCGTGCTGCCGCTTCCGCCGCCGGGATTTGTGCCGCCTCCATTGCCACCGCCGCCGGTCTCCGTGCCGGGCTCTGTGCTGCTTCCGCCACCGTCTTTACCGCATGAAACAAAGGCAAATAAACTAGCCAATATTGTAATTGCAAGAGCTATTTTCTTCATAAGAACAAAAATTATTGGTTGCAAATATATTAAATATTTGCCTGAAATCAAGATATTATTTATACCTTTGCCGATAGTTAAGGGGATGTTTTGGTTTTGACAGCATTGACCTCTGACGGTAAGCAAGCCGGGCGCTGTGGGGCGGCCCGTTAATCCCGACCCTCGAAAATTCAGTTGGCAACAACAACTATGCACTCGCTGCCTAATTAGACTCAGTCAATTAGCTTAATCCGCGGCGCCAAGGCTGCGCCGCAGACGAGTATCCCTCGGAACTTCCGCCCGTTATCTTCCGACCCAGGGGTATCATTCAGAACGGGACGCACCGGCGGACGCCTTTAAAGCCGGCCAAGATTAAAGGCTAAGGGTTTGGTGGCCCGTCTTCCGGCAGCCTTTCCCCTACAATCAAAGGAAGAATAAGCTTGTAGAAAGCCGCTGGATGCGGTGTTTGGACGGCGGTTCGAGTCCGCCCATCTCCACAAATAAGATTATCTTTTATGAAACAGTTAAGGTATTTGTTCTTTGTCTTGGCTGCAAGTATTGTCATGTCTTGCGGCAACAATGGTGGCTCCGGCATTAAAATGAAAGATGTCATCGGCATGCAGAAGTGGGCAGGGGCGGTAGAAGAAAAATCGGCCGGCAAGCAGCAGGCTGAAGAATTCAACGAGCCGGAGAACTTTGAGGAGCCGGAAGGCTTTGAAGAGTCCGAAGATGAGTATACAGAGGCTAACGGCATGCCTTCATGGGTATACGGAAAATGGACCTGCACCACTCCTTACGGCACTGAAAACATGTGGATAAACAAAGAACTCATCCTTTACCGCTCCGCCAATTCAGAGGACAGCGGCACCTATTCTTATTCAAAGGGTACCATCAGGGTGACTTACAGTAAAGAAAACGGAGTCGTCACCTCCATGCAGGTAGACCTTAGGAACCGCCGCATTGAATACGGTGGCGGCTATTACTGGCAAAAATTAAGTAACTAATTCAAAACCAAAGCAATATGAAAAAATTTTTCTCAGTTTTCTGTACTCTGGCCATTGGCCTTTTTGCAGCATCATCCTGCATAGAGGATGAGTACGATCTTGAAAAGAAAATTGACAAGACCATTGAGCTGAAGAACTTCACTTTCGCCTTGAAGGAAACGTACACTTTCAACATCAAGGACATCCTTCTTGCAAAGTATCCCGTTGCAGCCCTTCTTATAGAGGGTACCGACATCACCGTAACTCTTGAGGATGGCGTACTTGGTGAATTCAATGTAGACGGCATTGCCGATGACCTTACCACCGATTATATCTTCAAGCACGGTGTTGTTACAGCAACTGTAATCAACGGTCTTCCGGAGCCTTTCTCTGCAACAGCCGTTGCCGTTGACAAGAGCGGAAACGCCCTTTCCAACATCACTGCAACATGCAGCCCCTCCACCATTCCCGTCGGCACGTCACAGATTACCGTCGACGTAAAGAGCAATGGAAACATCAATTTCGACGGTGTCCGCTTCGCCCTTAAGATGGATGCAGAAAAGGTTAAGTTCAGCAGCAGCCAGAGTGTGACTGTAAAAGACTTCGTTATTTCATTCCCTGACGGTATTTCCAAGAAAAGCGAGTAAACCATGAAAAAGATACTTTTGACCATTGCAGCCGTAGCAATGTCAGCATCGGCATTGTTTGCACAGGATTTCCAGACCGGATACTTCCTTAACGGATATACCCAGGCATACAAACTGAATCCGGCTCTTCGCCCGGACAAGGCTTTCATCTCCCTTCCTGTAATCGGTGGTTCAAGTGTTGCAAGCCGAAGCAATATCGGCCTTGACAACATCCTGTTCCCTGTAAGCGACGGCAAACTTGGATTCTTCATGCATCCTGAGGTTAGCTCACAGCAGTTCCTCAGCGGCCTGAAGAGTACCAACCGTTTCACTGAGAATGCCCAGATTAACCTTCTGTCCTTCGGTTTTAAGACCGGCCCTCTCTTCCATACTGTGGATGTTGGAGTTCGCTCACTGGGTTATGCAAAGGTTCCTTATGAGCTCTTTGCTTTCCTTAAGGACGGTGTTACCAACAGGATTGACATCCCTTCTGTCAGCATTGGTGAGAATGCGTTTGCAGAGGTTGCCTACGGCCTCAATCTCAAGATTGGAAACATCGTTTCCGTCGGCGGCCGCATCAAATATCTTGTAGGTATAATGAACGGCAATGTCAGCATCGATGACCTTTCCGTAACCAACAATAACGGCGTCTGGACTGTAAAGGGCAGCACTAAGGGCCAGATTGCTCTAAAGGGCGCTTCTTTCAAGACAAAGGTTTCAGAGGACGGCTCCCGTGTTATTGATGACATCGACTTTGATGACTTTGACGGAACTTCCGGCAATGGCGTTGCCCTTGACCTTGGCGTTGCAGTTAATATCATCCCTGGTCTTAAGCTTTCTGCAGCTCTTTGCGACATCGGCGGTATAAACTGGAAGTACAATATCAATGGTAAGAGGGACAGTCAGTGGGTTTATGACGGAGACAGTGATGACCTTGGCGACGAGCTTACCAACCTTCTTGAACTTGAGGATCTTGGTTCGAAGTCAGAATTTAAGATGCTTCCCGCTACCGCCCGTCTTGGTGCGGAATTCTCTGCCCTTCCTTTTGTAACTGTAGGTCTTCTCGGAACTCAGCAGCTTGGTGAAATGCCTTGGACAGAGGTTCGCGCTTCCGCCAACTTCAAGCCTTTCAAGCTCCTCGGTGCATCTGTTTCCGCTGCAACAGGAACCTTCGGATTCAGCTGGGGCGCAGCCCTGAACCTGAACCTCAAGGTTGTGAACCTCTGCATCGGTATGGACGCAATTCCTACAAAGTATACTCCCCAGTATGTTCCGCTTGGAGCAGCTAACTTTGGCGTAAACTTCGGACTTAACATTACCATTTAATGAAGGCGTTAATCCTTAATTCCGGACTTGGTCACAGAATGGGGGTGCTCACAAGCGAGCACCCCAAATGTATGACAGAGATTTCGGCTACGGAAACTATCCTTAGCCGTCAGCTGCGTCTTATTGCAGATGCCGGAATCAGGGAGGTTGTCATGACGACGGGTTATTTCCACGAGGTCCTGGAGCGTTACTGCGACTCCCTGAGCCTGCCTCTGGAGTACAAATTCGTGCTTAACCCGCTGTACGACAAGACTAATTATATTTATTCAATCTGGTGTGCCAGGGATTTCCTGAGGGATGATGACGTCCTTCTTATGCACGGGGATTTGGTATTCCAGAATACTGTTTTTGACGATGTCCTTTCATTCCCCGACAGTTGCATGACGGTAAGTTCTACTGTGCCACTGCCGGAGAAGGACTTCAAGGCCGTTCTTAAGGACGGTTGCATAAGCAAAGTCGGCATTGAGTTTTTTGAAGATGCCGTTGCCGCCCAGCCTTTATACAAGCTGTGCAAGGCAGACTGGAACGTATGGCTGGACAGGATAGGGGAGTTCTGCGAAAGCGGACAGACCGGCGTTTACGCCGAGAATGCCCTGAATCAGGTTTCTGCGGCCTGCCGTATCAAGCCTCTTGACGTAGAGGATCGCCTGTGTGCGGAAATCGACAATCCGCAGGACCTTGAAACTGTGTATGCCTGTTTGAAAGAGGTGGAGAACCGTATCGTCTACATGTGCTTTTCTACCGATTTCATCCATAGCGGCCATGTGGCCATCATCCGGAAGGCACAGAGGCTCGGCCGCCTTGTCATTGGTGTGCTGTCAGATGAAGCCATTGCTTCTTACCGGCATTTCCCGATGATTCCTTTCCCTGAGAGGAAGTCTTTGATGGAGACTTTGGCCGGTGTGTATAAAGTGGTGGAACAGAAGACTTTAAGCTATAAGGAAAATCTTTTGTCCATAAAGCCTGACTATGTTGTCCATGGCGATGACTGGAGGGAGGGCTTCCAGAAGCCTGTGCGCCAGGAGGTCTTGGATGTACTTGCAAGCTACGGTGGCCGGTTGGTGGAGTTTCCTTATTCCAACGACCCCAAGTATGAAGATATAGAAAAGCTTTCCCGTGCAAAACTGGCTATGCCTGACCTTAGGCGGGGCCGCCTTCGCAAGCTCATTGAGATGAAGGGTCTTGTCACGGCGATTGAGGCTCACAGCGGCATTACGGGCCTTATTGCAGAGAAGGCTACGGTACTTCAGGATGGCAAGACTTATCAGTTTGATGCCATGTGGCTTTCCAGCCTGTGCGATTCTACAGCCAAGGGAAAGCCGGACATTGAGCTGGTTGACATGACAAGCCGCTTCCGCACCGTTGATGACATCATGGAAGTCACTACCAAGCCTGTTATTTTTGACGGGGATACCGGAGGTTTGGCAGAGCATTTTGTCTATACTGTCCGCAGCCTGGAGCGAATGGGTGTTTCCATGGTTATTATTGAGGATAAGACCGGGCTTAAGAAAAACTCCCTGTTTGGTACGGAAGTAGTTCAGAGCCAGGACAGTACAGAGAATTTCTGCGCTAAGATTGCTGCCGGTAAGAAGGCTCAGAAGACGCGTGACTTTATGATTTGCGCCCGTATTGAGAGCCTTATTCTTGAGAAGGGGATGGAGGATGCCCTGGCCCGCGCTTTTGCCTATGTCGGTGCCGGTGCCGATGCCATCATGATTCACAGCAGAAAAAAGGAGCCTGCGGAGGTATTTGAATTTGTGGAGCGTTTCCGTGCCGATGATTCACTGACTCCTATTGTTGTTGTTCCCACTTCTTACAACAGCGTAACAGAGGATGAACTTAAGCGTCGCGGGGTGAATGTGGTTATTTATGCCAACCAGCTGATGCGCAGTTCTTTCCCTGCCATGATGAAAACCGCCGAGTCTATTCTTTCCCATCATCGTGCCCTTGAGGCGGATGAGTTCTGCATGTCTATTAAGGATATTATCAATCTGATTCCGGATGCTTGAGCCTCGCTTCTTCACAGAGTCTCTTCTTAAACATGGGACTGATTTTTACGCCGGCGTTCCGGATAGCTTGTTGAAAAGTCTTTGTGCTTGGCTTTCAGATACTTGCGCGCCTGAAAAACATATTATCACTGCGAATGAGGGGGCGGCTGTGGCTCTTGCCGCCGGGCATTTCCTGGCAACGGGCCGTCCCGGTTGCGTCTATATGCAGAATTCGGGGGAGGGAAATGCCATTAATCCCTTGGCTTCGCTTACTGATGCCGATGTCTACAATATTCCTGTCCTGCTTCTGATTGGCTGGCGTGGCTGCCCCGGCATTCATGACGAGCCGCAGCATGTCAAGCAGGGTAAGGTGACGCTGCCGCTTCTTGAGGCGATGGGAATTCCGTATTCTATTTTAAGTGCCGATGCTGCCGAGGCTTCGGCCCAGATTGATACCGCTTTCCATGTTCTGTCCTCCGGCCAAACTTATGCTCTTGTTGTCCGTAAAGATACATTTGCCCTTTCGGGCAGACCCTCCGTCATTGCCGACAGCGATCGGCAATCTCTTCTTACACGGGAAGAAGCTATTCAGATAGTTGCGGGTGCAACAGGACCTTCGGATGTGATAGTATCATCGACTGGAATGATAAGCCGGGAACTTTTTGAGTACCGTGAGTCTTCCGGTGAGGGCCATGGGCGGGATTTCCTTACTGTCGGCTCAATGGGGCATGCCAGCCAGATAGCCCTTGGTATCTCTTTGGAACAGCCACAGAGGCGCGTATGGTGCTTTGACGGCGATGGGGCCGTTATCATGCATATGGGTTCCCTCGCGATTACTGCATCAAAAGCCGGAGTCAATTTTATTCATGTGGTATTCAATAACGGGGCTCATGATTCCGTCGGCGGACAGCCTACGGTGGGCTTTCAGATAGACCTTGCCGGCGTTGCCCGTGCCTGCGGGTACAAACAAGTTTACTCGGTTTCTACAAAAGATGAGTTAGTAAATGTTTTTAGCCATTTGGATGGCCCAGTCTTTATAGAAGTCAAAGTCCGCAAGGGCAACCGTCCTGACCTGGGCCGACCGACGACCACTCCCATTCAGAACAGGGATGCACTAATGTCTTTCTTGAAGAAGTAAAAGGCTATGCAGCAGGTACTTACGGGAATATCGTCACTTGAAAAAGCATTGGAAGGAAGCCGCAAAGTGCTTCTGGTCTGCGACTCATCCTGGCCATATATTAACATCGGCCCGGAAATAGAGTCTGCAATAAAGGGCATCGGCAGCCCTCTTCTGAAGTTTAATGATTTCGCTTCGAATCCGCTCTATGAGTCTGTGTGCAAGGGGGTTGAGGTTTTCAATTCTTCCGGTTGCGATACTATCCTGGCCGTAGGTGGTGGAAGCAGCATCGATGTTGCAAAGTGTATCAAATTATTCTGTCGGCTGAGCCCGGATGCGCTTTATTTCAAGCAGCAGTATGCTGATTCCGGAATTAAGCTGATAGCTATTCCTACTACGGCTGGAACTGGCAGTGAATCAACGCGTTATGCCGTTATCTATTATGAGGGTGCAAAGCAGTCTATAACTCATTCCAGCATTGTTCCGGACTATGCAATTCTGGAACCGTCGGTTCTGGAGTCGCTGCCTGTTTACCAGAAGAAGTGCACTATGATGGATGCGCTTTGCCAGGGGATTGAGTCTTGGTGGAGTGTGAATGCGACGGATGAGTCGCGCGTGTACTCCCGCAAGGCCATAGAACTGATTATGGCTAATTGGCAGGAGTATATCTTTAGTTGCGGTGGAGACACTGTTTCCACCGCTGCAAAAGCTGTAATGCTGGCGGCGAATTATGCCGGAAGGGCAATCAATATAACGCAGACTACAGCGCCGCATGCCTTCAGTTATAAGCTGACATCCCTTTTTGGACTCCCTCATGGCCATGCCGTAGCCCTCTGCCTCCCGGAAATCTGGGACTTTATGCTAGATTCCCCGTCTTCCCTCCCGAACGATCCTGCTCTGTCATTCCGACCGAGTGAAACGAGTGGACGACTCTCCATCCACGCGGTGTTCACTGACATCGCCCACGCCATGGGAGCCGAAACCCCTCAGGACGCAATCGCCATGTTCCGCTCCATGATGTCCCAACTGGACCTCAGCAAGCCACGCCTTGCCATCTCTTCCAATACCACTGCTCTTTCCAGTGGTGCTTCTGTCATTTCGACCGAAGCGGAGAAATCTCCCACCCTTCTGGACACCCTGGCCTCCTCCGTCAACCCCATCCGCCTCGCCAATAACCCCATCCCCATATCCCAGCAGGACGCCCGCCAAATCTACTCCATAATCCTTTCGTAAAACCCTACGCTTATACCTTTATTGATTATCAGGCACTTACGCATATCAATTTGGCCGTTTTTGCCAAGTTGAATCATGTAACTTGTTGATAATCAATAGTCGCTTTATACGTAGTTCCCCCTCCTCCTGTTATTCTAAGTACACTCTTTATTATTTCGACATAGCGAAGAAATCTCCTCCCGCTACAGAGCTGTGGGGTTTGGAGCGTAAGTTTCCAAACCACACCGACTCTGTAGCGGTGGACGCAAAGATTCTGTAAAATAATCCTTTGGATTATGGCGCGGATTTTCTAAATTTGTAGATTGGATTTTTGCGCAAGAAAGAGTATGTCACTTTTCAGAAAGAGACTTAAAGAGATAATTCCGGCTGGGAGAAGGTATACAGACCCTCTCAGGACCCTCGCGTGGGGTACAGATGCCGGTTTTTACAGGATGATTCCGCAGGTTGTCGTCCGCTCCAAGACAGAAGAAGAAGTGTCCCAGATACTTGCGGCCGCCAATGAAGAAGGCGTAGCCGTAACCTTCAGGGCAGCCGGAACAAGCCTTTCCGGACAGGCCGTGAGCGACTCCGTGCTCCTTGTGGCCGGGAAAAACTGGGAAAAATATCAGTTTCATCCCCAAGACAATACAATTACCCTACAGCCAGGAATCGTAGGCGCAAGGGTAAACGCCATCCTATCAAAATATGGCCGCTGCTTCGGCCCGGACCCTGCCTCCATCGGCAGCTGCATGGTCGGCGGAATCGTAATGAACAACGCCTCCGGCATGAGCTGCGGCACCCATGCCAACAGCGACAAAGAGATGGTATCGGCCAGAATAGTTTTTGCCGATGGCACCATTCTTGACACTGCATCCGCAGAAAGCAGAAATGAATTCAGGCTCTCCCACAAGGCTTTCCTGGAAGGCATAGAGGGCATCAGGGATGAGATTCAGAGCGACAGGAAGCTCTCTGAAAGAATAAAATACAAGTACTCCATAAAGAACGTAACCGGCCTGAACCTGTTGCCGTTCGTACGCTTTACAGACCCCTTTGACATCATCGCCCATCTGCTTGTAGGCTCCGAGGGAACCCTGGCCTTCCTGAGCGAAGTTACCATGAACACCCTCCCAATAGCCCCGTTCAAGGCGAGCGCCATGATTTATTTCGATACAATCAGCGACGCCGCAAGAGCCGTGGTGGCAATGAAAAAGCTGGATGTAAGCGCCGCGGAACTTTTGGACATAAGGTCGCTGACATCTGTAAACGACCCTCATCTAAGCCCTTCGAAACAGGACCTTACGGCCGTCCTGACGGAAGTCAGGGCAGCATCGGCAAAAGAGCTTGATAATAAAATATCGGCCGTACAGGCCGCCTTGAAGCCGTTTGGCTGCGAAGTTAGGTTTACATCGGACCCTAAAGAGTATGCACCGTACTGGGCTATCAGGGCCGGAATCTTCCCGACGGTGGGAGGCCTTCGCAAACAGGGAACGACCTGTCTTATAGAGGACGTCGCTTTTCATATTGAGGACCTGCCACAGGCGACCGCAGACCTTTCCGCCCTGCTGGATAAACATGGTTACGATGATTCATGCATCTATGGCCATGCCTTGGAAGGAAACTTCCATTTCATTATAAATCAAGCATTTGACTCTGATGCAGAGGTGGCTCGCTATGAGGCCATGATTCGCGATGTAGCTGAAATGGTGGTCGGTAAATATGATGGTTCCCTGAAGGCGGAGCATGGCACCGGACGCAATATGGCCCCGTTCGTGGAATATGAATGGGGAGAGAAAGCCTTTGGGATAATGAAGAGGGTGAAGGCTCTCTTTGACCCCAAGGGAATTTTGAATCCGGGAGTCATTTTTAACGATGACCCTAAGTGTTTTATAAAGAATTTCAAGGCCCTGCCTGTGCTGAAGCCAAAGACAGGAGCGGACGAACCGGAACTTGCTGAGGCTTACAAACGCCTGAACAAGTGTATAGAATGCGGATTCTGCGAGGTGAACTGCCTCTCTTGCGGATTTACCCTTAGTTCGCGAACAAGGATTGTGGCCCAGAGGGAGATTGCCCGTCTTGAGGCCGATGGTTCAAATCCCAAGCGTCTGAAGGCTCTCAAAAAGCAGTACGGATATCTTGGAGAAAAAACTTGCGCAGGGGACGGACTTTGTTCAATGTCCTGCCCGATGGGCATTAATGTGGCAGACCTTACTCACCAGCTGAGGCGTGAAAAATACCCTGTCGGAAGTCTGGGGTATAAGGCCGGAGAATTTGCTGCCGATCATCTTGCAGGCCTTAAAAAAGGTGTCCGCGGTGCCCTGCGGACGGCTTCCTTTACCAGCAACATCATTGGCGGCACCGCTATGGGCGCTGTTTGCAAAGGTTTGCACAATGGCATCAAACTGCCCCTGTGGACTCCTTCTACTCCAAAGGCTTACAAGGTCCCCAAATCCCTTAAGAAGGGGGTGGGCGATGCTGCCATGAAAGTAGTCTACTTCCCAAGTTGCCTTAACCAGATGATGGGGATATCGGCAAAAAAGAGTCCGGTAAAAACGCCTCTGGCAGAGGAAATGACTGCCCTGCTTCGCAAAGCCGGTTACGAAGTCATTTTCCCGGAGAATATGGATTCGCTTTGCTGCGGAACCATATGGGAGAGTAAGGGTATGCCGGAAATCGCAGACAGGAAGACGGCTGAGCTGGAAGAAGCTCTTTGGGAGGCGTCGCAGCAAGGTAAGTATCCTGTGCTCTGCGACCAGAGCCCCTGCCTTCACAGGATGCGTAAAAAGATTAAGAAAATGCAGCTTTACGAGCCTGCAGAGTTTATTTATGACTTCCTGATGCCACATCTGGAAGTTGTCCGCAAAGAACCGAAGGTTGCCGTTCATACTACTTGTTCCACCCGCGAAATGGGCCTTAAGGACAAATTGATTGAACTGGCTAAGCTTTGCGCAGAAGATGTAATCGTTCCCGAAGGCGTAGGTTGCTGCGGATTCGCAGGGGACAAGGGTATGAATACTCCGGAACTGAATAAATACGCCCTTCGTAAGCTGAAGGATGAGGTTGCCGGCGTGCCGGTAGGCTATTCCAACAGCCGCACCTGCGAGATTGGTCTTGCAACCCATTCTGGAATTCCTTATGTATCAATCGCTTACCTTGTTAATAAGTGTACAAAGGCAAAATAATACAAACTATAATAAATCTTAAAACAAAATGCCACAGATTTCACAAAGAGGCTCTGAAATGCCCGCTTCTCCTATCCGTAAACTTGTTCCTTTTGCAGACGCAGCCAAGAAACGCGGAACCAAGGTCTTCCATCTTAACATTGGCCAGCCTGACCTGCCTACCCCGCAGAAGGCTCTGGACGCCCTTAAGCACATTGACAGAAAGACTCTTGAGTACACCCACTCCCAGGGTCTGCTTTCTTTGAGGGAAAAACTTACCGGATACTATGCAAAATTCGGAATCAATCTTACTCCGGATGAGATAATGATTACTTGCGGCGGCTCCGAGGCTCTTCTTTTTGCCTTCCTGTCCTGCCTTAACCCCGGTGATGAACTCATTATGGTTGAGCCCGGTTATGCCAACTATCTTGGCTTTGCCGTTACCGCCGGCCTTACCGTAAAGACTGTTACTTCCCGTATTGAGGACGGCTTCGCCCTTCCTTCAGTTGAAGATTTTGAAAAGGCGATTACTCCAAAGACCAAAGCTATCCTTATCTGCAATCCTAACAACCCTACCGGATATCTTTACAGTGAGGATGAGCTCCTTTGCCTTCGCGATATCGTGAAGAAGCATGACCTTTTCCTTCTTGCTGACGAGGTTTACCGTGAGTTTGTTTATAACGGAAAGCCTTACCGCAGTGCCCTTACTCTTGAGGGAATTGAGGATAATGTTATTGTAATTGATTCTGTTTCAAAGCGTTATTCAGAGTGCGGCGTTCGCGTTGGTATGCTTGTTACCCATAATGCAGAGGTCCGTTCTACCGTTATGAAGTTTGCCCAGAGCCGTCTTTGCCCTCCTCTTGTAGGTCAGCTGGTGGCTGAGGCTTCAATTGAGGGAACGGAAGGCTATGCAAAAGAGTGCTTCGATGAGTACAAGGCTCGCCGTGACTTCTTCATTGCCGGTCTTAACAAGATTGAGGGTGTTTACAGCCCTATGCCGGAGGGTGCTTTCTACACTGTTGTTAGTCTTCCTGTTGACGACGCAGAGGCTTTCTGCAAGTGGTGCCTTACTGATTTCAGCTATGAGGGTGCTACTGTTATGATGGCTCCTGCTGCCGGCTTCTACGGAGATCATGAGATTGGCCGTAAGCAGGTTCGTATGGCTTATGTTCTTTGCATTGAGGATCTTGCAAAGGCGTTGAAGTGTCTCGAAGAGGCCCTCAAGGCTTATAATCGGAAGTAGATGTCTCGACTTCGCTCGACATGACAGAAGTTGTTTCGCCTGACATGACAGAAGTTGTTTCGCCTGACATGCCAATTTTGTCATTTCGACCGTAGTCCGAAGGACGTAGTGGAGAAATCTCTATGAAAAGCCAGTATAAGTCAATACTTATTGCCACATTGAAGGCCTTCGCGGAGCTGTGCGATCGTGAAGGCCTCCGGTGGTATATGGCTTTTGGCAGTGCCATCGGGGCGGTACGTCATGGCGGCATCATCCCTTGGGACGATGACATCGACGTTTACATGCCCAGGGAGGACTTTCAGCGAATGCTCACCCTTCAGAATCCGGAGGGGTACGAAATCCTGCACCTGAGCCGCTCCTCGCAACCCCTGCCTTACACTTATGCCAAATTCTGCGACGCTTCTTCAACCATCTGGGAGCAGCGCAAATACCCTTGCCTTATAGGGGTTTTCATTGATATTTTCCCTCTGGACCAGGTCTCTGCCGGTATAGCGACGCCGATGCGGAAGATTTACGCAAAGACTCTTGTGGCATATAAGCGGGGTATCCGCCGGACAACCTTCGGTCAATGGTGGCACGGAACAATTCACGATAAATTGGCCGCTGTCCAGGATTTACTGTATTACAGGCCGATGCGTCGTCGTAATAAGGACTTTCTGATGAAGGTCGATGAGGATGTTACTTGCCTTGGAGGAGATAATTACATACTCTACGACAACATTTACGGTGACTCAAAAGTAGTATATGACAAGAGCCTGTTCGAGGGTGAGCCCTTAATGGCCAATTTTGAAGGGATGAAGGTTCCGCTCCCTTCCGGAAACGATACCTTGTTGACTCAGATTTACGGAGACTATATGACTCCTCCTCCGGAGGATAAGAGGGTTTCCGGGCATCATCACTATTTTATGGACCTTGACCGCCGCCTTACCATGGCCGATATTAAAGAATTACAGAAATGAGTTTCCTAAAGTCACTGGCCCGCCTGCCAAGAAAAACAGGCACTGCTTTTACACGGCTTCGTAACAAGCTGAATTTCAAGGTGAATGGGGCTAAATATGGTAAAGGATGCCGCCTTGAAGGCCGCATTCGCCTGTCTGTAGAGGATGGTGCAGTGGTGTCCATAGGGAACAGTTGCCATATTACCGGAGGGCGTTTCATTAACAGAATCGGCCGGAACATGGAGTCTTCAATCAGCGCTGCCAGCGGGGCGGAGGTAAACATCGGAAACAGCTGCGGAATCAGTTCCAGCTGCATCTGGGCCAGGAAAAACATCACCATCGGCAATAATGTAAACATCGGCGCAGATTGCATAATCCTGGATCATGATGCCCACAGCATCCATTATCTGCATCGTCGTTCCTATTCTGCCGATGCCGCCCATATTCAGGCTGCTCCCGTGACGGTAGGGGACGATGTCCTTCTTGGCACCCGGGTTATCGTGCTAAAGGGGGTGACGATTGGCGCCCGTGCCATTGTGGGCGCAGGCAGCGTCGTTTCTTGCGATATTCCTTCGGATGAAATCTGGGCTGGCAACCCTGCCAAGTTTATAAAAAAAGTTCAATGAGGGTCCTGTGGTTTTCAAATACTCCGTCCAATTACTATAGCGGGGGTTCCGGAAAGGGATATAACGGCGGAGGCTGGATATCTTCCCTTGAGGCTCTTATGCGAGACGAGGTGGAACTTGGAATTGTCTTTTTAACTTCTTCCCGGGCTGATGAACCGCGGGTGGTTGATGGCGTGAAATACTTCCCGGTATTTGACCCTTCAGACAACCGCAATGGCAGGATAAAAAAACTTTTCACGGGTTTTGAAAAAGCGGATAAATATTTGGTCTCCAAGTATTTGGAAATTGTAAACGAATTTAAGCCGGATGTTATTCAGGTATTTGGCAGCGAGCATTCCTTCGGCCTTGTAGCGCAGCACACGAACGTCCCTGTAATACTTCATGTCCAGGGGATAGTCAAACCTTATTACGAAGTCTACCTGCCTTTTTGCTCCTGGATGCGTTACGTGTTTTCCTCCGGAGGCGGATTCGGCGGTGTCCTACACCGCCTTTATATCCGTAGCCGATGGCGTCACGGAGTACGCCGGGAGGCTCATATTCTGCGCACGGTGAGCCATTACCTGTGCCGTACCGATTGGGACAAGGCGGAGATACAGAAAGTTAATCCGGATGCTAAAATACAATGGGGCGGGGAAGTGCTGCGCCCTGTCTTCTACGAGGCGAAAGCCTGGCGTCCGTCAGGTGAAAAGCCCGTTTTCGTAACAACTATTTCTGAACCGCCATACAAGGGGATGGATGTTGTGCTTCGCGCTGGCAAACAGCTGAAAGACAGTGGGCTGGATTTTGAATGGCGCGTTTTCGGTAATGTAAATCCGGCGTTTTTTGAGAAAGTAACCGGTATTGCTTGCTCCCAATCTGGTGTGACACTTTGCGGGGTGGCAAATGCAGAAACATTGGCAAAAGAGTTACAGCATTGCTCTGCCTATGTCCATCCTTCATATATAGACAACAGCCCCAACAGCGTTTGCGAGGCGCAGATGCTTGGAGTTCCTGTAATAGCTGCCGCTGTCGGCGGAGTACCCTCCCTAATCGATGATTGCAAGACCGGACTTCTTTTCCCCGCAGGCGATGCTTCTGCCCTGACCTCCATTATGTCCCAATTCCTGCCTTCCAGCTTTAATGCTGAGCGAATTCTAAGCATCTCCGCCGCAGCCCGGCATGAAGCCATCCGCCGTCATGACCGTCTTGCAATAAAAAAGGAACTGCTTACTATTTACTCTACTAATGGAACTCTATTCGCGTAAAAGAAGATATACTTTCGGAAATCTATCTTTCACATCACAAATCATTGAATCTGGTTTACTACGATACTGTAAACCAGCCTCGATATACCCCAAAACGCATTTTTTTTTCATCAATTGAGTCTATTGACTTAATAAATGAATCCTCACCAATAATGTTAATTATATCCACAATTACAGCTCCGTGATCATAGCCAACTGCATCTTTGAAATCTAAAAGAGCTATTTTTCTTATGGAATCCGAATTGCCATTCAGTGCTCCCTTTAACAATTCTTCATAATGAATTTTTTGCTGTTCTGATGCTAAAAGTAATAATTCAGACAATTCTATGCGGTTCGGAAGTATTATTATAACAAAGAAAACGTTGGCTGTCAGGAATTGTTTTCATTTAGCCCAGATTTATCATTTAAAGGGTATAATGAGGAATATAGCCCATTCATGACATATTTTCTAATGTTTGACAAGGAGCATAATCTGTCCTTGTCGTATGGTTCAAGTGCTTTTGGAGGGCTACCGGAAAATAGTGTTTCTCTTCTTCTCAATCTTCTTTTACGCGAATAGTGCGGCGTTAATTGCGGCCTTTGCGTCTTTCGCGGCGGGATTTGCGAAGGGAGGAGGAGCTTTCTACAAGGAGCTGGTCTGCCAGGATTCCGCGGGCGGCAAGCACATTCAGGATGATGCAGGCGGCGGGAAAGACGCATGGCAGGCGGAATACAAGCTCGCTGGAATAATTGAAGTAGTCAACTACAATCCATGCCTGGAGCGCCAAGGTAACTATGGCGGCAAGTACGGCTGTCCTCATCTGGAAAACCCTGAAGCGGAAAGTGGTGAGTGCCAGGATATTCAGAAGGAGTATGATAATGAGCATGATTAGGTATACGATTTTCTGGGAGAATCGTATAGCGTCGGCGACTTCGCCGTCGGCACCCAAAAGAACCGCTTCATTGGAAAACAGCATTACTGCTATAAGGATAGTAGAAATTGCAAGGTATAAGGTCTGAACTCTTTGCCACATAATAATTGTCGTTTAACAAACTTGGGTGCAAAAATAGGAATAATCGAAATAAAATCCTATATTTGTTCTTTGTTGAACTTAATAGCAATAACCATGAGAATAGCAGAATCTGAACTTATCATCAACGCGGACGGCTCCGCATTCCACATTCACATCCGTCCGGAGGAACTTGCAGACACCGTAATCCTTGTGGGAGACCCTGGCAGGGTAGACATGGTATCTGAGTTCTTGTCAGATATCGAATTCCGCCACGCATCACGTGAATTCGTATCAGTTACAGGAAAATACAACGGCAAACGCATCACAGTCCTTTCAACAGGTATCGGAACAGACAATATCGATATCGTAATGAATGAACTTGACGCTCTTGCAAACATTGATTTCAAGACCCGTGAGGTTAAACCGGAGCACAGGACCCTTACCGTCCTCAGAATCGGTACCTGCGGCGCCATTCAGCCCGATATTCCCATCGGCTCATATATCTTCTCACATATTTCAGTGGGCTGCGACGGCCTTCTCAACTGGTATGCAGATCGTGAGAAAATCTCCCAGATGGATATGGAAGAGGCTTTCAAAAAGCACGTTGGCTGGAACAAATATCTTGCTTCCCCTTATTTCGTACGTGCAAGCCAGAAACTTATCGACAAGTTCAAGGATGTTACGGTAAAGGGTGTTACCATCTCTGCAGGCGGCTTCTACGGCCCTCAGGGTAGGGTTCTTCGCCTCCCTCTGGCTATGCCGGACATGGTATCCAAATTCGAGTCCTTCAAGTATGGGGAATACCGCATTACCAACTTTGAGATGGAAGGCTCTGCACTGGCAGGAATCTGCGCCCACCTTGGCCATGATGCCGCAACAGTATGCTGCGCAATCGCCAACAGGCATATAGGCAGCAGCAATCCTGACTATAAAGCCCTTGTGCGCGGTCTGGTAAAACTCTCACTTGACAGATTAACAGAGTAGCAGTTAATGGATTTAAAGATTTCCGAAGAATTAAACGGCATTATAGCATACGCCCGTGAGGAAGCCATGCGTACCGGCAGCTACGGCATTGGCCCGGACCATTTGCTTCTTGGCATAATAAGACACAGCAACAACGAGGCATCGACAGCCCTGAAAGGAGTTGATGTGGATGTGCAGCAGCTTAAATCTTTCATCGACAGCCGCATATTCACCAATGAACACATTCCGTATTCGGAACTGGAGAATATAACCTTCTCCAGGGCCGCGCAGAATGTGCTCAGCCTCACCATTTTGGAGGCTGGCAGGCTCCGCAGCCCAGAGGCCGGGGCGATTCATCTGCTGCTTGCCCTGTGCCGCACCTCGGGAAGCTACGGGCAGTCATTCCTGAGAAGCGTGGGCGTAGATTATACACGCATCATCGGCTGGATGGGCGACAGGGGACTGATTCCGGGCATGCAAAAGCAGGAAAAGCCTTCCCAGCCGCAGGATAACGGGCAGGCTTCCGGGCAGCAGAACAATGCTCCGTCGGAAGAAGACGATGAAGAAAGCCGTCCGAAAGGGGAGGATGCCATGGAAGGCTTCAGCTTCGACCTTACCAAGGCAGCCCGCGAGGGCAAGCTGGACCCTGTCATAGGCCGTGAACAGGAAATCTCAAGAGTCATAGAAATCCTTGGCCGACGCAAAAAGAACAACCCTATGCTTATAGGCGACCCTGGAGTTGGCAAAAGTGCGATTGTAGAAGGCATCGCCATAAAAATAGCCTCGGGTGAAATATCGCCTTCACTGGCCAAGAAGCGTATTATTTCCCTGGATATCGGGGCCGTAGTCGCCGGCACCAAGTTCCGCGGAGACTTTGAAAAACGCATAAAAAACATAATCGAAACGGCAAAATCGGACCCTGACCTTATCCTTTTCATTGACGAATTTCATACAATCGTCGGTGCCGGAGGAGCGCAGGGCAGCCTGGATGCCGCCAATATGCTTAAACCGGCCCTCGCGAGAGGGGAAATCCAGTGCATCGGCGCAACAACCGTTGACGAGTTTACAAAAATAGTGGAGAAGGACGGAGCCCTTGACAGAAGGTTCCAGAAAATAACCGTTTCTTCAACCGACGTCCCGCAGACAATAGCTATTCTCAAAAAGATAAAGGGCAATTACGAACAGTTCCACGGTGTTGTTTATACCGATGAGGCCATTTCCGCCTGCGCCCGCCTCACGGACAGGTATGTAAGCGGACGTGCCCTTCCTGACAAGGCGATTGATGCCCTTGACGAGGCTGGTTCGATGGTGCGCCTGACGGCTTCCGACGGCTCTCGGGGCAAGACTGTCACAGATGAAGACATCGCTGCGGTGGTGTCCAAGATGACGGGAATTCCCGTAAGCAAGGTGGCGGAGAGCGAGGCCGGCCGTCTGATGAAGATGGAAGAAAGGCTGCGCTCAAGGATTGTGGGGCAGGATGCTGCCATTGCAAGCGTAGTGGGGGCTATCCGAAGGAACAGGGCAGGCCTTAAAGACCCAAACAGGCCTATCGGCTGCTTCCTTTTCTTCGGCCCGACGGGTGTCGGAAAAACCAAGCTTGCGAAATGCTTGGCTGAGCTTCTGTTTGATTCAGAGGACAATATCGTTCGCCTGGACATGAGCGAATATATGGAGAAAATCTCTGTTTCACGCCTTATTGGAGCGCCTCCGGGATACGTTGGCTACGAAGAAGGCGGGCAGCTTAGCGAAAGGGTTCGCCGCAAGCCGTATTGCGTAGTTCTTCTGGATGAAATGGAGAAGGCTCATCCGGATATTTTCAATCTGCTCCTGCAGGTTCTGGATGACGGCCGGCTTACGGACAGCGAGGGACGTACTGTCAGCTTCAAAAACACTATCCTTATCATGACCTCCAATGTCGGAAACCGTGATTTGGAGGCCTACGGCAGCGGGATAGGTTTCGCTACCTCAGGACGTGACATAGAGAAGAACCGGGCTGCGGTGCTGGAAAAGGCCATTGCCAAGGCCTTCCCTCCTGAGTTCGTTGGGCGTCTGGATGAGAAGATTTACTTCCGCAATCTTGGGAAGGAGGACATAGAGAATATCATTGACATAGAAATCAAAGACCTGAAGGCCAGGGTGAAGGATGCCGGATACGAGCTCCGCATTACCCCTGCCGCCAAGAAACTGGTGGCCGATGCTGGCTTTGATCCCGCTTACGGCGCAAGGCCGCTGCGCAGGGCTGTGTCAAGGTATATCGAAGATCCCGTCTCCGAGTTTATCATATCCGACAGGATGACCGGGAAGAAGCGCGGCTCCGGGCGCGAAGGCGCTTCCGTCATCAGGGTCGGTATCTCCCATGACAGGGAAAGCACGGTTGTAAGCTGGGCTTAAATACTTGACAATCAATTATTCCATACTTATACCTGTGATTTCAAGTCCCAGGTCTTTAATCATGTCCATAAGGGTGTCGATGTTTGCTCCGTTACCAAGAATGCTGCCGAGGGTTGCGCTAATGTTAATTTCTGTATTCATGATTTTTTGTTTAATTGGTTTCTAAATTTTTTGCAAAGATACCCCCTCAATGTGCCAAAGTACTGCACATCTAAAAATATTTTCAAAAAATTTTCAAAAAAAATCATTGCTTTTAGTTTCGTTTAAAATCTTGTTATTTCCCGATAAATTATTAACTTTGCATGTTTTAGAAACATATAAAAAACAAGCATATATTTTTATAACGGAAAATGGATATAGAAGAGAACAAAACCGGTATTATTGAGCAGGTCAACATTGATCAGGAAATGCGTAGCGCATACATTGACTATTCAATGTCTGTGATTGTTTCAAGAGCGCTTCCTGATGCCCGTGACGGTCTGAAACCGGTTCAGAGGCGTGTGCTGTTCGGAATGGACGGACTTGGCCTGAGGTATTCCGGCCAGACAAAGAAATCCGCCAGAATCGTTGGTGAGGTGCTTGGTAAATTCCACCCTCACGGAGACTCCAGTGTTTACGATGCCATGGCAAGGCTCGCCCAGTCATGGAACCAGCGTTATCCCCTTGTCTTTGGACAGGGTAACTTCGGTTCAATGGACGGTGACCCCGTTGCTGCAATGCGATACACTGAGGCTAAACTTGAAAAACTTACGGAAGAGGTTCTTGCAGACATTGACAAGGATACTGTTGACTTCCAGCTGAACTTCGATGATACGATTGAAGAGCCTGTAGTACTTCCTACAAAGGCTCCTCTTCTGCTTCTCAATGGTTCGTCAGGTATCGCCGTAGGTATGGCTACGAATATGGCTCCCCATAACCTGGGAGAAATTTGCGACGCCATCTGCGCTTACATTGATAATCCTGAGATTGATACCGAGGGCCTGATGCAGTTCCTTAAGGGACCTGATTTCCCTACGGGAGGCATCATCCAGGGCACCCAGGGCATTCGCGAAGCTTATGAGACAGGCCGCGGACGCGTAGTCGTAAGGGCAAAAACAGAAATAGAAGTTGCTGACAACGGCCGTGAAACCATCGTTGTAACTGAAATTCCCTACATGGTCAACAAAAAGGACATGATAGAGAAAATCGGCCAGATGGTTGAGGAGAAGCGTCTTGAGGGCATAACCTACATCAACGATGAGTCTTCCCGCGAGGGTATCCGCGTTGTAATCAGGGTTAAGCAGGGCTCCAACTCAAATGTTGTGCTCAACACCCTCTTCAAATACACAGCCCTTCAGTCAAGTTTCGCAATCAATAATGTCGCCCTTGTGAAAGGCCGCCCTATGACCATGACCCTCAAGGACATGCTAAAAACTTTCGTGGACTTCCGTCATGAGGTTATCCTGCGCCGTACAAAATTTGACCTTGACAAGGCTCAGAAGCGTGCCCATATCCTGGAAGGTCTTCTCAAGGCCATCGACGTAATTGATGAAATCATCCGCATAATAAGGGCTTCTTCTTCTGTCGATGAGGCAAAGGCAGAACTTATCAAAACCTTCGATTTCTCTGATGCCCAGGCCAGCGCAATCGTAGAAATGCGTCTGCGTCAGCTCACAGGTTTGGAGCGAGAGAAATTACAGGCAGAATACGATGAACTTGAGAAATTCATCGCCTACTGCAACGAGGTTCTTTCAAACGAGTCCCTCCAGATGGAGATTATCAAGAATGAGACCCGCGAGCTTAAGGAGAAATACGGTGACAAGCGCCGTACCGAGATTACCCTCAGCGCGGACGAATTCAATCCCGAGGACTTTTATGCCGATGAGGACGTGGTCATCACAATTTCCCACTTCGGCTATATCAAGCGTACTCCTCTTACAGAGTTCCGTACACAGAACCGTGGCGGCGTAGGCATTAAGGGCAGCGCCACCAAGGACGAGGACTTCATTGAGCACGTTTACGTGGCCAATATGCACAGCACTTTGCTGCTCTTCACGGAGCAGGGTCTCTTCTACGGACTCAAGGTTTACGAAATCCCTGAGGGCTCCCGTACTTCCAAGGGAAGGGCTATCCAGAATATCCTTAACCTTTCTGCGGACAACAAGGTTCAGGCTTACCTGAACATCCCTACGATGAAGGATGAAGAATTCCTGGCAAGCCATTACATCGTTCTTGCAACCAAGCAGGGCGTCGTCAAGAAGACTCTTCTTGAGAAATACCGTAACTATCGCCGTAACGGAGACGGAGTGCGCGGCATCATCATCCGCGAAGGTGACGAACTCATCGGCGCAGAACTTACTGACGGTAGCGATCAGCTGCTCATCGCAGCCCGCAACGGCCGCTGCGTAAGGTTCAACGAAGAGGATGCAAGACCTCTCGGCAGAACCTCCTCCGGAGTGCGTGGCATTAATCTTGATAGTGATGATGAGGTAGTGGGCATGATCAAGTTCTCTCCCAAGGCGGAAGACGTAGACAAACGCACCGTCCTTGTAGTCAGTGAGCACGGCTTCGGCAAGCGTACCGGAGTTGATGAGTACAGGATTACAGCCCGCGGAGGAAAGGGTGTGAAGACGATGAATGTGACTGAGAAGACCGGTAAGGTCGTGGCAATCAAGAATGTATTGCCGGACAATGACCTGATGATTATCAACCACAGCGGTCTTACCATAAGGATGGCAGTTTCCGACATTCGCGAAGCCGGCCGTGCCACCCAGGGTGTCAAGCTCATCAATATAAAGGAGGGCGATACTATTGCAGCAGTTTCAGTAGTAGCCGGAGCTCCTGAAGAGAAACCCGCAGAAGAGGGAACACAAACCGAAACAACAAACGAAAACTAATAAAACTATGAAAAAGATCTTTTTAGTACTGGCTCTCATTGCCACCGTACAGATTGCAAATGCTCAGAAGCCTGAGGCTCTTAAGAAGGCCGTCGCCGCCGCTGAAGCTGCCGCAGAGAATCCTAAGAAGGCAGCCAAGGCAGCTACCTGGCTAAAGCTTGGAGAGGCTTACATGAAGGCTTACGAGGCCCCTATCGGAAACATTTGGGCCGGCGCAAGTCAGCAGGACCTTAATCTTATCCTTGGTGGCCAGAAACCTGTTGCTCAGGAAGATGTTACCATCAACGGTACTCCTTATCTCAAGCTCGTTTTCGAAGACAAGAACATTTATCTTGGCGGAGAAGAAGGCAGGGTTGCATTCTATGAGGTTACCAATCCCGTTGTAGATAACGCATTGGAGAAAGCCCTGAATGCTTACAAGAAGGCTTATGAACTTGAGCCCAAGAAAGCAAAGGAAATCAGCGAGGTTATCACAAAGATTTCCCAGAAGTACAGCGACGAAGCTGCTGCAAACTACAACAAGGGTGACTACGGTCTCGCAAGCGACTTCTTCGTAAAGGCTGCTGATGCCGCTGCAAGCCAGCCTCTTGCAGTTATCGACACCAACGCTGTTTACAACGCAGCTCTTTGTGCTATCACAGTTCCTGATTATGAGAAGGCTAACGCTCTCTATGGCAGATGCTATGAGATGGGTTACTACTCAGACAACGGTGATGTTTTCGCAAGACTTTCCGATATCAACATGCACCTTGGCGATTCTTTGAAAGCAAAGAATTATCTTGAGGAAGGTTTCCAGAAATTCCCTCAGAGCCAGGCAATCCTCATCGGCCTTATCAACTACTACATTGGCAGCGGAGACGGCACAGACAAACTCTTCGAGCTTATTGACCAGGCCAAGAAGAACGAGCCCAACAATGCATCACTCTATTATGTAGAAGGAAACATCTACAGCCAGCTTGGTGAGGTAGAGAAAGCTGATCAGGCTTATGAGAAGTGTGCAGAAATCAACCCTGAGTACGAGTTTGGCTACATCGGCAAGGGTATCATGTATTACAACCTTGCAGTAGATGCTCAGAACAAGGCAAACGATGAGTATGACGATGCCAAGTACAATGAGCTTGCAAAGCAGTTCGAGGCTTATCTTAAGGGTTGCATCGAGCCGTTCGAGAAGGCATTCAGCATCACAAAAGACGAGTCCCTTAAGCCCTCTATCGCAGAGTTCCTCAAGAACGCTTACTTCCGCTTCCGCGATGAGTCTCCTGAGAACCAGGCAGCTTACGAGAAGTATGACAAGATTGCAAGAGGTGAGTAATTAATTGACTCATAGTTATTTAAAGAGCCGGTCTCTCAAAGGCCGGCTCTAATTTTTTACTCTTCTTCCTGTTTTTTCTTCCTGTCAAAGGCTTTGACTATTTTGCCTACGAGCGGATGCCGGACAATATCGTCATTGCTGAAGAAGATGGTTGTTATGCCCTTTATTTCTTTAAGCAGGGCGATGCCTTTCAGAAGGCCGGAGTCTTCTTTGTTCGGGAGGTCTACCTGGCTGGCGTCGCCGGTAACGATGAATTTGGCATCCGGGCCCATTCGGGTAAGGAACATTTTAAGCTGGCCGATGTTTGTGTTCTGGGCCTCGTCCAGAATGACGCAGGCCCTGTCCAGTGTACGGCCTCTCATATAAGCCAGAGGGGCAATCTGGATGGTTCCTTCGCTCATGAATTCCTGAAGTTTCTTGCTTGGAATCATGTCCCCGAGGGCATCGTACAGCGGTTGCAGGTAAGGGTCAAGTTTGTCCTTGAGGTCACCGGGCAGGAAGCCAAGCCTTTCACCGGCCTCCACAGCAGGCCTGGTAAGGATGATGCGCTTTATCTCCCTGTTTTTCAGGGCCCTTACGGCCAGGGCTATGGCAATGTAGGTCTTACCGGTTCCGGCCGGGCCTACGGCAAAGATAAGGTCGCTGTCAAAATAGGCTTTCACCATCTCCTGCTGGGTCTTGTTACGGGCCCGTATCGGCTTGCCGTCTGTACCGTGAACTATGATGGCATCGCCGTTAAGCTTGAATTTTTCGGCAGTGTTCTCTCCGTCAAAAAGGCTTTCAATATCGTACACCGTAAGGTTCAGTTTCCGTTTCCGAAGTTCCAGGAGCTCTGAAAAACGGATGTTGAATTCCTCAATCTGGCTGGTCTTTCCTTCAAGAATCAGCTCATGTCCGCGGGCCACAACCTTAAGGCCCGGGAAGTAGGTGCAAAACTCTTCAAGAAGTTTGTTCCCGATGCCGAAGACGGCCACCGGATCAATACCGTCAAGAGTGATTTTGTGCTTCATAAGTTATTAATTTTCAATTATTTGCCTATACCTGTCTTTTCTTTTACCCTTTCCAGGGTGGATATCATGTTTTTATAGTCCGATTCTTTTTTCCAAAGCTCACTCCGCCCAGTCATCTCCCGCACGCGGACTGTCCTGTAGTTGTCTTCCAGCCTTCCCGGAAGGGTGCACCACAGCCATTCCAGCTGGATGTCATGAAGGCTTACCTGTCCAAGGAAATTCCTGACAAGGGAAACGGTTGCCGCAAGTTCAAGGCGGGTGTTCGGTGCGCTCATGTTGGAAACTGCGTTGCCAAGGGAGTATATCACCGGAACTTTCCTGCCGTCAGGGGCCGTGATGCTGCATGTGTCCTGCACTACGTGGGGATGAGTGCCGATGATTACGCCGGCTCCCTCTCCGGCCATCCACTCTGCATATTCTTTCTGCGCCTTGTTGTGTTTAAGGGAATACTCATCACCCCAGTGGGGGAGGGCTATTATAAAGTCAGCCCCGGCGCTCCGCGCCCTTTCAAAGAGTTCAGACGTGTCCTCCTTTTTCATAAGGCGGACCCTTGTCCCGGAGCCCTCCCAGGGTAGGGCGGCGTTAGTCCCGTAGGTGAAATTAACCAGCGCGATTTTGGCCCCTTTTGAAATGATAATCAACGGGTTGACAAGGCTGTCCGGATAATCTTCCGAGGCTGTTCCCGTGAATTTTACGCCTTTGATTTTGCCATATTGCCTGAGCGTTCGCTCAAGGCCTGCCGTGCCTTTGTCAAGAATATGGTTGTTGGCTGTCAGGAAGACATCGGCCCCAAGGCCTGCTACGTAAGTCGCTATCGAATCAGGGGCAGAGAAGGCGGGGTATCCGCTGTGGGGTTCGCCTCCAAGTGGAAATTCCATGTTGGCTATGGCAACATCGGCACCGGAAAGAAGGGGCTTCAAATCCTGAAGGAAGGGGGTAAAGTCTCTTTTCAGTTGGGCGGTGTGCATCATGACATCGCCTATGAAAACCAGGCGGATTGTGTCGCTTGGTATCACCGGGGGGATGCGGCGCATCATTTTCCGGAACAAGGATTTGTCCTGAATACTGTCCTGCGCAATAATGGCGGAAGGCTTAAGAAGCAGCCCTCCGGCCAAAAATAGGAAACATAGTATTAATCTGGCCCTGTCTTTGCTCATATCACACGTCAAATATAGCAATATTATGTGATAAATTATGTAATAATTTAAGTTTGTTTGTGGCAAAATTCAAAACAGGTTCTTATCTTTGCAAATTGAGGTATTGTATAGATATAGGTTGATATGAAAAAGATATTCATTCTTCTTTGTTTGGCCGGTGTTATGGCGCTCACGGGTTGCGATGCATTCCGTTCGCTCGCCGGTAAACCTACTTCTTCGGAGATTCAACTGAAAAAGTCCATCATAGATTCGCTGAATGCCGCCCACCAGGCACGTATTGACTCGCTAAAGCGTATAGAAAAGGCTTTGTCTGATTCCCTGGCGGTGCTGGATTCGCTTAAGCAGTCCGGCGGGACAATCCTGAATCCTTCTTCTATGGGAGGCCTGTTTACTACCAGGCTGGACTATCGCTATTATGTTGTGATTGGCGCTTTTACGCAGCGTTCTTATGCTGAAAGGCTGCTGACGAAAGCCAAGGAGGCCGGTTATATAGCAACGCTAATCAGTTTCAGGAACGGATACAATGCCGTGGGCCTGTCGCAGACAGACCACCTGGAAAAGGCGTTTGCCGCCCTTAAGCAAATAAAGGAAGAGCCTTTCTGCCCCAAGGATGTCTGGATTCTTGTAAATGAATGAAAATGAAATCGTTAGATAGGATACTGCTTATAATTACGCTTTGGTGTGGCCTGTCCGTGGCAGCATCGGCCCAGTCTGGCTATTCTGAACTGTATGACAGTGAAACGGTTACTGCCCTTAAGTCGCATGTTGATATGTTCACTGCCTTTGACCTGCAGGGAAGGAAGGCCGGTTCTGAGGGGGAAAAGGCTGCTGCGGCTTATGTGTACGAGACCATGAAGAAGTACGGTGTGGAGATGCTTACCTCCAAGGATGGTGAAATCTTCGGAGTAGCCCGCCCCGGCCAGGACACTCTTACTTCGCGCAATGTGTACGGCTTCGTTCAGGGATATGACAAGTCCCTTTCCAAAAGGTACATTGTCGTAGGTGCAAGAATGGATAATCTTGGCGCAGACTCGGTTGTGGTTGATTCCCAGAAGCTTCCAAGGGTATATCGCGGAGCCAACGGCAATGCCTCTGGTCTTTCCGTAATGCTGGAGCTTTCAAGAATGGTCGCCGCCGATGCTTTCCTTTTCCGCAGGTCGGTGATTTTCATCGGCTTCGGCGCTTCGCAAGAGTCTTACGCCGGTGCCTGGTATTTCCTTAACAGGGCTTTTGCCGATGCTGACTGCATCGACGCCATGATTAACCTTGACATGCTTGGCCTTAACGCTTCTTCATTCCAGGCCTATACGGGCTCGAATGAAGACATGAACAAGATTCTTGCCCTTGCGCAGGAGCAGCTTCAGCCGGTTTTACCTCAGGTTACTGCAGCGGAGGCCTATCCGTCAGATCACAGGGCTTTCTATTCGGCTGAAATCCCTTCGGTAGCGTTCTCTACCGGCAAGTATGCCGAGCATGACACGGACCGCGATGTGGTTTCGATTCTTGATTTCAACTCAATGGAGAGGGAATTGGAATACCTTTTCAATTTTACCAAGCTTCTCAGTAATGAGGAAGTGGCCCCTTCATTCAAGTCAAAATCGGCAAAAAATAAAGTTGCAGATGTCGTTTATGCCTGGTATGACTGCGACAAGAAGCCGTCTTTCCTGGGGCGCCAGGATCCAAGGTTCTTCCTTGACAAATGGGTTTATCAGTATCTGAAGTATCCTGATGAGGCTGTTCAGAAAGGCATTCAGGGTCGCGTGAGCGTGGAATTTGTCATTGACAAGGACGGCTCTGTGGTAGATGCGGAGGTGTCAAAGAGCGCGCATCCCCTGCTTGACGCAGAAGCGCTCAGGGTTGTCCTGGCTTCTCCCAAGTGGAAGCCTGCGAAGGTGAAAGGTGTAACGGTTCGTTCATCAATATCGATTCCAATTGAATTCAAACTGGAGAAAAAAGGAAAGAATAGTTTCGGAATAAAAAAATAGTTGCATAATATGGATTATAATTTTAGAGAGATTGAAAAGAAATGGCAGGCCTGGTGGGCCCAGAACAAGGTTTTCAAGACAAGTGAAGATTCAGGGAAGCCCAAGTATTATGTACTTGACATGTTCCCTTATCCTTCAGGAGCAGGCCTTCATGTAGGCCATCCGCTTGGTTACATTGCCAGTGATATTGTTTCCAGATACAAGAGGCTGAAGGGCTTCAATGTGCTGCATCCGATGGGATATGACGCCTTTGGCCTTCCGGCAGAGCAGTATGCTATACAGACCGGCCAGCATCCGGAGAAAACTACCCACGACAACGTGGCCCGCTACCGCAGCCAGATGGATAAAATAGGCTTCTCATACGACTGGGACCGCGAATTCCGCACCTGTGATCCTGATTATTACAAGTGGACTCAGTGGGCCTTCCTTAAGATGTTCCACAGCTTTTATTGCACAAAATGCGGCAAGGCAATGCCTATAGAAGATCTGATTGCCCATTTTGGGAAATTCGGCACTGAGAACTGTTTTGCTGCTTGCGGAGAAGATATGAATTTTACCGCCGAAGAGTGGAATTCATGGTCGGAAGAGCGCAAGAGCAAGGTCCTGATGAATTACAGGATTGCATATCAGGGAGAAACTTCCGTGAACTGGTGTCCTGAGCTTGGCGTTCTTGCCAACGATGAGGTTAAGGACGGTCTTTCCGTAAGAGGTGGTTACCCGGTAGAGCAGAAGAAGATGACCCAGTGGCAGCTTCGCGTTTCTGCTTATGCAGAGAGGCTTCTTGAAGGCCTTGACCGTCTTGACTGGACAGATTCCCTCAAGGAAATGCAGCGCAACTGGATTGGCCGCTCAAGCGGAACAGAGGTTGTATTTAAGGTTATTGCCGGCGAGGTAGAGAAGGACATTACCATTTTCACCACCCGTGTAGATACAATTTTCGGAGTTACATTCATGGTTCTCGCCCCGGAGAGCGACCTTGCAAGGGAACTTACCACACCGGACCGCAAGGCGGAGGTTGAGGAATATATCTCCTTTGTAAAAAAGAAGACAGAGCGCGAGAGAATTGCAGAGACAAAGACTGTAACCGGCGTATTCTCTGGTGCTTACGGCATCAATCCCCTGACGGGGGAGAAGGTTCCGGTATGGATATCGGAATATGTGCTGGCAGGTTACGGAACCGGTGCCATCATGGCTGTGCCGGCTCATGACAGCAGGGACTATGCATTCGCAAAGAAGTTCGGCCTGCCGATAGTTCCCATTATCGAAGGCTGCGACGTTTCAGAGCAGAGCTTCGATGCCAAGGAAGGCAAGATGTGCAATTCCGGCTTCCTTAACGGAATGGATGTAAAGGATGCCATCGAGGCTGCCAAGGATTATGTAGAGTCAAAAGGCCTTGGCCGCAGGAAAATCAATTACAGGCTGAGGGATGCCATTTTCTCCCGTCAGCGTTACTGGGGAGAGCCTTTCCCTATATGCTTTGACGGCGGTGTGGCAGTTCCTCTTCCGGAGTCTGCCCTCCCGCTTGAACTTCCCGAGGTTTCTGAATTCAAACCTACGGCTGATGGTCAGCCGCCTCTTGCCCGTGCAAAGAACTGGACATGGGAGGGAAAACCTCTTGAGACCAGCACCATGCCTGGTTTTGCCGGTTCAAGTGCATATTACCTCAGGTACATGGATCCTCACAATGACAAGGCTCTTGTCAGCCGTGAGGCAGATGAGTACTGGCGTAACGTAGACCTTTACATAGGCGGAACCGAGCATGCTACCGGCCATCTTATCTATTCCCGTTTCTGGAACAAGTTCCTTTTTGACCTTGGCTATGTCTGTGAGGATGAGCCTTTTAAGAAGCTTGTCAACCAGGGAATGATTCAGGGACGCTCCAACTTCGTTTATCGCGTTGTCGGCACAAACAAGTTCGTTTCGGCTGGCCTGAAGGACGGTTACAAGACCCAGGAAATCCACGTGGATATCAACATCGTCCATAATGACAAACTTGACCTGAAAGCTTTCAGGGCATGGCGTCCGGAGTATAAGGATGTGGAATTCATTCTTGAAGAGAACGGTGACTATATCTGCGGCTGGGCTGTGGAGAAGATGAGTAAGAGTATGTACAACGTGGTGAATCCGGACGATATCTGTGAAAACTACGGTGCCGATACCCTTCGACTATATGAAATGTTCCTTGGACCTCTTGAGCAGAGCAAGCCCTGGGATACAAAGGGAATAGATGGCGTTCACCGTTTCCTGCGCAAATTCTGGAAACTGTTCCATGACGGGGACAAGTTCATCGTCACGGATGAAAAGGCTTCGCCCGAAGAGCTTAAGGTGCTGCACAAGCTCATCGGCAAGGAAGAGGCTGATATCGCTGAATTCTCTTTCAACACCACGGTTAGTGCGTTTATGATTGCCGTTAACGAGCTTTCAGACCTTGGTTGCCACAAGAGGGAAATACTTGAGCCGATGGCAGTTATGCTCAGCCCCTTTGCTCCGCATATTGCCGAACAGCTCTGGCATGACCTTGGTCACGAGGATACCGTAACCTATGCCCCGTTCCCCAAGTTCGTTAAAGAGTTTACGGAGGAGAACAATGTGACTTACCCTGTCTCCTTCAACGGAAAGACAAGATTTACCCTGGATTTGCCCAAGGCAATGACTCCGGCAGAGGTTGAGGCCCATGTACGCGCCCTTCCGCAGACGGAAAAATATGTCGGCGAGCTGCAAATCAGGAAGGTAATCGTTGTTCCCGGAAAAATCGTCAACATCGTTGTAAAATAACACTAAAACACTGAAACTATATAACTTATGAAACAAAAACAATCAACAATTACCACTATTCTGGATTATGTGTGGATGACTGTGGGCTGCGTGATTTTTGCGATAGCATGGGAGGCTTTCCTTATTCCCAACCATATCGCAAGTGGCGGCCTGGCCGGTATCTGTACTGTGATTAACTTCAGTACCGGAATCCCTGTGTCATTCTCTTACATTGTACTGAATGTGGTTTTGCTTGGTATTGGTTTCCTTGTACTTGGTAAGGGTTTCGGTTTCAAGACCATTTATTGCATTGCACTTACAACGGTCCTGTTCGATATCCTTCCAAGAATGCCTTTTATTGCAAACCTCTCAGAGAATCCGTTGCTGGACGACAAGGTACTTAACCCTATCATCGGCGGCCTTATCGAAGCAGTCGGCATAAACTTTATTTTCAAGCGTGGCGGAAGTACCGGTGGTACAGATGTAATAGCCTTGATACTCAATAAGTTCTGGCCTGTTTCTCCGGGTAAGGTTTACATGTGCTTGGATGTTTTCATCATTGCTTCCGTCCTCCTTGTTCCAGGTATGGGCATCAAGGATATGGTTTACGGCTATATAGCGATGCTTTCGTTCACTTTGTTCCTTGACTTCCTTCTCCTTGGCAGCAAGGCTACGGTTCAGGTGCTTGTTTTCTCCAAGAAATACAAGGAGATTGCAGACGAGATGACGGGCAACCTGCGCAGGGGTGTAACCGCCCTTAATGCGGTTGGCTGGTATACACAGCAGGAGAGCAAGGTGCTGCTTATCATGGTCCGCAAGACCCAGCTTTCCATGATTACAAGGGCTATTAAGGATATTGACCCGGGAGCCTTTGTGAGCGTATCGTCCGCCAGCGCTGTTTACGGGCAGGGCTTTGATGAAATGCGTACCGGCATAGACAGAAAAAAGAAACAGCAAGAACAAATAAATGAGTAATCCTTTTCAAAAAAGCGTCCTGAGGCTCATCAAGGAGTACTTCCTTGTAGCCGTCGGCATCACCATCTATGTATTGGGATGGGTGGTATTTCTTATTCCTAACAACCTCGTCGGCGGAGGTGTCACCGGTATCGGTACCATCATCCAGTATGCAACGGGCTTCAACGTCGGTTATACCTTCTTCATTATCAATGGTATACTGCTGATTATAGCCTTCTTCGTGATGGGCTCCGGCTTTGGAGGAAAGACTATCATGGCTATTATCCTGGCCTCCATCGGCCTAAGGATATTGCCGGAAATGGTTCCGGATACTATCATTCAGGCCATCGCCCTGGATAACGGCAAGCTGATGTGTACGCTGATTGGTGCCATCATGGCGGGCCTTGGTATTGGAATCGCCATGTCCCAGGGGGGAAGCACCGGTGGAACGGACATCATCGCCCTTATTGTAAGCAAATACAGGAATGTGTCCCCCGGACGCATGATTCTGGTGATAGATGTCGTTATCATCGCTTCTTCGTTCTTCGTCCCTTCTTATACGGCCGATGGTGAATTGGTTGGCTGGGCGGACAAGTTTACCGGAGTTGTCTATGGCTTGCTCCTGGTAATCGTCTGCGGAAACGTGATTGACATTTACCTTTCCGGTACCAAGCAGTCCGTTCAGGTTTTCATTCTCTCCCATAAGTACGCAGAGATTGCAGACTGCATTACCACCAATCTTCACCGTGGTGTTACGGTTATGCCGGCGCAGGGCTGGTACACAAAAGAAGATAGTCATGTGCTCATGGTTATCAGCCGGAAATCAGACCTTAACATAATGCTCCGTTATATAAAAGCTATCGATCCGGATGCATTTTTGTCAGTCGCCAGCACGACGGGAGTATACGGAAGAGGCTTCGATGCCATAAAATCGAAGCCGAAAAAGGTGGCTCGAGTTGACGAATCATAAAATTCGTAAAAATTTTCATAAGATTCGTAAATACCTGCATGTCTGAAAGGACACTGCGGGTATTCTTTTGTTAATTTTGTCTTGTCGTCTGCTCATGACGATTGGATGAAATTATGGAAGGAAAGATCACAGTAATCCGCAAAGAAATTGTTTATACCGTACCGTTGTCTTTGGCAATAGCACTGGTACTTAGCGCCGCCGGTCCTGGCGGACTGTCAATGCTGTGGGTTATCGGGACTTTGTCAATGGCCGGTAGCATGCTGCTGGTTCTTTCCGATGGAAGCCTTGGCCGAAGGTGGTCGGTTGTTATCTTTTTCTTTCAGGTCCTGGTTCTTTTTGTGTCTTCGCTGATGCCGGAGAGAATTGACGAAATGCTCCTTTCCCCGCGCCTTATTATATATGGTATGGGGACTGCGGTTGCGATGTGCGCATCGATGGTAGTGAATCTCGTGTCCAAGTGCGGGGATTCGGATTTCCTGTTCGGAGAGTACCGTGGAAAGAATTTTGTCCTGGATTCCATGCGGGTTGTGTATTCCATGGTGCAGATAACAGTGCTCCTGATGGTGACAGTCACTTTCTGGGCGGACGCCAAAATACGGCTTGTGGTGAATGTCTTATGCCTGGTGGCTTCTTTTATTCTGTTTGTGCTGATTCAACTGCGGTTCCATGCCTTATATGTAATTGAAAAGACGTCAGAGAACAACTCTGACCCTACGGATGTGGAACTGGCTTTGTACAGGCAGGTCGTTGAGGTCCTTGAAGGTCAGAAACTGTTTCTTGACCCGGCCCTGACCATGGATGACATCTGCCGCCAGCTTGGCAGCAACAGGAGTTACACATCAAAATGCATCAATAACTGCACGGGCATGACTGTTCCCCGTTTCATAAACAATTACAGGGTGAGGTATGCCATGGAACTGTTCAGGCAAAATCCAAAGCTCAAGGTGGCGGAACTGTCCATCTTGTCCGGATTCGGCAACGGAATCACGTTTGCAACGGCTTTCCGCCTTGAAACTAATATGAATCCCCGGGATTGGTGCCGGGATGTAAGGGATGAGCTGTCAATAGAGCGGAAACGCCTTTCCAGGAAGAAGGTACCGGAGCCTGAACCTGAACCGGAGCCTTTGTCACCGGATGAGGGAGGCTGATGCTCCATGCGTGCAGGCTTATGCTGCCGTCGGGGTTGCTGCGAGGAGCTCCGTATTTAAGGTCTCCTTTTATGGTGCATCCTATGCCGGCCAGCTGGCAGCGTATCTGGTGGTGACGGCCTGTCAGGAGTTCCACCTGAATGAGGTGATACCTGTCAGTGTCTCCAAGGTGGGTGTATATGAGTTTTGCCAGTTTTGCGTCTTTGAAGCGGCCTTTTTCCGTGATGAAGCTTTTGTTCATGGCTTCTTTGCGAATGAGCCAGTTTTCAAGCAGGGCGTGGGGCTGTGCCGGGGCTGCCGTGCAAAGTGCCAGATATATTTTCCTGACGGCTCCTTCGCGGAAGGACTCGGACAGGCGCTCAAGGGCTTTGGATGTTTTGGCGAAGACTGTGATGCCGCTGACGGGACGGTCCAGCCGGTGGGGGATGCCCAGGAATACTTTCCCGGGTTTGGAGTTCCGGATTGCGATGAATGCTTTGTATTTGTCGCAGAGGGGTTCGTCGCCGGTTTTGTCTCCCTGGACTATTTCTCCTGCCTTCTTGCATACGATAAGAAGGTGGTTGTCTTCGTACAGGATCCTGTTCTCCAGATCCTTGTATTCCTGTTCCGTCAAATTCCTGTATTCCATAGTGCTGCAAAGGTAGGAAAATAATATGACAAAATGGCAGAAAATATGAATTGGCACAACATTCGATATAATGAAATGCGAATTCCGAAACTTGCCGGTGTCATTCCGAGTTGCAAAAGGTTGTCAATCCGAGTTGCAAAAGGTTGTCATTCCGAGTTGCAAAGGATGTCATTCCGAGCGAAGTCGAGGAATCTCAAAAAGAAAAAAATAGGAGATTAAAGATATGGGAAAAATTATTGGAATCGATTTGGGTACAACCAATTCATGCGTAGCAGTAATGGAAGGCAACCAGCCTACCGTTATCATCAACAATGAGGGACAGCGTACAACTCCTTCAGTTGTTGCTTTCACAGACGGTGGAGAGCGCAAGGTGGGAAGCCCTGCAAAGCGTCAGGCTATCACCAATCCTGCAAACACCGTATTCTCTATCAAGAGGTTCATGGGTGAGACCTATGATCAGGTTGGAAAGGAAGTCGGCCGCGTTCCTTATAAAGTAGTCCGCGGCAACAACAATACTCCGCGTGTAGATATCAACGGACGTATGTATTCTCCTCAGGAGATATCGGCAATGGTTCTCCAGAAGATGAAGAAGACAGCAGAAGATTATCTTCGCCAGGAGGTTTCAGAGGCTGTTATCACTGTTCCTGCATACTTCAGTGATTCACAGCGCCAGGCTACCAAGGAGGCTGGTAAGATTGCCGGTCTTGATGTGAAGCTTATCATCAATGAGCCTACGGCTGCTGCCCTTGCTTATGGCCTTGACAAGACAGACAAGAGCATGAATGTTGCAGTTTATGACCTTGGCGGTGGTACATTTGATATTTCAATCCTTGAGCTTGACTCCGGAATCTTCGCAGTTAAGTCTACCAACGGCGATACCCACCTTGGTGGTGATGACTTCGACCAGGTTATCATCGACTGGCTTGCAAGTGAGTTTGCAGCAGACAATGGCGGTGCAGACCTCAGGAAAGATCCTATGGCTCTCCAGAGACTTAAGGAAGCAGCAGAGAAGGCAAAGATTGAGCTTTCAAACCAGACTTCTACAGAAATCAACCTTCCTTACATCATGCCTGTAGACGGTGTTCCGAAGCATCTTGTAAAGACTCTTACCAGGTCTAAGTTTGAAATGCTTTGCGATGACCTCTTCCAGCGTACTATCGAACCTTGCCGCAACGCTCTTGCAGCTGCCAGGATGAATGTTTCCGATATTGACGAGGTTCTTCTTGTGGGTGGTTCAACACGTATCCCTAAGATCCAGGAGATTGTAAAGAATTTCTTTGGCAAGGAGCCTAACCGCAGCGTTAACCCCGATGAGGTTGTTGCTGTTGGTGCAGCTATCCAGGGTGGTGTGCTTGCAGGTGATGTGAAGGATGTAATTCTTACCGATGTTACTCCGCTTTCTCTTGGTATTGAGACCCTTGGCGGTGTCATGACAAAGATGATTGATGCCAACACTACTATTCCTGTAGACAAGGAGCAGATTTTCTCTACTGCTGCTGACAACCAGCCTTCAGTTGAGATCCGCGTCCTTCAGGGTGAGCGTCCTATGGCTAAGGATAACAAGCAGATTGGTGTATTCCATCTTGACGGAATTGCTCCTGCACCCCGTGGAATACCTCAGATTGCTGTTGAGTTCTCCATCGACGTAAGTGGTATCTTGAGTGTATCCGCAGTTGATAAGGCTACCGGTAAGGCTCAGAGTGTAAGGATTGAGGCTTCTTCAGGTCTTTCAGAGGATGAAATCAAGCGTATGCGCGATGAGGCTAAGGCTAATGAGGCTGCTGATAAGGCAGAGAGGGAGCGTGTAGACAAGATTAATGAGGCTGATGCTCTTTGCTTCCAGGCAGAGAAGTTCCTCAAGGACAATGGTGACAAGGTTCCTGCTACCGTTAAGGATGAGGTAGAGAAGAATGTTGCTTCTTTGAAGGAGGCTATTAAGGCTCAGAATCTTGCAGATATTGACCGCTACAAAGAGGCTCTTAACAAGGCTTTTGAGGCTATGTATCAGCAGGCTCAGCAGGCACAGGGTGGCCCTCAGGGTCCTCAGGGTGGCAATCCTTTCGGACAGGGTGGTCCTCAGGCTGGGCCGCAGGGTCCTCAAGATAATGCTCCGGATGAGCAGTAAACATTAATTGTTTTAGATTACCTGTATCTATCTTCAAACCGCCGCTTCGCGGCCCCACCGCAAGCGGTCCGCCCTCTTACGATGCCGAGGGTGGCATGGGTTTGAAGATAGATACAGGTAATTTTTATCTAATAGATTTTTTATTTACCTTTGCCATCCGAATTTAATATTAGAGATATGGGAAGAATAATCCTTACTGGCGACCGTCCTACCGGCAAGCTTCATCTTGGACATTATGTTGGTTCTCTCAGGAACCGTGTGCTTCTTCAGGAAGAGGGCAATTATGACAGGTTTTTTGTGTTTATTGCCGATGTCCAGGCGCTGACGGACAATGCTGACAATCCTGAGAAGGTGCGTCAGAATGTGATTGAGGTGGCTTTGGATTATCTTTCCGCTGGTTTGGACCCTTCAAAGGTTACTATTTTTGTTCAGTCGCAGATTCCCCAGCTGCATGAGATGACTCAGTTCTTCTCTAATCTTGTGACTGTGCAGCGCTTGCAGAGGAATCCTACCGTGAAGGCGGAGATGGCTCTCCGCGGTTTCAATGCCGATGCAGAGGAGGAGAATCGCCGTGGTCTTCCCGTAGGTTTCTTCACTTATCCTATAAGCCAGGCTGCTGATATCTGTGCTTTCAAGTCTACTACAGTTCCGGTAGGGGAGGATCAGGAGCCTATGATTGAGCAGTGCCGTGAGATTGTTCGTAGCTTCAATGGTACCTACAATTGTGATGTTCTTGTGGAGCCTCAGATTCTGCTTCCTTCCAACAAGGTTTGCCGCAGACTTCCCGGTACCGATGGCAAGGCCAAGATGAGCAAGTCTCTTGGCAACTGCATTTATCTTAGTGATACTCCGGAGGATGTCAAGAAGAAGGTTATGGGTATGTTTACCGACCCTGGCCATCTTAAGGTGGAGGACCCTGGTAAGGTAGAGGGTAATACCGTGTTTACTTACCTGGATGCTTTCTCTGAGGAGGCTGATTTCGCTCAGTTCTGGCCGGATTACGCTAATCTTCAGGAGGTTAAGGACCACTATACCCGTGGTGGTCTTGGCGATGTTAAGTGCAAGAAGTTTCTCTTGAATGTGCTTAATGCCCGTCTGGAGCCTATCCGTGCCCGTCGCGCTGAATATGAGAAGGATATTCCGGAGGTCTACAATATTCTTAAGAAGGGTAGTGAGGCTGCCCGTGAGGTTGCTGCGCAGACGCTTTGGGAGATGAAGGAGGCTATGAAGATCAATTACTTCGATGATGCCGCCCTCATCGCCGCCCAGTCCGCCAAATACAGCAAGTAATACTTCACAGGCCAGCGCACCCATCTGGTCATTCCCGGTCCGCCCGGGAATCCCTTTCTGTCATTTCGACCGGAGGCCTATAGGCCGGAGCGGAGAAATCTCTCTCCCCCGCGTTCAAAGACTGTGTGCATGGGAAACTTACGCTCCCATACACATAGTCCTTTTCACTCCGCAGGACGGGACACCTTGTGTTTTTTCGTAAGTGTCTGATGGATAGGAGTTTATCGAAAAGCCTGGTACGGGATTCCGTACCAGGCTTTTGCGTAAGTTATTGAACTGTGATTATTTACGAAAAACGGGCTGGGCCACCGGTTTGTAAATTGACTTGTAAATAGGCTAATTATTTATTATATTTGTCAAGGAAACAAAAAGCCCCACGGCGTACGCGGGGCTATAGGATATAATCCTTCGGCATATAGCCTTATTGTGATAAGATGTAGAAAATCTTACACTGCAAAGTTATCTGAAATTTTCGTAAAAGCAAAAATATGGAAAAGGTTTTAGGACTGGATCTTGGTACAAATTCAATAGGATGGGCTGTCGTAGAAAGAGGAGAGGATAACAAGTGTAAACTTGTCGGAAAAGGAGTTAACATTTTTCAGGACGGCGTCGCCCATGATAAAAGCGGAGAAAAACCGGCAGTGCAGGAAAGGACATCGGCCCGTTCCTCTAGAAGGCATTACTTCAGAAGGAGACTCCGGAAAATCGAGCTGTTGAAAATCCTTATGGAGAACGGCATGTGTCCGGTCCTGCCTGAAGGGGCTTTGCTTGAATGGAAAAGAAGTAAACTGTTTCCTTTGGACAAGGCTTTTCTGGAGTGGCAGCGTACAGATGACAATGTGGATAAAAACCCTTATCATGACAGGTACCTGTCATTATTCACGGAATTGGACTTAAGCAGGCAGTCCGACAGATATACTTTGGGCCGTGCTTTCTATCATTTGAATCCCTGCCGGGACTTTCCCCACTCCAGCGCACCAGTGGCTGATTCTTGGGGACGGTCCCCTGCCATCGTCTCCATCTTCCCCGTCGGATAAACTAGCTGGCAATTTCAGGAGGTGAACTTGGAGTGGATTATTTGCCCCAGGTGGAGAAGGGGTGGGCGCTGAGGTAGGAGTTGTAGAACTCTTTGGCGCCGGTTACTTCTGTCGAGAGCCAGGCGGGGCGGCTGAAGGGGGTTTCCGGGGAGGGAAGCTCGATTTCTGCCATGACCAGGCCGGTGTTGTCTCCAAGGAACTCGTCAACTTCCCATTTGAGGCCGTCGCCGGCCGGGATAATGTGGCGGATTTTCTGGATGCGCCCCCGTTTGCAAAGCGCCATCAGTTCTCTGGCATCATCGGCGGGAATCTCCATTTCCCATTCAGGACGGCTGAGTCCGTTCTCTGTTGTTCGGCCTTTAATCGTAAGGAAACCGACGCCGTCACGCAGGCGAACCCTTACGGTGTTGCCTTCTTCCCTGGCAATGTAGCCCTGGGATATTTCATAGCTCTTAACGGCCTCTTTCTTATAGCTGTCGTCCTTAACAAGGAACTTTCTTTCTGTTTCTAAATTCATATTCTTATTATTTCAGATTCCGGATATCACTCCAAAAAGATTCTTCGGCAGATGAACCAGCCTCAGAATGACAGACTTGTCAACTTTCCCTCCATTGGAATCACTACATTAGGTATAGACTCATATCTTTGCCGGAAGCCAGCCCTTCCCGGATTTCGGTAGAAGAAATGGTAACCATCGGCGCATTCAGAAGGGATATTCTGTACGATGGGCTCTCTTTAAGAAGGCGGGCTTTCAGGTGGCCCCGATGGAACCCTTTACGGGGATAAACCGCTATGCCATATTCAGTCAGAATGCGGGAATAGTCCTTCCAGCGCGGGAAACTTTCAAGATTATCGGCACCGACAACAATGGTAAAATCATCCTCCGGAAACATCGCCCTCAGGGTATCCAGCGTGCGGATTGTGTAATGCGGCGGCGCCATGGTAAGCTCTATGTCCGACACCTCCACTCCCTTCAGCTCCGGATGGCGGGCGACGGCTTCGCAGGCTGCCTTATAGCGGGCGGCCCCTGTTTCATTTGCCGATGCATCTTTGAACGGGTTCTGGGGGCTTACAATGAGCATCACCCTGTCAAACCCGGCGATATCGGTCATATATTGCATTATGGCCAGGTGGCCGATGTGAAGGGGGTTGAAGCTCCCGCTGTAAACGGCTGTTTTCATAGATTCTTCACTTCGTTCAGAATGACAATGTGGTTCAGAATGACAAGTTGTTCAGAATGACAAGTTGTTCAGAATGACAGCTATTTATTCAGGAAATTGTCTACAAGGGCTTCTGCTTCTGCATAGGCAACATCCAGCTTGTCATTTACAAGCACAACGTCAAACTTGGGGGCATAAGTCATTTCTTCAGCCGCCTTGGCCACGCGTTCTGCGATAGCTTCCGGAGTATCTGTCTGGCGGGCGACAAGCCTGCTGTGCAACTCTTCCACAGAAGGCGCCTGGATAAATACAGACAGGGCCTTGTTCCCGAAGTACTTCTTAAGATTCACACCACCTTTGACATCGACATCGAAAATAATCACATGCCCTTTGTCCCAAATCCTCTGGACCTCGCTCTTAAGGGTACCGTAATAGCGCCCCTCATAAACCTGCTCATATTCCACGAACATATCAGCCTCTATACGGCGGCGGAACTCCTCTACGCTGAGGAAGTAATACTCCACTCCGTCCTGCTCCTGGCCGCGGGGCGGGCGCGATGTCGCAGAAATGGAAAACTCAATCTCCGGATGCAGGCCGAGAATGTGATTCACGATGGTACTTTTGCCTGACCCTGAGGGGGCTGAGAAAATCAATACTTTGTTCTTTGGTAAACTATTTTTTTTGCAAGCCATAACTTTTATCGTTTTATCATCCCGATGGTTGATTCTGATTATTTGAACTTTCTGCAAAAATAGTTAATTTTGCCTGATTTTTGAAGTGAATACCAAAGATATTGGTAAATATCGGCAAATAATTAACAACATAATAGTTACTATGGTATCTTACAAAGAATTAGGCCTCGTTAACACCCGCGAAATGTTCGCAAAGGCCGTAGCCGGCGGATATGCAATCCCCGCATTCAACTTCAACAACATGGAGCAGCTCCAGGCTATCATCATGGCATCTGCAGAGACTAAGTCTCCTGTTATCCTCCAGGTTTCAAAGGGCGCACGCAACTATGCAAACCAGACTCTTCTCCGTTACATGGCAGAAGGCGCAGTTGCTTACGCAAAGGAACTCGGATGGGAGCATCCCCAGATCGTTCTCCATCTTGACCACGGTGACAGCTTCGAGCTTTGCAAGAGCTGCGTAGACATGGGCTTCAGCTCAGTAATGATCGACGCTTCTTCACTCCCTTACGAAGAGAACATCGCCCTTACAAAGAAGGTTGTTGAATATGCACATCAGTTCGATGTTACCGTTGAGGCAGAGCTTGGCGTACTCGCAGGCGTAGAGGATGAGGTTTCTGCAGCAGAGTCTCATTATACAAAGCCGGAAGAGGTTATTGACTTCGCTACCCGCACTGGTTGCGACTCTCTCGCAATCTCCATCGGTACCAGCCACGGAGCTTACAAGTTCACTCCTGAGCAGTGCACCCGTGACCCTAAGACCGGCCGTCTTGTACCTCCGCCCCTCGCATTCGACGTTCTCCATGAGATTGAGAAGAAGCTCCCCGGATTCCCTATCGTTCTCCACGGCTCATCTTCAGTTCCCCAGGAGTATGTAGACATCATCAACGCCAACGGTGGCAAACTTCCGGATGCAGTAGGTATTCCTGAGGAGCAGCTTCGTGAGGCTTCAAAGAGCGCTGTTTGCAAGATTAACATTGACTCTGACAGCCGTCTTGCAATGACCGCAGCTGTTCGCAAGGTCTTCAACGAGAAGCCCGGTGAGTTCGACCCTCGTAAATACCTCGGTCCTGCTCGCGATGAGATGAAGAAGCTTTACATGCACAAGATCATTAACGTTCTTGGAAGTAACGGAAAAGCTGAGTAATCCAAAGCAAAAGCAAAAAAAATAAGCGTTGTCCAAAAGGGCAACGCTTATTTTTTTACCTCCAGTCCCAGGCAAGGTGACCGGGGCAGACCCCGACGGCAATCCTTGCAATCTGGCTGCCGGAAGAATTGAAGCGGTACAGGTAGCCCGGATTGGAATAATCGCCCTTGTCTGCAATGTAAATATCGCCGTTGGCAGGATTAATCCACAGGCCTGAAGGCGCTCCGAAGCTTTCAAATGTATCCACGGGAACAGGGAATTCAGAAATACTGCCAGTAGCCGGATCATACACGCAGTTGCTGCTTTCCCATTCAAGGGTGGTATAAGAGAAGGCAGTGTCAAAAATATACAGCTTGCCATCATAAGTATCGGCGTAAGTACCTCCAAAATCGAATCTCTTTTCAACCTTTTCCGTCTCTGTATTGAAAATAAGGGACGATGCCGCTATGCCGTTATAATCTCCTGACGAGTTGATAAAGAAGGATTTACCGTCCGGCATAAGGGTAAGAGGGGAGTAGGCGTTTACGACTCCGAGGCTGACTTTTTTAATCTCCTTGAAATCGATAAGGTCGATGACGGAAATGCTTGCCGTCTCATTGGCTCCGCCACCGGTGAAATCAGTATGGTAACTGCATGAATTAAGGACATACAGACGGTCTCCTACAATGGCGATGCCTTCAGGTTCATGCCCCGTGGCGCAGGTTTTAATTACATCCTTTGTGGCAAGCGAAACTTTTGCAACATATCCGTCCTCTGCATATGAAGTAACATAGGCATATTCTGCGGTGCAGGCAATCATACGGCAGTTAGGAATCTCTACCGCAGCTACATGATGGCCATCGCGGTCGCTGATTTCCAGGATGTTGGAAGCATTTACCGTAAGCAAAACATAGTTTCCGGTAAGGCTGATGTCGTTTACAACATCTCCAAGACCACCACTGACTGAAGGGTTCAGAGAGGCCCACCAATTGCCGTTGAAGGTATTGTCATCTGTGTTGTAATACCCCAGGGAAGCGTTGTTCTTGCCCCATTGCCCCTCGCTGGCAAAATAAAAACCACTCAATCTGTAAACAGGGTCGATGATGATTTCAGGCCCGTCGTCCTTGCGGCATGAGAATACGGAAAAAACCGCTGCCGCCAAAATGATAAAACTTGCTAACTTTTTCATAATCAATTATTTAATATTCTATTGTTAACTTTATAAGTATGTGCCTTCCCGGCATCGGATACCTTGTCACAACCTCATAATCCTGGTCAAACAGATTATTTATATCAATGCCGATGCTGCCAAAAGCCCTTGAAACTGCAATTCCTTTCCATGCGAAAGACAGGTCTGTGGTATACCACGGCTTAAGTTCATTCTCCTTGATATTGGCGGAATTGCGGTACCTCTTGCCGGTATAAATCCATGAAACAGAGGCGGTTAAGCCGCCAGTGGCGATGCTTGCGACGGCGGAGCCGCTGTGAGTGGGGGAGTAGGCTATGCGGCCATCGTACCAATCGGACGCCCTGTCCGTCCTGTCCCTTGCATCCTCATAAGAATATGTGGCCCTTAGGCCGATATCCATATTATTTATTTTTGCCGATGCTGCTGCGCTGACGTCTGCCCCCCTGGCCCGGACCTTGCCGTAATTAATAACCGACCACCGGAACTGGCTGGCTGCCGGGATGGCTACTATTTTATCTGTTACAGAGGCCCCGTAGACATCGGCGGAAAGCCTGAAACTGCCCTCCGGGAGCGGCAGGGAAACATCGGCCCCGAAGTCCAGCTGGCGGGTGTATTCAGGGGAGAGGGAAGCCCTTCCTCCGATGGTGTAATAAAGGTCGTTGAACGTTGGCGCCCGGAAAATTTCTTTATAAAAGGAGCGTAATTTAAGCCATGAAAGCCCTTCGTAGGAAAGAATCACAGTTGGAGTCCATTTTGTGCGAGAGGACCAGGCGTCGCCGGCAGAAGTCCTGTCCTTGAAATGACTGGCAAGAAGGGAGGTATGGATATGCCAGCCAAGGCCCGGGGATATTGCAAGCTGGGCGGCGGCGAGGCCCGTAAGTCTCTCTGCCTCAGGTATTGACGCGGCGGCAAGAGTCTCACTCCATGAAGAGAAGCCGTTCCTTCGGGCGTCAATGGAAAAGCTTGCTCCAAGCCACTGTGACGGCCTCCATGCCGCTGCGGCGTAAAGGTAAGCCTCGCTCTGCCAGTACTTATTGTTAACCTTCATGACAGCCGCATTCTTAGTAGGGTCCTGAAGATATTTGCAATAGTCACGGGCATATTTTCCTCCAATACGAAGTTGCCACTGTTCAGAAAGGGACGTTTCCCAGCCGCCTTGCAGGAAAGCGCTCCTGTCCCACTGGCGGTCTTTAGAGGAATACTGGTCGCTTACCCTCCGGACCACGGGCCCCGGTAAACCCCTCTCGGAACTATACCAGAAGCCGCTCAGGGCCAGTTTTTCGTACCAAAGGCTGACTTCACCCTTAAGGGCCCTTACATCCCCGTTGGTGCGGGTTGCGGTAGTGTCGTAGCCGCTTTCATGAAAAGTAAAGCGGTACCGCCCGTTAGAATAAAGGTAGGATACATTGGCAGATGCCTTGAGTTTCCCGTTGTAAGAAGCTGTAACAGAAGGATTTTGAGTGCCGAAGGCTCCTGTCCTGTATGCGGCTTTCACGCCGGATTTCTCTGGCTTACGGGTTTTTATATACACCGATGCTGCCGATGCCAGGTCAGATGCGCTTTGCAGAAGCTCTGCTTTCTGGGCCTGATACAAGGTGAGCGATTCTATGTTTTCAAGGGAGAACCTGCCCAAGTCTACCTGCCCGTTCTGGGCGTTGTTTATTTTAACTCCATTATAAAATACGGCTGTATGCTGAGAGCCTAAAGACCTGGTATTTATTGTTTTAAGGCCGCCTATCCCGCCGTAATCCTTAACCTGAACTCCGGCGAAATACCTTGCGGCATCGGCAATGGAAGAAGCAGGAAGGCTCTCAATGGTTTTTCTGTCTATGGTCGCAACCGGCAGTGCGGCTGTCTTGACAAAAGTGATGCGGGCTGCCTTAACGGAATCGGTTATAGCGACGGTTGAATCATTGGGTAATAAAGGGGTGGCCGGGCTGGAAAGGCCCAGATGCAGAAATATGGATATTACGGCTCCAATCATTACCAAGAGTCCGATGTTTCACCTACCGTGCCGGTCACTTCCGCAGGCCCTTTCGGCCTGGAGAAAGCGGTTATTGGCGTCCGCTCCCGGCAAATGGCAGTGCTGTCTGCTAAATGTTTATCTTTGTGGGTGCAAATATAAAAAGAATATTTAGTATCTTTGTAAGACGTGAATATGAAAATTATTGCAATTATGGATAAAACAAGTTACGCACTGGGTATGAGCATTGCCCACAACCTCCTTCAGTCAGGAGTTAAAAACATTAACGCAGAAGACTTCCTGGCAGGTCTTAAAGCAACTTTGAACGGAGAAGACCCCAAGGTTTCCTATCAGGAGGCTGGAAAGATTCTGGAAGACTACTTCAGCAATATGGAGGTAGAAAAGGCCGCAGAAGAAGCAGAAGTTGCAGAGGCAATGAAGAAAGAGGGAGAGGAATTCCTTAAGGAAAACGCCGGAAAGCCCGGAGTTGTCACCCTTAAGAGCGGTTTGCAGTACAAAGTCCTTAAGGACGGAACAGGCCGTAAGCCTGGCAAGACTTCCAAGGTTCGCTGCAACTATGAGGGAACCTTTACAAACGGAATGGTCTTTGACAGCTCCTACAAGAGGGGGGAACCTGCCGTATTCGGTGTAAATCAGGTGATTGCAGGATGGACAGAGGCCCTTCAGCTCATGAGCGAAGGCTCAGAGTGGGAACTCTACATCCCTTATCAGCTCGCTTACGGTGAGGCCGGCGCACACGGCGCAATCCCTCCCTGCGCAGCCCTTGTGTTCAAAGTGGAACTTATAGAGGTATTGTAATTTGACTTTTACAGAGGTCATAGAAGTCTTAGCCCTTGTTACCGGACTGATTTATCTTTTCTTTGAAATTATTCAGTCCAACTGGATGTGGGTTGTGGGAATACTTACGGGTATCCCCGTAGCCATATCGTTCGGCATGCAGCATATATGGGCCTCCATGACCCTGAATATCTACTACGTAATAATGTCCGTAGTGGGCATTATTATGTGGATAAATGCCTCAAAGCAGACCACGGAAGGGGCGTATCATCTGGTGCATCTGCCAAAGAAGGTATTGATAATCAGTTTGATAGCTACTGTTTTGGGAATCCCGGCAATGATTCTTGCCCTGCACCTTACAGGCGGGCAGGAGACAGCTCTTGACGCCGTGGCTTTCGTCCTTAGCGTCATCGGCACATGGTGGCTGGCAAAGTCCTATTTGCAGCAGTGGCTTGTATGGATTGTGGCCGATGTCATTTCTACAGCCCTTTGCGTTTCCATGGGCTCTTGGTGGCTTGCAGCCCTTTACGCCGCTTATGCAGGCTGGGCCGTATTCGGATACTTCTTATGGAAGAAAAAAGGAGAATATATAGCATGAAAAAATCCATTATCATCGTGGCTGCTGCGCTTTTTGCAGGCCTATTCATGAAAGCATCGGCCCAGGAAATTGTTTATACCGATGCCACTGTGCTTCCGCTTTACGGTAAGGCCGTTCAGGAGACATCGGCCCGGTATACCCGCTTCCCGGCCGCCTACGAAGGCGAAAGCCGCAAGGCTCTGTGGGACCTGTCCCTTAATTCCGCCGGCCTGTACATCCGCTTCCGCAGCGATGCTCCGCAGATAAACGCAAAATGGGTGAACAAGAATTTCCAGATGCCCCACATGACAGAGGTGGGAATCGGAGGCCTTGACCTTTACACCCTAACCCCGGACGGATGGCGTTTCGTGGGCGCGGGCTTCACTTGGACAAAGGGCACTCACCATGAGCGCAAGATTGTCTCCAATATGAAGCCGCAGATGCGTGAGTACATGCTTTACCTGCCGCTTTACGACAGTATAGATTCCCTTTACGTAGGTGTTCCGGAGGGTTACACAGTGGCACTTCCTGCCGTTAACAGGCCTTCTGACAAGAAGCCGGTCGTAATGTATGGAACAAGTATCCTCCAGGGAGGTTGCGCAACCCGCGCCGGAATGGCCCATACAGCCATTATAGGCCGCAGGCTTGACAGGGAGGTCATCAACCTCGGATTCAGCGGAAACGCTCATCTTGACCCTGAAGTGGCCCGCCTCATGGCCCGCGTAGAGGCTCCCGGCGTCTTTGTACTGGACTTTGTGCCTAACTGCAAGGCGGAACTTATAAATGAGAAGGGAGAAGCCTTCTTCCGCATCCTGAGGGAGGCTCATCCGGATGTTCCCATCGTCTTTGTGGAGAATCCTTTCTTCCCCCACGCTATCGTGGATGAGAAGACGGCAAGCGACATCAAAGAGAATAATGCTGCACTCAGGGCCCTTTATGAGAAGATGAAGAAAGAGGGTCAGAAGAAACTGTTTTACGTGACCAATGAGGGTATGACCGGTGACGATGGAGACTCTTTCGTAGATGGCGTCCACCTTACGGACCTTGGCATGCTGCGCTATGCAGAGCATGTTCTTCCGACAATCAAAAAAGCTTTGAAATAATTAAAAACCAAACTATATGAAAATCATTATTGACAGCGGTGCAACAAAGGCTCAGTGGGGCCTTGTCGCAGATGGAAAAGAAGTTGGAATGATTACAACTGCCGGTATCAACCTTGCTACCATGTCTGCAGATGCAGTTGAGGCTATCGTGGCAGAGGCTGCTTCACAGGTTCCTGCACCTGAGAAAGTAGAGGCAGTTTATTTCTATGCCGCCGGCCTTATCACCACTCCCGGCGAGGCTGTTCCCCAGCTTGCCACAGGCCTGGACAAGAGCTTCCGCAAGTATTTCCCTAACGGAAAATTTGAGTATGCATCGGACCTTCTGGCAGCTGCAAGGGCAGTCTGCGGTCATTCAAAGGGTATAGCCTGCATACTTGGAACCGGTTCCAACTCCTGCCTTTTTGACGGAGAGAACATCGTCCGCAACATCCACTCCTGCGGCTTCATCCTTGGTGATGAGGGTAGCGGCGCATCCCTTGGAAAACGCTTCATGGCTGCTTTCCTTAAGGACCTGCTCCCGGAAGAGGTGGCATCGGACTTCGCTTCAAAGTATGAAGTAGACTATCTTACCGTTGTTAAGAATGTGTATCGCAGTGCCGCTCCTTCAAAGTATCTTGGCGGCTTCGCTCCTTACATCATCAGCTGGTATGACAGGAATGAGTATGTCAAAGAGCTGATAGAGGAAAACTTCCGCGATTTTGTAAAGGGCTTCCTGGTTCGTTACGATCCTTCCAAGACCCTCCCTCTTGGTGCTATTGGCGGCTTCGCCTATGCAAACAAGGCCATCCTTGAGAAGGTCGCTGCAGAAGAGGGCGTTCGCTTTGACAAAATCTACAAGACTCCTATCGAGGGCCTTATCCAGTATCACGCTTAATATATTTACATTATATGAAAGAGACTCGTACAACAGAGCAGGCTTCCCATTACGACCATCTTGAGATGATGTCTACAAGGGAGATTCTTCATGGTATGAATGCAGAGGACAGGACTGTGCCGGTAGCAGTGGCAGAGGCCATCCCCGCAATTGAAAAACTCGTAAACGGCATTGTTGAGCGTATGCGTAAAGGCGGCCGTGTATTCTACCTTGGCGCCGGTACCAGCGGCCGTCTGGGTATTGTGGATGCTTCCGAGATTCCGCCTACCTATGGCGTAAAGGATAAGTTCATCGGCCTTATTGCTGGTGGCGACAAAGCTATCCGCAACGCTGTTGAGGCTGCAGAGGACGATCCCAACGGCGGATGGGCAGATATGGCTCCCTTCAATCCTACCGTAAATGATATCGTCATTGGTATAGCCGCTTCAGGTACTACTCCTTATGTTGTCGGTACAGTGAAGAAGGCTCGTGAAGAAGGTCTCCTTACCGGTTGCATCACCTGCAATCACGGTTCACCGGTTGCCGCAGAGGCGGAGATTCCGGTAGAGGTTGTGGTTGGTCCGGAGTTCGTGACCGGAAGTACCCGTATGAAGTCCGGTACCGCCCAGAAGCTTGTCCTTAACATGATTTCCACTTCCACTATGATTCTTATGGGCCATGTTAAGGGTAACAAGATGATGGATATGCAGCTTACCAACATCAAACTTGTTGGCCGCGGTACCCGTATGATTATGGAAGAGACCGGTATTACTGATGCAGAGCTTGCAAAGGACATGCTCCTTCGCTACGGTTCCGTTCGCGATGCCGTTAACGCTTATCACAAGAAGTAATCGATGCTCAGGGACCGATATCCATCCAAGCTTCTTGAGGATGCGGTAGAGGCCATCGGCACGCTTCCCGGGGTGGGGAAGCGGAGTGCCATGCGCCTTGCCCTGCACCTTCTGAGGCAACCGTCAGAGAATGTACATCACCTCGCAGATGCCCTTGTGCATCTGCGGGACGATGTTAAGTATTGTTCTACCTGCATGATGATTTCGGATGCCGATACCTGTTCCATTTGTGCCGACGGCCGACGTGACCATCGGACGATATGTGTGGTAGAAACGGTCCGGGATGTCATGAGTATAGAGGCTACGGGGCAGTACAACGGGGTTTATCACGTTCTTGGCGGCAGTATCTCTCCAATAGACGGCATCGGCCCATCTGACCTAACCATCTCCGCCCTGGTTTCCCGGGTGGAATTGCTTTGCGATTCAGACCCTTCGGCTTCGCTCAGGGTGACAGAATCTGTCATTTCGAGCTCTTCTTCTGTCATTTCGAGTTCTTCTTCTGTCATTTCGAGCGAAGTCGAGAAATCTCCTTCCTTGGAAGTGATCCTGGCCCTGGGAGGTGACGTGGAAGGGGAAACGACGGCATTCTATATCTATCGCCAGCTCTCCCGCTTCCCTGTAAAGCTCACCACCCTGGCCCGTGGCCTTGGCTTTGGCGATGACCTTGAGTACGCCGATGAAGTGACCCTTGGCCGCTCCCTTGCCGCCCGCCAGCCTTTTAAGCCGTAATTTATCCTTTGAATAATTTGCAGATTAAAAGAAAATGCCTAAATTTGCACCGCTTTTTCGCGACCTACGGAAAAGTGCTGATAATTAACATTTTTATTAACTAAAATTTTTTGCAAAATGGCTGAATATTTGATGCCTGAAAAGAAGCAAGAGATTTTCGCGAAGTACGGGAAGTCCAATACAGACACCGGCTCACCTGAGAGTCAAGTTGCTTTATTCTCCTACCGTATCGCTCACCTTACAGAGCACGTGAAGAAGAACAAGAAGGACGTTGTAACACGTCGTTCCCTCCTCCGTCTCGTAGGTAAAAGACGTCAGCTTCTGGATTACCTCCAGAAAGTGGATATCGAGAGATACAGGGCTATCGTTAAGGAGCTTGGCCTCCGTCGATAAGCTTCCACGATAGGAAAACAGAAAGGGAGAGGTCACAAGGTGGCTTTCCCCTTTTTTCTTTGAAAAAGAGATGCCCGGCAATTGGGCACTACAATATAGAAATCGTCGTTTTAAGACGATGTTGACGAAATAAAGACGTAAACGAAGAAATGAACATTATCAAAAAGACAATCGAACTCCCTGACGGCAGGGTAATCGAGATCGAGACCGGTAAACTGGCCAAACAGGCAGACGGTTCAGCAGTAGTAAAAATGGGTGGCACAATGCTCCTCGCCACCGTTACCTGCGCTACAGAGGTTACAGAGGGTACTGATTTCCTTCCCCTCCAGGTAGACTACAAAGAGAAATTCTATGCAGCCGGACGTTTCCCCGGCGGATTCATGAAAAGAGAAGGCAAAGCCTCTGATTATGAGGTGCTTATTGCACGCCTTGTAGACCGTGCCCTTCGCCCCCTCTTCCCGGATGACTTCCACCTTGCAGTATTTGTTAACATCTGGCTCATATCGGCAGAAAAAGACATTCAGCCCGATGCACTCGCAGGTCTTGCAGCATCTGCAGCCCTTGCAGCCAGCGACCTTCCGTTCCTCGGACCTATCTCTGAGGTTCGCGTTGCCCGCATCGACGGTCAGTTCGTTATCAACCCTACATTCTCTGAGACAGAGAAGGCAGACCTTGAACTCATGGTTGCCGCTACCGAAGAGAACATCATGATGGTAGAGGGTGAGATGAAGGAAGTTACAGAGGACGTAATGCTTGAGGCTATCAAATTCGCTCACGAAGAGATTAAGCGTCACTGCCGCGTTCAGAAAGAACTTAACGCAGAGTGTGGTAAGACTGTTAAGCGTGACTATCCTCATGACGAGGAGGATGAAGACCTTCGCAAGGCCGTTCACGACTTCTGCTATCCCAAATGCTATGAGCTTGCAAAGAGCGCAAAGCCCAAGCAGGAGCGTACCGCAGGCTTCGAGCAGATTAAGGCCGATTTCCTTGCAACCCTTTCAGAGGAAGACCAGGAGGCCAAGGCCGCTATGGTAGCCCGCTACTATGCACACGAAGAGAAAGAGGCTATGCGTAACCTCATTCTTGACGAGGGTATCCGTCTTGACGGCCGTAACACAACAACAGTCCGTCCTATCTGGTGTGAGGTAGACTGCCTGCCTTGCGCACACGGCAGCGCCATCTTCACCCGTGGTGAGACCCAGGCTCTTGCTTCCGTTACCCTTGGAACAAAGCTTGACATGAAGGAAATGGATGAGGTTCTTGTTCAGGAGACACAGCCTTTTACCCTTCACTACAACTTCCCTCCTTTCGCAACAGGAGAGGCAAAGGCACAGAGAGGTGTTGGCCGTCGCGAAATCGGTCACGGAAACCTTGCTTACCGTGCCCTCAAGGCCGTTATGCCCAAAGGTCCCGAATTCCCTTACGCAGTTCGCGTAGTTTCCGATATTCTTGAGTCCAACGGCTCTTCATCACAGGCTTCAATCTGCGGTGGCTGCCTTGCACTCATGGATGCAGGTGTAAAGATTAGCAAGCCTGTTGCAGGCGTTGCCATGGGTCTTATCACCGATGCAGAGCGCCCTAACGACCGTTATGCAATCCTTACCGATATCCTTGGTGACGAGGATCATCTTGGCGATATGGACTTCAAGGTTGCTGGTACCAAGGACGGTATTACCGCTACCCAGATGGATATCAAGGTTGACGGTCTTTCTTATGAGGTTCTTGAGAAAGCTCTTGAGCAGGCTCGCCAGGGTCGCCTCCACATCATGGGAGAGATGGCAAAATGCATCGCAGAGCCTCGCGAGGACTACAAACCTCATGTTCCCCGCATCGTCCAGATTCAGATTCCTTCAGACTTCATCGGCGCTGTTATCGGCAAGGGTGGAGAGACTATCCAGAAGATTCAGAAAGAGACCGGTACCACCATTACCATTACTGAGGAAGACGGCAAAGGTATCGTTGATATCTTTGGTGTTGACAAAGAGGCTATGGACAAGGCTCTTGCATGGATTGAGGGTATCTGTGCTGTTCCTGAGGTTGGCACAACATATCACGGAAAAGTTGTCAGCATCCTTGACTTCGGTGCTTTCATTGAGATTCTTCCCGGTAAGGAAGGCCTCCTGCATGTAAGTGAGATTGCCTGGACAAAGACAGAGAATGTTACCGATGTTCTTTCAGTAGGCCAGGAAGTTGATGTCAAGCTTCTTGAAATTGATGAGAAGACCGGCAAGATGCGTCTTTCCATGCGCGCCCTTACAGAGAAGCCGGAAGGCTACAAAGAGCCTGAGCGCAAGCCGCGCGGAGAGCGTCGCGAGGGCGGTAATGACCGCCGCGACCGCCGTGAAGGTGGTGAGCAGCGCCGCGAGCGCCGTGACGGAGACCGTGGACCTCGTCGCGAGGGTGGTGAGCGCCGCGAAGGCGAGCGTGCTCCCCGCAGGCCGGTTTCACCGCGCCACGAGCAGCGTCCCGCTCCCGAGCAGCCGGAAAACAACGAACCAGAAATCTTCTAATCAAGATTAATATAAAACAAATCCCCCGGAAGAACAACCTTCCGGGGGATTTTTTACTGTAATATCGAACTTTGTTACATCATCTTCCGATACTTGAAGATGAGGACGACACCGACAATAAGGAGAATCATGAAGGCAAGGATGGCCAGCCAGGCAAACTTGAAACCGGCGCCGGGAAGCTCCACATTCATCCCGTAGAAACTTGCCACAAGCGTTGGCGGCATCAGAAGCAGGGAGATTATGGTAAACATCTTCATAATCTTGTTCTGCTCCAGATTGATAAGACCCACAACCGTATCCTGCAGGTACTCAAGACGCTCGAAACTGAAGTTCGTGTGGTTGATAAGCGATGAAATATCCTGCTGAAGCACATTGAAGCGTGCATCAAGTTCAGCCGGATACTTGTCACTCTTTGTAAGGTTGGTGATAAGACGCTGCTTATCTACGATATTCTCCCTTACAATCATGGTGTTTTCCTGCAGCTGGTTGATGTCAAGAAGGAAGTCCTCATTGATATCTTCCTGCTGGTTGATACGCTTGCTGTACTGCGCAATCTCTTTGGACATGAGCTCAATCATATCCGCATCAAGGTCAACACGCTGGTCCAGAATATTAACGAAAACCCAGTATCCGTTAGGATAAAGATGAGGCATCGCCACCATCTTGCGCTGAAGTTCGGTAAAGCTCCTCAGGGGAACATCCCTGAGTGTAGTAAGAATGCCGCCCACAATAGTGAAAGAAACAGGCTCCATGCTGTACTCTTCAGGGCCAGGCATCAAAAAGTTCGTATTTGCGAAAATAGCAGTATCCGTTTCTTTGAAACGTGAAGAACTCTCAATCTCTTCGGCCGTAGCGCGGCTCTGGATTTCTACACCAAGGAACTCCTCCGTGAGATGCTTCTCTGTGCTCTCCGGAGAAAAAAGGTCAATCCATACAACGTCATTACGGTCGAGGCGGTTGAGATCCGTCTCAGACTGGGAAACCATCAGTTTTCCGCCACTCCTGTAGAAGATATCGATCATTTTCTCTTCCTCCTATCCCGGGTTTCCCCGGCTTTAGGACGACGCCCAGTCGCGCCGTCAGGTTAATAAATGCAGGAATAAGCCGACTCTACGATGAAGCCAGCCTGCAAATATACGTATTTTTTCAAAAAAACAGCATTTTGACTTTTGATTCCCGACGCCCTCTTGCACGCTTTATCAGAATCAAGCATATAAACGAGATTTTACCCCCTTTTTATTTTGTACTTAAAACCCGGTATTTTGTCATATATTCCGACAAAGCCCATCACTTTAATGATTCACACTTTAAATTTGTTTCAGAAATAATAAAACAACTGCAATATGAAATCATTAAAGTATCTATCCAACATTGTACTGTCATTTGCTCTGACATTCTGTTGCTTACAAATGCAAGGCCATGACTTTTCAGCAAAAACACCTGACGGGACAGTCCTGTCATTCAATATTACCGATACAACCAGAAATACGGTAGAAGTCACTTATGAAGGATTGTATAATCGTCCTGCAGAATCATCGATTTCTGGTGAAATCAAAATTCCCACCACTATAAGTTATAAGTCGAAAAATTATACTGTGACTGGAATCGGTGCATCGGCATTCAGTGGATTATATAAAATTACAGTAGTCGAATTGCCTGTAACAATCATGTATATAGGCGAATATGCTTTTTCAAATTGTACCTCACTTGAAACTGTCGTATTCCCTGTCAGGCAGCCAAAGATAGAGGAAACATCTTTCTGGAACTGCCGTTCTCTTCGCGATATAGAATTGGGAAGAAACTGGACAGTGGCTGATTTTAAATTATTCAGGTGGGCAGACAGCGTGAAAACCATTTCTGTTCCGGAATACATAACTAAGATAACAGGAATCCGTTATCTTAAGAATCTTGTAAAGATAAATGTAAGTGAGGAGAACAAGGTATTCTCTTCCAATGACGGAATCCTTTATTCCAAAGACAAAAAGACCCTTTATAATTGCCCTGCTGCAAGAAGTGGAGAAGTTGTCGTTCCAGACGGTGTTGTGGCGGTATTGCGAGGTTCTTTCAGAGGTTGTGATGCAGTTACATCAGTAGACCTTCCTTCTACTATTAATAAACTGGAGTATGCAGAATTCTTTGGAATGGAAGCCTTGAAGAAAATAGTTATTCGTGCAGAAAAACCTTTCATTACTTCAAGTTGTGATGGAAAAGAGGTTTTTGCCTTGAAAGTGTCGTCACAGATATCGGTATATGTCCCCAAAAAGGCTATTGGCGATTACAAGGCTTTGCTCAGCAGTGAAGCTGGTGTATACCAGACAATTGACGGCAAAGACAAGGATGTTTGTATCAAGGAACAGTTGCTACAGCCATCCAAAATAAAGAAAATAAGCTAATGCTAAAATGGAAAAAATAAAAGTTCGTTGTCCTTTTTGCAGTAAAATTCTTATAGTGGCTGATAATCCGGCCAATCATGGGAAAAAACTCACCTGCCCTGTATGCAAACAAACTAATCTCTACGATAATTATCTTATTGTAAAGGAAAGAACAGAGGAGGATGAAAAAACAGTAATAGATCCTGTTTCAGGCGGTGGTATCAAGACTTCGTTTTTCCTTATCGAAGATATTGGTTCGTCAACGAGGATTCCTGCCAGATATCACCTTAAGGAAGGTCATAATTCAGTTGGCAGAAAACCACTGAACAGCGAGCCCAGGGCATCTGTTCTTATAGAAACAAATGATAAAGGATTCAGTCGCCTGCACTTTAATGTAGACATTGTCAAAGCCTGCGATGGGCTTTGGCATTGCTATATCAGCAACGCTTCCAATGTTAATAAAACCTTTGTCAATGGAATAGAACTTTGCGAAGGAGAAAAGATAGCTTTAAACGAGGGCGATCGTATAGAAAGTTCTTCTACTAAGCTGTGCTTTGCAGTAGAGACCAGCTCTTTCCGTGATGAAACAATGATATAATTATGGTAATACACAACCAGTCTTATTCCATGCAAGAGCTTGGACAACGCAAGAATCAAGAAGATAGTATCTTCCCCAAACTCTCTGACAAGCCGCAAGAAAGTAGCCTGTATATTCTCTGCGACGGAATGGGAGGGCATGAAAGGGGAGAAGTTGCCTCTGGGTGTGTCTGTGAGGCAATGGGCGATTATTTTGAAAAAAGCGCAGGGATGCCCAGCGAAGGAAACTTCGACGCAGAGGATTTCAAAAAAGTCTTAACTGCGGCCTACGATGCTTTGGATGCTCTGGATGATGGTTCTGAGAAAAAAATGGGGACAACACTCGCTTTCCTTAAATTTCATGAAGGAGGAGCCTTCCTGGCCCATATTGGAGACAGCCGTATTTATCATATCAGACCGTCGGAAAACAAGATTTTACATGTCACAAGGGACCACTCGTTAGTAAATGAACTTATAGACATTGGTGAACTTACTCCTGAAGAAGCAGTCACGTCACCACAAAAGAATATCATAACAAAGGCGATGCAGCCAAATCAAGAAAAACGGTGTGCGGCAGAGTGCTTTAATATATCAGATATCGAGCCAGATGACTATTTTTTCCTTTGTAGTGACGGTGTCCTTGAGGGGCTCGCAGATAATCAATTATGTAACATCCTGTGCATGAAAAATACATCTGACAAGGATAAACTTGGCATTCTTAAAAAAGTCACTAGAGAAAACAAAGATAACCATTCCGCCCACCTGATAAGGGTAATTTCTGTTGATGAGAAGTCCCAAAACAGCCATTGGTTACGCCGAATGTTTTTATTTAAAAACCCTAAAGACTATAAGCAATGAACGAAGATATCATTAATGCAACCCCTCTACAGGAAGAATCTATCCCGGTAGATTATACCGTTGACGATGAGGTTGAGGTTCTTGGAACCGAAATGTCTTCTGACGATGCGTTGGAAGTGGATGTCGAAACTGCAAGTGATTTCCTTGGCGATGATGCGGCCTTTGTCGAAATCCTTGAAACAGACATGGATAATGGAACAGACGATGATTTATACTCAACCGATGATGTAAACTTATGAAACAGAAATTACTCGCAGTGCTTTTCTGCACATTTATCTTTATTACAAGCGCAAGTGCCAGACACTATTATTTAATATCTGTAGGAGTATCTGACTATCCTGGAGAAAATAATGATTTACGTCTGCCTTCGGCCGATGCTAAAGCTTTAGCCTCTGTGTACAAGAAGAGCGTAGGGGCAACAGTAAAACTTCTTTTAAACGATAAGGCAACAAGGACTAATGTCATATCGGAGGCAAAAAAACTGTATAGTTCCGCGCGTGAAGACGATGTCGTCATATTTTTCTTTTCTGGACATGGTACTCCTGGTGCTTTCTGTACTTACGATGAATTATTGCCCTTTGAGGACGTCCGCTCCATATTTGCTTCATGCAAAGCCAAAAGTAAAATGATATTTGCGGATTCTTGTTTTTCCGGTGATATAAGAGACAGCAAATCTACCGGATATAAGGATTTAAGCCGGAATGTTATGTTGTTTTTATCTTGCAGAAGCGATGAGTATTCCATTGAAAGAAAAAATATGAAAAATGGCCTCTTTACTGCATGTCTTGTGAGATGTCTTAAAGGTGGAGCGGATTCTGACAAGAACCGTATTATAACCGCAAGGGAACTTTTTGAGTCTGTACGGAAAGGCGTGATACGCCTGTCCAAAAATAAGCAGCATCCTGTGATGTGGGGCGATTTCAGCGATCAAATGCAAGTGATTAATTGGAAAAGAAAATAATCCTATGGAAAAAACTCTAAATTCCGGAGCTATTCTGCAAGGAGGCAAATATGAGATAATACGTACGCTAGGAAAGGGAGGCTTTGGTATAACATACGAAGCCATACAGGTAAAACTAAGGCGTAAGGTTGCAATCAAAGAGTTTTTCATGCAGGAATACTGTGAGCGTGAGGAATCTTCCGATGCAGTTACTTTAGGCACAAAAGGCAGCAGCCGTGACCTCGTAGACCGTTTCCGCAGTAAGTTTGTGCGTGAGGCTCAGATGATTGCGGATATGGATCATCCAAACATCGTCAAAATACATGACGTGTTTGAAGAGAATGATACTGCATATTATGTTATGGAGTACCTTGGCGGCGGTTCACTCAAGAGTCTTGTCAAAGAAAGAGGGCCGTTGCCAGAGGGGAATGCCATAAATTATATCCGTCAGGCTGGTTCGGCTTTGTCGTATATACATTCCCGCAAAAGCCTTCATTTTGACGTCAAGCCGGATAACATAATGCTTAACAAGGAAGGACGTGCAGTACTGATAGATTTTGGTGTATCCAAGCATTATGACGATGCGGGTTCGCAGACCAGTTCCACGCCTGTTGGAATAAGCAAAGGGTATGCACCACTAGAGCAGTACCAAACAGCTGAGATAGCGACATTCACACCTGCTACAGATGTGTATTCGCTTGGTGCTACATTGTATAAGCTGGTATCTGGATTGGAACCTCCGTCCGCATCAGAAGTAAATGAGGATGGAGTTCCCTACATCAGTGGTATTGCTGCAATAACTATGAAGGCGATAGAGGCTGCTATGCAACCGCGGCGCAAAGACCGTCCTCAAAGCGTTGAAGCTTTTCTTTCCATGCTTGGGGCCGATGCTGCTGAAAGGCCTGGTAAACTTAGTTCTAATAGTTTGAATGACAGTGCCAAGGTATCCGGTCCCTCTGTTGTTGCGGACGATGAAACTACCGTGATAACTGGAAATGGTTTTACCGGCGGTAACTCTTCCAAAAGGGAGCTCAAAGCAGAAACTAAACCGGTGCCCAATCCCAAATCTGGGCTAAATAAAGGTCTGTTGTTCGGTATAGCAGGAGCCGTTGCGGCAGCCGTTCTGGCGTTTCTGATTCTTAATATTGGCGGCGGAAAGGGGAGTAGTCTCGCACCTATAGCAGATACTCTTGCTGTAAGTAATGTTGTTGAGGAGCCTTCAAAAACAGAACCAGTAGTAAATGAGGTGCCTGCAAGGGTGGAATTAAAGAGTATCCAGTTAAGCAAATCTTCTCTTGAACTGACAGAGGGCGAGAGTGCATCACTGACAGTTAAATTCACACCGTCGAATGCCACGGACAAAGAAGTGAAATGGGAGTCTACAGACGCTAAGGTAGTAACGGTAAGCCAGAAGGGAAAGGTGACGGCAGTAAAGGCCGGGAGCGCATCTGTTGTTGCATCGGCATCCGGAGTAAAGAATGTATACTGCAACGTTACTGTCAAAGGAAAAGAGAAGCCCGCCGCTCCTTTACAGCAGAATAGCAGCAACTCCACGCAACAGAGCAGTGGTACAGGTAGCCTTAACGGTCACGATTGGGTAGACCTTGGTCTTAGTGTTAAATGGGCAACCTGCAATGTTGGAGCCTCAAATGAGAGTGATTACGGTAGTTACTTTGCCTGGGGGGAGATTAGCCCAAAAAGTGAGTATACATGGTCTAACCTGAAATACTGTTTGGATAGTAATGGAGACCGTTTTTCAAAGTATGTTGCAAGCAGCAGCTATGGGAACGTAGATAATAGGACTCGTCTTGAGTATTCAGACGATGCGGCAAGATATAATTGGGGTGGAAGATGGCGAATGCCTACAGAGTCTGAGTTTGAAGAGTTGATAAATAAATGCAAATGGGAATGGACAACCCGCGGAGGACATAACGGATACCTTGTCACCGGTCCAAGCGGCCGCAGCATCTTTTTGCCGGCTGCGGGTTGGCGTACCGGTTCCTCATCAAGCAGCGTTGGATCACTCGGTTACTACTGGTCTTCCACGCTTACCAGCTCCTACTCCCTCAACGCGCGGTACTTTTACTTCAATTCCGGTTACGATTTCGTGAGCAGCAGCAATCGGTACGACGGGCAGTCTGTCCGTCCCGTTGTCTCAGAATAAAAAAGCAGGGGCAGGGCGTAGCCCCTCCCTGCTTAGGCCGTTGCTTGCGGCGGCCTGTTTTTTCAAAATAGCTTCTTACCCTTTCGGCAATTACAACATCGGGACATGACAAAAAAGGAGATATTTGAATTTGAAAAAAGCAATCCGGGGGTAATCCGGCTATATCCGGAAGGCACATTTTACAAGGCATACGAGCAAAGCGCTTATGCCTTGTGCAAATATGTACATGCATTCAAGGTAAGTTGCAATTATGTAAAGACCATCGGAGACTACATTGTGGGCGTAGGCTTCCCCAAATCATCTCTTCAAAAATGGGCCGGAGGCAGGAATATGATAGAACTCCCTTTAGGGATTTTGCACCTGTCACTGTATGCAGGAGAGGCCGTTGATTCAGAATCTTTTCAAGACTGGAAGGCCGGGTTTATAAATGAGTCCGGACAAAAGCCTGAACGTAGGTACGATTACGTACCGGTTTTTGGTCTGACGTACAGGCTTGCATTGGAGATTACCCAACTTTGTGCCAACCTTGACAAAACTTATAAATATTCCTTGGGTGAAGACCTTCGTAAGGCTGCGACGGAACTTGTCCTTGATGTTTCGGTGGCCGTCAAGGCTCGCAGTAAATTGCTTATAGTCCGTGAATCAAGAATAGAATTACAAAGGGTGAATTTGGCTTTGAGGCTGCTTACTGATTTGCATCAAATCAAGGAAAAACGGTATGTCTACTTCATGGAAATGACGGCGGACGCCGCTACGCAGCTCTTATTATGGGAAAGGAGTCTGGGAACAGAAGAACCTGCCGGAGTGCCATTGCAATAGACTACGTGGCAGTGCGCAGTGTGAATTCAGTTTTAATGCAGTATGTCCCGGCCCCGGATATATATCTTGTTCGGGAGGGAAAACGCCGCCATGGAGGGCATACCAACTCCATGGGTCAGATTACTGCCTATTCCAAGTTTTTGCCGGCTGCGGGTTGGCGTAACGGTTCCTCATCAAACAACGTTGGATCAAACGGAAACTACTGGTCTTCCACGCTAACCAGCTCAAACTCCAACAACGCGCGGAACTTGAACTTCAATTCCGGTAACAAGAACGTGAGCAACAACAATCGGTACAACGGGCAGTCTGTCCGTCCCGTTGTCTCAGAATTCACCAACTTTGACTCCTTTCCTTATTATAAAACGGCCAACGATGGACCGGATAAACTTCTTTTGGATATTTACAGGGCGTACAAAGACGCTCGCAGGCATAAAAGATACAAAAGAAGCCAGTTGCTATTTGATCTTGACATTGAAGAGGCCCTTGTCCGTCTTTACTCAGAGATAAAAGAAAAGCGTTTCCATCCAGGGCGGGCGATATGTTTCATAATCCACGAACCAAAGATGAGGGAAGTCTTTGCTGCTCCTTTCAGGGACAGGGTAGTTCATCATCTTTTGTACAATTACATCCATTCTTTTTTTGAATCTACATTCATTGAAGATTCTTACAGTTGTATAAAGGGTCGTGGCACTCATTATGGAATCAAACGTCTTGCAGATGCTATAGAAGAGGTTTCCTGCGGTTATTCCAAGCAGTGCTATGTCCTTAAATTGGATATCAGCGGGTATTTTATGCATATAGACAGGGCTATTCTGTTGGATTTGTGCCGCAGGAGCCTGTCTGTTACGGATATTTGTCTTAAGAATCTGGTAGTTGATTATCTTTTGCAAGAGATTGCCCTGCATAATCCTGTTGTAGACTGCATCAGAATAGGAAATGTTGCCCAGTGGGAGACCCTTCCCAGGGATAAGAGCCTGTTTTGGAGCCCGGACGGATGCGGCCTGCCTATAGGCAACCTGACATCGCAGCTTTTCAGTAACATCTATCTTAACCGTCTGGACAAGTTTATAGCTTATACATTCCCTGGCTTAAGATACGGGAGGTATGTAGATGATTTTTATGTCGTGGGGCCTTCTCCTTCGGTTTTATGGCCGGTGGCACATGCCGCAAAGGTTTTTTTGAAGAGCAATCTGCATCTTGACCTGAGTGAGAGAAAAACCTCATTGCGGCCGGCATATTATGGAGTACGTTTCCTTGGGGTTTTTGTGAAGCCGTTCAGAATATATGCCGATTCCTACTCTGTCTCAAGGATGTATTCCCGCTTAAGCATTATTGCTTCCTTACCCGTCAGAAGGGCTTTTTGTTCCATCAATTCTTATCTTGGCATATTGTCACACTGGTATACATACAATGTGCGTAAAGAAATTATTTACAGGGTTGCAAGGCAGTTGTTTTATTTTGGATGGTATTCTAAGGGGATCAAAACTTTTGTAAAATGGTAAACGCAAGCCCTTATGAGCCTGCGTTTACCATGATGATTTGGGATGGACTAAAATGCTGATGCGTCTGCATCGTTGGTGTAGTCGTCATTTGAATAGTCATCAGTTTGGTTATAGATGTCTTCTTCAGGGGTGGCAATTCCAGCGTCATCAGGAGAAACCAGATCTACGATGTGTAAATCTGAATCTGAAGTATCAACAACTTCCTCAGGAGAAATAGAGCCGTCGTCGTTACTATCCACGGCAACTGCATCTATGTAACCATCGTTGTCAACATCAATGAAAGCCGCGTCATGATTGTCTACTTGTGCTTCAACAACATTAATAACCTGCCCGTTTTCTGTGGTGCCTGAATAAACTGCTTCTACTTGAACAGAGGCTTCATTGCCCTCACTGTCATAAAGGTGAATATCTCCTTGTGAGTCGCTTGATACAGAATCTTCTGAAGTCTGTTCCCCGGGCTCGTTCGACTCGGCAGTCTCAGTTTGTTCTGTGGTTTCAGCTGCTTCAGTTGTTTCTGCCTGTTCTGTTGGCACACTCTGCTCAACAGTGGCGGTGGAATCTGCAGGCTCAACCGGGTCTGCCGGTTCAAGCGGGGTGGCGGGATGTTCAGCTGCCCATTCTTCTTGAGTATAAGTGTTATAAAGCTGTCCGTGCCATGTGAAAACTCCGCCCGGTCCAACTTCTTCACGTGCTGCAGCAAATGCTTCACCAAAGGACATGTCATCATTTATGTGGCTTGCTACAGTTGCGTCTGCTGGAATATGAATACCCGTAGTTGAAGAAGTTCCATTATTCTCCTCAGGCTGGCTCTCTTCTGCGTTTGCAGAGAATGAATTTCCGGCAAGAACACCGGCTGCTCCTAAGACAATTCCGGGGACGCCACCAATGAGAACGCTTTTCCATGCTGGTGATTTCTCACCTTTTTCATTCTTTTTTTCATCTGAAGCTGGATTCTTTGCTCCTTCCGGTGCTACGAGTTCGGTCTCGTCAGTCTGAGCACTAATTGCTTTTTTGTTCTCTTTCATGTCTTTATGTTTTTATTTGTTTTTTGTAACTCTGGGAGCAAAGGTAGGGCTTTGCTTTTTAGAAGAAACCCTTTTGCCGGAATACATTACAAAAGGCTGTCTTTTTATGATGAAATGCTAAAATCTCTTATAACAGAGACTTAAAAGGAGACCTTTAGCTCTTCCATTTAGCTTTGCAATACGGGCAGTTAGTTTTCTTTGCCAGTTCATCAGGACGAACAGAGCCAAGAAACTGTCCGCAGGAGGGGCATACATACTCGTTATGAAACTTATCTTCAAGGGCCCTTTTCTTTTTGGGTATCTCAGTTGCCCATCTAAACCGCAGAACAGCAAATCCAATCATAAATAACAATGCAAGAGCCACACCAATAATTCTGGCTTCCTCTACTGCCATAGCAAGAATACCTGAGCCCATGGAAAAGACCATTGGCAGAGAACTGAAGGCATTCATCTTACCTTGCTTCACCTGCATTTCCATGACATCTTTCTGATACTTGTCATAAATCTTTCCAAGACCGGATATGCTGACGGTAGGTGCTCCAAGACAGGCTTTCAGCACGGCATCCATGTCCAAAAGATATTTTTCCGGCCCCAATTCTACAGTATCTGTTGTTTTTATTCCTTTTTTAGACTTACATTCTCTGCCGTTAATATACATGAAGTTGTTTTCAGTAATATCTGTCAAAGATAATATTGCCCTGGTACTACTGTCAACTTCCATGCTACAATGTTTACGGCTTACTTTTTTGTTGACACTGCCTGGAGCCCCGATGAATGCTGTTTTAACACCGTTGCTATTGCCAGAATCTATAATTAAGCAAAGCCGTGGCTGATCAGTTCCTTCTTCTCTGCCAATTACTATATTCATTATTCTTGTGTTTTTGTCTGTTTATGTTTCATTATAATCTCCTTAAGCATTCTCAGAGCCTCTTTTGAGGCATTGATGGTAAAGGAAAATGTCTTTTGGTTACTCAGTACCAATTCTTGCTTAATAGGATTAATCCTGAAAATACACGTCAAATTGATAATGTAGCTTTTACCAACTCTTGCAAATCTTTTCGCTTGAGGGCCCAATGCGGCTGTAAGTGTCTGCTCAATTTTGGCAAGATTGAATCCCACTATGCCCGATTCTCCATTTTTAAGTACAATCTTCGTATAGTTTCCCGATGCTTCAAAATAGACAACACATGTAGTGTCTACACGTAGCAGTTCGTCCCTTGAATTGAAATAAATGTATTCCGACATTTTAACTGTTCTGCTTACGGTTAGACATAAATATACCTTTCTCACATCTTATGAATGTGAGATGTACGTGAGGCACAAGAGTGTGTCCCTTTAATTTACAAATGGGGGGGGGAATATATAGATTACTATGCATTGGCTTATGCGTCGTATAAGTTCTTGCAACAAAGATACAAAGATTCAAGTAAAATACAAACGATTCGGCCATGAGCTCAACTCTTCCTTTTTTATGACGGTTCGATTTTGACCAAAAGATGCTGATTGTGGGCGTTAAGGTGTTTTTGAGAGGGGGTATAACGTCCAGATTATAGGAATATGTGTCTTTAAACCCCCTCTGAAACGCCTTTAAAGCCCATAAATCGCTTTTTGTGGGCTTTTAGAAACGATTAGAAAGGACAAACCAGCTTTATTCAATGGAAA
>JAFUDQ010000032.1 GCA_017459075.1 Bacteroidales bacterium
CATAACGCCTACATGCTTGAGCGATTTATTTGCGTGTCCGGTCTGCGACCGAACCCACAAGTTATTGACAAACTTTTCAAAGAACTGGTTTTATTTACATCCAGAGCCGCTTAGGCCTGGGAACAAATTAACGAACTATTGCGTTATTGATTACTTCAACCTTGCAGCTTCTTCAAATACTTATTCTACAAACAATTCAGAGCAGCACTTCAAGACAAGATCCTTCTTCGGCAACGCTACCGTCGGTTGGGATGACCTTGTATACTTCGACGGCGTTCTCCGTTATGACATCGACTCCCGTCTCCCCAAGGCCAAGAACGGATATCTCTATGGCGGTGCTTCCCTTTCATTCATGGCAAGCAAGCTTGTAAAGGCTCCTTGGCTAGACTTCTGGAAAGTACGTGCTTCCATCGCCCAGGTTGGTTCAACCATCGACGTATATCAGGTAGAGCCTACTTACACCGTCGGCAACAAGACTCACGGACAGACCACAATGTACGAGCCTGCAACCCTTAAGAATGAGAACGTAAAACCTACAATCTCTACCTCTTATGAGATTGGTACAGAGTTCAAGCTCTTCAAGAACCGCTTGTACGGAGATATCAACTTCTATCGCAAGGATACCAAGAACGATATCATCGACGCTAACGTACTTCCCCAGTCAGGTTATGCATACCGCAAGCTCAATGCCGGTCTGGTTCGCAACCAGGGTATAGAGATTGTCCTGGGTGGTACTCCTGTCAAAACAAAGGATTTCACATGGGAGCTCTCTGCAAACATTGCAAAGAACAATAACAAACTTATAGAACTTACAGAGGATCAGGATGAATACACCATCTACTGGACACGTTTCTACTATGCATGGTACAACAAGGCCGTTGCAGGAAAGCCTGTAGGTGTAATCACTTCTGCTGCCCGTTGGGCAAAGACAGAGGACGGTACTCCTATCCTTCAGGCAGGAAACGACACCTGGGGTGATGTACGTCCTACCTACGAGCTCAACAAAGAGAAAGAGGTTGGTAACGTTCAGCCTAAATTCACCGGTGGTTTCTCTACCAGCTTCCGTTACAAAGACGTAACCCTGTCTGCATCCCTTGACTATCTTGTTGGCGGAAAGCTTGTTTCCTGGACCAACATGTGGGGAACCGGTTCCGGACTTCTCGCTTCAACCGCAAAGGTTAACAACCGTGGCGTAAACGAGCGTGAACCTGTAGCTTGCGGCGGTGGTGTTTACATGGAAGGTGTTGACGCAGACGGCAATCCTATGTCCGGATACGTAGACGCATACCAGTACTATCACTACAAGGCATACTATGATTGCGACTCCTGGGTATATGACCGTACCTATGTGAAGCTCCGTGAAGTTGCCCTCAAGTGGGATATTCCTTCAAGCCTCACCAAGAAGCTTGGTATCGGTATCACCAAGGCCAGCATCGCAGCTGTTGCAACCAACCCTTGGCTCATCTACTCTGCCGTTCCGAACCTTGATCCTTCAGAAATCGCCGGCGTAGAGTACAACTACCTGGAGGGCGGTCAGGCAATGTCTACCCGTTCATTCGGTCTTACTCTTAACATTACATTCTAATTAAGGGAGGATATACTATGAAAAAGATATATAGCATTTTGCTTTCTGCAGCTGTTTCTGCATCTGTGCTTTTCACAGCCTGCGATCCTTCTGACTTCGGTGACATAAACAAAGACCCGAACAACCCTTCCACTCCTTTTACAAACTACCTGTTTACTCAGGCTTGTACATACGTTCCTTACTTTGTCCTTGGTAATACCACTAATGGTTATGACCCTTGGATGCAGGAGTGGGCCGGATATCTTTCAGAATCCAAGAACAACCAGTACGGTCCCCTGACCACTACTGCGCAGTATTCAACTACAGGTACAATCTATCTGTACGCCCTGCGTAACCTTAACCAGATTATTGAACTTAACGAGAACGAGTCTACCAAGGACCAGTCCAACGTAGGTATCTTCGGTACAACCGCCAACCAGATTGCTGTTGCAAAGACACTGTCGGCATACTATTATATGTCCCTTACGGACATCATCGGCCCTATCGTCCTTTCACAGGCATTCCAGGGCAAGAGCGATGACAACTGGAAACCTGAATACGATTCACAGGAGTCTGTATATTCCCAGTTGGATGAGATTCTTACCTCTGCTTATGCACAGTTCGATGAAACCGGTACCCTTAGTTCCGCTGCCGATATCCTCTATGGCGGAGACATTGCAAAATGGAAAAAGTTCAACGCTTCGCTCCGTATGCTCCTTGCAATCAAGCTCAGCGACGTTGCTCCTGAGGTTGGTAAGGCACGCTTTGCAGCCGCTTATGCCAATGGTGGTATGACCGATGTTGCCGATGGTTTCAATTACACTTACGACGATATCACTCCGAACCGTCTCTACTACTGGGTTAGCCCTGACTACTCAGGCGCCGGTTTCAACCAGGTTCCTAACATGTTCATCGTAGAGGCTATGAAGGAACTCAAGGATAACCGTATGTGGGCTTACTTCGACATCGAAGGCTACCGTGGTACCCGTGACCCGGAAATCTTCCCTCGTGACCAGTACACATCATTCTACGGTGTTCCGTTCGGCCTTACCAGCAACGATGCCGTAAATGCATGGACAGACTGCTGCTCATCAGTTAACAGCAAGCTCATTGCTATTAACGCTACCATTCCGGTAATCCCTACCGCACGTGTGCTCTTCACAGAGGCAGAGGCCGCTTTCCGCGGATGGATTTCTGCCGATGCCAAGACTCTTTACGAGGCCGGTATCAACGCTTCCTTCCAGCAGTGGGGTGTAGACGGAGCTGCAAGCTACATTTCAAAGCCTGAGGTTGCTTACAATGCTGCCAACGGTCTTGAACTCATCGCCACCCAGAGATGGATTGCTTCTTATCTGTCCGATGGTGTTGAGGCATGGAGCGACTGGAGACGTCTTGATATTCCTAAGATGCCTGTAGGTCCCGGTGCTTCTGACAACGGAAACAGCCACTATCCTTACCGTCTCGGTTACTATAGCGACTACGATATTGCCTACAACTATGACAATTATGTTAAGGCCGTTGCTATGCTTACCGGTGGAGAGGACGATGTCAACAGCCGTCTGTGGTGGGATGTTGCTGCAAACTCGGAAGGTGTTCTTACCGCTGAGCAGTGCACTCCTTCAGTAGTTATCCCTGCAAAATGGGAGGCTGTTACGACAGGAACCCTTAATTATGAGGATGCCATATATCAGGGCGCTCCCGTATGGACTGGTACTGTTGCTGCAACCCTGTACGAGGATGTAAACCACCCCGGAACATACAAGATTGCTCCTTTCGGCGACAGCGAGCTTGTGTTCACTGAAAGTGGTGACGAGTTTGTGGTAGCCAACCAGATTGTAGGTACCGTAGACGGTGTTCCTATCAATGTCGCAGACTTCAACGTAGACCAGGAGCGTTCAGAAGAAGGAGTATGCTACTATGATACTGACGATGAGGCATATCACTTCCTGCTTATCATGCGTACCGGTGGCCCCAGAGGCGGCGGTTCAACAGGAATTGCCTTTTATGGATATGTTGCTTTCACCCCTGCATCAGAATAGGGTTGAGGTCAGAAACGAAAAAACCAGCGTGAAAACGCTGGTTTTTTTTGCTCCCCTTGTAGGACTTGAACCTACGACCCCCTGATTAACAGTCAGGTGCTCTAACCAACTGAGCTAAAGAGGAATATTTACCCGTTCTTTTCAGATGGGATTGCAAAGGTACAACATTTTCGGGTTTCTCCAAATTTTTTTCACATTTTTTTTATACCTTTGTTCCGATATAATAATTTCTTCTGGCTATGGACATTGACTTATTGTCAAAAATGGTCAAGGAACTGATTCTTGACAGGGATGAAGTTACTCTTCCGGGAGTAGGTACTTTCGTTGCAGAAACTGTACCTGCTTCTTTCAGTGATAAGGGGTATACCATTAATCCTCCCTACAGGAAGCTTTCTTTCCGTCAGCGGCAGAATGCTGCTGATACCGCGCTTGTTGACCTTTACATCAAAAGTAACAAGGGTGTGGACCCGGAGCAGGCGCGTAAGTTCGTGACTGATTTTCTTCTTGAAATGAAGGAGGTCCTGAAGGCTAAGAAGAATATTGTTTTCCCGGGGCTTGGGCGGCTTCGTTCCACGAAGGAGAATAATTTCTTTTTTGTGGCAGATGAGGAGCTTGATATTTATCCGGGTGGTTTCGGGTTGGAACCGATTTCCCTTAAAACCCATCTGGAGACTCCGGAGGAGGTTTCTGCTGTTATTCAGCAGCTTGGGAAGGAGATTCTCACGGTTCCTTCGGAACCTCAGAATGACAATGTCGTTGCCACAGAGGACAGGATACGGCCGGAGGCCGTAGGGGTTTGGGGGAGTGTCTCCCCCAGTATAGACAGTCCTGACCGACGTCAGTCGGTTTGGGAGAGTGTCTCCCCCAGTATAGACAGTCCTGACAGCCGTCAGGCTGTCATTCTGAGCGAAGTCGAAGAATCTCAGAACAAAGAGGAAGAACCTGTTCTTCCGGAAGAGGAAGGAGATTTCTCCGCTCCGGCTGCGCCTCCGGTCGAAATGACAGTAGAAGAACCGGTCGAAATGACAACAACGGACCCTGTCATTCTGAGCGGAGTCGAAGAATCTCATGACAAAGAGGAACCTGTCATTCTGAGCGGAGTCGAAGAATCTCAGAACAAAGAGGAAGAACCTGTTCTTCCGGAAGAGGAAGGAGATTTCTCCGCTCCGGCTGCGCCTCCGGTCGAAATGACAGTAGAAGAACCGGTCGAAATGACAGTAGAAGAACCGGTCGAAATGACAACAACGGACCCTGTCATTCTGAGCGAAGTCGAAGAATCTAAAAACAAGAAAAAAATAATTCCGAGGTGGGTAAAAGTGGTATTGTGGATAGTAGGAGTAATAGTAGTGGCAACAGCCCTGTACATGCTGGCCGCCAGAATGTTCCCGGACTTCTTCGACAGTATCCTCTACTCCAACGAAGAACTAAAAATATTGAACTATTAGCATGCTTGAAGGAACAATAACAGACAAAAACAAATACACCCTGAGCCAGGTAATCCGGTGCTACGACGTAGACTCCCGGATGCTCCTGCGCCCGTCGGCCTTCATGGACTACGCCCAGGAAATGGCCTACCAGGCAGCGGAAGCCATGGGCTTCGGCTACAACGAAATGATAAAAGACGGGAAGGCCTGGGTACTCTCCCGTCTTAACTTTGTATTCGAAGACACACCCCGCTGGGGAGAACAAGTAAACATAAACACCTGGCACAAAGGACCTTCCGGCCCCTTCTACATAAGAGACTTCACCGTAACAAACCCCGCTGACGGCAAAATCCGCGTACGCGCCACCAGCTCCTGGGTAATCCTTGACATCGTCGCCAGAAGAATGGTCCGCACATCGGACGTAATGGAAATAGTAAACCCTGAAACCCAGCGCTCAGAAGACGCCATAGCAGAAAACGCCCAGAGAATCTCAATGCCAAGGGGAGCCGAACCGGTGAAAGCCGGCACCCACACCGTAGGCTACTCAGACATCGACCTTCAGCAGCACACAAACAATGCAAGATATGTCCTCTGGGCCATGAACTGCATAGACTGCGAACTCATAAAAGAACACCCGTTCAAGGAAATAACCATAAATTTTAACCATGAAACCCTTGCAGGAAACGCCGTAGACCTCTATGTCCTCAAAGACAACCTGACCTATTACGTAGAAGGCACCTGCAACGGAAACCAAGTATTCTGCTTAAAAGTAACACTCTATGACTGAATTATTTACGGGCACAGGACTGGCCCACTCAATAATGCTCTTCGCCTTTGTGATAGCAACAGGACTCTGGCTTGGAAGATTTAAAGTAAAAGGCGTTTCAATAGGCTCCACCTGGATACTCTTCGTAGGCATCCTCCTGAGCCACTTCGGCCTGCGGGCAGACCCCGGCGCCCTTGCCTTCGTCAAGGACTTCGGCCTCATACTCTTCGTATTCTCAATAGGCCTTCAGGTGGGCCCCGGCTTCTTCCAGTCTTTCAAAAAAGGAGGAGTCAAGCTTAACCTTCTTGCCGTAACCCTTGTCCTTCTAGCCGTTGCAGTAACCCTTGCAATCCACGGAATCGTCGGCGAAGACCTCAAAGTCATGACCGGTGTAATGTCCGGAGCCGTTACCAACACCCCCGGTCTTGGTGCAGCCCAGCAAGCCATCGCAAACCCCGAAGCATCGTCACAGCTGGCATCGGCTTACGCAGTAGCCTATCCGCTTGGCGTACTTGGCGTAATAGCCCTTATAATAGCCTCCAAGGCCCTTTTCAAGATTGATATCGACAAAGAGAAAGCGCAGCTTGACGCTGATGACGACACCGCAGAGGGCGCCCGCCGCATGCACTGCGAAGTAGTGAATCCGGCAATATTCGGCAAAAGCCTTCGCGACGTAACCTGCGGAATGGGAGACAACTTCATCATCTCACGCGTAATGCGCGACGGCGAAATCTCCATTCCCGGCCCGGACTACATCCTTCAGGAAGGAGACAAAGTCCTCATCGTCACCTCCCAGTCAATGGTAGACTCCCTCAGGATAATCTTCGGCAAGGAAGTGGAAATGCACCAGTCAGACTGGCTCAAAATTGACGAGCATCTTGTCACAAGGCGTCTTTCCATTACCAAGTCTGCAATGACGGGAAAGAAGCTTAAAGAGCTCAATATCAGAAAGATATACGGTGTCACAGTTACCCGCGTAGTCCGCGCCGGAGTAGAACTCGTAGCCCGTCCCAACCTTATCCTTGAAATGGGCGATACCATCCTTGTGGTAGGTACCGAATCCGCCATTGGCGACGTTGCCAAGCTGGTAGGAAACAAGCCCGAATCCCTCTCCAAACCCAACCTCGTGCCAATCTTCTTCGGCATCGCCGTGGGTATCATATTCGGAAGCATTCCCATCGCCCTTCCCGGCATGCCGTCAGCAGTAAAACTCGGCCTTGCAGGCGGACCCCTTATCATAGCAATCCTCCTTGGCCACTATGGACCAAAGCTTAAGATAACCACCTATACCACCCTCAGTGCCAATATGATGATTCGCGAAATAGGTATTTCGCTCTTCATGGCGGCCGTAGGCCTCGGAGCAGGCGAATCCTTCATCTCCTCCATCCTGAATGGCGGTTACTGGTGGATACTTTACGGCTTCCTTATTACCGTAATCCCCGTCGGAACCATCATCCTGCTGTCACGCCTGGTATTCAAACTCAACTTCTACCAGATTTGCGGTCTTGTCTCCGGCGGAACCACAGACCCCGCTGTACTGGCCTTCTCACAGGAAATGTACGGCACGGACTACACCTCCGTCAACTATGCCACCGTCTATCCTCTGACCATGTTCATGAGGGTTCTGGCGGCCCAGGTACTTGTTCTGCTGGCCCTATAGTTCCGGTCCGATGGCAACTCTTCTCTATCCTCCCGCGCCTGCGGTGATTTACCCTCTTCCAACGGCCGACAAGCCTGAAAACTCCGTTCCGATGACGGGGGAGATGGTGCCGGTTGTAGAGCCTGAAGGCGAGGTCATCGGCCGTGCTCCACGCTCTTACGTCCACGGACGCACCTTCATCCTTCATCCGGTTGTGCATCTTCACATCATAAACCGGAAGGGTGAGGTTTATCTTCAGAAGCGGGCCATGACAAAGAATCTGCTCCCAGGCCGGTGGGACACTGCCGTCGGCGGCCACATCGGCTACGGAGAGTCTGTGGCAGAGGCCCTTTTCCGTGAGGCGGAAGAAGAGCTTGGGCTTACGGACTTCAATCCCACCTTCATTTGCGACTATGTTTATGAAAGCGGTACGGAACGCGAACTTGTGAACGTTTTTGCCATCGTGGGCGATTTCTCTCCCAAGCCCGATGGTGATGAGGTATCCGAAGGCCGTTACTGGAGTGTAAAAGAAATAGAGGAATCCTTTGAAAAATCGATACTAACCCCTAACTTTGAAAGGGAATTTTCAATGATTCGCAAGGATCTTGAGGCCCTGCTATAATATTGACAGAAATATTTGATTATAGTTATGAACGAATCGGAATCGCTTAGGAAATTTATTAACGATCAGATGTCGGTCTGGTCGTTGTGTACAGCCAACTTCAGGGCTCTGAAGAACGTCCTTACCAAGGAATGTGAAATAGGTGGGCTGAAAGTCAAGGTACAATGCAATCCGGAGAGGCTTATCTCTACGGCGGCTGATTTTGAGGCCGCCCTGGAGCAGCGCCGTCCCTGCTTCCTGTGTGAAAGCGGACGTTTCCCGGAGCAGCAGGCCTTCAAATTTGAAGGCCGTAAGGGCCATAAATACGACATTATGGTCAATCCCTACCCGATTTTCCCGGAACACATTACCGTCAATGCGGCCGAGCACACGCCCCAGACCATAATGAACCGCTTCCAGGACATGACAGACCTTGCGCATCATTATACAGACTTCACCTTCTTCTACAATGGCCCGTACAGCGGAGCATCGGCCCCTGACCACATGCATTTCCAGGCCTGCCCGCGCAGCCTCATGCCATTGGAAGAAGCTGTAGACCAGATGTTTGATGCCGACGCCGCCGATTCCCGCCTGCGCTTCCTCTCATCCGTGAAAGAAGCATCGCTTTATCATTGCGACATCTTTACCAAGGGTATTTTCGTCCTCAGGTCAAAGACCTCAAAATCCCTCTCAAAACTCTTCTATCGTCTTTTGGACTGCATGCCGGTCCCGGAAGGGGAGCCGGAGCCCAGAATCAACCTTATAATGTGGTACAAGCCGCTTTCCGGTGCCGCCCGTCCCAAGGGCAGCACCCATGGCCTGGCAGATTTTGAGTATCGTGTAATAGTAATGCTCCGTGACGAGCACCGTCCTTCCTGCTATTTTGCAGAAGGGGAGGAGCATCTTTGCTTCAGCCCCGGCTGTGCAGACAAGGCAGGCGTCCTGGTAATTCCTCCCGTAGAAGACTTCAACAAGGCAACAGCCCCGGCATTGGAGAAAGCCCTTGCGGAAGTATCTGCAAAACAGGATGTCCAGGATATGGTTATCCGCCGCCTTACCCGCCCACAGCGCACAATCCAGGTAGGAGTCCTTTCCAGCGATGAGATTGTATTTGAGATTATTTCCGATGGCGCCGGCCCGCAGAAGGTCAGCTACCAGGAGGGCAAGATAAATTATAACGGAGCCCTTTATGACGAGCTTTTCTTCGAGGCCCAGACACCTTCCAAGATGTTCGCAGAGCCTACTTTCATCCTGCACGATGTAATCATCGGCGTAGATTTCCATTGGCAGAGGAAGGTAGACCAGCAGTTTGGCGGTTCCCTTAAATTCATCGTTGAAAAAGGCAAAGTCGTTGCCGTAAACGTCATCGGCGTAGAAGATTACCTGCTTAGTGTAATCTCTTCAGAAATGAAGTCTTCAGCCACTCTGGAGTTCCTGAAGGCGCATTCAGTCATTTCCCGCTCATGGATTCTTTCGCAGGTAGAGCGCCGCGAGCGTAAGAAAGTGCAGCTTCCGGAAGGCGTGAACGACGTTGTATCCCTTGTAACTGACCTTGATACAAAGATGGGTGGCGATGTCAAGGACGAGTCGCTTCCGCAGAGCTATATCAAGTGGTTCGACCACGAAGACCATATCAACTTTGATGTCTGCGCCGACGACCACTGCCAGCGCTACCAGGGCCTTACCATGGCCGTTGGCGGCAAGGTGCGCGAGGCTATCGACCAGACCTGGGGCCTTGTCCTCAAGGATAAGGACGGGGATATTTGCGACTGCCGCTTCTACAAGAGCTGCGGCGGGCAGACAGAACTCTTCAGCACCTGCTGGGAAGACAAGGACTACGACTACCTGCCTTCTCTGCCGGATACCCCGGGCCACGACCCTCACGGCCACTGCTTCTGCAACACCCATGACAAAGAGATTCTGTCCCAGGTACTTAACGACTATGACCTTGAAACAGTAGACTTCTACGAATGGAAGGTGGAATACACCCGCGCAGAGGTTTCAGAACTCTTCAAGCGCCGCAGCGGTATGGACGTTGGCACAATCCGTGACCTTATCCCTCTTGAGAAGGGTCCGTCCGGCGTCATCAAGAAGCTTAAGGTTGTGGGAGACAAGGCTACCATCGTCATTGGTAAAGAATTGATAGTAAGGCGATTCCTCTCTGAGTCCCATCTCAAGAGCGCCCGCTTTACCGTTACCTGGACGGATGACGACCGCCTTATCCTTAACGGCACCGGCTGGGGTCACTGCGTTGGCCTCTGCCAGATTGGCGCCGCCGTAATGGCGTACAGCGGCTACAGCTTCAAGGAAATCCTTGAACATTATTATCCCGGCTCTAAACTAGAAACTATTTAATCAGATATGGCATCTTTCCAAAAATTTTACGAAAAGCACAGCGGAAAGCAGTGGCTTGCGTGGTTTTGGGTTCCAACCCTGTATTTTGCAGAAGGAATTCCTTATATTCTGGTAAACAATATTTCAGTAATGATGTTTACCAAAATGGGCGTTCCCAACGGTCAGTTGGCATTTTTTACAACGCTGCTATATTTCCCATGGTTCCTGAAAGGCCTCTGGAGCCCTATCGTAGATGTGGTTAAAACAAAGCGCTGGTGGATAATAGCAATGCAGTCGCTTATGGTAGTTGCCATGGTGCTTCTTGCCATCACGTTGCCAAAGCCAAGCGCAGAGATGATAGATTCCGGACAGACGCCGGCATCGGTGTTCTGGGTAACGCTCATCCTGTTCATTATCACCGCTTTTGCCTCTGCTACCCATGATATTGCAGCCGATGGTTATTATATGCTGGCGCACGACCAGAGCAGCCAGGCCGCATTCATAGGCATCAGAAGTACTTTTTACAGGATAGCAACTGTCTTCGGGCAGGGCGGCCTCGTGCTTATTGCCGGCTTGATTGAAAAAAGTACCAGGAACAGTTCCCCGGACGGTATCGCCAATATCCCGCTTTCATGGCAGGTAACTCTTGGTATCAGTGCTGTGGTATTTGCCATAATGACCCTGTATCATACATTTGCCCTTCCTAAATCGGCAGAGGATAAACCCCGCGCCTCTGAAGACGGCGGAAAGACCAACAATCTTAAGGAGATTGGTAATTCCTTCGGCTCCTTCTTCAAGAAGAAAGGCGTATGGCTGGCAATTGCATTCATGCTGCTGTACCGTCTTCCGGAAGGCTTCCTTCTTAAAATGTGCCAGCCTTTCCTTGTGGCTAAACCAGAGGTGGGCGGCCTTGGTCTTGAAACAGATATGGTTGGTATCGTTTACGGTACATTCGGCATAATCGCCCTTACTGTAGGCGGTATACTTGGAGGTGTTTTCGCTTCCCGCCTTGGCCTTAAAAAGTCTCTTTGGTGGATGGCCCTGGGTATGACCCTGCCTTGCCTTACCTTCGTTTACCTTGCGATGGCTCTGCCCACAAATCCGGTTATCATCACCATCGCCCTTGCAGTTGAGCAGTTCGGTTACGGCTTCGGCTTCACGGCATATATGTTGTACATGATGTACTTCTCAGAGGGTGAGTTCAAGACTTCCCACTATGCAATCTGTACGGCATTCATGGCCCTGAGTATGATGCTCCCGGGCTTTGTGGCCGGCTTTATCCAAGAGAAGATTGGTTATGTTGCGTTCTTCTGGATGGTAATGTTCTGCTGCGTTGCAACTGTGGTTGTCACCTTCCTTGCAGAGCGTAAGGTTGACCCTTCCTACGGCAAGAAAAATAAGGTTTAAACAATTGATATTATGAAACTTACACCGGTTTTAATTCTGGCTGCCATGGCAACTTTTTCTTGCGGACCGTCAAAGAAGGCCGCTGAATCCACTCCTGCTGCGGATGGTACCGTAGCTCCTGTCACTGATGTTATTCCGGCTTCCAGGGGGGAGGTTATGAAAAAACCGGATGTAGATGTAGAGAAGGTTGAGTTTTACATGAACTTTCTTAAAACTGCCCTTGAAGGCAGCCCTGCCGGGAATACCGTACTTTCTCCTTATAGCGCCGGAATGGCTTTCTCCATGCTTACTGACGGTGCCAAAGGGAAAACCAGGGAGAGTCTTGTCCAGGCTCTTTCCCGCAGCGCTTTCTACGGAGATAATCTGTACAGCGATTCTTTGAATATCGTAAAAAGTGCCAATTCTATTTGGCTGAACAGGGGTTTCAAGGCAAAGGACGGCTATATCGGCAACCTTACAAACGGTTATTGTGCCCAGGTTTATTCTGCCGATGCCGGTGATCCTTTCACTGCCGAGGCTGTAAACAGCTGGTGCGGGAAGCACACGGAGGGGCTTATCTCCCATATCCTTGACGAGATTCCTGTGGATACCAGGATGATGCTGCTTAATGCCTTGTATTTCAAGGCTCCATGGCTGATTCCTTTCAGTAAGGACGATACTTTCAAGGAGACTTTCCATGGCGAAGCCGGCGATGCCGAGGTGGATTTCATGCACAAGTCTTCCCGTTCTTACGGGTATGCCCTTCTTCCCGGATGCAAGGTTGTGAATCTTCCTTACAAGAATAACCGTTATGCGATGCTGGTTGCAATTCCGGACGATATGGACAAGGTTGTGAGCCATCTTGATGTTATTGAATTCCAGAATGCGCTTTCCAGGCTCAGGAGGGGTGACGAGGTCGTCCTGTCTCTTCCGAGGTTCAAGGTGGAGTATACAGGGGTGCTCAATGGTATCATGGAGAAGCTTGGTGCCGGCGATGCTCTTACTCCTGGGGCGGATTTTTCCGGTATTACGGATGAGTCTGTTTTTGTGACGAGTGCTTTGCAGAAGTGTGTTCTTGAGGTTAATGAGGAGGGGTCGGAGGCGGCTGTTGTGACTGCGATTCTTGTTGGGCGCACGTCTGTTGCTGTTCAGCGTCCTCCTGTTGTCATCAAAGTGGACAGGCCTTTCCTTTTCGCTATTTACGATACCAAGACCCAAAACATCTTGTTTGAAGGTAAAATTGCTGATATTTAATTATTTAATGAAAAATATTCAAACATCACTTTCATCGCCTTTGCTACCCTCGGCGGAATAAGAAGGAGGGGCCCATCGCTTGCGATGGGAGGGGTCGCCCAAAGGGCGACGGCAGGGAAAGTGATGTTTGAAATTTTTACAACAAAAAATAGAACAATGGTAAGAAAGATACTGCTTATTGCAAGCGTTTTAATGTGTGCCGTGACGGCGGCATCTGCGGCAAAAGTAAAACCAGGCATTGAAGTGCTGCGAGACAACGGCTTCGCCTCGCTCGTGGGAAAGAAAGTCGGCCTCGTCACCAACCCCAGCGGAGTAGACAGCCGCCTGAATTCCACCATCGACATACTATTCCAAGCCCCCGGAGTAGAACTCGTCGCCCTCTTCGGCCCTGAGCACGGAGTCCGCGGCGACGCTTATGCCGGCGCAAAAGTAGAAGACGCATCGGACCCTGCAACCGGCGTCCCCGTATATTCAATTTACGGCAAGAACAGGGAACCATCGGCCGATATGCTAAAGGGCATAGATGTAATGGTGTATGATATCCAGGATGTAGGTGCAAGGAGTTATACTTTTATCAGCACCCTGGGCCTTGTAATGAGGGCTTGTGCCAAACTTGGCATTGAGGTAGTGGTACTTGACCGTCCGAATCCGCTTGGCGGCAACAAGGTCGAAGGCTGCCTGGTGGAGCCTGGTTTCTATTCCTTCGTCAGCGAATTCGCCATCCCTTATATCTACGGCCTTACCGTCGGTGAACTGGCAGTTCTTATTAATGAAGAGGGCCTGAACCGCGGAGAAAAGGGTAAGGATGAGCCTCTTAAGTGCAAGCTTACTGTTGTGCCGATGGAGGGTTGGACTCGTGATATGGTTTATGCCGATACCGAGCTGCCTTGGATTCTGCCGTCGCCGAACATCCCTACCGGACGTTCCGCGATAGATTATCCGGTTTCCGGCATCTGTGGTGAATTCAATGCCGGAGAGTACCTTAGCATCGGCGTAGGATACACCCTTCCTTTCCAGGTCTTTGCTGCGGAATGGATTGATGCTGAGAAACTTAAAGAGCGTCTTGACAGCTACGCCATCCCTGGTGTAGACTTTAGGACAATCCACTTCAAACCCATGTTCGGAGCCCTTCAGGGCAAACTTATCCACGGTGTCCAGTTCAGTTTCCATGACTATGAGGCCGCCCCGCTTACCCTTGTTCAGTTCTACGTAATGCAGGCGGTAGGGGAGCTCTTCGGAAAGAACCCGTTTGAGCTTTCTTCAGGCCGCTCCAACATGTTCGATTTGGTTTGTGGTACGGATTATGTAAGGAATACATTTGGAAAGAGTTTGAAGGTGGCGGACATCGTTGGTTATTGGAATAAGGATGCCGATGCTTTCAAGGCTCTTTCAAAGAAGTATTATATGTATTAATTTTTAGGAGGAATCTATCATGAGAACTTCAATCAGGTATTCGCTCACAGCCGTTCTGCTGTCTGCGCTTCTTGCCGGAAGCCTCTCTGCCCAGTCTACTGTAAGGCGCAGCGCTTCAGGCTCTTCCAGCACATCAAGCTCATCAAGTACTTCCTCCTCCAGCGCATCACAGGTTAGGAGGGGAAGTTCGCAGTCCTCTTCTACAAAAAGTGAGGCTGTAACTACCCAGCCCCAGAACAGGACTACTACAACAACCCAGAGTCAGAACACCCGGACCAGTACTTCCGGCAGTTCTTCTGCCAGCAGCGGAACCACCACTACCAGAAGGACCAGTTCGGCAGGAGCGGCTTCCGCTACCAGGACCACTTCTACCGATGGCAGCCAGACCAGGACTTCTGTTACCGGCTCTTCAACTGGCAGTACTTTTGCTAACGGTTCAGTTTCAGGAACTACCGCTACCGGTACTTCAAGCCAGACTGCTACCAATGTTACCAGAAGGGGACTGTCCTCTGTATCTTCCTCAAGTTCAAGTACTTCCGGAAATACCAGGAACTCGGCAGTATCGGCCTCAGAGTATAGGGTAACCAACAATAACGTAGAGAGAATCGCCCCGCGTGAGAGGGCTTACCAGAGCTACAGTACTCCTCGGAGCTTCTACGGAAGCGACCCTCATTACTATGGCTGGCGTGTAGAGTCCATGCCGCCCAGCTACAAGAGAGTCCGCTACTATGGTATCGACTATTATCTGTATAACGATGTTTACTATCGTCCTTACGGAAGCAGTTACATTGTATGCCGTCCTCCTGTAGGTGTGGTTGTTACCAAGAGTATCAAGACTCCTTTCGGCCGCGTTACCTTCTCTTTCTATACCAATTCTTACCGTTCTTACAACGGCTGGGATTCTTATAGCAGGTATATCGACGAGCAGAACAGGATTATCGCCCAGAACAATGCTTACATTGCTGCCCAGAACAGGGCTATTGCCATGAACCTGAACTATGCAAGGAGTTCTTACGACCTGGCTTATCAGCTTGGGCTTGCGCAGAGCTACGCTTATGCCAACTGGGATTATTATTATGACGATGGTGTGTTCTACATTATCAACCGTAATGGCCGGTATGAGGTTATTGTTCCTCCGGCTGGTGCTCTTGTTGATGAGCTTCCGGATGATTACGAGACTATCATTATCAATGGGATGGAGTTGTATCGCGTAGATGATACTGTTTACCGTACCGTTCTTGTCAGCGGCCGTCCTTATCTTGAGGTCCTTGGCCAGATGTACGGCTCCCTCGCCAGCAGGTACTCAATCTACAGGTAATACCTTTCCCCTCGCTTTAGAGACAATGGGTTTTGGAAACTTACGCTCCAAAACCCATTGTCTCTTTCGCTTCGCAAGGCCTGCGCACATCTTGCGTTTTTCGTAAGTCGTTGATGGTTAGGAGATTAGCGAAAAGCCTAGTGCGGATTCCGGCACCAGGCTTTTGTGTAAGTTATTGAGCTGTAGTTATTTACGAAAAACGGTTTTGAACAGCGCTTTGAGGCCGGCGGGGTTGCCGGTGGCGATTAGCTCTATGTCCGGGGCTGGGACGGGGGGAAGTTCCTGGCCCATGGCACGGGCTTCTTCTGTAGCCACGACTGTGGCCAGTGCCTTGGTGGCCTGGCGCTCTCCCAGCAGCCCTTCTTGTACCATTACGTAAACCAGGTGCCGTGCTACCGCCGGTGCCGGGTCAATGAATCGCACTACGGCATATCCTTTTGCGACTGTTTGCATGGTGGGCAGGAGGAAAGGATAGTGGGTACAGCCAAGGACAATGGTATCCGCGCCGGTATCCAGCAGGGGAGTCAGGCTCCGGCCAACAACGGCCTCTGCCTCTGGGCCGGAAAGCTTCCCGGCCTCCACAAGCTCAACAAAACCCTCGCCCACATGCTCCACAATACGGCATCCATCCTCAAAATTACTCTTGGAAGCCAGATACTTTGACCCCTTCAAGGTACCCGCCGTAGCCAGCACTCCAATCACACCCGTACGGGTGCCAAGAGCCGCCGGCTTAACCGCCGGCTCCATCCCTATAAACTTGATATCGAATTCCTTACGGATAGTATTGATGGCCGCAGCCGTAGCCGTATTGCACGCAACAACAATAATATCGGCCCCCTTGGACATCAGGATACGGGTGATTTCCCGGCACCTGTCGGCAATGTACTCCGGAGACTTCTCTCCGTAAGGACAATGGGCGTTATCGGCAAGATATACATATTTTTCATCAGGCAGAAGCCTCACAATCTCTTTAAGGACAGACAAACCGCCTGAACCAGAATCAAATACACCAATCATAGGAAACATCGATATAATATCAAACAAAATTACACAAAAATAACGTAAGAAACAATATAAAAAAAATGCCCGCAAAGACTGGCGATATAAGAAAAATTGCCTATCTTTGAAAACTTGACTTGAATATTTAGTAAAAACATTATAATACCACGTCAGACATGGACAAAACACTTGAACTGAACCCCAATGCGGTTGTAGCATTCCTTAAAAAACAACCAAAAGATTTTACACGTGAAGACCTTCTTGACTTCATCAAGAAGAATGATATCAGAATGATAGACTTCATGTACCCCGCAGAGGATGGTCGCGTCAAAACACTTAATTTCGTCATCAATAACCTTGCATATGCAGAAACAGTCCTTACAGAAGGAGAGCGTGTGGACGGTTCCAGCCTGTTCCCCTCATTTGTTGAGGCCGGAAACAGTGACCTTTACGTACTGCCCCGTTACAGGACCGCATTTGTGAATCCCTTCAGTGAGATTCCTACACTTTGCTTCCTGTGCAGCTTCTTTGACAAGGACGGAAGCGCCTTCTCATGCGCTCCTTACCAGACACTGCTGCGTGCAGCCAATGTCTTCCACGAGTCTACAGGCATGACCTTCGAGGCAATGGGAGAACTTGAATACTATGTGATTACGGATGAAGACCCTCTCTTCCCCGCAACAGACCAGAGAGGATATCATGAGTCAGAGCCTTTCGCAAAACTCAACGAGTTCCGCCGCAATTGCATGGACTTCGTAGCCAAGACAGGCGGCCAGATTAAATATGGCCACAGTGAGGTAGGAAACTTCTGCCAGGACGGAAAGGTTTATGAGCAGAATGAAATCGAATTCCTTCCCAACCCAGTTGAAACCGCTGCAGACCAGCTTCTTCTTGCAAAATGGGTTATCAGGAACCTCGCATACCAGTATGGACTTGACGTCTGCTTCGCACCCAAGATTACCGTGGGCAAGGCAGGAAGCGGAATGCATATTCACATGCGCCTGATGAAAGACGGAAAGAATGTAACCCTTGGCAAAGACGGCAAACTGTCAGACGAAGCCCTTCGCGCAATTGCCGGCCTTATGCTCATGGCCCCTGCAATCACCGCTTTCGGTAACAAGAATCCTACTTCTTACTTCCGCCTTGTACCTCACCAGGAGGCTCCTACCAATGTCTGCTGGGGAGACTGCAACCGTTCAGCTCTTGTCCGCGTACCCCTTGGCTGGTCAAGCGGCAAGGATATGTGCCATGCTGCAAACCCTCAGCAGCCTGCTGCAAAACTTGATACGACAGACAAGCAGACCTTTGAGATGCGCTGCCCTGACTGCTCGGCAGACATCTACCAGCTTATGGCAGGCCTGTGCGTAGCTGCAAGGGAAGGCCTTGAGCTTCCGGCCGACGACGCCCTTAAGATTGCCAAGGACAAATATGTAGACATGGACATTCACAAGAGTGAAAATGCCGCCCGTCTTGCAACCCTTGATTCACTCCCTGTTTGCTGCAGCGAGTCCGCTGACTGCCTGGAGAAGAACCGTGCCGTATTTGAGGCTGCCGGTGTCTTTGAGCCCAGGATGATTGACGGTATCATCAAGGGACTCAAGTCCTTCGATGACAAGAATCTTCATGAGCGCGCCAAGGCAGATCCTAACCTTATGAAGGAGTTGGTAGAGAAGTACTTCTATTGTGGATAGAGATTTCTCCACTTCGGTCGAAATGACAATTTATGATAACTACAGAACAAATAAAAACGCTTAGGGAGAGGCTGGATACCTTGCTCGCCTGCCTGGATATAGAGGGCAAGCGGGCGAAGGTCCGGCAGCTTGAACTTAAAACCCAGGCGCCTGATTTCTGGAACGATGCCAAGGCTGCCGAATCCTTCATGAAATCCATGAACAGTGTCAAATCCTGGGTAACTGCTTACGATACGGCGGCTTCCGGCCTTGATGACCTTGACGTTCTTTATGAGTTTGCAAAGGACAGTCACGGCTCAGAGGGTGACGAGGCGGTGGAAACTCCTGAAGACAAGGAACTTGCAGATGCTTTCAAGGCAGTAGACAAACGCATAGAGGAGCTGGAGGTCAAGAATATGCTTGGAGAGGAGGGCGACAATCTTGGAGCAATCCTAACCATCAATTCCGGGGCCGGCGGCACAGAGGCCAACGACTGGTCTGCCATGCTCATGCGAATGTACACCCGTTGGGGAGAGCGCAATGGCATGAAGATGACGGTTACTGAACTTGTCGATGGTGATGAGGCCGGCATCAAATCCACCACCATCGAATTTGAGGGAGAGTACGCTTACGGCTATCTGAAGGCCGAAAACGGAGTGCATCGGCTAGTAAGAATATCGCCCTTCAATGCACAGGGAAAGCGTCAGACCACCTTCTCATCGGTCTTTGTATATCCGCTGGTGGATGATACCATCAACATCGTTGTAAATCCCTCAGATCTGGAATGGGATACCTTCCGTAGCGGTGGCCACGGAGGCCAGAATGTGAATAAGGTTGAGACCGGCGTACGCGTGCGGCATATTCCTACAGGAATCATGGTAGAGAATACTGAGACGCGCTCGCAGTTCGATAACCGTGAGAACGCCCTCCGAATCCTGAAATCACGCCTCTATGACATTGAGCTCAAGAAGCGCCAGGCTAAGCAGGCAGAGTTGGAGGGTCAAAAAAAGCGCATCGAATGGGGCTCGCAGATTCGCTCCTATGTGCTTCATCCGTATAAGCTTGTGAAGGATTTGCGCACCGGCTATTCAACGGCCGACACTCAGGGCGTTCTGGACGGAGACCTTAACGAATTCATGCGCACCTTCCTCATGCAGCAAGGCTCCGGCGCCACCCCCGCCGACATTGAAGACATCGATTAGACAATAATTAAACAATAACTAAATATGGCAGATTTTAGATATGCACCTATGTTTCAGTTGGGTAAAGATACAACTGAATACTACAAGATTCCCGGCTCTGAAAAACTGGTAAAAACCACAAAGGCGGGGGACAAAACCCTCTTGGAGGTTTCTCCTGAGGCCCTTACGCTGGTTGCCCAGCAGTCTTTCCATGACTGCCAGTTCATGCTGCGCCGCGCGCACAACGAGCAGGTAGCCGCCATCCTCAAAGACCCTGAGGCATCGGACAACGACAAATATGTAGCCCTTCAGTTCCTTCGCAATGCAGAAACTTCAGTAAAGGGGGTCCTTCCTTTCTGCCAGGACACCGGTACAGCCATCATCCACGGTGAAAAAGGCCAGCATGTATGGACCGATTTTGAGGACGAGGAAGCCCTGTCTAAAGGCGTATTCAACACCTATACCCAGGAAAATCTCCGCTACAGCCAGAACGCCCCTCTGGACATGTACAATGAGGTAAATACAAAGTGCAACCTTCCTGCCCAGATTGATATAGAGGCTACTCAGGGCGATGAATACCGATTTATTATGGTAGCTAAAGGCGGTGGCAGCGCCAACAAGACCTACTTCTACCCCATGACCAAGGCAACCATCCAGAACGAAGGCACCCTCATCCCCTTCCTGGTAGAAAAGATGCGCTCACTTGGCACGGCAGCCTGCCCCCCTTACCACATCGCCTTCGTAATCGGCGGAACATCGGCAGAGAAAAACCTCCTTACCGTTAAACTCGCCAGCATCAAGTTCTACGACAGCCTGCCCACTACCGGCGACGAAACCGGCCGCGCCTTCCGCGACATCGACCTTGAGGAAAAACTCCTTAAAGAAGCCCAGAAGATCGGCCTCGGCGCCCAGTTCGGAGGCAAATACCTGGCCCACGACATCCGCGTCATCCGCCTTCCCCGCCACGGAGCCAGCTGCCCCATCGGAATGGGAGTAAGCTGCAGCGCAGACCGCAACATCAAGTCAAAGATTAATGCCGATGGCGTTTGGATTGAGAAGATGGATACCAATCCTTCAGAGCTCATCCCCGAGGAGTGCCGTCGTCCTGGCGAAGGCCCTAAAGGCATTGAAATAGACCTTGACAAGGGCATCGACGCCGTACGTGCAGAACTCACCAAATACACCGTAGGCACCCGCGTAAACCTTAAGGGAACCATCATTGTAGCCCGCGACATAGCCCACGCCAAGCTCAAAGCTCGCCTGGACGCTGGAGAAGATATGCCTGCTTACTTCAAGGACCATCCCATCCTGTACGCCGGCCCGGCCAAAACACCGGAAGGCTACCCCTGCGGCTCCATGGGCCCCACCACAGCCAACCGTATGGACCCTTACGTAGACGAATTTCAGGATCACGGAGCATCCCTCGTAATGATTGCCAAAGGTAACCGCACCCAGCAGGTTACAGACGCCTGCAAAAAGCACGGCGGCTTCTACCTGGGCACCATCGGCGGCGTAGCTGCCGTACTCTCCCAGAGCAGCATCCGCAGCATCGAGTGCATTGAATATCCGGAACTTGGCATGGAGGCCATCTGGAAGATTCGCGTTGAAGATTTCCCTGCCTTCATCCTAGTAGACGACAAAGGTAACGACTTCTTTAAGAAGCTTGGATTATAGATTATTATAATACTCCAACTGCCTTTTGAAACCCATGCCACCCTCGGCAATGTAAGAGGGAGGGGCCCATCCGTAAGGATGGGAGGGGTCGCCAAAGGCGACGGTTTCAAAAGGTAGTATGGAGTATAGAAATAGTATGGAAGAAGAAAAGAAACTATATCCAATGAAAATCGTCCCCAAGGAATCCACCCTCCCTTGGGGCACTTATACGCATCTGGTGGCAGACCTTGGTTATGAAGAATCCAAGATAGGCACTGGCTACCTTGCCGGCGACACTCTGGACGACGTTATGGAAACCTATTTCGAAAGGGTTGTAGGCGATGAGAATTACAACTTCTACGGCCGCCAGTTTCCCCTTTCCATAGCATCCCTTGACGTAAAAACAGGCATAAGCCCCTTGACCGTCTGCCCCGACGACACCCTTGCCGCCTCCCGCTATGACGCCCTTGGCAAGAAGAAACTTTGGTACATTGCCGATGCCCGTGAAGGCGCTGCAGTCTATCTCGGATTCAAGGAAAACATCGACGCCGGCAAACTTTACATCGCCTGTGAAGACGGTTCCGTGCTTCAGCTCCTTGATGAAAAGCCCGTGCATAAGGGCGATTTCTTTGTCATTGACCCCGGAACGGTTCATGCGGCCAAGAATGTTAAGATTATCGAAGTTTCAGAGGCCTCAGGCCTTGATTTTGCCATTTACGGTGGTGCCGATGAGTCTTATTCAGGACAGGATGCCCTTGTTGAGGCCCTGGATTTTATCAACCTGAGCTATCCGGAGCATGAGCACGAGCATGAGCATCACCATGCCCATTCTGACCAGGACCGCGTTACCCGCACTCTTGAGAAGTGTGACGAGTTTGCCGTAACCGAGATTCATCTTTCAGACGCCCTGCACATTTATACAGAGCAGTTCGGCTCCTTCATCCTGTACTCCTGCCTTAGCGGAGAGGTCTCTTTCCAGTTCCCGAAAGATGGCCCTACAGGCATGGATACTTACCTTCTTGCCGGCGGTGAAACTTTGCTGATTCCCGCAGAGTTGGATGACTTCTACATTGTTCCCATCGACCGGAGTTCCGTCTTGATTGAGGCGACCGTTCCTCCGCGTGAGATTGAGGATACTTATATTCCGGAGGAGCATCATCATCACCATCATCATGATGACGATGATGACTGCGACTGCGACTGCGACGATTGTGACCATGATCACCACGAACATTAAGAATTATGGCAGACAGTGTAAGAATAGATAAATATTTATGGGCCATAAGGGTTTACAAAACCCGGTCCGATGCTACCGAAGCCTGCAACGGCAACAAAATCAAAGTCGGCGGCCAGAATGCCAAGCCCTCCAAAATGGTAAAAGTAGGGGAGACCATAGAAGTAAGAAAAGGAGCGATAGTCCTGACATACAAAGTGAAAGCCCTCCTTGAAAAACGCGTAGGAGCAGCCCTCGTACCCGATTATGCCATCAATCTTACACCCCAGTCAGAACTGGACAAGCTACGCGCACCCGTAGAAACCTTCTTTGTAAGAAGAGACCGCGGCGCCGGCCGCCCAACCAAAAAAGACCGCCGTGAAATTGATGAAATCCGTGGCGAAATAGGCACCGGAGACTTCGGCTTTGACGACATCCCGGACGACGTAGCCGCCCACTTCGGCCTTTCAGAAGAAGACGACTTTTAACCCCCATTTGTCATTTCGAGCGAAGTCGAGAAATCTAAATTAAAACAATATGAAACGTATATTCACCCTTATAGCAATTGCAATGCTGGCAGCCATGCAGGCCATCGCCGCAAGCCCGAAGACCTACACCGTAACATCTCCGGACGGAAAGGTAAAAGCCACCGTAACCGTAGGTGAAGGCATCAGCTACACCATCGACAAAGGAGAAAACCAGCTTCTGGCACCATCGGCAATATCAATGACCCTGTCAGACGGCATAGTGTACGGAGATGCATCGGACAAAGTACGCAAAGTCCTCAAAACCAAAGGTTTGGCAGTTAAGGACGCCATCCTTTACAAGAAGGATAAGGTCAGGGACAATTACAACCAGTTAACCCTGGTTTTCAAGGAATTCGACCTTGTGTTCCGTGCATACGATGACGGCATCGCATACCGTTTCGCCGGCAAACGCAAAGGTGAATATACAGTAGAAGCAGAGCAGGCGCAGTTCAGGTTCGCATCAGACCCATCGGCCTACATCAGCTATGTAAACACAGACAAGCCGCTGGAAGAGCAGTTCTGCAATTCGCAGGAAAATCTGTTTGCATATTCAAAACTCTCTGAGTGGGACAAAACCCATATCTCTTACGCTCCGCTGTATGTAGAGGCCCCTTCGGGAGAAAAGCTCGTAATTACGGAATCAGACCTTGTAAGCTATCCCGGCCTTAATTTTTACGGCGCCGATGGTGGTGTTGACGGAGTATTTGCACTCCGTCCCGCAAAAGAGCAGATTGGCGGCCATAACATGCTTCAGGGCGTTATTCTGGAAAGGGAGAAATATCTTGCAAAATGTGACGGCCCCAGGACCTTCCCTTGGAGGACAGTCATCGTAGCAGACAATGATAAAGAACTGATAGTCAATGACATGGTGTGGAAGCTTGCCCCGGACCCGGAAGGAGATTTCTCATGGGTTAAACCCGGAAAAGTAGCCTGGGACTGGTGGAATGCCTGGAATATCTATGGCGTAGACTTCCGCGCCGGAATTAACAATGACACTTACAAGTATTACATTGACTTCGCGGCCAAATACGGCATTGAATACGTTATCCTGGACGAGGGCTGGGCTGTAAACAAAAAGACAGACCTCATGCTTGTTATTCCTGAAATAGACCTCCCCATGCTTTCGCAGTATGCACAGGACAAGGGCGTCGGACTCATTCTCTGGGCAGGCTACAAAGCCTTTGACAAAGACATGGACGCCGTTTGCAAGCACTACAGCCAGATGGGAATCAAGGGCTTCAAGATTGACTTCATGGACCGTGACGACCAGATAGTCGTAGACTTCTATCACCGTGCAGCTCAGACCTGCGCAAAATACGGTCTCATGGCAGACTTCCACGGAGCCTTCAAGCCTTCAGGACTTAACAGGACATGGCCCAATGTCGTAAACTATGAGGGCGTGTACGGACTTGAGCAGATGAAATGGAGCCAGGGCGACATGGTTACCCACGACGTAACCCTTCCTTTCATCCGCATGGTAGCCGGCCCTATGGACTACACCCAGGGCGCACTGCGCAATGCAACCAAGAGCAACTATCGTCCCGTAAACTCAGAACCCATGAGCCAGGGCACACGTTGCCATCAGCTTGCAGAATATATGATTTTCGACGCGCCGTTCTCAATGCTTTGCGACTCTCCTTCCAACTATATCGCAGAACCGGTATGCACAGACTTCATAGCCAAAGTGCCTACCGTGTGGGATGAGACCGTTCCCCTTGACTGCAAAATCAGGGAATATGTTGCCATCGCCCGCCGCAGCGGAAACACATGGTACGTTGGTGCCATCACAAACTGGGATGCCCGCGAGATGGAACTGGACCTCAGCTTCCTTGGCCCCGGTAAATTTGTTGCCGAAGTTTACAAGGACGGCGTTAATGCCGACAGGGCAGCGCGCGACTTCAAGAAGGAGCGTATAGAGGTTCCGGAGGACGGAAAGGTTAAGATTTCCATGGCTCCCGGTGGTGGCTGGGCCGCAGTCATAGCCCCTGCACCCATGTGAAGGGACGTTAAATTCGCATACATCTCTGACAATCATTATGCGGTTGGAGCTCCCTCGGTAAAGGCGCTCAGCCAGTGCATCCATGATATCAATTCCCTTGACAGCCTTGACTTCGTGCTCTTTGGCGGAGACATCACAGATTTTGGGGCCGATGATGAATTGTATGCAGTAAAGCAAATGATGGATTCCCTGCGCTACAAATACTATGTAGTCGCGGGGAACCATGATGCCAAATGGTCAGAAAGCGGCTGCAATACCTTCAAGGAAGTATTTGGTTATGAGCACTTTGAGTTCAACGTCAAAGGCTGGCGCTTCCTTGGTTGCAACTGCGGGCCGGACATGAGGATGGCCCCCGCCCTTATCCCGCGCGAGAGCATGGAATGGCTGGAAACCCGCGAGCCGGGAGTCCGGAGCATCTTTGTAAACCATTATCCGCAAGATACTTCCGTCCTTAATTATTTTGACGTTACCCGGCAGCTTAAGCGCATAGGTGTTCAGTTTGAAATCGGCGGCCACTGGCATAACAATTTCAAGATGAATTACGACGGCATCCCGGCTGTCCTGGGCCGGTCCAGCATGGCGGACAAGCGCAAGCCAGTGGGATATAATGTCTTCAATATCTCTGACGCCGGCCATGTAAGCATTTCAGAGCGACGCATAGTTGACGGCGTCTTCGTCCAGCTTGACCCCTGGTACACCGCAGACCTTGCCCCTGTTGCGGATACTGTCCATTACGACGCCCATGGCATTGCCGACTCTTACCCATGGATGCGGTACGATGTCAATGATAAATACCCGCAGGTCAAGGAGTTATGGAAGCTCCAGGAATCTGCCAACATTGTGGCTGGATTTGCCCGTGACGGTAATTCTGCCTGGTATACAACGGCTTCCGGGGCGGTAAACAAGATTGCTCTTAAGGATGGCTCCAAGTTGTGGAGCCGCCAGTTCCCCGGCAAGATTTTCTCTACTCCTGCTGTCTGCGGTCGCTACCTTGTATTCGGCTGCACAGACGGGCTGATTTACGGTCTGGACGCCTCTACGGGCGATATTCTCTGGTCTTATGAAGCCGGAGCCTCCGTGCTTGGAAGCCCGGTAATCTTTGGCGGAAAAGTGTTTATAGGAGCCTCTGACGGCTGCTTCCGCTGCCTGAATCTTGCCGATGGTTCCCTTGTCTGGAACTATGACGATGTTGAGGGCTTTGTGGAATGCCGTGCTTTCGTGGATGACCAGCAGGTAGTCTTTGGCTCCTGGGAGAACAGGCTTTATTCCCTTGACACCAAGACAGGAACCCTTCAGTGGATATGGCGGTGCGACAAGCCTTCGCGGATGTATTCTCCGGCCGCTGTATGGCCGGTCAAGGCCGCAGGCCGCATCTTCATCGCCGTTCCGGACAGACGGGTCTATGCCATAGACGCCACTTCCGGACGTCAGCTCTTTTGGGTAGACGGCGGCCGTGAAGCCATCGGCCTTTCATCTGATGGCAAAACCGTTTATGCAAAGACGATGTTCCATAAGTCTTATGCTTTCCGTGCCGATGTTGCCGTTCCCTCCGGCGGGCTGCTGCCTCTGGAAGACCAGCTTTGGCGGGTAGAGAACCAGACGGGTTATGAGATTAGCCCTACGCCCATTGCAGAGCATGAGGGTATGGTGATAACTCCCACGGACAAGGGAAACATTTTCGCTTTGTCTGCCTCCGACGGCTCATTACTATGGTATCACAAGCTCTCGCTTGCCCTTGTGAACCCCCTTGAGGTCTGGACAGGAGAGGACGGCCGCACCATGCTACTGGCCTCTACCATGGACGGCGTGGTCTCCCTAATGGCCGTAGAATAACGAAATCAGTACGATTTTGTAAGGAATTCATTCAAATGGGGCACTGATTTTCAATTAGTTACGTGATTCAACTTGGCAAATATTGCCAAGTTGAATCACGTAAAGTGCTGATAATCAATGGTAGCTTCATCTGTCCTCAATGTGTAATTCATATCACCAGTATCCGAAGAACTTTTCTCCGGACGCTAGTGTATTAATGATATAAATAAGTAGTAAAAACCACGTTATAAATTTCATAATTTGACACAACAAAACTTCGGATGCAATTTAACAACTCGGCAAAATAAGCAGAAAAGTCGCATTCTTCTGTTATCGTTGTTTCTTTTGTTATTGTATTAAGTAAAGCAATTCTTTGAGGAATCGGTGTCTTTAAAATTAGACGATCCTTCTCCTTTTCATACTCGAAGATAACCATTTCCGGTAAAGTTTTGGAGGCCTTTATTCTCAGATATGGGCGTGTCTGTTTTTCAGACATAACAATACAGTTAAATGATTCCCCAATAACCTTTATGCGTTTTTGAAATTCATCCCCATCAATGTTGAAAAGATATCGTCCATTAATATCGTAAAAGGCAGGAGGAAAATTAGAAAAGTAGTCCATTCTTTCAGGTGGGTATTTCTCAGGATGTTCTATCCAGTATTTAGGATGTCCATAGACTGCTGTTCCAACCTTGTTTCTGGGATGAAAAATAAATAAAGAATCTTCGTAAAAGGCACAGTTATAAACTTCACCCTTAAGGCTTTCAACGTATGTTTTGCCAGGCAAAGCATAAAAGGAATCAAATAAATATGAGTCCGGGGCTTGCCTTTTCCATTCTTCAAGAAAGGAAATTATTTGTTCAAAAGAATTTGGTAATCTATAATAGCTCGTTGTATATTGTTCAATTGCAATATTCAAATCCGTTTCTTCTGAGATATGATTTAGAACAATACTCCGAATTGTTTCTCTGTCTTGATTTAAAGTACTACAATAACAAAAAAGAGCTGGTATTAATAACAATAAATATTTCTTCATGTTTCGCGTATAATGGCTTAATCTATTCGCGTGCGTTTTGATTTAATGAAATATAGCCTCTAAATAATGCATCAAGAGCGTTTAGAAAATTTACAGCATTCGTAGTATCAAAATTAATTTGAGCAACATCAAATCCGCTTTTATTTTTAAAGATCATTGGATGCCCGTACCATTGAGGAGAATAAAGGTCTCCTCCAAAAAAGATGGGGCCGTATTTTGGCATTATTTTAATGGACAAATCATTTTGTGATATATCAGATATGGCATTATATAAGGTTCCATTCTCTATACCCACCTTGCTATTAAAGTTTTTTCCATTGTAGCTAAATCCATAGACGCCAGGCTTAACATCATGATAAAAATTCCATTTCCCAAGTCCACCTCCAACTGTATAAGCATTTATTATCAATTGATCAATATCATAATATAAAATACTTGATAGTAAAAACTTTCCAGAATCATTAGTCATATTAACGACCTCTCCAAATAAACTATAATACGTTTTTGATTCATTATCGTAATACGTAAAACCGAGGTCTTTATAATTGTTACTTTTGATTTCTTCCTCAGATAACTGACCCTCAACATATTTATATTGTGTTGTACCTGTGGAATCAGCATAAGAGTACCAATTCATTCCATTCGGATCAACGAGGTTGATAGGGTTTCCGGCACAG
>JAFUDQ010000033.1 GCA_017459075.1 Bacteroidales bacterium
CGGACGCCCAGGAATAATAGTTCTTTGAAATCAGTGTCATTTTTTCGCAGTTTCGGGGATTTCCCGGAAATGGAAATAAATCGGTCAAGCATGTAAGCGTTGTGCATCAACAATTTGAGAGAACCGATGGACAGCCTCCTTGGTGTCTGCATTGACAAGGGCGATACCAAGTATCTCCAGCCCCCACTTCGGGGCTCCGGCACTGCCAGACCAGAAGTAACCCGCACCGGGAGTCTTCTTGCCGGCTTTGCTGATGTAGGTGGGGTCAATGGCAATTGCCTTCCGCTGATCTGACATCCGCTCGGTGAACTGCATGTTGAACCCAAGCCAGTCGAAAGACTGCTTGAAGTTCTGGCGGAAACGGCTCTCACAGGAGTCCGAGATCCTGGCTATGGACGTGTAGTTTACTTTTCCGAGCATAACGATGTACAAAATCATGGTCTCGATGATGAATTTGCGAAAAGGTTTGTGTAAATTTGCCTGGCGAATGAGAAGTGCCTCTATCACCTCTCTGAGCTGGGTAAGGACGTTGATTTTCGTCGAACTCACGTTATTTAAAAAACCTTAAAGACATGAAACGTATTTTTATTTCTTTTATTTTAATAGTTGCTTCTTTTATGTGTAAGGCTCAAATGGTTGGTCAATTCAGCTATGCAAATGATGGGCGAGTATATTTCTTTCTGAATAACCCTACTGGTTTTTCATTTAATGTTATAGTTACAGCGAACAGCCCGTTTAGGGATGTAACAAAAAGAGAGAGTCAGTTTTTGCAGCCAGGTGGAGGAATATATTTAGGTCCATCAACGCCTTGGGCTTGGGAATGGTGTGAAGGCGATACTTTTACTATCACTTATCAAAACGGAGCATCGCAAACATGGAGATGTCCCTATCATGATTATGCACATGAATCTGTTTCATTTAAAGGCGGCAACTATATCCTTAAAGGTGAAATTACTCTCTATAGAGTAGGAAGTGGTCGAGGAGAAGCATTTGACTTATATGTCAAAGGTTCAACTAGATATGTTAAACACAAAGGATATTTCTACAAGATTGATGGAATTCAGTTTGTGACGATAAATAACATTAAGTATAAAATACCCTAATTCCTTTTGTCATTAGTTCGTTAGTTTTATAAAGTTTACGTCACGGCGCGAATACCATAGAATAAGAGTTCTTTGAAATCAGTGTTAATTAATCGCGAGTCCGCGTGTTACACTAACATCGCAATAAATCAATCCACCATGGCAGCGTTGTGCAGCGGGATTTTGGTCGCACCGAGCGAAAGGTTGTATCCTTCCTACCGGGCAGAGATCGGCAGATCTGTTGAGAAGTACACCTTCCTGGTCAGCTTCCTCTTATCATGGTCAAGGTAGTCAACAACAACGACTCTCACCTTGCCATCTGGATGAAGTTCATGCGTCCGGAGGATGTAAAATAAAGTTCCATGGTCTCGATGATGAATGTTCGGAAAGATTTGCTTAAAATTATCAATTTTTTCAAGCATTATTTCCGCGTTTTTCTAACACTTTTTTCGACTTTTGTTCAAGGTCGTTCGACGGATGTCTCTGACACCCCGAAACGGGCTATTGTTGTTGTAATGAATTGAAAATTATATAGTTTTTAAATTTTTAACGAAGTATTACTTATAAGAATTAATTTAAAAAATTGTGTATCCAATGAAGATTCTATGTAAATTATTGTTATTCAGCCTCTTTATAATACCAATAGCCTGCTCGCCAGAGGAGTATACTCCGCATAGTAGTTCTCATGATAAAGAGAAATCACGGCTTACCAAGCCTACATTGGACAAGTATCTGACTACTACAACTCATGACGGTGTCTCTTTCAGGGTCCGCTTCAAGAATGGTGGTGATACATTTGAGAATATGTCATGTGTCGTCCATTGGAAACGCTATCCGAGCAAACCGTCTTCTAAGCCCAGTCCTTCTGATCTGACAACGGTTGAATCCATGCGAACTTATGGTGGTGGTACCAAGGTGTCAACCACTTTTGACAAGTCACATGCTGGTTTTACGGGTGGCACGTATCTTTATTACTTCTTTGAATGTAGTAATAGTAGGTACACCACAAAGACAGACGTGACATTTTGTATAATCCCAAGGTAATAGCTAAATCTATAGTAATAGTTACGGATAATAGAACAAAATTGAAAATGGAGTTTTGATAAAAAAAGGAACCGGCGCAAAAAGATTCCTTCAGCACACTGAAAGAAATCGGCCAGACAAGTACTCTATAAGATAACAAAAACACATTAGCGTATGAAATGGTTAAATAATATTCTTAAGTATGTTGTCGGGATGATGTCTATTGGAATCATCTCCGGTGCTGAGTGCGCTCTGTTAGATGAATGGAGCCTAGACTCGACTATTCTTTCAATCGTTTACGCCTTAATAGCGCCCTTCTTACCTTTAATCATCTGCACGCTTGCTTCTTTTTGGGATAAAACATGGGCCCGAGTCTTAATGATTACAGGCTGTTTGGTTCAGTACATTTTTGCATTGTCTTTTGTAATAGACCTCCCGCTAGACCAGCTATCTCCATTTATGCCCGTATTGGCAGCTATTTACACCGTATTTCTTATCTGCATTATAGTCTCTCTTATTATAGACAGGAAGAAAAAAAGCATCAAGTAATCCCATTCACATACAAAAGTAAAACTCCCACGCTATGGTCTCCATTAAGCGCGGAAGAACAATCAGAAATTAGAAGACTTAAATACGGATATTAAAAACTCTACCACCATGAAAACAGAAAAAAGAATTAAAGGAATTATCATCGCATTAGCTACTATCCTGTGTTTATCCGGGGGCGTCTGGATGGTATCCACCAACGCATATGCATCCCCGGCTGACAGTGAAAATGCAGACAGTTCTCAATCTAAATACCGCAACAAGAAATGCAGTGTCATGGAGCACTCACAGAGGTATTGCCAATGCTCAGGCTTCGATGCGCAGAACTGGGACGCATCAAGATGCAGGAAATGTGGCCATAAAGCCGTAAAACACACCAGATAATGCGCTCTACCTTTCGCATTTTAGCCATCTTCCTGCTTTTTCTGCTGCCGATAATGGCCATAGGCCAGAGTCAGCAGCAGAAGGCATTAGCCGTACTGGCTGCCAAACAATACAAAGAGGGTATGAACCTTGAGTCTGACCGGCAGTTTGAGGCGGCTCTCTCCTGCATGGAAAAGGCGCGTGCCGGTTTCCAGGCGGCCGGAGAGATAAAATTTGAAATGAAATCATTGTATCGGATCGGCGTCCTTAAAAAATATTTGTACGACTACAAAGGCTCTCTGGCAGCATTCAAAGAAGCTGAAGAACTTGCTACAGATGACGGAGACAAGATGGAGATGATGGCAGAGCAAAGGTCTATTTGCGCAACGATAGGTGATAATGAAGCCCTTGCCGCTGTCTCAAACAGGATGGAACAGTTAAGCGCACATTCCAACAACGTGCTGCTCATGTACGCATATAATGAATTCCGGGGTAAACAAGCCCTTAATGAAAGTCGGTACAAAGATGCGGAACGATGGTTTTTGCAGAATGAGAGGTTGCTGCCTTTGCTAACCCCTGATTATCGATATTCGTTATATATTAAACTGTGGGTTTTGTATTCCAACACAGGAGAATGGGAGAAGGCTCACCAATATGCCAATTCCGTCAAAGAAGATGCGCAGGGTTTCTACAAGCCTTCGGAGGTGGGTTATTATATGCCTTACGGCGATATTGCCGATACTTATCGTCGCCAGGGAGACAGTCTTAGCTGTTTCCTCTATCTTGATTCCCTTTCGCAAGCTATTCCTTTGACGATGGAGCCAAGGGAACTTCTTCATATTTACAGGTTCATGGCTTATGCTCACAGCTCCTTTGGTAATCCGGCAAAGGCCCTGGATAGCTTTAGGACGGCAGACAGTCTTCTGGCTACTAAATATGGAGATAGTGATAAAGACAGGGTTGGCCTTCTTGCTCAAATGGCAGGGATGGAATTTCAGTGCGGGAATGTTGCAGAGGCGGAACGGCTGTACCGTCGATATGCAGAAAACATCAAGGCTTTAACGGGAGAAAACAGCACCTCATACATAGATGCCCTCAATTATCAGGCAAATGCAGAGGCTTTTGCCGGCCATCTGGAAGCGGCTGCCAATGACTATACGGAGGCGGCAAGGCGCTTGAAACAGCAGGTCCGCAGCAAATGGCCTTACCTTACATCGTCAGAAAGAGAAGGTTATTGGCGGACGGTTTCCGACCTCTTTCTTGACATGACTCCTTTTGCTCTGAAAGCCGGGGAATTCCAGACTCCCTTTACTGTGGCCTGCTATGATAATTTGATTCTTACTAAGGCTTTTCTTCTTGCCTCGGAACAGTCTACCTACGAACTTATAAAACACCATGGGACCCAGGATGATTTGGAGGCTTTCTCTAAAATCCAGGCATTGCAGGGTAAGATTCGCTTTTGGGAAAGCCGGGACGGGAACAAAGCGTTCGCAGACAGCATAATCAGAGCAACATCGGCAATAAGTCGGTTGGAAACGCCGCTGGCGAAAAGATGCCAATCTTACGGTGATGCGACCGCTTATATGTCCGTCGATTATGCCTCAATAAAGCAGGCTCTTGGCAAAAATGACGTGCTCTTGGACTTTACCGACTTTGTATCCGAAAGCAGGGGCCGGGTGTACGCAGCCTATGTAGTTCAAAAGAATCAAGACCATCCTGTTTTAAAAGAACTTTTTAAGGAAAGCAGTATTGACTCTTTGAATGCACGATACTCATACCAGTATTATTCGGGGACTAAAGCTAAGCGCATCTTAAGCCTTCTTTGGGAGCCGCTTAAGGAATATGTTAAAGAGGATGCTACTGTTTATTATATCCCATCCCAGTTTCTGTTTCAAATTGCTCCTGAATCCCTTCCTCTTGAAGACGGGACTTTGCTTGGAGACCATTACAATTTTGTGCGGCTTTCATCTGCCCGCGAACTGACCGGTTACAGTTCTTCCATGGATAATAGCCGTTCTGATGCTGTTTTATATGGAGACTTGCTGTATAATTCAGATGCAGCCGGAAAGCAGGAATCTGGGGAAGCGGTCAGGGGAGATTTGCCGTTTAATTATCTGCCTGGTACCAAGAGAGAGATTCTTGACATAGAAAACATATTGCAACACAAGGGTATTGCAATTCTGCCGAAAACCGGCACAGATGGCACAACTGCGTCATTTTTCAGCCTGAATAGGAGTGCTCCACACATACTCCATATAGCTACTCACGGCTTCTATTACACCCCTAATGCGGCACGAAAAATTGATTATCTCCGTGGCTACACAGACGCAATGTCCTTATCAGGACTCGTCTTTGCCGATGGTATCCTTACTGCTGCCGATATCTCCAAAATGGACCTTTCCGGCATTGAAATGGTTGTCCTGTCTGCCTGCCATTCAGGAAAAGGGGAGGCTACCCCGGAAGGGCTTTACGGCCTTCAACGAGCTTTCAAGAAAGCCGGAGTCAAAACTATCGTTATGTCCCTATGGGCAGAGAGTGAAGTCGTCGGACCGGAATTTATGGCAGAATTCTATAGGAATTTGGCCGGACAATGCAAATGGGACAAGCGGGCTGCTTTTACCAGGGCAAAGAAAACAATCGGTAAGAAATATCATGATACTCCGTCCTATTGGGCCGGATTTATAATGCTTGATTAAATGAGAAGGGCTATTTGCATATTTTTATTGTTTCAGCTGATGGCGTCTTTGGCGCATGCTCAACAGCGGCATGCTCTGGTCATAGGAATCGGCCAATATGAAGATGCCGCTTGGGGAAGAATACATGGGGATAGCGATATCTATTATGCCGTTAAGATGCTTAAGGTCAATCACTTCAATGATATTATTACCTTGAAGAATGAAGAAGCGACCAAAAAGTCCATTCTATCTGCTTTTGATACCTTGCAGCGTAATTGTAAACTTGGCGACAAAGTTTATATTCAGTTTTCCGGTCACGGGCAGCAGGTTACAGATGTCGATGGTGATGAGGAGAATGGGTATGATGAGGCTTGGATTCCCTATGATGCAAGGCCGCTATACAAAAAGGATGTCTATGAAGGAGAAAACCACTTGATTGATGATGAAGTGAATAGGCTTCTTTCAATTATCAAGGCGAAAATTGGCCCATCCGGGCAAATTGTTGTTGTGGTTGATGCCTGCCATAGCGGTGATTCCACAAGGGAACCAGGGGATGATGCAGTGGCCAGGGGTTTTGATGAAAAATTTGAAATCCCGAAAAGGAATCCGGCCCGGAAAGAAGCATTAAAAGAGGACTGGATAACGATAAGTCCCTGCAAATCTCATCAGATTAACTGGGAAATTGCTAAACCATCCGTGGGAAAACTGACCTGGTGTCTTTATAATCTCCGTTGGATTTTAAGTGGTCTTTCCAACGATGCTTTGGAGGAAAAGATTAGGCAAATCATGCAGGAGAATCCCGGTCCCTTGGAACAGACTCCGGATTTCACCGGATGTCTTGGTGTACAACAAATAAATGACCTTTTCCGTTAATATGTCAGGATTATTTCTATCAAAGGAAGCTCGTTTTGTGCAAAGCATCCGCTCTGGAGACCGTATGGCAGAGCGGGAGTTCTTTGATTACTGTTACTCTTATTGCATGAATGCCCAGAGCGGGAATGCTTTTTTCTCCAAAGACCGCTTTCAGGATGCATTCTTACAAATATGGACAGAGATTCAGGATGGACGTATCTTCTTGAACAAAGGTAATATTTGGCGACAGCCAAAGGCTAAAGGCGCAGTAGCGGCTCCTATGTCTTGCAGTCTCAGAAGCTTTATCGTTGATATCTGCAATAAACAGGGTTCAAAGGAATCCAGAGTACCGTTTGTTGTCATAAGTGCTTCTGAGAGAGAGATTTGTGGGGATGATTTAACAGGATTTGAGCGTATGGATGAAGAAGAACGTCTTAGGATTATCCATTCTTGCATTGGGGAGATGTCCCGTCATTGCCGGGAGATACTGACTCTGTTTTATGTCAAGGGCTTAAGTCTTGAACAGATTATGAAGAAAAGGAATGAGCATGTAAGCAAAGATGGGCTCAAAACAAGTAAAAGCAAATGTATGCAACGGCTTCGTGATTCAGTTTTAACAACATATATATCCCTTCAATAGCTATGAAATACCCGGAAGACAAAATAGATGCATATTTGCAAGGCAAGATGACATCGTCCGAAAAAGAAGCTTTTGAATCAGAAATGAATCGGGATTCGGCCTTTAAGGAAGAAGTTAATTTGATGCGCTCAATAATCTGTGGCCTTAGTGACAGGCAGAATAAATTGGAAGCATTGGAGGCTTGGCAGGGAGAGGCAGAGAAGGGGAGTCGTTCTTCCAAGAGAAAGTGGATGCCATGGGTGACAGCGTATAGTACCGCAGCGGCTGTCGTCGCCGGTGTGCTTCTCTTCATGCCGCCATCGGCTGTGGATGATAATCCAATGCCATCGACCATTCAGGAAGTTGATAGTTCACGCGGTGGCAACATTTCATTTAAGGGGCAGCCTGATAACAAAGAAGATTTGGATTCTTTGGAAGCTGAGATAGCCAGGATGGAGAGTTTGCTTAAGGAGGCTCTTCGCAAGCGTGAGGAGGCGGATTATGACGTCAAGAAATACGAGTATGCGCTTGAACAGCTTAAGAAGAAACGCGAAATGACAGATTCTACCAAGTTCTGAACTCTATATTATAAAACGAAATACTAATGAGTGATGAATTCAATTCTGTCCCGTTGGACACTATCTCTGATTATTTGGAAGGGTTCCTGCCAGAAGATGAAGAGAAAGACCTGTTTTTGAAGGTTAACACAGTCGAAGACCTTTGGGCCCTTGCCCAAATGACGAGTACCATAAACATGGATAGTTGATGAAACAAGACAAAATATCTTTTTACTCTGCTGAGGCGGAGCCATATATTCTTGAAGCGGCCAACTCATTATGGGAGCAGGGGAAATCAATGATTCAAGAGCTTCCTGAGATTATCTACATTGCTGGTAAAGCAGTTAATTCGCGTATCAAAGGGGTCTTCAAGGAGTGTGACTTCACTTATGCTCTCTTTATCGTAAGAGACGAGGGTAGGCCTGGACGTATATTTTTGGGGCTGTCGGCACTTAGTTCCTTGGCCTGCATGGACTCATCCATTTACATGATGAATTCCACAAACAAAGGTATCCTAGAATATCTGGATAGTGAACTCACTCCTTACGGAGTAGCCATTGAATTGTTAGGTTTGATGGATTCTGTGTATAAGCACGCTACTTAATAACGCGGAAGAAAAGTGCGCCGCGGACTGTTCCGGTGGAGTACCGCTTCAATGCGGATAAATATGCAGAAATGAAGTCAAAGGGTTTTAGATTAGAGTTTTAGGAGGGAAAAGCTATGAATAACAGAGAATTTACACCAGAAAGAGTAACGGAACTGAAGCCGAACGAGATTTTCGTTTTTGGTAGCAATCTTGCCGGAGCACATGGCGGTGGGGCAGCCCGCCTGGCGTATGAACGCTTCGGAGCTGTGTGGGGACAGGGCGTAGGCAAGACCCATATACTACTTTCGTTTTTTAGACAGGTCCCGTCCTGTTGTTAGTTAATGTCAAGCAGCCGACCGTAGGTAGAGCCAACCGCACGGATTGGTAGATAGACCCTTTTTGTCGTGTCTGAAACAAAAACAATGATAGATTTTGCGACTTTGCTGCCTCTATAAGGCAAGTAAAATCAAGATTTAAAAACAATGAAAATTTCCATCAAATCTATCCTTGGGGCCACCTGGAAGGTGGGACTTGGTTTGTTCGGGCTGGGGACGGCAATCATCGGCATTCTTGCTGCTATAACGTGGCATGAGAAAACTCACGGTCACATGTATTGGTATGATCGAACACTGACGGGTAACATCGTCGTAGAGTCTTATTTCGATAACACGGTACGCGTGTGGGACAAGGAAAGCGGGTCTTACACTACCGGAAAGCTACGCTGGGTATCCGGCGCCCCCCGCAATGACAGCCTTACCGTATTCTGCGATACGGAAGGCAGGCGTGGTTACATCAATGTAAAAACCGGCAAAATCGCCATTCCTGCACAGTACAACAAGGCATGGCAGTTCTCCGAAGGCCTGGGCGCTGTTATGGGAGAAAATGATTATATCGGATTCATCGACAAGGATAATAATCTTGTCATCGATTATGAGATTCCTTACGAAAAGGGATTCGATTATGTTTTCAAAGACGGTTTTTGCGTTGTAAAATATTGGGATTCAGATAAATATCGTTGTGCCGTTTATGGGAAGGAAGGTGTGGTTCTTGGCTGGAATTACACTCGTATAGATGAGCCGGAATGCGGTTACCGGGTTGTTGAAAATGAGGACGGCTGCTGGCTGTACGACAGCAACTTTAACAAGGTGCTTCCGGATACTTATGAAAAATTGGCGGTTATCCGGGAGAAGAATGGCATTTATGCTACCAAAAACCATATTAAGCAGCTGCTTGCCTTTGACGGGACTGTGATTGAACCCTTTGTCATTGATGACACCTACAAGCTGAAATATGTGGCAAAATATGATAAGTACGGCGATGCTGAATATGAAGAGCTTCATGATATTGTTGTGTATCAAATGGGTATTTGGGAGGGACTTATGGATTCAAGGACCGGAAGAATCATTACGCCTCCCGATTACTGGACCTTCGAAGCGATAACCAAAGACCTGGTTTTGGCCCAGTTGGCCCAGCCACGCGGAAGCGTTGTAATGGACCGCCACGGGAATGTACTGCGGAAACAGTAAAACCGATGCCTACTGAAGTGTCCAAGGAACGTAAGAAAGTGATTAACGAATTGAGTAAGAAGTAAAACAGTGTTTAAGAGAATATATATAAAGTGGTTGGTATGGCGAGGCAAGGCTGTTGATATAGGTTCTAATGGCGCTTACCCTGCCGATGTATTGTCTAACTTCACCCCATACACCTTTACATTCCGTGGGATTGACTTCATTTCAATGGAGGCTCTATTGCAAGGATTGAAGTTTGAGGGTGTCGAAAAGCAGGCTAAGATATTCAAACTGGTTGGAGTACAGGCAAAGTTCAAGGGCAAGAAGCGTAAATGGTACCTTGACCAACGCCTCTACTGGCAAGGTAAACCCATGATGAGGGATTCAGAAGAATATCAATTGTTATTAAAAGAGGCTTTTGATGCATTAGCACAAAACGAGGACTTCCGAAAGGCGTTACTGGCAACAGGCAGTAAGCGGCTGTATCACACAATGGGTAAGTCTGACCCAACCAAGACTATATTGACAGAAGAGGAATTCTGCTCGATATTAGTAAAGATAAGAACGAGATTGCAGAACAATGGTTGAGAAGACAGAATACAATATTATACGTCGAGGCAAGTATTTGGGTTCATGGGAAGCCTGTTGTGCTGGTCATTGATGCCAAAAGGATAGCTGAAAGCGGTCAAACAGGGACTTTACAAGAAACCATACAACCGGGACCAGCAGCGACGGAAGGAAATTCAGGGTTTTGCAGTCTTTAATGTCCAGGAGGGACAGGCTGGAAGACATAATCAGCACGCCTCCCACAATGGCCAGTTCGTTCACAAGTGTCCCCTGCAAAAGCGGGCTGGAAGACGCCAGGGTTGCAATCAGCCAGAACATTCCCTGCCAGCAGAAAAGAATCGGCGCCGTAACAATCATTCCAATACCGAAGGTGGTGGCAAACACCATCGACGTAACAAGATCAAGGGTCGCGTTTGTGTAAAGGAAGGTGTTGTCTCCCGTGAGAGCGCTCATCACCGGGCCGACGATGGAGAAAGTGCCGATGCAGAATAGCAGGCTGGCCGATATTATTCCTTTTGCCAGGCCTTCACCGGCCTTTTTGGCCATCAGCCTTTTCACTCGGCCGTCAAGGTCAAGTGCGGTGCCGATGATGCCACCGATGGCAAGGCTCAGTATGAAGAGGACCGGAAATTCGCTCTTCGGAAGGTTTGTGACGAAGGACGATGCCCCCAGGGCCAGGGCCGCCAGCCCCATCGCATTGAAAAGGGTGGAGCGATACTTCTCTCCCAACCCCTTCCTGAACAAGGAGCCCACTATCGTGCCGGCAATGATGCAGGCGGTATTTACGATTGTTCCTAACATCTTTTTGCAAATATAGGAAAAATCCCTAAATTGGTGCCCGCAAATCATTAAACATCAATATTATGGCAGTCAAGTTTTATCAGCCTGAGAATCAGGTGCCGCTGGAAATGCACAAGGTGCGTGTGGTTCAGAAGCTGGCTCTTTTGCCGGTGGAAGAAAGGTTAAGGATGATTCAGGAAGCAGGTAACAATACCTTCCTCCTTCAGAATAAAGATATTTATCTCGATATGATTACGGATTCCGGAGTTAACGGAATGTCTGATCAGCAGGTGGCGGCAATGAGTATTGCCGATGATTCTTATGCGGGTTCGGAGACTTTCAACAGGGTGAAAGCTGCTGTAAAAGAGGTGTTCGGAACTGAAAATGTGCTTCCGGCGCATCAGGGCCGTGCGGCAGAGAATATCCTGGCAGAGGCTTATGTGAAGCCGGGAATGTACGCTCTTATGAATTTTCATTTCACTACTACCAAGGCTCATATCACCCGTCTTGGGGGAGAGGTGGTGGAACTGCTGGATAAGAAGGGTCTTATTCCCCAGAGTGACGATCCCTTCAAGGGTAATTTTGACCTCTCGCATCTTCGCAAGACTATAAAGGAACTCGGTCCGGAGAAGGTGGCTTTCGTGCGTGTGGAGGCCGGGACGAATCTTATCGGAGGCCAGCCGGTGTCTCTTGAGAATATGCTTGCGGTTACTGACATCTGCCATGAGTTTGGCGTAAAGAGTGTCCTGGATGCATCGCTTCTGCAGGATAATGTTTACTTTATGAAGACTCGTGAGCCTCGATGCAAGTTTATGACTACCAAGGAGATATATCATACCCTGGCAGACCGCTTCGATATTATTTACTTCTCTGCGCGCAAGCTTGGCTTCTCAAGGGGCGGTATCATTACTTCCCATGACAAGAAGTTTACAGATGAGATGATGGAGTTTGTTCCGCTGTACGAGGGCTTCCTGACTTACGGCGGCATGGAGGTTCGTTCTATGGAGGCGATGGCTGTAGGTCTTCTTGAGTCTCTTGATATGGAGTATATCAGCCAGGGTCCTGAGTTTATTGCTTATCTTGTCAAGGAACTGGATAGTTACGGTGTTCCTGTTATCAAGCCTGCGGGCGGCCTGGGTGCTCATCTTAACTGCTCTGAGATTGTGCCTCATGTGCCTCATGATCAGTATCCGGCTGCCGCTGTTGCGGCTGCGCTTTATATCGCTGGTGGTATCCGTGGTATGGAGAGGGGTACTGTCAGTGAGCAGCGTGAGCCGGATGGCAAGGAGAGGTTTGCTGAGCTGGAGCTTCTGCGTCTTGCTATGCCTCGGCGTGTCTTCACTCTTTCCCAGGTTAAGTATTGTGCTGACAGGGTTAAGTGGCTGTACGATAACCGTGAGCTTATCGGGGGACTTCAGTGGGAGTTTGAGCCTAAGGTCCTGCGGTTTTTCTTTGGCAGGATGAAGGAGATTGGGTATTGGCAGGAGGATCTTGTCAAGAAGTTCCGTGCTGATTTCGCTGATTCCCTCTAATTCTTTTCCTACCGCATCCTCACGCTGACAAAGCCTTGCCCTGCAGGCCCCCCGCCTCCTTTGGAGGTACCCCCTAGCCGGGGGTGGCACGACCTTGCAGGGCAAGGCTCTGCCAGCTTCACAAGGCTCACGCACCACGGAAATCCATTATATCCATTTTCAGTACACTTTTGCGAAATGTTAGATACGAAAAATGCCTCACACGTATGTGTGGGGCATTTTTGAGCGGTGCGGAAGGGACTCGAACCCTCGACCTCCGGCGTGACAGGCCGGCATTCTAACCAGCTGAACTACCGCACCAAGTAGCTGTGTTTCCCGTTTGGGATTGCAAATGTACAACAAAAAAGTCTATCTGCAAATTTTTTTTATGTTTTTTGCATTATTTTTTCAATAACTCAAGAATCTGGCCCACATCAACCGGCTTTTCAGGCTCCCGGGAGGCTTTCTGGATGGGCTCAGGAAGAACATCCTGACCGGACTCCGGCAGTGAATCGCCGGCTACGGCGGAAGAATCAGGGAAGTGCACCTTCAGCAAGGAATCCATTTTGTCAAGCCTGTCCTTCAGCTCCTGGATACGCGCGTCCCTCGCAAGAATAGACTCGTCGGTATGGGCATAGATACTGTTGACAATATCCCGGACCTCATCGTCACCAATTCCATAAGAAGCATCGTAAATGACAAGCCGCTCTGCCTTTATGCCATGCGCAGCAGCCTTTTCCTGAAGCGCAGCCCTCTGCTCCTGGCTAAGCGGCTCCCCGGCCAGGGTAATCAGGAGCCTGTTGCCGCCATCCTTGTAAATATTGTAATCATAAATATAGGTTTTGCCGATAACCCTGTTCTCCGTTACAAAAGCCCTTGCGTTACTTGTGAATTGATTGTCCTTCACAAGGTTATAAGCTGTGATGAAGCTGGGAACAAGAATGATTACAAAGAAGGTGGAAATGACCCGGCGCCTCTTGCGAAGCTGCGCGAGCTCCGTCCCGGCCCCGCTCTCAGGAAAATGCAGGAACTTAACCCCAAGATACGTAGCCGTGGCAATGAAAATCGCATTTATGAGAAAGAGGTACATCGCCCCGAAGAAATACTGCATGTTCAGGTTCGCAAGACCGAAGCCGGCTGTGCAAAGAGGGGGCATGAGCGCCGTAGCAATGGCAACTCCGGACAGCACAGTACCGCGCTCCTTCCGGCTGTTCTCCAGGATACCGGCCAGGCCGCCAAAGAAAGCAATCAACACATCATATATCGTAGGACTGGTCCTGGACATCAGTTCCGTAGGGTCCGCCAGGTTAAGAGGTGACAGCACAAAATAGACGCAGGACGCAATCAAACTGATGAGCACCATGACAATCAGGTTCTTGGCCGCCATCTTCAGCAGGCCCACGTCATTCGTCCCGACGGCAAGGCCGATGCCCAGGATAGGCCCCATCACCGGGGAGATGAGCATGGCGCCGATGATTACGGCCGTAGAGTTTACATTCAGGCCAAGTGACGCAATCACAATTGCGCATGCCAGAATCCAGACATTCGCACCCTTGAACCATATTCCTTTCTTTATCCTTTCGGCCGCATCAGCCGTGTCAAGGTCGTTTTTCATGCCGGAAATCCTCCGGAACGCTTCCTTTGCCCGATATAGAAGATTCATAAACGTCGATTTTTACAAAAATAAGATTTTTTAACGTATATTTGTATTTCAAGTGAGAAAATTATGCCGGCAGAAGGAAACATAATCATAAAAGGAGCTAACGTAAACAACCTCAAGAACGTTTCCTTGGAGATCCCAAGGGGCAAACTTGTCGTAATAACAGGCATCTCGGGCAGCGGAAAATCTTCCCTTGCCTTCGATACCCTTTTTGCGGAAGGCCAGCGCCGCTTTGCGGAAAGCCTATCTTCATACGCCAGGCAGTTCCTTGGCAGGATGACAAAGCCGGACGTGGAAGTGATAGACGGAGTGCCACCGGCAATAGCCATCGAACAGAAAGTCAATATCAGGAATCCACGTTCCACCGTTGCAACAACGACGGAAATATATGATTACCTGAGACTTATCTTTGCCCGCATCGGCCGTACATATTCCCCCATAAGCGGTGGCGAAGTCAAGGCGCACACGGCGTCGGACGTGCTGGCATACATCCATGCCAATGCCGGCAGCCTTCTCTATCTTCTTGCCGATATTGCCTGGTCCGACAGGGAAGACAAGACGGAACTCCTGCTTTCATTGAAGGAACAGGGATACAACCGTCTCTGGACCGGAAGGCCGGAGCGGATTGATGACGTTCTCCAGCGCTCGGCAGAAGGCGTGTTCCCTGAGGAAGCATATCTTCTGGTAGACCGTTTCACCGCCTCCGCAGATGGTGCGGACGCTGACCTTGAGGCCCGCCTTCACTCCTCCATAAACACCTGTTTTTCAATGGGTAAGGGCGTACTTTATGTGGTAGAAGACGATGGCCGCATGGAACGCTTCTCTACGGAATTCGAGCTTGACGGCCTGACTTTCAAGGTGCCGGACGAATATATGTTCAGCTTCAACAGCCCGCTGGGCGCTTGCCCGGTTTGCGGCGGCCTTGGAAAAATCATCGGCATAAGTGAAGACCTCGTCGTTCCGGATAAGTCAAAAACAATATACGATGGTGCCATAGCATGCTGGAGGGGAGAAAAGATGGGCTGGTTCAAGGAGCATCTCCTTGAGGTCGCGGACCATTACGGCATCCCGGTTTTCACCCCTTATTGCCAGCTGACTGCAAAGCAGAAGGATATCCTGTGGAACAGTCACAGCGTAGAGGGTGACGACAAATCCATGATAGGAATCAAGGAGTTCTTTGACTGGGTAGAGGCCAACCGCTACAAGATACAGTACAAATTCATGCTCAACCGCTTCAGCGGCAGGACTGTTTGCTCGGAATGCGGCGGCACAAGGCTAAGGAAGGACGCTTCATACGTTAAAATCGGCGGAAAAAATATAAGTGAGCTGCTGGCAATGAATGTTGGTCAGCTGCTGCAATTCTTTAATAATCTGGATCTTACGGAGAGTGAGCGCAGCATTGCCGGAAAGGCGATGGAAGAAGTGACATCCCGCCTACAGTATATCTCCGACGTCGGCCTTGACTACCTTACCCTTGACCGCGCCAGCAATTCTCTCTCCGGTGGTGAAAGCCAGAGGGTGAATCTTGTCACCGCGCTGGGCAGTTCGCTCGTCGGCTCAATGTACATCCTGGATGAGCCTTCCATTGGCCTGCATCCAAGGGACACGGAACGCCTGATAGGCGTGCTGAAGCATCTCAGGGACATCGGCAACACAGTAATTGTGGTCGAACATGATGAGGAGATTATGCGTGCGGCAGACCTTCTTATCGACCTCGGTCCCAAGGCCGGAATCGGCGGCGGAGAGGTTGTTTTCAAAGGCGTTCTGCCACCAAAGGGGACCATTCTCCCGTCGGCGGAAAGCCTGACACTCAAGTATTTGGAAGGGGAGAGGAGGATTCCGGACCGCAAGACCAGGCCGTGGACTTATTCCATCAAGGTGGAGGGTGCCATGGAACACAATCTTAAGGACGTGGACGTGGCCTTCCCGCTTGGCACGTTGACGGTTGTAACCGGAGTGAGCGGCAGCGGCAAATCATCCCTTGTTGGCGATATCCTTTATCCTGCGATGCAACGGAGAATCAGCGAAACAGGGCCGCTCCCGGGCGTTTTCCGCAAGCTGTCAGGCAACGTAGACCGCATTTCAAGGGTGGAATATGTAGACCAGAACCCCATTGGCCGCAGTTCCCGCTCCAATGCCGTCACTTATCTTAAGGTTTATGACGATATCCGCAAACTTCTGTCGGCCCAGCAGTATGCAAAAATCAACGGCTACACACCCTCATTCTTCTCCTTCAACCAGGAGGGCGGACGCTGCCCTGAATGCCAGGGAGAGGGTATAATCCGCATTCCGATGCAGTTTATGGCCGATGTCACCATGGTTTGCGATGCCTGCGGCGGACGTCGGTTCAAACCGGATATACTGGAAGTTCGGTACAAGGAAAAGAATATCGACGACATCCTTAACATGAGCGTTGAAGAGGCAGTTGACTTCTTTGGTAGCCAGGAGGAAGAGGATGCTCGCATCATTGCAGAAAAGCTGCAACCGCTTATGGATGTGGGACTTTCCTATATCAAACTGGGTCAGAGCAGCAGCACTCTTTCCGGCGGAGAGAGCCAGAGAATCAAGTTGGCCTCCTTCCTTAACCTTGAGGATGGCAACTCCCGCAAAAAGATAATGTTCCTCTTCGACGAGCCTACCACCGGCCTGCATTTCTATGACATTGAGAAGCTTTTGAAGGCCTTCGACGCTTTGTTGGACAAAGGCCACAGCCTTGTGGTTGTAGAGCACAATCCTGAGGTTATTTTAAGGGCCGATTGGATCATAGATCTTGGTCCTGAGGCTGGTGCCGATGGCGGTCGGATAGTGTTTGAGGGCACTCCGGCGCAGCTTTTGTCCGAAGGCAAGGGCCATACGGCCGATTACATGAGAAATCTTTCTGATTATGGCAAATAAGAAAATAGCGGCCGTTACTATGGTTCGCAATGACGATTTTTATCTTCGCAAGTGGGTGGAGTATTACGGCGCCCAGCTTGGAAAAGAGAATCTTTACATCTATTTCGATGGTACTGACCAGGTGATTGCTCCGTTCTGCGAGGGAACATACGCAGAGTTGGTTCCGAAAATCGGCTCCCAGGTTGTTGAGGCGGAGAAGGGCCGCCTGAGCTTCCTTTCCGGGAAGGCGGCGGACCTGCTGGCCGGCGGCTATGATTTGGTTATCGGGGTGGATGCTGATGAGTTCATCGTCGTAGACCCTAAGCTTGGCCTCGGGCTGGCGGAGTACCTTTCTTCGCTGAAAATCCGCACTTCTGTGTCCGGCCTTGGCGTAGACTTCGGCCAGAAGCTGGGGGAGGAACCGAATATCACGGAGGATAAGCCTTTCCTCCAGCAGCGTCATTACGGCCAGCTTGGGACCCGCTATACAAAACCTTCCATCCTTGCAAAACCGCTCAGGTGGGGGAGTGGCTTCCATCGTATTAAAGGTCATAACTTCCATATTGCCAAGGATTTATACCTCTTCCACTTCGGATACTTTGATATGAAGCGCCTGGAGGATCGTTTCAAGGATAAGGATCGTTTGGCCCAGGGCTGGGGTAAACACATGGAAAAGCGTTCGCGTACCATTCGTCTTGTGACTGAAAAGAAGGCGCGGGATTTTGACAAGTGGACTAAGATTGCCCGCAGGTGCCAGACGGTTGTTCGCCCTCCGTACGCCCTTAACAAGCCCGCTATGTTCGAGGCGAAAATTATCGTCCGTATACCCGATAGATTCCAAAATATTGTATAATGATGGAAATTGATGCATTGTTGCCGTGGGTGGACGGGGATGATCCGGTACTTAGGGCAAAGAGAAGCAAATATATGACGGGAGTGGCTGCCGGCAATGACGATGTCGCCGGGGCAACCCGATATAAAAGCATCGGCGAAATAAAATATTGTGTGGCCTCCATCCTGCGATTTGCGCCCTTTATCCGGAAGATTTTTATTATGACCGATGGCCAGGACCCCGGGCTGGGGCCTTTTATCGAGAAGAATTTCCCGGGGCAGGGCGCCCGCATAGAGATAATTGACCACAGCGTTATTTTCAAGGGCTACGAGCATGCCCTGCCGGTATTCAACTCAAATGCCATAGAGGCCGTGTTCTGGAATATCCCCCAGATGAGTGAGCATATCCTGTATTTTAACGATGATTTCATGCTAACGGCTCCGGTGAAGCCGGAAGATTTCTTCCGTCCTGACGGCCGGGTCGTTTGCTTCGGCTCTTGGTTCCTCACTGCGTTCGGAAAACTGCTGAGGGCTGTAAAACCCAAGCACAACGGACATAAAACCATCGGCTTTAAAGACCTGATGATTAATGGTTTGGACTATTACGGAGGAGGCTGGCGGTTCATTAACCTGGGGCATACTCCGCGTCCGCTTCTTAAAAGTTGGTTCCAGAACTGGGCAAAGGAGAGGGATGACATGATTCAGAAAAATATCACCGGTCGCTTCCGCGAGCCTTTCCATTTCCAGACCCAGGAACCATTCTACATAGACCTGGCCCGCCACGGCAAACTGGATTTGGTATCGGCAGACAAGATGACCCTCTATTTCAAGCGCCGCAACGCCAAGGACTACGTCCGCCGCAAGCTCGAATCCTTCGATGCCTCCGACAAGCCCTTCGCCTGCTTCAACTCCCTTGACTACTGCACCCCCCAGGAACAGCAAATGGTCCTAAGCTGGCTCCAAACCCGCATTGGCGTTACAGAATAGCTACTTCCAGTAGACGTGGAAGGAGTGGTGGGCTTTGCGGTCTTTGGTGGGCGGGGGAGTGCGCCAGTCCCCGTACATGACGGTTAGGTATTCGTCGTAGCCCTTGATGGCCATGTAAGTGTGCCCTTCAAATTCTACTTCAATGAAGTCCTTGAAAGCCAGGGCCTTTGCGTGGGTTTTGAAGAAAAAGCCACCAGTGGATTCCCCGGCATATTCAGAGGTCTCAAAAGGATAGCTGCGAAGATGCCTCTCCATCTCCGCTACATTCACCTCCTTCGGCGGTTTGCCGATGCCCCGGTACAAACCCTTCAGGCGTGGCAGGAAATGGATTGAATACTTGTAGAAATTCGTAGACTTGTAAATGCGGCGGCGTATGCTGCGGTATTTGTCAAAATACTCCTTAAGTTCCTCTTCATCAGATGGTTGGCCATCCACAGGATAGACATCGATAAAAAGCCCTCCCATCTTGATGCCACCCTGAACCAGCACAGTCCCGGTATTAAAAACCCTGGCAAAAGGACGGTAGTAAGGCTCCTTGTCAAAATAGCTCATTACATAGCAGTCATCGGCCTTGAAAGAAGAAATGAACCGGTCGTAGTCAGGCCGCGGGAGCATAATGTCAAGGTCATCGTCCCAGGGAATGAAACCCTTATGCCGCAGGGCGCCAATCAGTGTGCCGGAGCTAAGGGAGTACCGCACGCCGTTGGAACGGCACCAGGCGTCAACGACATCCAGCATATGCACCCATAGGGTGCGCATCTCTTCTGCGGTCAGCTCCTTCATTTCGCATCGTCCTTGAAATAAGCCACGATGGCATGGGACTTCCTCTTCTCTTCCGGCGGCAGCTGCATATAGTCGCCGAACTGCCCGCGGAGGAAGGTATCCCAATCCGCTATCGACATAAACTTCCGACCTTCGAACTCTACCTCCACATAATCGTCGAAGACGTGACGGTCATATATTTCGATGGTGCCCATTCCACCGGAAACCGGTCCGCAGTAAGGAGAGTCGATGCCGTTGTACTGCGTCAGGTAGTCTTCGCATTTGTGGAACCACCAGTCCGCACTGTGCCTGTGGGCCTGAATCTTGGGGATGATGGGGTCGTGGAAGGTGAAAGGGAAAAACGGCCTCTGGCTCAGGTAGATGCGGTGCCGCAGGCGGCTTACCGTGCGGGCGAACTCATAGTGGCCGGCCGGGTCTGCGGGAGCGTTATCCACCGGGAAAATATCTATGTTTATACCAAATTTGTACAGGTATTTTCTCTTAAGCTCGTTGCAGACAGAGGTGTTGTCCTGCACCTTTCCATAGCACAGGATGCATTTTGTCTCAGGCGTATCTGTGTTGTAGAGCGATGTGAACCTGGTGCCGCTCTTGGGGAAAAGACTAAGGAAACGGTTGAAATCCTCCCTCGGCATCATAATGTCAAGGTCATCGTCCCAGGGAATGAACCCCTTGTGCCTGATGGCCCCGAGAAGGGTTCCGTAGGTAAGTGAATAACGGATTTTATTCTCGCGGCAGAACTTGTCCACCTCAATAAGTATGTCCAGAAGAGCCAGCTGCAGTTCTCGTAAGTTCAGAATTTTCATTGGTATATGGTTCAATTATCGGCAAATATATAAAAAAATACGTATATTTGCCTGATTTATGTCAAGTAAGGCAAAATGAGAAAGATGACATTACAGGACATACAGTCCGCAAGTTTGGATATTCTTAAAGTTGTAGATAAATACTGCAAGGAGCACGATATTACGTATTTTCTGGCGTACGGCACCTTGCTGGGTGCAATCAGGCACCAAGGTTTCATCCCCTGGGATGACGATATAGATATACTTCTTCCCCGCCCTGATTATGAGCGCCTTCTGAATGAATTCGATGTCCCTGGCTTCAAGGTTTACAACGCCAAAGACCCTGACTGCTGGCTTACTTACTCAAGAATCTGCAATGAGAAGGACACCCTGGTCAAAACTACAAGCCCTTGGTACAAAGGAACTTACAGCTCAGGATTGTGGATAGACCTCTTCCCCCTGGATGCAGTGTCCGATGACCCTGAGGAATTCAAGGCCCAGTACAAAAGGTCTTTGGACGCCTATCTTGAGACAGTTTCCATCCGTCGCCGCAAAACCAAGCTTGACAAAGACTTTGGACGCGAGAGGAACAGCAAAACCATAATGCACCGTTTCCTGCATCCTTTCCGCCATTTCCAGAGCCCGCTACCTGCAAAGAACAGGCTGCTGGCAGAAATGGACTCCTGCCCTAAGTACGGCAGCACCGGACATGTCTCCATGCTGCCCTGCCCGGAGCCCCGCTGGGAGTGGTTCCCCATTGAGTGGTTCTCATCTTCCGTCCCGGTGAAATTCTGCGACGTGGAGCTGCCTGCTCCCGTGGGCTGGAAGGAACTCCTTACCATGCTCTGGGGCGACTATAATCAGCTTCCTCCTGTAGAGGACAGGCATCCCAAACAGACTTACCTAAGAAATTTCTGGCTATAAAACATAGAGATATGAAGTTCATAAACAAGTATTTACGGAACCTCAAACCATATAAGCTCGCATCACACAAGATATGGGCGGTCAAACCTCAGGAACGCGCCGGCATCCTTAAGCTGGACTGGAACGAAGCTACTGTTCCCCCGTCACCCAAGGTAGAGGCCAGGGTTCGGGAACTGCTGGACGGCCCCGGTTTCTTCAACCTGTATCCTACAACCAAGAATGACAGGCTGCTTAAGGCAATTTCAGGCTTCATCTGCCTTCCGGAAGAGAATATCCAGTATTTCGGCAGCTCCGACGTGCTTCACGAATATATCTGTCGCTCTTTCCTTTGCGAGGATGACAAGGTAATTGTCCTTGGACCTTCTTATGACAACTTCCGCCTCACATGCCAGTCTGTTGGCGCCGCCGTTTCTTTCTTCAATTACGGAAAAGACTTTACTTTTGACGCCGATGCCTTTGAGGCCACCCTTAAGCAGACAAAGCCGGTGATGGTTTACATCTGCAACCCCAACAACCCTACCGGAAACTATCACACCCCCGAATATGTCCGCCACCTGTTGGAAAGCTTCCCCGAGACGCTGTTCCTGCTGGACGAGGCTTACAACGAATTCGCAGGCCCTTCTTCCAAGGAGCTCGTTCTCCAGTTTGATAACATCATTGTAACCAGAACCCTCTCAAAGGCATTCGCGATGGCCAATTTCAGAATCGGCTACCTCCTTGCCAGCGAAGAGAACATATCGGCGATAGGTAAGATTCGCAACCCTAAAAACATATCTACACTGTCGCAGGAGGCTGCAGTGGCCGCGCTTGAAGATGCAGACTACATGAGAGCCTATGTAGATAAGGTCCACGAAGGCCAGGAGTTCTTTATAAAGGAAACAGCCCGCTTTGCAGACCACTTCCAGGTATTTCCCAGCCGCGGTAACTTCAATCTGCTGCGCTTCGGTTCAAAGGAAGAGAAAGTTGCCCTTATCAAGTATCTGGCAGACAATGACATCTTCGTCCGCGAGACCACCCAGGACCCATCGGTTGAGATCTGTTTCCGCGTTACAATGGGCACAAAGGAGCAGATGAAACGGGTTGTAGATGTAATTGATTCTTTTTATAAAAAATAGCTTATGGTAAAGACTGCCGTATTCATGGCTGCGGGCCGTGGTACCCGCTTTGGAAAATACACAGAGCTTATTCCCAAGGGCTTCATTCCTTTCAAGGGAAAGGCAATGGTAGTAAGGTCGATAGAGACCCTTCTTGACTGCGGTATAGAAAGGATAATCATAGGAACCGGTTATCACAAGGAGTTCTATGAGGATCTTGCCAAGACTTATCCCCAGATAGAATGCTGCTTCAGCCCCCGTTACGCAGAGACCAACTGCCTTTACACCCTTTGGAACTGCCGTGACCTTGTAGGAAACGACGATATACTTATGCTGGATTCTGACCTTGTCTATGAGCGCAGGGCGATATCCGAGCTCCTTGCCTGCCCGCATGACAGTGCCATTCTTACCGCCCCCCTTACAAAGTTCCAGGACGCTTATTACGTAGAACAAAAGCCTGACGGACAGTTCATTGCATGGTCAAAGGACCGTAATGCCATTAATCCCTGCGGAGAACTTGTAGGCATCCATAAGCTCAGCAATGCCTTTTACAAGGCAGTCTGTTCATACTATGACAAAATAGTTGATGAGCAACCGAATCTTAGTTACGAGCCTGTGTTCACGGAGGTATCGCTGAATACCCTTCCAATCTACATCTGCAAGGTAGACCCTCTTGTCTGGTATGAAATTGACGACGAGGCAGACCTCAAGTTTGCAGAAGAAAACATCGGCCTGTAGTCCTAGTTTGTAAATTCAACCTTCCATGAAGGTTCACCGCTTAGCCCGGTACCCTGCGGACAAACCGTAAAATGGTACCGGGTATTTCTTTTTATATCGGCATTTCCTTCCTTTTCTCCGATGCAGAACCTGTAGGTAAGCCATTTTCCTATGCCGGCATAAACTCCCGGAGCTATATAGTCAATCTTAAGCTGGATGTATGGATATACCGCCACAAGAGTCGGATTGTCCATTGCCGGCAATTCTCCGCTCAGGCTTTCAAGCATATAAAGGTCTACAGACCTGCTCTTTCTTCCTTCTCCGCTATTGATGTTAAGGTCATTGACCGGGATACCTTTCTTGAAGAAGCCCTTGGAGAACACGTCGCTACGCCCAGTCGGTCTGCTGCTGTCAAATGGCGTGACGGAGCGGGGGCAGCCGCCTATCTCCGCCTCTGCGACGGTCATGATTACATCCTTGTCCAGGCCGCTCCTGTCTATTGTAAGCGTTATCCTGGCCATAAGCCGTTCCGCCTTAAGTATTAATGGCCCTTCATCCTGCCCAGGAGTAAAGCCTTCGCGTAAGGCGGCCATAGGAAGCCCCAGGCTGTATTCGTCAGGATAAACCATGTAGTACCTGAACTCCTTAAGCTTTTCCAGTGTAGGAACATCCTGAATCTTGTAGCCGAAGTTTATGCAGGCCGCCACGGTGTAGCGTACATTCCGCAGAAGCGTCATGGTAATTTTACCTCCCGTGAAAGTCTTTGAGTCCAGCCACAAATGCTCTTCCAGCATGCCGCTCCGGCTGTTGTAAACAAGCAGGTTTACGTCGGAAACCGCCGAGTCATCGCTTGGGTCCTTGGATTTTACGCCTGGACCGGTATCCAGCACAATTGCCACCAGGCTTTTCTCTCCGGAAGAATCCGGAGCCTTTTCGCAGGCCGCAAAACATATAAGCATCGGCAATAATAACAGAATCTTTTTCATTGCAAATATTTAAAAATCAATCGTTTGCTCGGAAGTGTCCTCCCATGGAAGCACCTGAACACCAACCTTGACTGCTTCCGGCGCAACCGCGGCTTCCGGGTCATCCGTCCCCAGCCGGGTAATAAGAAGGTCAATCTGGTATGTAGTATTCCTGTTTACCTTTCCTCCTGTGTACTCTCCAATCGGAACAGGGTAGTAATATCGTTTTCCACCAATTTCTCCCTCCAGGACAAGCTTCATGACAGGCTGCCCCGGCCTTTCCTCCTTCAGGGACGCCGGGTAGCAGTAAAGCGAGAAATCGGTAACCATCTTAGACGGCCCTATTTCACCGTAAATCTTGCGGCAAAGCATTTCACGGGCTCCGAAAGCTTCCATGTCCCCCTCTGACAATCCTCCAATATTGGCGAAGGAGTAGCCGGGATTGTCGTCAGGGGAAATGGTCGTAGACGTGCATACATTTGTCAGGTACACCCTTGCATTTTTGATGGTTTCCCCGGCATAGGCCCTTCCGGAAAAGTCACATTGCAAAGAAGCAATCTTAATCCTTGCGGAAAGGGTCTGCATGCTTATTATAGTGTTTACTGAGCCGGCGGAAACAGTAGCGGTGCCGGTCATCCTCGGCCTTCCCGGATTATCATCCCCAAGGTATGACATAACACAGAAAACCGACGTTAGAGTGTGAACTTTTGACCAGTCTTTAAGCTCTTCTTCCGGCCAGTTGGCCAGCACCACTGCTTTTTTCATTCCGCCCCGGGATCCTGCTTCTATCCTTTGAGGGAAGGCCCCGTCAAAGTCCATCCTGCTGTGGGAATCCAGCCTTTGCAGGTTGTCCATGTTATATATGAATAAATCTAATGTCCCGTGGGACGCCAATACTTCCGCCTTGCTTTCAAGACCGATGCTGACGGTCTCCCTGCCGTTTACTTCTTCTTCCTTGACACAAGACAATAAAAAGGCCGTTGCTGCCATAAAGAACAGAAATATGAATGTAAACGTTGTAGGTTTGGTTGAAAGAACTTCAATAGCGAAAAGAGCGCGGCCCCGGCCTTTTATTGTTTTCATGCGTCAGTAATTTTTCCGCAAAACAAAACAAAAAAAGGTTGCAAAACGTGAAATTTACGAATCTTATGAAAATTTTTACGAATCTTATGATTTTTGACACTTTTCGGGCCGGTTTATACAAAAAAACCGGTTCCGAAAAAATCGGAACCGGAAAAATAAACGCCATGAAACATCGGATTAACCTCCGAAGTTGTCGTAGAGAATGCTCTCCGGAGCAACTCCAAGGGAATCCAACAACTCGTTCACACACTTCACCATCATAGGCGGGCCGCACATGAAGTACTTGATATCCTCCGGAGCTTCGTGGTTCTTGAGATAGGTCTCGTACATTACATTATGCACAAAGCCAGGTGTGTATTTTACTCCTGCTGCATCGGCTGCCGGATCGGGGCGGTCCAATGCCAGGGTGAAATGGAAGTTCGGGAATTCCTTCTCAATCTCTGCAAAGTCCTCAAGATAGAAGGCCTCAACAAGAGCACGGGCTCCGTAGAAGAAGCGAACCTGTTTTCCGGTCTTCAGGGTCTTGAACAGATGCATGATGTGGCTGCGGAGAGGTGCCATACCGGCGCCGCCGCCAACGAAGATGTACTCCTGGCTGTCGGGATCGTTCTCCGGGAGGAGGAACTCTCCGTAAGGACCGGAAATCATCACCTTGTCACCCGGCTTGCGGGAGAATACATAGGTAGAAGCGACTCCCGGAGGAACACCGGGCACGAATTTGAAGACGCCCTTAGGCTGTGTGCGGTCGAACGGAGGAGTTGCGATACGTACGTTCAGCTTAATGACATTCTTCTCTGCCGGATAAGAGGCCATGGAGTATGCGCGGATGGTAGGAACGGTGTTCTTGTACTTCAGTGAAGTAATACCATATTTCTTCCAGTCGCCCATGTAGATGTCGTCTACGCCCATGTCAGAGAAATCAGCCTCGTACTCGGGGATATCGATCTGGATATACTCACCGGACTTGAACTCGATGTTCTCTCCCTCGGGGAGACGTACTGTGAATTCCTTGATGAATGTAGCAACATTCTTGTTGCTGATAACTTCGCACTCAAGTTTCTTGACGCTGAGGGCTGACTCGGGAACGGCAATCTTAAGGTTGTCCTTAATCTTGACCTGGCAGCCAAGACGCCATGAATCCTTGATCTGCTTGCGTGAGAAGAAGCCGGTCTCTGTAGGGAGAATCTCTCCGCCGCCTTCAAGAACGCGAACTTTGCACTGGCCGCAGTTGGCCTTTCCGCCGCAGGCTGAAGGAAGGAAAATTCCCTTGTCTGCGAGGGTGTGCATAAGGTCTCCGCCCTGGGGAACATCCAGGACTTTCTTTCCGTCATTGATGTCGATCTTGACACTGCCGGAAGGGGTAAGCTTGGCTTTGATGACCAGAAGAAGGGCAACAAGGACAAGTGTTACAACAACTACGGTGATAACTGCACCTATTATAATATTTGTCATATCAATACCTCCTTGTTAAAGTGAAATACCCATGAATGTCATGAATGCCATAGCCATGAGACCTACTGTAATGAAGGTGATGCCGATGCCCTTGAGGGCTGCGGGAACCTTAGAGTACTGAAGTCTTTCACGGATAGCTGCGAGGCAGACGATGGCTACGAACCAGCCAATGCCGCTACCTGCTGCGTATACAGCAGCCTCACCAAGGTTGGCGAAGTCTTTCTGCTGCATGAAAAGGGAACCTCCGAGGATGGCGCAGTTAACTGCGATAAGAGGGAGGTAAATACCAAGCTGGCCATAGAGGGCGGGAGCGAACTTCTCAACAACCATCTCTACAATCTGGGTGAAGGCCGCAATAACGGCGATGAAGATGATAAGGCTAAGGAAGCCAAGATCTACACCCCAGGGATTGTTGGTAAGGAAACCGTTGATAAGATAGTTGATAGGGAGAGTGCAGAAGAGCACGAAGATAACAGCGGCACCCAGACCTGTGGCAGTCTTTACATTTTTGGATACAGCCAGGTATGAGCACATACCAAGGAAGTATGCAAAAATCATATTGTCAACAAAAATTGACTTTACGAACAGATTAATATATTCCATAGTTCTGCGGTGTTATGTTATTTCTCCTGAAGATCTTTCTGGAGACTTCTCTGAACCCAGATGATGCATCCGATAAGGATGAGCGCCATAGGAGGGAGAATTACCAGACCGTTGTTCATATAGCCGGCCTCATAGAAGGACTCGGGAATGATTCTCATGCCAAGAAGGGTGCCGCTTCCGAGGAGTTCACGGAAGAAGGCGACGATAACCAGGATGAGACCATAGCCTGCACCGTTTGCAAGACCGTCAAGCAGTGAAAGGAAGGGCTTGTTGCCAAGGGCGAAAGCCTCAATACGACCCATTACGATACAGTTCGTAATGATAAGGCCGATGTATACACTGAGCTGTTTTTCAACCGGATATGCAAATGCTTTGAGAATCTGGTCCACCAGAATAACGAGCAGTGCTACCACAACCAGCTGCACGATGATACGTACGCGGTTAGGAATAGTGTTGCGGAGGATGGACAGAATCAGGTTGGAAAGACCTGTTACGATGATAACAGATACAGCCATTACCAAAGCTCCCTTAAGCTCTACAGTAACTGCGAGAGAGGAGCAGATACCCAGGACAAGGACGGTGATAGGGTTGCCCTTGAGGATGGGGTTCAACAATGTTTCTTTAATCTTTGAATCCATATTCTATTCCTCCGCTTTTTTGTGTTCATCACAGTTTCCGCAGTCTCCGCCGCAGTTATGCTCCTGTTTGCCTTCGCAGCAGCCTTTTGCCTCCTTGGCGGGGGCAGCGTTAGCAAGGAAATAAGGAGCGTAAGCCTTTAACCATGCGCCGATGGCTGTGCTAAGACCCTTGGAGGTCATGGTAGCGCCGGTGATGGCGTCAACCTCGTTTGCTGCCTTTGCTCCCTTGATGATGGAGAGGGCGGGCTTTGCCTGGAAGTCTGCAACCTTGCCCTTGAAGAGCTCGCGGAATGCAGGATCGTCCTTAATCTTGGCACCAAGGCCAGGGGTCTCGGACTCGTGGTCAAAGTATGCGCCGGCAACTGTCTTAAGGTCTGCGTTGAAGGCTATATAGCCCCATACAGGACCCCAAAGGCCACCGCCGTAAACAGGAATGACAGTTGTTCCGTTGTTGAACTTGTAAACGGGAACCTCTATGTTCTTCTTGTTGGTGTTACCAGGGATTTCGTTCTCCTTGATATTCTTGTTCTGGGCTTTGAGGCCGTCGATGAGCTCAATGTTGGCGCGGTCTGTGCTGAGGGTACGGACTGCTGTGCCGGTAGTATCGATGGCGAAAGCCTCAGTTATTGTTTCTGCATACTTGTCAAGAATTTCCTCGTTGCTGGCAGCAGTACCCTTTTCCTGGATACCTGCAGCATCGAGCATCTGGCTGATAGTCTCTGCTTTGATGTTTGCGTCCTGCATAGGCTTGAGGGCGCTTGAAGCAAAGGCCAGAATCGCTGCCACCAAAATGACTATGATGGCCGAATATACTATTGTATAAATATTTCCGTTGGTATTCATAGTCTCTTGTTTTAGGCGATATTGGCTTTCTTTGCCCTCTTTGACATTGCACGTGATGTGACGATGTAGTCAATAAGAGGTGCGAAGGTGTTCATAAGCAGGATGGCGAGCATCATACCTTCTGCATAGCCGGGGTTGAAGAGCCTTACGACAACGCAGAGGGCACCGATAAGGAAGCCGTAAATCCATTTTCCGCATTCAGTCTGTGCCGATGTCACAGGGTCTGTTGCCATGAATACGGTACCGAAGGCGAAGCCTCCGAGGAGGAGCTGGTAGTAAGCGGGAACGTTGGTAAGGCCGAATGCGGTACCAAGCCAGCCTACGAAGAGTGCGCCTGCAACAGAGGAAACCATAATCTTCCAGCTTGCAACGCCGGCCCAGAGAAGGACGCATGCGCCAAGGAGGATGGCGATGGTTGAAGTCTCACCTACGGAGCCGGGGATGGTACCTACGAAGAGGTCTGAAAGGCTCCACTGGCTGGAGATGTTCTGGAGACCGGTAGCAACTTCACCGCTCTTGTCAAGCATGTGGGTAAGAGGAGTTGCTCCTGATACGCCGTCCGGAAGGCCGTTGATCCAAACCTGGTCACCGGACATTTTGCTCGGATATGAGAAGAACAGGAAGGCGCGGGCCAGGAGGGCGGGGTTCAGGAAGTTCATTCCGGTACCGCCGAAGACCTCTTTTCCGAAGATGACTGCAAAAGCGACAGCTACTGCAAGCATCCAGAGGGGAATGTCAACGGGAACGATAAGGGGAATGAGGAAACCTGAAACAAGGTAACCTTCGTTTACTTCTTCTCCCTTAATCTGGGCGCTGGTGAACTCAATGCCCAGACCAACTACATAAGATACTACAAACAAAGGAAGGACCTTCCAGAAACCGAACCAGAATTTACCCATGAAGGTAGGGAGGTCTCCATTGAAGAGGTCGTGCTGATAGCCTACGTTCCACATGCCAAAGAGGGCTGCGGGAACAAGGGCTATGATAACCATGGTCATCACCCTCTTGATATCGATGGAATCGCGGATGTGGGAACCTTTGCGGGTTACCGTAGCGGGCACACGCAGGAAGGTGTCAAAAGCGTCGACTGTTGAATGAAGGAAGCCGAGCTTGCCGCCTTTTTCAAAAAGGCCGGGTTTGTTTTTATTCTCTTCCATAACTTTATGCCATTTCTTTAATCATGAGGTCGATACCGTCCTGGAGAATCGACTGGATTTCATTCTTTGAAGGGTCTACGAACTCGCAAAGTGCAAGATCCTCGGGAATAACCTCGTAGATTCCGAATTTCTCCATGTTGTCAATGTCACCTGCAAGGCAAGCCTTGATAAGGTATACAGGGAATATGTCAATAGGCAGAACCTTTGAGTATACGTCTGATACGACAAAAGCCCTGGGACCGCCGTGAACGTTGGTTCCGATAGGATATTTCTTCTTGGGGAAGAGCCATGAGAAGTAAGCCCTGCTTGAAGAGAACTGGCTGGTCCTGAAAGGCTTAGCCCAACCAAGGAGCTCTCTTTCAGTCTCTTCGTGAAGAAGGGTTACCTGGTCGTCGAAGAAACCAAGATAACCGTCTGCGCCTACAGCCGTTCCGGTAAGGGCGTTGCCGCTGACGATGCGGACGTCACCCCTTGAAGAGTCAATGAATTCTGCGATTTCCTTCATGCAGAAGCCGGGAACTGCCTGAACATAAGAAGGATCCTTGGCCTCGGGACCGGTGATGGCAACCTTTCTTGAAAGGTTAACTTTGCCGGTGTTGAGCAGGCGTCCTATTGCTGCAAGCATCAGGATGGAAACAGTCCATACGGTTTCACCCTTGCGGATAGGGGCGATGTTGGCGATTTGTACGCCTACATTGCCTGCGGGGTGTTTTCCGCTGACAGTGTGGAGGATTACATTCTCTACCTTCTTGAGGGGAGATGCGGAAGCGGTTTCTGCCTTGATTGAGAAGTGTATACCGCCTTTGGTGAGTTTTGACAGAGCGTCGACACCGGCCTGGATGTTTGCGATTTCATCTTTCATGGTGAAATCCGTGTCAGCAGCCAGGGGAGCTGTTGAGAATGCAGATACGAAGATAGCCCTTGGACTTGCCTGGGGATTTGCTACGACACCGTAAGGCCTCTGTACAAGAGAAACCCAGAGCCCGCTCTTGAGCAGGAGCTCTTTTACATATGCCGCACTGAGTGATGCTGCATTCTTTACACCGAAGTCAACTGCCTCACCGGCTTTGTCTGACTTGACAAGAACGGCGAGGAGCTTTCTCTTATCGCCTCTGACAACCTGCTCTACAGTGCCGCTTACGGGACTGGTTACAAGAATGTCAGGATTCTGCTTGTCTGCCAGGACAGGAGAGCCGGCCAGAACCTTATCGCCTTCGCGAACCAGCAGACGAGGGACAAAACCCTTGAAGTCTGAGGGTTTAACGGCGATAATGTCAGGCTCTATCGTTTTTCCGGTCTTGAGGGCTGCGGCCCCTGCGAGAGGGATGTCGAGCCCGCGTTTCAGATTGATGTTGTTTGACATTACTTATGTGATATAAAAATTAGTATTTGCTAATTCGTAATTCGGGCCGCTAATTTACTCATTTTTTCTCAGATTCCTGCTAAAAGCAGGATGTTATTTGCAAGATTATCCTTACTTTTGTAAAAATTGCCGTTATGGAGATGAAAGAAAATGAGATTTTGGAGCAGCTTGACGCTGCGCAGCGCGAGGCAGTGAAGTGGACTGACGGCCCTGTGCTGATTGTAGCCGGAGCCGGTTCCGGCAAAACACGCGTGCTTACCAGCCGCATCGCCTACCTCCTTGAAAAGGGGGCGGACCCTTCCCGTATATTGGCACTGACATTCACCCGCAAAGCCGCGGGCGAGATGAAGGAAAGAATCGCCCTTATGGTGGGCGCCCGCAAAGCGAGGGCTCTTGTAATGGGTACCTTCCACTCCGTTTTCGTGCGCTTCCTGAGGGAGTATGCTGATGTCCTTGGATATCCCCGGGAGTTTACAATATATGATACTTCCGACTCTGTAAGCGCCATAAAACACTGTGTCAAGGAAATGAATCTTGACGACAAAGTGTATAAACCAAAGGAGGTCCTGGGCCGTATCTCCATGGCCAAGAACAATCTCTATACGGCAGAGGCGTACTCGCGTAATACCGCTGCGATAACCAATGACAGGAACGCCAGAAAAGGGGAGATTTACCGCATCTATGCCAAGTATCAGCAGATTATGAAGGCCTCCGGCGTCATGGATTTTGACGATATCCTGGTAAACATGAACGTACTGCTTACAATGAACGATGCAGCTGGCTGTCCCATCCTGCCCCAGATAGCCGGACGCTTTGACTATATCCTTGTGGATGAGTATCAGGATACGAACTATGCCCAATACTTGATTATCAAGAAGTTAAGCCAGGAGCACAGGAATATTTGCGTCGTTGGCGACGACTCCCAGTCCATCTATGCCTTCCGCGGGGCAAAGATTGAAAACATGCTCAATTTCCAGAAGGATTACCCGGAGGCAAGAAGGTTTGCCCTTGAAAGGAACTACCGCTCTACAAAAACCATAGTGAACGCGGCTAATTCGCTGATAGCCAAGAATGTGGGCAGGCTTCCGAAAAACTGTTTCTCGGACGGCTCCACAGGTGAGCAGATTGACCTTCTGAAGGCGTTTGACGAGAGGGATGAAGCCGGTATGATAGCTTCTTCCATCATCAGTCGGATGAGGGAGGATGGCGCTGCATATCAGGACTTTGCAATTCTTTACAGGACTAATTCCCAGTCCCGCGCAATAGAGGAGGCTCTGCGTCGCAGGAACCTTCCGTATATGATTTTCTCCGGAAACTCTTTCTTTGAACGGGCTGAGGTTAAGGACATGATGGCTTACCTGAAACTCATAGTGAATCCCCTTGATGACGAATCTTTCCGCAGGGCTGTGAACAAGCCGGCAAGAGGAATAGGGGATACCTCACTCGGAGCCTTGGCCACGGCAGCATCGGCCATGGGAAAATCGCTGTGTGAGGCGGCCAGAAGCGAGGGTCTTGAAGAGTACGGCCTCAAGAAGGCGGCGATAGAGAAAATCCTCTCCTTCGTGAATATGATTTACCTTCACAACGCCATGATAAAGGATAAGGACGCATACAACATTGCTGCTGCAATTGCCGATGCTTCAGGTCTTTACCGTTCTTTCAAGGACGATAAGTCGATAGAGGGCCAGTCTCGTGCCGCCAATGTAGAGGAACTTGTAAACAGTGCCAAGGCTTTCGTGGAGGAGCAGCACAATGCTTATATTGAAGATTTGATGGCGGAAGGCCGGCTTAACGACGAAGATGAGATTTCAGAAGACCAGCTGCCTCTTGTGACACTCGGTGACTACCTTGAAAACGTGTCACTTCTAAGCGCCGTGGATGTGTCTGACGAGGATTCCGCGAATAAAATCGCCCTAATGACAGTGCATGCCGCCAAGGGCCTTGAATTCCCTTACGTCTATGTTGCCGGGATGGAGGAAAACCTTTTCCCGGGTGGCGGAATGATGGCTTCCCCTGCGGAGATTGAAGAGGAGAGGCGTCTTTTTTACGTTGCCATGACAAGGGCTGAAAAAGCCCTGTCCCTGTCATTCGCGTCTTCCAGGATGCGAAACGGCCGTCATGAATCCAATTCCCCCAGCCGCTTTGTCAAGGAAATAAACAAATCCTATATCCGCAATCCAATTGGCCGGGACGATGATGACGTGGCTCCTGCACCTGCTTCCCGTCCTGTTTTTGGCCGGAGGCCGGAGCCGGCAAAGCCGTACTTCGCTCCAAAACCGGCAGCGACGCCCCGTCCGGAACCGGCAAGGCCGCGCCCCTCAGCGCCCGCTCCTTCCGCGGCTCCCTCTGCTGATTTTATCCCGGATCCTGTGTATTCATTCCGTGCAGGTATGAACATAGAGCACAACCGCTTCGGAAAAGGCCGGATTCTGGAAATAACAGGAGACGCGACAGACCTTAAGGCAAGGATACACTTTGAGGCGTACGGAGAAAAACTTCTGCTCCTTAAATACGCCAAGATGCGCAAAATCTAGGTTGCAGGGGTCTGTAAGGCCGAAAGTGTCTTTTTGTGAATCATAAGATTTATAAATCTTTGGTTTTTGAAAACATAAGATTCGTCAAAATTTACGAATCTTAGCCTTTTGTTTTGTCAGGTGTCATAGATTTGCGTAAATTCAAATCATGATGCTATGAAAAATAAACAATTGCTTTCGTTCCTGGCAAAGGCGGCTCAGCTGGCCTTGCTGGTACTTTTTCCGCTCTCCTGCGACTTCTCAAAAGAGGCTCCTGAAGGAGGCACGGGTTGCCTCTCCCTCAGCCTTGGCGGAGGGGTGTTCACCAAATCTGATGTCAATACAAAGGCCCTGCCGGATTCCAGCAAATTCATACTTGAAATCCGGAGCTCAGATGATGAAACCGTTTATAAAGGCACTTACGGCGACGCCCCGTCCTATTTCATGGTACCCTCGGGGGTATATACGATTTCAATCCGCTCCGGAGCCTGGAAAAAACCCGGTTTCGACGACCCGGTTTACGGGGATGACCAGATTGTGCATATAAGCGCCGGGAGCAATATAAACGTGCTTCTTGTCTGTACCCTTATGAACTGCGGGGTCAAACTGCTCATAGACAAGTCTTTCCCGGAGAGGATACAGGATGCCGCCCTTGTCCTTAGGGGAGCCGACGGCAGCCTTCCGTACGGCTCGGCGGAAAGCCGGATAGCCTATTTCAAGCCGGGAGACATTTCCCTCGTGCTTTCCAAGGGCGCAGAAGACAAAGTCCTGACTACCAGGAGCCTGGATGCCAGGGAAGTGCTGCGCCTTAAGGTATTCGCAAGTCCTTATTCCGGGGCCGGAATAGGGGTTCAGGTAGACACTACCGTGGTGTGGATAGACGACTCTTATACGATAGGGGAGGATGGCGGAGCCATGGATGTGGCAAAGGGACGTGAAGCTGTGGGACAGACTGGCGTATGGGTATATGGCTACATCGTCGGAAATGCCAGCCCTTTCCTTGGGGAGAGTTCCTCCACGAACCTGGCCATATCCGGGAAAACATCGGCCTCTTCAAAAGATGAATGCATGTCCGTTGAGCTAAAAAAAGGCCCTTTGCGTGATGCCCTGAACATTGTCCAGAATGCATCCAACAAAGGGCGCAAATTATTCCTTAAAGGAGATGTCATCCAGTATTACGGCATGCCCGGAATAAAGAATATTACAGACTGGTCGCTGGATGCCCCTCCCTCAAAATATCAGTAACCGAACACTTCCTCCAGGGTAAGAACCTTGACGGGACCAAGGGTACGGAGGAAGGACATGTCCAGGTCTTCTACGTCTCCGGTTATTCCGTAAACGTAGGTGAGCCCGGAGGTGTACCTTGCCGCTGTGGAAACAAGGTCTTCCATAGTTATGCCCTGGGCTGCCTCAAAGATTTTGCGGTCAAGTGGTTCGCTAAGGCCCAAATCCTTGTCTGCCAGGTATTTGTGAAGAAGATTCATGCCGGTCGTACGGCTTGTGCGATACTTGGTGAGAAGGCTCGTCCTGGCAATCTCAAAGGCTTTGTCAGACTTCGGCATATCGTTGATAATCTCATCGAAGGCGGTAACCGACTTGCGTAGTTTGTCATTCTGGGATGCTATGCTTGCGGCAAAGGAGCCTGTTCCTTCAAGGTATGAAGGAGAGGCGAGGTATGCTCCTGCGCTGTAAGCCAGGGCGCGGGCCTCGCGCATTTCCTGGAATACTATGGAGTTCATGCCTCCGCCAAAGTACTCGTTGAAAAGGGTGATGCGGGGCTCTTCTTCACTGTCAAAGCCGTCACCCCTGTCGGAATACTGGATGTAATTGAACTGGCGGGCCTTGTAATTGAGCACGAATACCTTGGACTCCGGGGTAAGGAGCTTGGCGGCGAATTCTTTCTTAAGCTGTATGGGATTCTCTGCAACCTTGTGGTGGGCCTCAAGCATTGAAAGTACGCTATCCTCTTTTGCCGGGCCGTAATAGAGTATCTTGTGACAGCTTCCTGCAAGGTCTTTTACAGCTGAAATTAGGTCTCCTGAGGTCAGGGCCATGAGCTGGGGATTAGTCAGGGTGGTATTCTTTATATACTCAGGACCATAGGTGATGTACCTCTGGAGAGCGCTGTGGCAGGCCCTCTGGTTCAGCTTGACGTCTGCGCGGTTTTTGATTTCATCGGCTTTGAGGGTGGAGAGAATCTCCTCGTCTGCGATTGCATTGGCGATGAGGTCTTCCACAATGTCTATTGCCTGGCCGATGTTTTCCTGAAGACCTGAAACGGTAATTACAGACTCGTTCCCCCTGCAATTGATGCCGAACTCGCAGGCTAGTTTGTACATTTCCTTGGCAATGTCTTCAGCACTGCGTGTAGGGGTGCCAAGATAGTTGAGGTAGTTTGCAGCAAGGGCCAGGGCCGGGCTTTGGGCCGTACCCTTGTCATAGCGGAACTCTACGGTAGCAATTCCGTCCATGTTGTTCTTCTTGTAAAGAAGTTCCATGCCCTTTGATGAAAGAACCGACAGGTCTTTGCCATAGTCTGCGAAAACAGGCTCGATTGGCTCCGGAACGCTTTCCTGGACATCTGTAAGGAAGGCGCTGCGAGCATCCCTGTTGGTTACTATAGGAGTAATCTTGGGGGCGTCTATCTTCTTGATGGAAGAGTCTTCTCCAAGATGCTTGTAAACTACTGCCAATTCATTGTCTGTCAGGTATTTGCCTGCCCATTTAATGACATCTTCCTTAGTCGTGGCCTCAAGCCTTGCGGGACGCGAAACAACGTCTTTCCAAGGGGTGCCGCTGATGAAGGCGTCTACATACATCATGGCCCTCTGGCTGTTCTTTTCAAGCTTCTTCATCTGTTCCAGCTTCATGTTGTTAACCGTAGCTGTAACCAGGTCATCGTCAAAGTCTCCGCTGCGAAGGCGGGCGACTTCTTCACAGAGTATTTCCTTTACTTCCTTCAGGCTCTGGCCTTCCTTGGGATAACCGCCGAGAAGGAGCTCGCTATAATCAGTCATGTCATTAAGGAAGCAGAACGCCCCGTTAACCCTCTGCTGCTGGTTAACGTTAAGGTCAAGAAGTCCGGCCATGCCGTTATATAGCATCTGTGCTACTATTGAGCCGGTCTCAGTCTCCTTTGAAGAATTCCCTGGGAACCTCCAGCCCATGAGCACGAACTCTGCGTCATGACCATAGGCATCGGCTACCTTTTCTGCTGCGGAGGGCTCTTCAGGCTGGAATGTAAACTCCGGAAGGGCCGGGTTAGGCTCCCAGTCGCCGAAGTATTTCTCTATGATTTCAACCATGTTGTCGGGGTCGAAGTCTCCGCTCAGGCAGATTGCGCAGTTGTTCGGAACATACATTTTTTCCTTCTGCGAAATAATGGCGGTAATAGAAGGATTCTTCAGGTGATCCTGGGTGCCGATAACGGTCTGCAAACCGTAGGGATGGTTCCTGAAAAGCATGGAATCAATCTTTTCCATAGCCTTTTCAGTGTCATTCACAAGGCTCATGTTCTTCTCTTCGTAAACAGCCTCAAGCTCTGTATGGAAGCCCCTGACTACCATGTATTTGAAGCGGTCTGCCTGAACCTTGGCCCAGTTCTCTGTCTGGTTGGACGGAATGTCTTCAATATAACAGGTCACGTCCGTTGAAGTGAAAGCGTTCGAGCCTTTTGAGCCGATGAGGGCCATCATCTTGTCATATTCGTTTGGAATGGCAAGCTTGGAAGCCTCGTAGCTTACGGAGTCGATGAGGCGGTAAACGGAATCCCGTGCCGCTGCATCAGAGGTCTTGACGTAGACGTCAAAAAGCCTCTGGATTTCATCCAGCATCGGCTTCTCGGCCTCATAATCCATCGTTCCGAAGGATGGAGTGCCTTTGAACATGATATGCTCCAGATAGTGGGCAAGGCCGGTGTTGTCCGAAGGGTCGTTCTTTCCTCCGGAGCGAACGGCAATGTAAGTCTGGATTCTTGGCTCTTCCTTGTTTACGGACATGTAAACCTTGAGCCCGTTCTTCAAGGTGTAGATTATCGTGTCAAGAGGGTCTCCGCTGAAGGTTTCGTATTTCCCGGAGCAGAGGGCCAGGCCGCAGATAATGGCGGCGCCTGCGATGGCCAGAAGTAAAATTCGTTTCATCTTAAAATTTATTTAGACGATGCAAATATAGCGTGTTTTAAAAAATAATTGTATATTTGCATTCCCAAACAAGCGGAATTAGCTCAGTTGGTAGAGCGGCGGCTTCCCAAGCCGCAGGTCACGAGTTCGAACCTCGCATTCCGCTCTTTTTTGTGCCTCAAGCAAATCGGCAATGAAAAAGATTGTATTCAAAAATGAAGAGATGTTTCCGGAAGTCTCCAAAATGCTTGAGGACGGCCACAAAGTTACCATCCCCGTCAAAGGATACAGCATGTTGCCCACAATAGTGGGGGAGAGGGACTTGGTAGTACTGGAGGCATCGGACCATTATTCTAAAAACGACATTGTGCTCTTTTGCCTTGGCGGCAAGTGGATTCTCCACCGTGTGATAAAGGTCGATGCTGCCGGTGAGCGTTTCGCTATCCGCGGAGACGGAATCGCCCGGAGTCAGGAGCATTGCCGGAAGTCCGATATCAAAGGACGGGTGGTTACTATATTGAAAAAAGGCAACAAGCCGGTGAATCCGTATTCCGGGTGGCAGCTGTTCCGCCTTGGATTATGGAACATGCTCAGGCCCATTCGCCGGTATATACTTTATATTTACAGGCATCTGCCATGGAAGGCCAGATACTTCCGTCCGGATGCGTAACAAATTGATTATGAGAACTAAAGACAATATGGTTTTGAGGACAATCTGCGGGCAGAAAGTCCTTAGCGCAGAGGGAGCGCAGGCAATCAACATGAGTTCAATCATCAGCTTGAATGACACGGCCGGCTATCTTTGGGAATCCGTGGCCGGTAAGGATTTCACTGTCGATGACCTTGTGAAGAAGCTGCTTGAAAAATACGACGTGGATGACGCTACAGCGATAAAAGATTCGAAAGCCATCGTCGCAAAATGGTTAAAACTCGGGATAATAAGTGAATAAGTATATAAAGTGGCTGGCAGTCAGTTCCAGGGGAGTCAGGGGGGCGATGTGCCTGAATGTTTTCCTTGGCGCCGTTTCCGTGGCCTGCAGCCTCACTTTCATATACTTTTGCAAACTTCTTATCGATGCTGCCACAAAGGGCCTTCCGTTCCGGGAACTCCTTCCATGGGTCGTGACCGTCTGCGTGCTGCAGGTAGCCAGAATTGCCATCACCGCCCTTAATTCAAGGTATGAGAGCATTACATACGCAAGGCTAAATTTCAATGTCCGCCAGCGTCTTTTTGACAATTTATTGCAGTCAAGGTGGGCTGGAAAGGAAAAAATGCATTCAGGCGACGCCCTGAACCGCCTTTTTTCTGACGTTGATACTGTGACAAGGGTGGTCAGCGGGGATATCCCGGCCCTTTTCGTGACTCTTATACGTCTTGTCGCCGCGGTTGTTTTCCTGGCGCTTCTGGATATACGCCTTGCCGGTATTCTTGTAGGAGTGACTGTTATCCTTACCGGTGCCGGAAAATTTTTCTTCCGCCGGCTTAGGTCTCTTACCAAGGCCATCCGCGAAAAAGAGAGCCAGGTGCAGTCGCACATTCAGGAAAGCCTTCAGAACAAACCCCTCCTGCTTTCCCTTGAAATGGAAAAATCCGCCGGGAAAGACCTGGAAATGCTTCAGGGAGAGGAGTTTGGGCAGATTATGCGCCGCTCAAATTTCAATATCTGGTCGCGGGCCGCAGTGGGCCTGTCATTCGCTTCCGGATACCTTATTTGTTTCCTCTGGGGCGTTGCCGGAATTTCCGCCGGGACCGTCACTTTTGGCGTAATGACTGCCTTCCTTCAGCTTGTAGCCCAGATTCAGAATCCTCTGGTAAGCCTCACACGGCAGATTCCCTCCCTCATCTATGCCACCACTTCCATTGACAGGCTTTCGGAGCTGGAATCCCCGGAACTTGAGGAATCCGGCGCCTCCATCGTCATACCCTCACCCTCCGGCCTAAGGGTGGAGGGCCTTCGTTTTCGTTATCCTGATGCCGATGATTACGTTTTCAGCGGCTTTGATTTTGATTTTACGCCCGGCAGCAAAACAGCGGTTGTGGGTGAAACCGGTGTGGGTAAGAGTACTCTTATCAGGCTGATGCTCAGTTTGTTGCGTCCTGAGTCAGGCCGCCTTGTCATTTACGGCGGAGGAAAAGAAGCAACGTGCAGCCCGCTTACAAGGACGAATTTCGCCTTTGTCCCGCAGGGGAATTCCCTTCTTGGCGGTACAATCCGCGATAACCTCCTTCTTGGAAACCCCGGCGCCACTGAAGAGCAGATGTGGGAGGCTCTTGACACAGCCGTGGCCGGCTTTGTAAGGGAGCTTCCGGAAGGCCTCCAGACCCGCTGCGGTGAGCGCGGGGCCGGTCTTAGTGAAGGCCAGGCGCAGAGGATAGCTATAGCCCGCGCCCTGCTCCGTCCCGGAAAGATAATGCTGCTGGATGAGTTCAGCTCTTCCCTTGACCCGGCTACAGAGCGCCAGCTAATAAAAAATCTTACCTCCGTCTCCGAAGGTAAGACAATGATTTTCATAACTCACCGTGAACTTGTCACGGAATATTGCGACAAGGTACTAAGGCTCGATTAGTCTTCTACCTTGTAATCCCGGAGCTTGTTTTCCTGAAGTGAATCATACTCTTCACGATGCCTGTAAATATCTATGGCTGTGAAGATTGCAGACATCATAGAGCGAGGGTCAGCCTCGTCCCTTCCTGCCATTTCAAGGGCTGTTCCGTGGTCCGGGGAGGTACGAACTATGGGAAGTCCCGCGGTGTAATTCACGCCCGTTTCAAATGACAGGGCTTTGAAAGGAGCGAGCCCCTGGTCATGATACATGGCAAGGGTAGCGTCAAAGCGGGTGTAATTGCTGAGTCCGAAGTATCCGTCGGGGGAGTAGGGCCCGAAGGCAAGTATGCCTTCTTCCGTAGCCTGCTGTACAGCCGGAAGGATGATTTGCTGCTCTTCGTCGCCGATAAGGCCGCCGTCACCGCAGTGCGGATTCAGGCCAAGTACGGCAATCTTGGGTTTGTCTATGCCAAAGTCCCTGCGCAGCGACTGGTCCAGAAGGCGGAGCTTTGCAACGATTCTTTCCGTTGTGATTGCCTTGGGAACATCGGCAAGCCTGATATGTCCGGTTACAACGGCTATTTTCAGGGTTTCGCTGACCATGAGCATGGTATGGTCGGCCGCTCCGAACTCATGCTGCAGATACTCTGTGTGCCCGGTGAAACCGAAGCCTTCCTGAGACATCGCCCTCTTGTTGATAGGCCCTGTTACAAGAACGTCGATGAGGCCTTTTTTAAGGTCCGCTACTGCCGTGGAAAGGGCTGTTATAGCTGCTTTTGCAGACTCAGGCGATGCCTTTCCGGGCTCTACGTAAATGTTGTCTGGAAGGCAGTTTAAAATATTGATTTTCTTAGGTTTGGCATCCCTTACGTTACTGATTACGTATGTGTCAACCTGTTCTATGTTGTGAAGGGATTTGCGGTAGAAACCGAAAATCTTTGAGGAACCGTAAATCACAGGGGTGAAGGAGTCCAGGATTCTGGCGTCGCCGAGGGCTTTTATTATTACCTCGTAGCCTATTCCGTTACCGTCTCCCTGGGTGATTCCCACTATGAGTTTCTTATTGGACATATATCGAGTTTTTAAAATAAAGTTTCGTTTTTCTGGGCTTCCTGTTCCCTCTCGTAACCTTCGTCGGCCGGCAGGGACCCGGCCAGCCGGGCGGCCACCGCAAGGGCATCGCACCTCTCGTTCTCAGGATTCCCGTTATGGCCTTTCAGCCAGTTGAAAGATACGTGGTGGGCGCGGTACAGCGGTAGAAAACGAAGCCAGAGGTCTGTGTTCTTCACCTTTTTCCACCCCTTTGCTTCCCAGTTTGCAAGCCAGCCTTCCGTAATGGCCTTCACAACGTATGAAGAGTCGCTCCATACTATCACTTCCGAGCCTTGCCAGCGTATTGCCTCAAGTCCTTTTATCACTGCCAGCAGTTCCATGCGGTTGTTGGTGGTGAGGCGGAAGCCGCCGCTCAGTTCCTTGCGCAGCCCGCCGCACAGAAGGACGGCACCGTAGCCTCCTGGGCCGGGATTCCCGGCTGCGGCACCATCGGTGAAAAGGTAAATTGGAGGACGGTTTTCTTTCTGCATCGGTGTTTTTATCGTTTTGTGAGGTGCAAATATACGAAGCCGAATTGATTTATTTCCCAAAAGCGTGTGTTTTTTTTGCCTGATATAAAAATTTACCCTATTTTTGCATAAATTATCCGTAAAGTGTAAAATTTACAAGGACATGATTAAAAAAGCTGTAAAATTTTTAGCCGTATCAGCAGTGCTGGTTGCTCTCGCATCCTGCAACACGGACACATACAAAAAGATCAATTACCTTCAGGACGTACAGGACAGGACCACAATGTCCGTAAACAAGAATGAGGGTATCATCGTTCAGCCCAAGGACCAGATTTCAATAGTTGTTTCCAGCCGTAACCCGGAGCTTGCCGCCATGTTCAACCTTGTGAACGTGAGCTATCAGGCAGGTTCTGAAATGGTTTCCTCCGGCGGTCAGCAGAGGCTTATGGGATACAGCGTTGATACAAACGGAAACATTGATTTCCCTATCCTCGGTTCCCTTCATGTAGCCGGCCTTAACCGTTGGCAGGTAGCTGAACTCGTCAAGACTGAACTTCAGGACCGTAACCTCCTCAAGGACCCTGTAGTTACCGTGGAATTCATGAACTTCCGCATTTCCGTCCTGGGAGAGGTAACACGTCCCGGTACCTTCACAGTCAGCGGAGACAAAATCAACATTCTTGAGGCCCTCAGTATCGCAGGAGACCTTACCATCTACGGAAAGCGTGACAAGGTTCAGGTTATCCGCGAGTACGGCGGAGAAAGGACAATTTATCTCCTTGACCTTCGTGATTCACAGATTTTCAACTCTCCTGCATATTACCTTCGCCAGAATGACATCATCCTGGTAGAACCCAACAAGGTACGCGCCGGCCAGAGTACTCTCAACGAGAACAACCTCAGGTCTACAAGCTTCTGGATTTCAATCGGTTCGCTTCTCATGACGCTCACCACATTGATTATTAATGTCACTAAATAAAAAAAGAAATGGCTGAAGAGCTTCAAAAAACTCACGGTGCCGCCGAGGCTTTCCGTGACAATGAATCGGAGAAAGGTCTGCAGCTTGCAGATATTTGGGGCATGATATGGAACAACAGATGGTGGTATATCGCATCTGTCTGCATCTGCCTCATGTTTGCAATTTTCTATCTGTACAGGACACCAAAGACTTATTCTGCAACAGCAAAGATTATCATCGACGAGGCTTCGGAGAATACCGGCCTGCGTGAACTTGCTGCTTTCACCACACAACGTTCCATCCGTAATTCCGGAACAAACGTTTACAATGAGATTGAGGCTTTCTCTTCTCCTGACCTTATGGAGAAGGTTATCGTCGACCTTGGAATGGAGACAAAGTATGTTTCCAAGCAGTTCATGCGCGTAAGGGAGCTTTATACAAGCACTCCTATATCCATGTCGCTTGCCGGGGACAATCCCAAGTCTTCCTTCTCTTTTGAGGCAGAGCGCAAGGGTGACAATATCCTGCTCAGGAAATTCAAGGTTGCCGGCATGGAGCTTGATGCAGACAAGATGCTCGTCTCCATGGGCGATACTCTTGAAACCCCTGTCGGAAAAATTGTCCTTAATCCTACGTCATTGATAGACAACTGGAAAGGTGTAATCAATATTTCATGGGTTAATCCTGCCGCCATCGCCAAGGGCTATGCCGGCGGCCTGGGCGTTTCCCTTTCCAACAAGGAGTCATCGGTTCTTGTAGTTACACTTACAGACCTCTTTGCTGACCGTGCAAGAAACGTCATCACAACCCTTCTTGACGCATACAACCAGCAGTGGATATTCAACAAGACCCGTTCCGCCCGCAATACCACTTCATTTATCAATGAGCGTCTGCGCGTAATCGAGCGCGAGCTTGGCGGAGTTGAGGATGACCTCAAGGCTTACAAGGAGGCTCACAAGATTACCGATATCAAGCAGGTATCCCAGATTTACCTTACCGAGTCATCGACTTATGCATCACAGGCTTTCGATATCGCCAACAAGGTATCAATCGCCCAGATGATTAAGGTTTGGGTAAACGACCCTGCTCATATCAATTCCCCTATCCCTGCTGCATCGGGTATCAATTCTCCCGCTATCGAGGCTCAGATTACCCAGTATAACAATGCGCTTATGAAGAGGGACCGTCTCCTAAATGAGAGCAGTTCAGAGAACCCTGTAGTTGCAGACCTCAACGAGACTTTGATTTCCATGAGAGTTGCAATCAACCGTTCAATGGACAACCTCATTTCAACCCTCCAGCTTCAGTCTGACCAGCTTGAGCGCCAGGAGAATGAGATTCAGAGCCGCGTGGCATCAACCTCCGGACAGGAACTCCAGCTCCTCTCCATTGAGCGTCAGCAGAAGGTTAAGGAGCAGCTTTACATCTACCTCCTCCAGAAGCGTGAGGAGAATGAGATTGCATCCCTTGTGAATGTGGCTCCTACCCGTCTTATCATGAAGCCTACTTCTCCCAGCGGTCCTGTAGGCCCCAAGACAAAGATGATTCTTCTTGTAGCCCTTATCCTTGGTATGGGTATTCCCTTCGCAGTGTTCTTCCTTCGTAACCAGCTGGATACCAGGGTTAAGAACCGCAGCGACATCGGAAACCTCCAGATGCCTTTCCTTGCAGAGATTCCTCTTGTGGGCGTAAGCAAGAAATGGTGGAAGAGGCAAATCAAGAATTTCACTACGGACAAGTTCAATGACCATAACACCCAGATTGTTGTAAAGGCCGGAAAACGTGACGGTGTAAATGAGGCGTTCAGGGTACTCAGAACCAACCTTGACCTTATGGTTGGCAAGGACAAGAGGTGCCACAAGATTATGATTTCCTCATTCAACCCTAACGCCGGTAAGACCTTCCTTATCCTTAACATTGCAGCCACCATGGCTCTTAAGGGTTCTAAGGTCCTTCTGGTAGACGTCGACATGCGTAAGGGAACCCTTTCAAAGGTTCTTGAATGCGGAGACAGGGGCCTTGCGGCTTACCTTAACGGTGTTCAGGATAATTTGGACGCCCTTATCAAGAATGTTCGTGAGAACCTGGATGTCCTGCCTATCGGCAAGCTTCCTCCCAACCCTGCTGAGCTTCTTGTAAGCGATGAGTTCGAGGCCATGCTTAACAAGCTTTCTGAAAAGTACGATTACATTTTCATGGACTGCCCTCCTGTAAACATGGTAGCCGATACTTCCATCATCGGTCGTCACGCAGATATCACCATGTTCGTCGTCCGTGCCGGACTCTTCGACAAGAGAGCCCTCCCCGCAGTGGAAGAGCTTTACGAAGAGGGTCGTTTCAACCGTATGACCATTGTGCTTAACGGCGTTGAGTCTCACCACAGCGGTTATGGATACGGCTATGGCTACGGATATGGATACGGCTATGGTTATGGTTATGGCTACGGTTACGGAAACCAGGATGATGATGACAGCAGCTCTTCTTCAAATGGCGAGCATCACCACCACCATCACCATCACAGCAAGAGTAACGAAGAAAACAAAGCATAAAAAATGTTAGGATTGTGGAACAGTAAGAAAACAATCCTTGAGAGTGGAATCCTTAAAGGGGCTACTGACAATCATTCACATATACTTTATGGCGTAGACGACGGCGTAAAGACAGTGGAGGACAGCCTCAGGATTCTGGGATTTCTGGAAGAAGCCGGAGTGGAAACACTCTGGCTTACTCCTCATATAATGGAGGATGTCCCAAATACTTCAGAGGCTCTCAAGGCCCGTTTTTCTGAGTTGAAAAAGGTTTATAACGGTCATATTCAGCTGCATCTTGCAGCCGAATACATGATGGATACCCTGTATGAGCAGAGGCTTCATGACAGGGACCTTCGCCTTCACGGAGGGGACAGGGTCCTGATAGAGACCTCGGCCGTAGCGCCTCCGGTAGGGTTCTGGGATATTGTCTCAGACACTATGAAAAGCGGTTACAGGCCGATTCTGGCTCACCCCGAGAGGTATGTGTACATGTCTCCTTCTGATTATGACCGCCTTCATAAAATGGGAGTCCTGCTTCAGCTGAACCTCCCTTCGCTTGCAGGTGTATACGGGGAGCATGTGAAAATCCGCGCCATGGACCTCCTGAACAAGGGCTACTATTGCATGTGGGGCTCTGACTGCCACCGCTTCCGTGCAATTGAGGGACAGTACAATGCCAAGTTCCTGAAATCCGGTGTCATTGAGATGCTTGAAAAAATCAAGACAGGAGACAACTTTTAGTTTATGAATGTACTTGTGACAGGTTCCAACGGACAGTTGGGAATGGAAATAAGGGCCTTGTCAAAAGGTACCAGGGACCATTATATCTTCACCTGCCTGCACGAGACTCCCGGGGTGGAAACCATCCCCCTGGACATTACAAACAGGGCCGCCCTTGACATCGTATGCGAGTCTGAAAAAGTCGATGTTATCCTGAATTGTTCCGCTTACAACAATGTTAACAGGGCAGAGGATGACTTCCAGATGGCAGACCTTGTCAACCGCCAGGGAGTTGAGAATCTTGCAGCCGCAGCCCTTGCCCGTAAGGCTGTGCTGATTCATGTGTCTACGGACTATGTTTTTGACGGCCGTAGCCACAGGCCTTACCGTGAGGACGATGATGCCAAGCCCCTCAACTCTTACGGAGCCACTAAACTATCCGGGGAAAGGGCGATTATTTCTTCCGGCTGCAAATACTTCATTTTCAGGACTTCATGGATGTATTCCAGCTACAGGAAGAACTTCCTTAAGACCATGCTGGAGCTTCTGTCCAAGCCCGGCCAGGTAAATGTTGTCTGCGACCAGGTTGGGACTCCAACCCTTGCCGGCGACCTTGCCGGTTTTATCGTAGGCCTTATTTCATCCAGGAAGATAAAGAAAAACTTCGGGCTGTACCATTATTCCAATGAGGGACTGGCCTCGTGGTATGACTTCGCCTGTGAAATAAAGCGGCTTTTCAACCTGCCCGGCAGCGTCAACCCCTGCCTGTCTTCCGAGTTTCCGCAGAAGGCGGAGCGGCCTGGTTATTCAGTACTTGACAAGGAGCTTGTCAAGAAGACCTTCGGCGTGCAAATCCCTTATTGGAGAGATTCCCTTGAGGCTTTCAGGAACAGTGTAATTAAAGATTAAAGTATGGCGGCAAAGATAGCAGAGACTCCTTTCCGGGGATTGTATATAATTGACCCTCAGGTGTTTGGGGATAATCGCGGATATTTCTGCGAGACCATGAACCTTGGCTGGGACGTGGATTTCCCCGCCTTTGTGCAGGATAATGAAAGCCTTTCTTCCTACGGAGTCGTCCGTGGCCTTCATTTCCAGAAAGGCGATGCCGCCCAGGCGAAACTTGTGAGCGTGGCTTATGGCCGTGTCCTTGATGTAGTAGTGGACCTTCGCCCGGAAGAGCCTACTTTCGGACAGCATTTTTCTACCGAACTTTCAGACTCCAACCATCGCAGGATGCTCATTCCAAGAGGCTTCGCCCACGGCTTTTCAGTGCTGTCGGAAAAGGCCCTTTTCCAGTATAAATGCGATAATTTCTATAATCCGACGGCAGAAGACGGGATAGCCTGGAATGACCCTTCGCTTGCCATTGACTGGAAACTTCCCGCGGAGGACATCATCCTCTCTGACCGCGACCGTGCCCGCCAGTCTTTTGCTGAATTTGTAAGCCGTAACATCAAGCGATAACCTATGGAAGGCTTCCACAAGGAAAATACAAGAATCGCAAAGAACACCCTCATAATTTACGTGAGGATGCTTTGTATTATTGTGATTGGCCTTGTGTCCATGCGTCTTGTGCTGAAGGCCCTGGGACAGTCAGACCTTGGCCTTTATGATGTCGTAGCCGGCCTTATATCAATGCTGGGCTTCCTGAGCACTGCTATGAGCACCACTACAAGGCGCTACATAAATGTAGAGATGGGAAAGCCCGACGGAGACCCCAGGAAGATTTTCAATATACTGCTGAACATACACATAGGACTGGCAGTTCTGATTTTCATACTGGCGGAATCCCTGGGCCTTTGGTATATCTACAATTTCCTGAATATCGAACCCGGGAAGCTTGGCGATGCCATCTTTGTATTCCAGGTATCCACCTTCGTGGCCTGCATAGGCATCGTCAACATACCCTACCAGAGCCTGATGGAGGCGTTTGAAAAATTCGGGGCATCAGCAGCCATCGACATCATATCCAATGTGGTAAAACTGGCCCTTGTATGCCTGATGTTCGTGTTTACGGGCAGCCAGCTGCGCTTTTACGCCGTCAGCATGAGCCTTGTCACCCTGCTGTCCCTCATTCTGTATCACGGCTACTGCTCCCGCCACTGGCATCATATCATAAAGCGTGGCAGGTACAAAGACAAGCCACTATACAAAGAGATATTGGGCTTCAACAATTATACGGCCCTATCCGCCATTGCCTATATCGCCCGCACCCAGGGCAGCAAGCTCATAGTCAACGGCTTCTTCGGAACCTTCGTAAACGGCGCTTTCACCCCTGCTTACAACATGGAGAATTTCTCCGTTATGAGCATCACCCGCCTTGGAAACGCCGCCGCTCCCCAGATAACGCAGAATTACAGCGCCGGCGCCCTTGAACGCTCAGTAGACCTTGTTTGCAAAATTTCCCGCTACAGCGCCTTGCTGATGACTGTCCTTGTGGCCTGCGTACTGGTGGAACTGGATTTCGTCCTTGACCTGTGGCTTGACACCGTCCCCGTCGGAGCTTCCCTGCTCTGTTTCTGGACGATGATTAGCGCCCTTGTGCGCGCTTTCGCCATGGGCGGAACCCAGACCTTTGAGCAGGCTACCGGCCGAATCAAATGGTTCCAGATAATTAACAGCGTGCTGTCGCTCTCCTGCCTGCCCCTTGGCTACCTTGCCTTCAAACTGGGAGCCGAACCGGTCGCAATTATTCAGATATATATCTGCTACACAATTATTTACAGATTCATTGAATTCTATCTTCTGCGGCGCCTTACCGGCTTCCCCATAGCCTCCTACCTTCGGAAAGCATACATCCGCCCTCTCATAGTCGTGGCTCTCCTGACTGCCTTTGTGACAGTTTATGGCAGGGTTATCCCGGCCGATGCTTCCGTGGCTCTCCGCTTCTGCGGAATCGCCGCCACACTGCTTTTCAGCGGCATTTGTGTATTCTTCGTCGGCCTGTATTCCTGGGAAAGGAAGTCGATTCTGACGTCAATCCGTTCCAAATTAGGCCGTTAGGCCATCTGCCACTTTGTCAAATCGTAGATTTGCATTATATTTGCAGATTGTTTTTATAAAGATAATACAAATTTTATATATGGCACTATCCGGCATAATCCGTAAACTATTCGGCTCAAAAGCCGACAGGGACATGAAAGAAATCAAGCCCATGCTTGACAAAGTCCTCGCAGCATACCCCGCAATCGACGCCCTTGACAACGACGCCCTGAGAAGACTCACAGAAACCCTCAAAGCAAAAATCGCAAATGTAGAAAAACCCTTTGAGAAAAGAATAGCAGAAATCAAGGAAGAGTTAGATACCGACATCCCTGTAAAAAGAAAGGAAGAACTGGCCACAGAGTCAGACAAACTCGTAAAGGAAGAAGATGAAAAAATAGAAGAAGTCCTCCTGGAAATCCTCCCCGAGGCCTTCTCAATCATGAAATCCACAGCCCGCCGATTCAAGGAAAACAAAGAAATCGTCGTAACGGCATCGGACTTCGACCGCAACCTCACCACAAACCATGACTTCGTCCGCATAGAAGGCGACAAGGCAATCTGGCAGAACAGCTGGGTAGCCGGCGGCAACATGATAACCTGGGATATGGTGCACTATGACGTCCAGCTCATCGGCGGCATCGTCCTTCATCAGGGCAAAATCGCAGAGATGGCAACAGGTGAGGGTAAAACCCTGGTTGCAACCCTGCCGGTATTCCTGAATGCATTGGCCGGAAAAGGCGTCCATGTAGTCACAGTGAACGACTACCTGTCCAAACGAGACAGCGAGTGGATGGGACCTCTTTACATGTTCCACGGCCTCTCAGTAGACTGTATAGACAAGCACGAACCCAACAGCGACGCCCGCAAACGCGCGTACAACTGCGACATCACCTTTGGAACCAACAACGAATTCGGTTTTGATTACCTTAGGGACAACATGGCCATCGGCATTGGAGACCTTGTCCAGAGGAAGCACCATTTCGCCATCGTTGATGAGGTTGACTCCGTCCTTATCGATGATGCCCGTACTCCTCTCATCATCTCCGGTCCTGTAGCAAAGGCAGCATCGGACGAGCAGTTCATGGAATTCCGCCCCTATGTAGAAAGGCTCTATACACTTCAGCGTCAGCTGGTTACACAGACCCTGACAGAAGCCCGCAAACTTATTTCCGAAGGCAATGAAGCAGAGGGAGGAAAACTCCTCCTCCGTTGCCACAAGGGACTTCCCAAGTACCAGCCGCTCATCAAATACCTGAGCGAACCCGGAATCAAGCAGCTCCTCCAGAAGACCGAAAACTTCTATATGCAGGATAACGAGCGCCAGATGCACATCGTAACCGATGACCTCTATTTCGTTATCAATGAGCAGCAGCACTCCGTTGACTTGACAGACAAGGGTCATGAGAATCTTGCAAAGAGCGTAAACAATTCAGATTTCTTCGTTCTGCCGGATGTGGGCTCCTCAATCGCAGAGATTGAAAAGAGCGAAAGCACCCTTCAGGAGAAGCAGGAGAAGAAAGACGCCCTCATGGAAGACTTCGCCCTCAAGAGCGAGCGCGTGCATACGATGATTCAGCTCCTCAAGGCCTATGCAATGTTCCAGAAGGATGTGGATTACATCATCGATGAGGGTAAGGTAAAGATTGTGGACGAGCAGACCGGTCGTATCATGGAAGGCCGCCGCTGGAGTGACGGCTTGCACCAGGCAGTGGAGGCCAAAGAGAATGTGAAGGTAGAGAATCCTACCCAGACCTTCGCCACCATCACCCTTCAGAACTACTTCCGTATGTATCATAAGCTGTCAGGTATGACAGGTACGGCAGAGACTGAGGCAGGTGAGTTCTGGTCTATCTATAAGCTGGATGTCGTGGTAATTCCTACCAATCGCCCCGTTATAAGGGATGACCAGAATGACCTTATCTACAAGACCAAGAAGGCAAAATACGCTGCTGTGATTGCAAGGGTAGAGGAATTGGTCAAGGCCGGACGCCCTGTGCTCGTTGGTACTACGGACGTGGAGACTTCCGAGCTCCTCAGCCGTATGCTCCGGATGCGCGGCATTAAGCACAATGTGCTCAATGCAAAACAGCACGCCCGCGAGGCCGAAATCGTAGCCCAGGCAGGCCAGAGCAGCAATGTTACCATTGCGACCAACATGGCCGGCCGTGGTACCGATATCAAGCTCTCTCCGGAAGTTAAGGCTGCCGGAGGTCTTGCCATCATCGGTACTGAAAGGCACGACAGCCGCCGTGTAGACAGGCAGCTGCGAGGCCGTGCCGGACGTCAGGGAGACCCCGGTTCTTCTACATTCTACGTTTCCCTGGAGGACAAGCTCATGCGCCTGTTCGGTTCAGAGCGCATCGCATCCGTAGTGGACCGTCTTGGCATGACAGAGCAGGATGCCCTTGAGAATAAGATGCTGTCCAACAGTATAGAGAAGGCCCAGCGCAAGGTAGAGGAGAACAACTTCGGTATCCGTAAGAGACTTCTTGAGTACGACGATGTCATGAATTATCAGCGAGAGGCTATTTACTCACGCCGCCGCAACGCCCTCTCCGGTGAGCGAATCGAGATTGATGTTATGAACATGATGCTCGATACCGCTTCCCGTCTTGTAGAGAAGTCCGCAGGCATGGAATTCCCTGATTTTGAGGCCTTTGTTATGGGACAGCTTTCAATCGACCCTGGTTTTGACTCAGCTTTCTATGCCGATGCCAAGCCTCAGGAGATTGTAGACAAGCTCTTTGCCCACATGGAGGAGGTTTACAACCGCCGTATGGACAATCTTGTAGGCAAGGTCCTGCCTTTCCTCAAGGAAGTTTTTGAGAAGCAGGGCAAGATGTACACCAACATCGCCATTCCTATTTCCGATGGCCGCAAGATGCTCAACCTTTCCGTTAACCTTGAGAAGGCTTATAACACCGAAGGCCGTGAGATTGCAAAGACCCTTAGCAAGACCATCATCCTTTGGCAGATTGACGAGCATTGGAAACAGCATCTGCGTGATATGGACAACCTTCGCCAGAGCGTACAGAATGCGGCTTACGAGCAGAAAGACCCGCTCGTGGTTTACAAGCTTGAGAGTTATAATCTCTTTGCCGATATGCTGGATACCCTTAACAAGGATGTGCTTTCATTCCTTCTCAGGGCTTTCATCCCTCTTCGCGAAGACAGCGCTTCCCGCCCTGCACCCCGTCCTTCCCAGCCGCGTCGTACCGATATGAGTCAGATGCAGACTTCACGCAATGACCTCTCTACGAACGGCGAGCAGAAGAGCAATACTCCGGTGGTTGCTGAGAAGAAGGTGGGACGTAATGACCCTTGTCCTTGCGGCAGCGGCAAGAAGTATAAGAACTGCCACGGTAAGGGATTGGTTTAGAATTATTTATGTTAGATTATATATTTTGATATGGCTAAAATGATGGAGCAGACTGTCAATGTAAACGAGGTAAGCCGTATTTCAACGGGTAGTGTTGTAAAGGGTGAAATCAATTCTCCGAGTGACATCCGTATCGACGGCTCATTCGAGGGTAAGATTATTTCCCAGGGCCGTGTTGTGATAGGCGAAAAGGCTGTTATCAGCGGCGATATTATCTGCGAGAATGTGGATTTCTGGGGAAAGATGACAGGTAATCTTTTCGTGAAGGATACTCTTGCCCTTAAGGAGGGTTGTGCTGTGAAGGGCAACCTTAATATCAGGCGTCTCGTTGTTGAGCTCGGAGCTTCTTTTGACGGTAACTGCAAGATGCTGTCCGACGGTGAGTTTGACAAGGTTTCCGGTAAGGTTACAGAGGACAACACGGTAGGAGGAACACCTCTGAATGCATAATTTATGACCGCTAAAGGGGGAAAGGCGGGACTTAGGCTATGGATTGTCTTATTGGCAATCCTAGCCTTTCCTTTACCAAAAAGTTATGCCCAGAATTTGTCCGGCATAATTAACTCCCTTGATGGTTTTTTCAGGTCTGTAGGTATTACGGATCTTTACAAATATGCCAAGAACCGGGATTCTACTTTTTATGTTTCGCCTCCCGGGGATTTTGACATCAGGCTGAGCATGAACCTGGCCGGTTCCATTATGCATACCAGGGGCAGCGAGAGTGGAACTAACAACAAATTCCGCAGCCATATCAGCTCAGAGAGTGTCGTATCTTCTTCTGTTACAGTTGGTTATAAAGGTGTGGCCCTGGGCTATACCTTCAACCCTTTCTCTGACAGTAAGTCAAAAGATGACCGTCGTTTCAATGTTACTTTGTACGGGAACTTGCTGGGGCTGGATTTTTCTTATTACAATATCAAGTCTTTTTCCGGGTATTCGCGTCTTGGGGACGAGAAGTATACGATTCCTTTCGGCGAGCCTAATATGAAGCTTTTCCTTCTGAACGGCTTCGTTATTTTCAATCACAAGCGTTATTCTTTTCCTGCCGGGGTGGGGCAGAGTAATATCCAGAAGCGTTCTTCGGGTAGTTTGATTGGGGGTATTTCTTATTCCAGAAACAAGACGAATGTAGCGTCCGTTGGTTTTGGCGAGCCTTCTATTAAGATTGATTCCAAGGTGCTTTCAATTGGGGCTGGTTACGGGTATAATTATGTGCCTCGTGAGAATGCTTTGATTTCGTTTATGTTCCTGCCGAAGTTTGTGGTTTACGACAGTTCTTTTGTGGATGTGGATCATTATGACATTAAGCAGACGTTCAAGAGGCCGGAGCTTACTTATTCCGCTAATTTTGCGGCTGTGAGGTGGTTTGGTCCTATTTACGTGGCTTTTACCGCCTTGGCCGATGCTTATTCTTCCCATCACACCTCCTCTGGTTTCCACCTCCTTCAAATCCAGTGGCAACTCCATGCTCACCTTGGCGTCAACTTCTAAATCTATATCTTGCTGGTTGGGAATATGTCTGCCGGACCCCCGCCTCCCTTTCGGGAGGCACCCCCTAGCCGGGGGTGGCACGACCTTGCAGATATACACCCAACCTGCAAAGAGACAAAACTATAAGCGGACTTCCAGATAGAGGGGAAGATGGTCTGAGACGATGTGAGGGGCGATGTCAGGGCCAAGTGCCTTGGCAAACTGCTCTGCGGTGCAAACACCCGCACTGACAACTTCCACAGCCGGACAACCTTTAAGAAGCATAATGTAATCAATGCAAATCTTCGGAGTATCAGAAGGATAACTTAGCTCCTGCGGAGTAAGGATATCCCAATCCTCACAAGCATTTTTTATGACGATGCTCTCCGGCAGCGAATTAAAGTCACCGGAAAGAAAAACCGGCTTCCCGGCGCTGCCAAAAAGGGATTTCAGCCTTTCCGTCACAACTTTCAGCTGCTCCAGCCTGGCGTTTTCCGACACATGGTCCAAATGAATCTGGGCGAAAACATAGTCTGGGGTCTCTATATAAGCGGCAGAACGCGGCTCGCTGCCATCGCCCCTTGGAAGAGCAATCAGCCCGCTGCTCACAACCCCGGCCTTGGAAACCGCACCGTTGCCGTAAGCACCTCCGCGGTAAGGCATAGCCCTGGCATACTGGCGCTCCCATCCCTGGCCCAATTGCTCCTGCAGCACAGCCAGCTGGTCAGCCCCGTGGCGGGCATTGCAACTGTCCACCTCATTAAGGCCTACAGTCTCTGCACCAAGGGACTTTATAAGACTGGCAACAAGAGGGGTGCTGTCATCAATTTCCTTGGAAAAGGCACCTACATTGTAACTCATAAGCCTGACAGTCCTGCTCTCCTTCGTGCAGCAGGAAGAGAGTGTTGCGGCAATAAGGCCGGCCGCCAGCATCCAGAATAAGCGTTTCATATCTTTATAATGTATATAGCGCGGAAGGGTATTCGCGCGGAAGGGGTTTCAGAATCATCGAACCATCTGTAAAAGAAGGACTTAGCGAGCGGAGCGCAGCAAGGGACGCCGCGTAAGCAGCCTCATGGGTATTGTTATTCTCGCTTAAATGACAGAGGAATACGGCGCGAAGCCCGGGGTGCCAGATACGCCTGAGGGCGGAAGCGCACTCATCGTTGCTAAGATGCCCGTTGCCGCCGCAAATCCTCATTTTAAGTTCATGAGGATATGGCCCTCCCATCAGCATGTCAACATCGTAATTAGACTCAATCACAACAACATCGGCCTGGCTGGCAAGGGAAACGGCCTCATCGGTCACCCGTCCGGCATCGGTCATGATAAAGAACTTCCTGTCCGCCACGGAAACTGCATATCCGCAGGTGAAAGAAGCATCGTGGGGCACAACGAAATACCGTACCTTCATATTCCCGACAGGGTTCCACCGGCCCTCGTCAAGAATTCTGCGGCATGGAGCTATGCAGGAAGCGGTGAATGAGTGATGCGCCAGGGCCTCGTGCAGGGGAGCGGAGGCATAGACGGGCTTGCCAAGCCGCTTGCAGTAAGAACCAAGGTTGCGGATATGGTCCAGGTGGTCGTGAGTCACAAGAATTCCGCAGACGGCGTCCATGCTCAGTCCGTTTGCCGTCATGTGCTTCTTAAGGGAGCGCAGGGACGTACCGGCATCAATCAGGATAGCCTGTCCCTCACACTCCAGGTAGTAACAGTTTCCGCAACTGCCACTGGAGAAACTCATGAAACGAAGGTTACTCATCTTTTTCCTCGCAGTATCGGCTTATAACTCCGTAGGCATCGGCAACGCCAAGTTCACCGGCAATGGAGAGGTCGTAGCAGCCTTTCTCCTTGTCTTTCAGGTAGATAAGCACCAGGCCGCGGTTAAAGTAAGCATCGGCCATGGCAGGGTAGAGACGAATGGCCTCTGAGTAGCTGTCAATGGATTCCACAAGGCGTGAAGAAAGGCATTGCAGGTTTCCAAGGTTGAAGTGCAGGTAAGGGAAGTCCGGCAAAAGCTTCACGGCCTCTTCAAGGTCTGACAGGGCGTCGGTATAGTCATAGCTGTGGCTGACGCTCTCCTTGACCCTGGCGCGGGTGGTGCCGCGGTCATCCATTGTAAGGGTCTGCACATTGCTCTCTATGGAGGAAAGGAATTCTATCATCTCTGCACGCAGTACGCCCCGGTTCATAAGGTAGAACGCCTTGTACATATTGCCGTATCTGTCTGATTCAGAAGTGTTTCTGACAGCCTGCCCGTAGTAGGTCATGGCCGCGTTGAACTGCCTTGAAGACAGCTCGTACAAGCCTTTCAGGAAGTCACCCATTCCGCCCGGGGCTGATGTAGCCGCCTCTGACAAATCAACATATGAAATTGCGCTGCGAAGTGAATCCTTGCTTGTAATTGCCACCGGCACGGGGGTCTCACGCAGGAACTTCTCCAGCAGCGGGTTCTCGTATTTGCGCGACAGGGCCACAAGTCCCAAATCGCGTTTTGGAGATAGCACAAACTTGTAAAGCGGGTGCAGGCGGACGTCTATGTCACGGTGCTGCAGGAGCTCATCGTCAAAGTCTTTCTTGGCAAAATCGGCATCAAGTGACAGCAGCGAACTGTATTTCTTCGTAGTATCGGCAAAAGAACCCTCGGATGCAGCGTTAGTCTCATGATATTCCTTGATTTTGCGCCGCGCAGTCTCATAATCGGTGGCAGCCTTTGCATATTCTCCCATCTGGCGCAAGGCGTATGAGCGGTTCATATAGGCCTTTGCAAAATCAGGATAAATGTCGATGGCTTTGTCATAGTCTTCAACGGCGTCCACCCACCTTTCCATCTGCATGAAGAAGGAGGCTCTGTTATAGTAGGCCAGCACGTTGCGGGGGTTTATGTTGATGACGCGGTCCATGTCGTCCAGCGCCTGTTCAAAGTTGCCTGTGCGGGCGTAAATCAAACTTCTGTTATACAGGGTGAGGGCATTGCCGGGCTCATCGCGGAGCACGCGGTCCAGGTCTTTCATGGCAGAATTGTAATCATCTGTCTCATAATACATTAAAGCCCTGTTGAAGTAAGCGAAAGTAGACGTTGTGTCAAGAGAAATGGCCTTGTCCATATCCTTGATTGCATCCTTGTATTCCCCTTTTGCGGCCTTCAGGCGTCCGCGGCGCACATAGCCTTCCGGTTCAAAACGGTCCAGCTTTATGGCCTTGTTGTAGTCATTCAGGGCCTTGGTGGTATCGCCCATGAAAAGGTAGCTTGCGCCCCTGTTAAGGAAGGCGGCCGGGTCCTTTGGCTGCTTGCGGATATACCAGTCGAAGTCCGTCACGGCCTCGTTGAAACGCTGGGCAAGGAAGTATGTCACTCCGCGGCTGAAGTATATGCCTTCGTACCCGGGACGAAGGGAAAGGGCAGCATCAAAGTCCCTAAGTGCGGATTCGTAATCTCCTGAGCGGCTGAAGGTTATGGCCCTGTAGTGATATCCGGATGTGAAAACGGGATTCAGTTTTACCGATTTGTCAAAATCTTTCTGAGCACCGCGAACATCGCCAAGATTGTATTTGGCGATTCCCCTGTAAAAGAATGTCCAGTAGTCAGTACTGTCTATTCTTGCAAGCACATTGAAATTCTCTATTGACTGCGCAAACTTGCCGTCTGCGAGTGCCTGCCGCCCCCTCATATAGAAGACCTCCCTGTCATATTGGGCGCTCATTTGAAGAGCCGACACCAAAAAAATGACCGGAATTAAGAAGTATTTTGAAAAAAAATTCATATTCTGCCCGATTATCACTATTTTTGACGGATACTGCAAATATACAAACAGTTTTGATTTTATTTAAAAATATCAGCCTAATCGCGAGCCTCATTCTGATGGTCACCGCAATTTTCCCTTGCAAGGCAAGGGATATGCGCATAGACATATCGGAGGAAGCACGCGCTACCGTCACAGAACAAAAACTGAGCCGGGACATAGAATTCCTCTCGGATTCGCTCTGCGGCGGCAGGGCAACGGGCACTTCCGGGGCTATGGAAACTGCCTCCTGGATTTCCCGGCGCTTCACCAAGCTCGGCCTTGTTCCCCTGGGCACTTCATACATCCACAGTTTCAAAACCCAGCCTTCCGGCACCGGCCGCAATGTTATCGGCCTTCTCGGCGGTAAATCTTCCGGAAGCGGTAAACCTTCCGGAAGCGACAAATCTTCCGGGAACGGCAAAGGACAGTATATCATTATCATGGCCAGCTTCGACGGCCTTGGCATACGTGGCGGAAACATTTACCCCGGGGCTGACAGCAACGCCTCCGGAGTCGCGGCCCTCCTTTCAATTGCAGAGATGATGTCCCTTTCCAGGGACCTTGGAAGGGAATATGATGCCGATGTCATCTTTGTGGGACTTGATGCCAAATACCTGAGTTTCAGCGGTTCCAACGCCCTTTGGGCGGAGATAGCCTCAGGCTCCCTGAGGGATGGCCAGGGCCGCTGCATCGGTCCGGAAAACATAAAGCTGGTGCTGAATATTGACCAGATTGGCAGCAGCCTTAGTCCTCTTAAATCGGGCCGCAAAGACTATCTGATTATGCTTACCGGCAGCATCGGCACAAAAGAAGTGCAGCAGGCCAATAAAAGCAAGGGTACGGCTTTGGATATTGCCTTTGACTATTACGGCAGCCGCGATTTTACTAATGTCTTCTACCGTAGGGCAGGGGACCAGAAAGTGTTCGTGGAGCACAAAATCCCGGCCGTCCTGGCAACGTCCGGCATAACGATGAACAATAACAAACTGACAGATACTTTAGATAATTTAGACCTCCCTGTAATGAAAAGGCGGATATGGCTGCTGTGGAACTGGACAGAGCGCATGGCCGGGATAGCATCGGGAGACAATAAAGTAAAAAAAGCATGAAAGAATTCTGGAAAATAATTGTAAAGTATGTAAGGCCTTATGGTAAGTACTTGAGTTGGAGCGTGTTACTGAATATGCTTTCGGCAATATTCAATGTGTTCTCCTTCTCGCTGGTCATCCCTATGCTGCAAATACTTTTCAAGATTAACGAGGCTGTTTACGAGTTCATCCCCTGGGGAGCGGACGGTTTCAGCTTCAAGGAGAAACTGGTTAACAATGCCTATTACTGGGTGACCCAGCTTGTGGAATCCGCAGGTCCGTCAACGACCCTGCTCTTCCTTTGCATCGCCCTTTCAGTCATGACCCTCCTGAAGACAGCCTGCTACTTTGGTTCATCCGCTGTGATGATTCCTATCCGTACCGGTGTGCTTCGCGACATGAGGATGCAGCTTTACAATAAAATCCTCTCGCTGCCGCTTGGATTTTTCTCCCAGGAGCGCCGCGGAGACATCATCGCCCGTATGACCGGAGACGTAGGAGAGGTGGAGAGTTCTATCATGAGCTCCCTTGATATGCTTATCAAGAATCCTATCCTCATCGTCTTCTATTTCGCCACCCTTCTTTTCATTAGCTGGCAGCTGACCCTCTTTACAATTGTGGTTGTGCCGGTGCTTGCCTGGGTTATGGGTGTGATTGGCAAACAACTTAAGCGCAAGTCCCTGCAAGTTCAGGAAATGTGGAGCGATACCATGTCGCAGGTAGAGGAAACCCTTGGAGGACTGAGGGTTATCAAGGCCTTCGTGGCAGAGAAAAAGATGACCGGCCGTTTTGCAGACACTACTGATTCCCTCAGGAGCAAGTCCGCCAAAGTTGCAACACGCCAGGCCCTTGCCCATCCTATGAGCGAATTCCTCGGCACCGTCCTCATTGCCATCGTCCTCTGGTTTGGCGGCACCCTGATTCTTGGAGACAAGGCTCCCATTGACGCCTCCACCTTCATCTTCTACATGGTAATCCTTTACAGCATCCTTAACCCGTTGAAGGACTTTTCAAAGGCTACATACGCTATTCCCAAGGGCCTTGCTTCCATGGAAAGGATTGACAAAATCCTTGATGCAGAGAATCCTATTGCCGATGCTGCCGATGCAAAGGACCCGGATGGCTTCAAGTCGGAGCTCACTTTCCAGGATGTGGATTTCAGCTACGAGGACGGAAAGCAGGTGCTTAAGAATATCAATTTCTCCGTGCCTAAGGGTAAGTCTGTTGCAATCGTCGGTGAATCAGGAGCTGGAAAATCCACACTTGTTGATATGATTCCGCGTTTTTACGATGTTACCGGCGGTGCTGTTAAAATTGACGGCGTGGACATCAGGGACATTAAGATGTCCGGGCTCCGCAGCCTCATTGGCTATGTGAATCAGGAGCCTATCCTTTTCAACGACACCATTTTTAACAATATAGCCTTCGGAGTGAAGGGTGCCACTATGGAGCAGGTGGTTGAGGCTGCTAAGATTGCCAATGCCCATGACTTCATTATGGAGAAGGAAGAGGGCTACAACACCAATATCGGAGACCGTGGCATGAAGCTTTCAGGCGGCCAGAGGCAGAGGATTTCCATTGCGCGCGCCGTGCTTAAGAACCCTCCCATCCTTATTCTGGACGAGGCTACGGCTTCTCTTGATACTGAGTCCGAGCGTCTGGTCCAGGAGGCTCTTGACAGGCTTATGTCCAGCCGTACAACCATAGCAATCGCCCACAGGCTTTCTACAATCAAGGCTTCTGACGAGATTCTGGTTATGAAGGAAGGCCATATAGTTGAGAGGGGATGCCACGAAGAACTCATCGCCCAGAACGGCTATTACAAGAAACTTAATGACATGCAGAGCTTATGACAAAGACATTAGAAATACCCTTTATCCCTTCTTTGGAAACACTTGATTTCCAGGAGCTTGACCTTACGCTTGAAGAAAACGGTGCCAAGGCGTGCATCGGCTGCGTAAACTGGTCGGAGAGTTTTCCTTACAGGCCGGACTGCAACCTTACTGCCGCCCATGACGGCAAATCGCTGGCGCTCCTCTTCCATGTGAGGGGGCTTGACCTTAGGGGAATGGAGACGGAGGACAATGGCCGTATGTGGGAAGACAGCTGCGTGGAATTCTTTGTCCAGGACCCCGCAGGGGACAAGTATTACAATTTTGAGCTCACTTGCACCGGAAGGCTGCTGGCAGCCATGGGCCCGGACCGTCATGACCGCGCCCGCAGGGACTCATCTGTCCTTGGCCGCATCCGCCGTTATACTTCAGTGGAGCAGGAGTCTCCTTTCCAGATTGACGGTGGCATCCACAGCTGGACTGCCGGTATGCTCATTCCACTTGATGTTTTCGGGGCCGATGGTGGTGTCAAAACCCTCCGCGGTAACTTTTACAAGTGCGGGGACAAGACTGCGCACATGCATTTTGTGTCGTGGTCTCCGATAGAACTACCCAAACCGGACTTTCACAGGCCGGATTTCTTTGGCAATATCGTACTGAAGTAAAATGAACACTAAAAAAATCAGGATATTCTATCTGGTGCTGCTGGTACTTTATCTTGGGGCTGTGGCATGGCTGTGCTTCGGCAGTTTTGACAATGCTCCCCAAGTGAGTCCTTCTTTCTTTGGCATCCCGACGGACAAGATTGTGCATTTTTCAATGTTCCTGCCCTTTCCTGTAATTGCTCGGGGAGTGGTTATAGGCATGACAAAAAAGCCCCTGCATTCATTCCTGCTGGTTTTGGTGCTGTTTGTCATAGGCTGCATAATTGCCGCTGGAACGGAACTTGGCCAGGGCCTTACAGACTACAGGAGCGCAGATTCCAAGGATTTCCTTGCAGACGGCATCGGCCTTGCAACCGGCTCCATAATTGCCCTTGTGCTTGACCTCAGGGCTGCATTCGTTAAAAAGAAACAATAAAAAACAGAATATGTTAAGGAAATTATTTTCATCGGTAGTAGTAGCCGCAGCCCTTTCTTTTGGGGCATACGCCCAGAGCGGCATTGCGTCTGATTTTAAGGAGACTTGTGATTCCCTTACCACCCTTCTTAAGGAAAGGACTACGGTAAGGTCCATCCTCAGGCTTAAATCCGTTACCAACAGGGGAGGCAAGCTGGATTTCCATTTCAATGAGAACCTGGCGGATTATCCCTGGCACAAGAATGATGTGAAATGGTTCCGCGAGGAGCTCAGGAATCTGTTCCCGGAGGGATACGAGAAGTATTCAGTGGGCAAGATTTTCTGCAAGACCCTCAGCCTTGAGGAACTTGTTACCCCGGAGCTTACATCTTCAGGAGATAATTCCAAGACAGAATACAGAATAAGCCGCAAGAAGGTGACTCCTCTTGTGAGCCGTACAGACGGCATCGGCTTTAAAAAGGGCCTTGCGGGCAAGCATATCGCCCTTTGGCAGAGCCACGGCCGCTATTATGAGGCGAAGACCCGTCGCTGGGAGTGGCAGAGGGCGCTGGACTTCATGACCGTTGAGGATTTGTACACCCAGAGTTATGTGCTTCCTTATCTTATCCCGATGCTTGAGAATGCGGGTGCCTATGTGATGACTCCCCGTGAGCGCGATACCCAGAAGTTGGAGGTTGTCTGCGACAATGACCCTTCTTTCCGCGATGACAGGAATGATCCGCTTCTGCGTCGCCACGGAAATTATCGTGAAACCGGTTCATGGGACGATGCCGGCGAAGGATTCGCAGACCTGAAAAAGGTTTACATCGGCATTGACAATCCTTTCCGCATGGGTTCCGTCCGCTTTGCGGCCTGCAATGCCAAAGAGGTATCGGCAACCGCAAAATGGCTTCCTGAATTCACTGAAAGGGGAGAGTATGCTGTTTATGTATCTTATAAAACTCTTGAAAACAGCACCAGCAAGGCACGCTATACTGTAAATCACATGGGCGGTACGTCCACTTTCTCTGTGAACCAGACAATGGGCGGAGGCACCTGGATTTATCTCGGTACGTTTGAATTCGATACTGAGGGTGACTGGTCCGTGACTCTTGACAATTTCGGAGAGAAGGGGAAGGTTGTGACGGCCGATGCTGTCCGTTTTGGCGGCGGTATGGGTAAGGTTGCCCGCGGCAATGATGATGAGCCGATGGAGTATTGGACAACTTCAGGCATGCCGGCTTATCTGGAAGGTGCCCTTTACAATATGCAGTACAGCGGCATCGACACCACAATTACCCGTGCTTTTGAAACCGATTATACCAATGATTATGCAGACAGGGGAGCGTGGGTTACCATGCTTGCAGGTGGCTCTGAGGCCAATCCTAAGGATGAAGGTTTGAATATCCCCTTCGACCTTTCTCTTGCTTTCCACTCAGATGCTGGGCAGACTCCTGATGACAGCTACATAGGTACGCTGGCAATTTATACTCTCAAGTGTGATGACAGCCGCAAGTATCCTGATGGCAGCGACCGTATGGCTGCCCGTGAGTATACAGATCTTGTGCAGACTCAGATTGCTCAGGATGTTCGTGCGCTTCATGAGCCGCAGTGGGCCCGCAGGCAGCTTTGGGACCGTTCTTACAGTGAGTCCCGCACTACTTCTGTTCCGGGTATGCTTCTGGAGATCCTGGCTCATTCCAATTTTGCGGACATGAAGTATGGCCATGACCCTAACTTCCGCTTTACAGTAAGCCGTGCCGTTTACAAGGGTATGCTTAAGTTCCTTGCTAACCGTTATGGTAAGGACTATGTAGTTCAGCCTCTTGCTGTGAATTCTTTTAGTGCCGTTTTTGCCGGTGAAAACCGAGTGAAGCTTAGCTGGAAGCCTACGGAGGATACTCTTGAGCCTACTGCCAAACCAACCGGATACCTTATTTACATGCGTATTGATGACGGTGGCTGGAAGGAGTCTTTCAGGATGGATAAACCGGCCGTTGTTAACGGTAAGGTTTCAGCGGAGATTTCAATTGAGGCAGGACATATTTATGCGTTCAAGGTTTGCGCTTACAATGATGGCGGACTCAGCTTCCCTTCAGAGATTCTTGCCGCAGGTACTCCCGAGGGCGCTTCTGACAGTGAGACTGTGCTTGTAGTCAATAATTTTGACAGGGTTTCCGCCCCGGCCTGGTTCGATACTCCTACCTATGCCGGCTTTGACGGTACCCTTGACAGCGGCGTTCCTTATATCAAGGATATTACCCGTACCGGCAGGATGTATGAGTTCAACCGCCAGCGTCCTTGGGAGGACGATGACAACCCTGGTTTCGGCGGCTCTTTCGCAGATGAGGCAGGGCTTCAGGTTGCCGGCAATACCTTCGACTATCCTTATATTCATGGCCAGTCACTGATGGCCCTTGGCCGTCGTTTCTGTTCTGTCAGCTCCGCTGCTTTCCAGGCCGATGGTGCTCCTTCTTATGTTAAGGTTGCCGATATTATCTGTGGCAAGCAGGTGACTGTTTCTTCCGGCCGTCCCGGTGCGCTCCCTGACAAATACCAGGTGTTCCCTGAGGCTCTCAGAAGCAGTATCCGTAAGTTTACTTCTGCCGGAGGTGATGTTCTTGTTTCCGGTTCGAACATTGGTACTGATATCTGGAGCAAGGTTTATCCTGTCCAGCAGGATTCTCTGAACCGTGAGGATACCAAGAAATTCGCCCAGGAGGTACTTGGCTACAAGTGGATTGCCAATTATGCTTCCAAGACTGCTGTTGCCGCTCCCATGCGCAACAAGCTCATTAATGATATGCCCGAAGACCTGAGGGTTTCTTTCTATAATGAGCCCAATGAGAAGATTTATTGCGTCGAGACTCCCGACGGATTGTTGCCTTTTAGCGACAAATCGGCCATTATTATGAGGTATACCGATACCCATATTGGCGCAGGAATTGCATACAATGCCGGTGGCTGGCAGGTGGTTAGCTTCGGCTTCCCTATAGAGGTTGTAAAGTGTGAGAAGCAGAGGACGGAGCTCATGCGTGTTGCCCTTGATTTCTTCAAACAGAAATAATAAAATTGTAAAGATATGAAACTCAGAATGTTTTTGTCAGCAGTAGCGGTTCTCGCAGTTACGGGACTCTCTGCGCAGGTTGTTAACAACAGCGATGCTGCGGCCCTTGTCCAGCAGAACAAGGAGGCTCTTGATGCAGCCCAGAAGAATCTTAAGAGTGTGTCAGATGATGCACAGAAGGATATTGATGCTCTTTCAAGCAAGCTTTCCGGTGTAGAGAGCAATATTAAGGAGGCTAAGGCAGAGGTTAAGAAGCTTGAGGACCAGAAGAAGGTGGCTGATACAGCTCTTAAACTGAAGAAGCAGACTCTTAAGCTTCAGAAGTCTTCTGGTGCTTCCCTTACTGAGATGGAGCAGACCAAGTCTGAGATTAAGGACCTTGAGCTTAAGGCTAAGGATGCCAAGAATGCCCTTTCAGATGGCCGCAAGGTTCTTTCCAAAGCTCAGAAGGAGCGCTCTAAAATCAAGAAAGAAATTTCTACGGCTAAAAAGCGTATAAGTGCTGCCAAGAAAGAGGCTAAGAATGCCAGCAAGCAGCTCAAGGAGAGCGAGAAACTCCACAAGAAAATCCAGCAAATCAACGAGGAAGCTCCCGCTACTGCCAATTAGCTGAATCCTGCCTGATTCGGGGCACTGTCGGAAAACGCTTAGACATCGCTTGGTTGCTGTTCTTGGTTCCGGTGCCCGTTATCCCAATGCTACAGAGTCAATGGATTGTGTGTATGGGAAACTTACGCTCCCATACACACAATCCTTTTCACTCCTCAATGCCCCGCACTCACCCTGTCATTTCGACCGAAGGCGTAGCCGTAGCGGAGAAATCTCCCTTCCCTGTCATTCCCGGCCCCGACCGGGAATCCCCTTTGTCATTTCGACCGTAGCGGAGAAATCTCCCTTCCCTGTCATTCCCGGTTCCCACCCCGTCCTTCTGAACGAAGTGAAGAATCTCCTTTAACGACACAAAATGGCGTTTTACGGGCTTTAAACCCTTAAAAAGACCCGGATAACGCCCGCAGAAGCCTTAGGGTGGACGTTATACCCTCTTCTAA
>JAFUDQ010000034.1 GCA_017459075.1 Bacteroidales bacterium
CAAGATAGTCACTGTCAATATCTCCGAATAGCCTTCTTCTCTTCGACCGACGGTATCAGGGAGGCCAACTCAGCAATGGGCTGGCCTCCTTTTGCAGAGATTACTCGACTTCGCTCGGAGATGACAGGGATGGGGAACAGGAATGACAAGGAAGAGAGATTTCTCCGCTACGGCCTGACGGCCTTCGGTCGAAATGACAAAGGGGATTCCCGGTCGGAGCCGGAAATGACAGAAAGAATTGTGTCAGGTGCAGGAAGGCCCTTTTTGCACAGCGAAGGTGGAAAAATGATGGTTCCAGGTGCAGGAAGGCGGGGTTTGCACCTGGAACAGGCTGAATAGCCGCTGCCGGAATATGCGACCTCCGGCAGCTACTGCATGACAAGCACCGCAGCCGCACAACAACGAGGTGCGGCGGTTGCTACGCAACCACGGCAGAGTCAATACTGGGGGAACTATTCGCTCACCCAAGCCCCTAAACTTCCCAACGCACACTACACAGGGGCCCAGGACTACCAGCCCGTTGCCACTTGTTTGCGCCGGAGGTGGGAAAACGAACGAATTTTCATTGCCAATGGGCCGGTTTTGTGGTTAATATGGGCGTTAAGGGTGTTTTGGAAGGGGGTATAACGTCTACCCTAAGGCTTCCGCGGGCTTTATCCGGGTCTATTTAAGGGTTTAACGCCCGTGTAAGGTCATTTTGTGTCCTTTAGGAGATTCTTCACTTCGTTCAGAATGACGTGGATGGGAAACAGGAATGACTGAGGCGGAGTGTCGGGGAAAGGGAAGAGGGACAAGGGACAATAGGAAGAGTCGGTGTTGTGCGTGAGCACCGTGCAGGGGAAGTGCGTTCGGCTACGTAGGAGGAGCGCATGGGATGGTGCTGGAGGAGAGTGTAGGGCTGCGCAGGGAGCGGTGACGGATACAGAGGACAAGATGGTGCTTGCATCAATCTTGGAGTTTGTATACGGCATGACGGCGTGTGACCGACAACCGTTACGAACGGCCGAAGGACGTCCGTAAAAGGGCGGAGTTAGCCGTCAAGCGACCGGTGTGGCACCGACCTCTTCCGTCGTCCCGGTCCCCTCTTCCCCTTTCACCGACATACAACGGAACAGAGTTGTGCGGGCACCCGACATACAGCAGAGCGGAGTAATGCGGGCCACACTGCATTTTGGTAAGTTATTGATTCGTAGGTACTTGCTAAAGAACACCGTGGCCCGCGTAATTTCAGATTTATGTTTGGTGCAGATAGTGGTGCAAAGGCTGGAACCTATATGTGCAAAAAAGGCCGTTTTTGCTTATACCAGTCCCAATCACAACACCTGTATAAGCACCTGGGGGAAGAGATTTCTCCGCTGCGGCCTGACGGCCTTCGGTCGAAATGACAGTGGGAGAGGATTCCAAGTTACAACCTGGCCAATAGGCTATTTTTGTGGCGAATATGGGCGTTAAGGGGTTTTAGAAGAGGGTATAACGTCCACCCTAAGGCTTCTGCGGGCGTTATCCGGGTCTTTTTAAGGGTTTAAAGCCCGTAAAAGGCTTTTTTGTGTCGTTAAAGAGATTCTTCACTTCGTTCAGAAGGACAGGGTGGGAACCGGGAATGACAGGGAAGGGAGATTTCTCCGCTACGGCTGCGCCTTTGGTCGAAATGACAGGAGGGTGCGGGGCATTGCGGAGTGAAAAGGATTGTGTGTATGGGAGCGTAAGTTTCCCATGCACACAGCCTTTGAACGTGGGGGAAGAGATTTCTCCGCTACGGTCGAAATGACAGAAAGAGCTGTGTTAGGTGCAGGAAGGCCCTTTTTGCACCGCGAAGGTGGAAAAATAAGGGTTCCAGGTGCAGGAAGGCGGGTTTTGCACCTGGAAACAGAACAGGACGGCCGGGAATGACAAGATGGGATCCGGGAATGACAAGATGGGATCCGGGAATGACGGGTTATTTGATAATTATTTCGTCAATGAAGAGCCAGTCGTGGTAGGGGCGGTCGTAGCGGGGGGCCTTGATGCGGACGTAACGGGCCTCGGCGTCTATGAAATCGCCAAGAAGGACGTACTGGGCGCCATCGTCAGCCGCCTTTACCTGACAGTAGGTCTCAAAGCAAGGGGTGAAATTGACACCATCATCACTGGTCTGAATCTCTATCTTAACGGGAAAGCCTATCCATGCGCCGATGTTGGCCAGAAAATGCCCTCCAACGAAGCTGAGACGCTGTTTTTTGCCAAGGTCTACGGTAACGTCAAAGTCACTCTGGAAACCCTGCCAGCGGCCGCCAACATAGGTCCATCCACCCTGAAGACCGTTTACAAGGGACTCATCCCCCTCGGCCGGGTACTTGTCGCTGTAGGGAATATTGTAAACCACCTTGCAGCCACGGGCAAGATGGGAAACCTCGCGGCCCTTCTCCGGGCGCTCGCCCCATTCAGTGTGAAGGTCAAAAGGATTATAGCCAAGGCCCCTAATATAGTCCGCCAGAAGAACGGCGCGGGGACGGAACTCGTCAAAATCCCTGACCTCCTGAGGGCTCCAGCCAATCTCTGCAATAGCAAAAGCGCGGGGATAAGCCTTGAACTCGAAGTTGGCATCAGTGGGCACATGCTCCGTCCACAAGTTCCCCTGCAAGCCAAGCAGATGGGCCGTATCCGTGAAACCATCGGCAGGATTATACTCATAAACCCGCGAAAGCGGGAGATAACCGCCCACAAACTCTCCAAGAGCCAGCGGATTATCCTGATTCCGGTTGATGTAGCACCAGTTTTCCGGGCTCATCACAACATCATGACCGGCCGATGCAGCCTTGATTCCGTGCTCAGTGCCTCGCCAGGACATTACAGTTGCCCCGGGCGCCAGGCCACCCTGCATAATCTCATCCCAGCCAAGGAGACGGCGGCCTTTTGAAGCAAGATACTCGTCGAACTGACGTACAAACCAGCTCTGAAGCTCATCCACATCCTTCAGGCCATTAGCCTTCATGCGGGAAACGCAGCGAGGGCAGCTTCCCCAGGCGGATTTTGAAGCCTCATCGCCACCGATATGGATGAATTCGGAAGGGAAAAGCTCTATAACCTCGTCCAGGATATCCTTGAACATCTGAAGCGCAAAATCACTTCCCGGGCAGAGGTCAGATGTAAACACGGGGCTGCTTCCGGTGCTGTCCAGGCAAGCGGTCTCTGTATAAGCCTTGGTAACCTCCAGGCTATGACCGGGCAGCTCAATTTCAGGAATTATCGTTATATGCCTCTCGGCGGCAAAAGCGAGGATTTCCCTGACGTCGTCCTTGGTAAGATAGCCGCCAAAAGCCTCCGGTTCACCCTCCTTGGCATAATTATGCCCGGTTTCATTCCAGTCTTTCCAAAGAGCCTTGTCCCTCCAAGCCGCCATCTTGGTAAGCTTAGGATACTTGTCTATCTGGATACGCCAGCCGGCATCGTCCGTTAGATGAAGGTGAAGCACATTCATCTTGATTGACGCCATCAGCTCCAACTGCTTGAGTATGAAGTTTTTATCCCTGAAATGACGGGAGATGTCAAACATCAGTCCCCTGTGGCGCAGGCGAGGGTAATCAAAGACGACGCAGGAAGCCAGGCGACCGTCCGGCGACATCTTCTTCATATATTCAAAAGTACTCTTCCCACGGAAGGCTCCTTCTTCTGTAAGTGCCTCAACCACAGCGGTTTTCCCTTTTATCGTAAGCCGATAGGCTTCCTTGGCAGCATAGTCCGGAAGGCCTTTTACGGCAGCTTTGAATTTACGGCTGCCAATGACAGTTTTCACGGCAGCATCGGCATTAGTCTCTCCTGGAAGAAGGGTTGCGGAAACGGGCTTGGGGATAAGCACATCGGGGCCGGTCTGCGCATAAGAAACCAGGCAGAGCGCAGCGGCCATCAAAGAAGTCAGGAATTTTTTCATCGGAAGTATTTACCAATTACCGGAAGGCTGCGCAGGGGCAGGTCCTTCCTAAGGATGTAAGCAACAAAACCAAGGATTAGCAAAGTATTCACGGCCAGTCTTGGGATGACGCTTAAATACTTGCCACTGAGAATGATACCGGCATACAACAGGCCGGCAAGCAAGACATAAACAAAGATATCCTTGAGCGGATAATTTACCGGATAATATTTCTTTCCTACGAAGTAAGACAGCAGCATGGACACCCCGTAGCCGGCGAAACCGCCCCAGGCACAGGCCATGTAGCCGTATTTCGGAATGAAAATCAGGTTGATGGCAATGAGCACAGCGCAGCCTATTCCGGAGAAAATCGCGCCCCAGATGGTCCTGTCCGTCAGTTTGTACCAGAAGGACAGGTTGAAGTAGACTCCCATCATAATTTCCGCCGCCATCACGATAGGAACAACCCTGAGGCCTTCCCAGTAGCCCGGCTGGATGATATATCGCAGGATGTCCAGATAACCCATGACCACAAGGAATGCCAGCAAAGTGAAGATTATGAAATACTTCATGCCCTTTGCATAGGTTTCCTTGCTGTCTTTATCCTTGGCGCTGCCAAAAACAAAGGGCTCATAGGCATACCTGAAGGCCTGGGTAATCATCGCCATAATCATTGCAATCTTGACCACAGCGCCGTAAATGCCAAGCTGAACCTTCCCTTCCTCTCCCGGGCAGACGATGGGATAAAGGATTTTATCGGCCGTCTGGTTAAGGATGCCGGCCAGCCCAAGAATCAGGATCGGCCAGCTGTATGCAAGCATCCTTTTCATCAGCGCCCGGTCAAACCCGAACTTGAAGTACCTGAGCTCCTTGGCGAAGAAGAAGGTAACGAGGGCGGTGCAGAACAGATTGATATAGAAGACATAACCTACCCCTATCGTGGGATCATATATTTTGCCGATGAGGCCCGGATTCCCTTTGTAAAGCGCCGGCAGGACGACGAAATAGAGGAGGTTTATGCCAATGTTCAGTATTATGAAAAGGATTTTGAGCGATGCGAACTTGATGGCCTTTTTCTGATACCGCAGATTGGAGAACAGTATGCACTGGAAGGCATCTATGGCTACCGTAAGCGCCATCGTCCATATATATGACGGATGGTCCCCGTAGCCCATTGCAGCAGATATCGGCTTTAAAAATATGAGCACCAGGGCAAAGAATGAGGCCGATGTTGCCAATAGCGACCACATGGCCGTGGAGAACACCCTCCTTGGGTCTTCGCCTTCTTTGTTTGCGAAGCGGAAGAAGGTTGTTTCCATTCCGTAGGTCAGCAGAACCAGCAGCAGGGCGGTGTAGGCGTAGAGGTTTGTCACTACGCCGTATCCGCCGCTTTCCGCTGATATTTTATAGGTGTACAGCGGCACCAGCAGATAGTTTAAGAATCTGCCGACGATGCTGCTGAGACCGTAGATTACGGTATCCTTTGCCAGTGCCTTAAAATCTGCCATTTTTATTTAATGACACCAAGTTCTTTGCCAACCTTGATGAAGGCGGCAATAGCTTTGTCCAGATGCTCCTTCTTGTGGGCGGCGCTAAGCTGCACGCGGATGCGGGCCTGGCCCTTCGGAACAACAGGATAATAGAAACCGGTGACAAAGATACCCTCTTCCGCCATCTTGGCCGCAAACTTCTGGCTCAGGGGAGCATCGTACAGCATAACGGCGCAGATCGCACTCTGGGTAGGTTTGATATCGAAGCCGGCGGCAATCATCTTGTCACGGAAGTATGCCACGTTCTCCTGCTGGATGTCATGGAGTTCGTTGCTCTCGGAAAGCATCTTGAACATCTCAATTGCAGCGGCAGCAATCATCGGAGGAATCGAGTTGGAGAAGAGATAAGGACGTGAGCGCTGGCGGAGCATGTCGATAATCTCTTTGCGACCGGTGGTAAATCCGCCTACAGCGCCGCCGAAGGCCTTTCCAAGGGTACCGGTGAAGATGTCAATCTTGCCATAGCAGTCAAACTGCTCTGCAACGCCGTGGCCGGTCTTTCCAACCACGCCGGCTGAATGGCTCTCATCTACCATTACAAGGGCGTCGTACTTCTCTGCAAGCGCGCAAATCTTATCCATCGGGGCAACATTACCGTCCATTGAGAATACGCCATCGGTGCAGATGATGCGGAATCTCTGGGCCTGGGCCTCTTTGAGGCAGTTCTCAAGTTCCTCCATATTGGCGTTTGCATAGCGGTAGCGCACTGCTTTGCAAAGTCTTACGCCATCGATGATAGAAGCATGGTTAAGGGAGTCGGAGATGATTGCATCTTCAGCGGTGAGCAGGGGCTCGAAAACGCCGCCGTTGGCATCGAAGCAGGATGCATAAAGAATGGTGTCTTCTGTTTTGAAGAAGTCCGATATCGCCTTTTCCAGTTGTTTGTGAAGGTCCTGGGTTCCGCAAATGAAGCGGACGGATGACATTCCGTAGCCACGGTCACGCATCGCCTTTTCTGCTGCGGCGATGAGCCTGGGGTTGTCTGCAAGGCCAAGGTAGTTGTTGGCACAGAAGTTAAGTGCTACCGAACCGTCTTCCAGGGTGATTTCTGCGCTCTGGGGAGAAGCGATGTTACGTTCATTCTTGTAAAGGCCAGCCTCTTTTATGGCTGCAAGTTCATCCTGAAGATGTTTTTGAAATTTTCCGTACATGGTTTTATATTTTTATTGTTTTAGCGTTTTTTGTTACTCTTACAAAATTAATAATTATATTTGCACTCGCAAAATAAAAACTGCAAAACACTAAAATGAAAAATGTACTTGTAATTGGTTCTACCGGCCAGATTGGCTCCGAACTTACCATGAAGCTCAGGGGCATGTACCCGGACGGAAATATTGTAGCAGGTTTCATCAAGGGCGCAGAGCCCACAGGAATTCTTCTTGAAAGCGGTCCCAGCGCAGAGGCAGATGTTCGCAACGCCCAGGGACTGGCAGACATCGTAGAAAAATATAAAATCGACACCATATATAATCTGGCCGCACTGCTTTCAGCAGTGGCAGAGCGCAAGCCGCTTCTGGCTTGGGATATCCAGATGAACGGTCTCATCAATATCCTTGAGGTTGCACGTGAGAAGGGATGCGCAGTGTTCACTCCCAGTTCAATCGGTTCCTTCGGTCCCGAGACTCCGCGTGTAAATACTCCCCAGGATACCCTCCAGAGGCCCCGTTCCATGTATGGCGTAACAAAGGTAGCGACTGAGCTCCTGAGTGATTATTACTTCCATAAATATGGAGTTGACACCCGCGCGATTCGTTTCCCGGGCCTTATTTCCAATGTTACCCTTCCCGGTGGCGGAACCACGGACTATGCAGTGGAGATTTACTATGCCGCTGTCAAGGGAGAGGAATTTGTATGCCCTATCGCTAAGGGAACATACATGGATATGATGTATATGCCCGATGCCCTTAAGGCTGCTGTGGATATCATGAACGCAGATCCTTCAAGGCTCGTTCACCGCAATGCCTTCAATGTTGCTTCCATGAGTTTTGACCCTGAGATTATCTACAACAAGATATGCGAGCATATCCCCGGATTCAAGATGCGTTATGAGGTTGATCCTGTACGTCAGGCAATTGCAGATTCCTGGCCGGACAAGATGGACGACAGCTGCGCCCGCGCCGAGTGGGACTGGGCTCCAGCCTACGACCTTGAAACCATGACGGTGGACATGATTCAGTCACTTAAAAAGAAGTTCTCCCTTTAGAGAACTTCTTTTTTTGTAAAACCACCTATTTTAAAGTGCAAATCCAAGGGAATTCAAGCTTGAAATCGTTTGGATTTGTTGATAGTTTTGCTATACCGTCATGCACGGCTCCCAACGTCACCTCCGCCCTGATAACATCACCTCCGCCCTGATAACGTCACCCCCGACACCGATCGGGGGTCGGTCTTGTCATTTCGACCGAGCAAAGCCTTATTTGTCATTTCGACCGAGCAAAGCCTTATTTGTCATTTCGACCGAGCGAAGCGAGTGGAGAAATCTACTTCCCCCTCCTGCAATTCTTCCCTCCAGCCGTGGCCGACCACTACTGGCGGCGGCAACTGAGGCAGCGGCTTCTGGACAGCGCGGCGGCGCTGGGCATCGCGGCGAGCTACTGCAGCAGGAGTACGGTTGATGGCATCGTAAGCCACGAAGTCCTCATAGCTACCTTCCCAACCCTCTCCGTAGGCCAGTTTGCCGATGCGGTACCAAATTGCATAGCGGCTGGGCGCGTTAAAGCCACCAGTGTTGTAGCGCATGATGCTGGCATCAGTCGGACGCCATACGCCAGTCCAGTAGGTAAGACC
>JAFUDQ010000035.1 GCA_017459075.1 Bacteroidales bacterium
AACATGTCAGGAGAGTCCTACAGACTTAAAGAAACGCAGCAGTTGTTTGAAAAAAATAAAGAAAAAGTATAACTTTGCGCAGCCTACCCGTGGCTCACAAATCAGTGAAAATCTGGCTCAAAAATCAGTGCTTATATACAATTCATGGGGTATGGGTTAGTGGGATTACAAAGTTAACGATTTCTTGCAGACTCCGGAAGCGGCGATTATGTTAAGTTTTCAACAAGGACCGTGAATACGCTTTCAGATGCCGTAGGAGGCAGAAAAATTTTTTGAAATTTTTTTCTCGATTTTGGATACTGTGGGAAATTCCGTTCTATTCTATTATACTTAATGTTTTACTTTCGCTGAATTGATGTAAATAATTGCTTTGCAATCATTAAAGTATTTGTTATTTTTGTATAGAACAATGGGTGTTCGTGGGATTAAAACTTAAACTATGATAGCGCTTCCTTCTATTGCTTTCGGGGGTTTTTCTGGGTCGGCAAAGGGTGTTACGGCTCGCCAGGTAGGCGGCCGTAGCATCCTTTCCTTGAAATGCTATCCGACCGGGGTTGCCACTGGAGCACAGCTGGCAAGGAGGGCCTCCTTAAAGAAAATCGCAAAGAGCTGGGTGACGCTGACCAATGAGCAGCGCCAGGAGTGGGACCGGCTGGCGGAGCACGCCACCGGCGCTTCTTCGCTGGGCCAGAAGGCCGAGCTCTCCGGTATGAATTTGTACGTTCGCCTGAACGCAAACCGGGTTATGGCTGGGGAGACCGTTATGGCCGTTGCTCCTGCTGGGCAGGTGGCGGTGCCGAATGTAGAGTACAATACTGTGGGAGTTACGCCGCAGCTGGTCGTGTTCGGCGGCATCAAGCACGAATCTGCGCCTTATAAGATGGTCGTGAAGATGTCGGGCTCCCAGAGTTCCGGTATTTCCAATGGGTGGTCGAAGACGGTTATCATTTCCTCTGAAGTGGAAGATGACTGGGGAGAGGCGGATATCACTCGGTTGTATCTCAAGACGATTGGCGTGGAGCCTACGCCGGGCCAGAAAGTGTTTATCGAGGCGTACTGGCTGGACACGTCGACTGGGTTCACGGGTCAGGTGTTTAAGGATTCGGTGATTGTGACTGGCGAATCCTCTTACACGCCGCGCAAGCGCGTCACTATGGACCGCCTGGCTCCGGATCACGAGCAGCATGTAAGTTCCATCGACGTTGATTTCAGTTCCGGAGCTCCTGTAGTTCAGTACGATGTCATGTGCCTTGGCCACAGCAACGTTGCTTCGTCCGAGGTTTATCTTGAAGATGACCTTCCGACCGAGCTGAGAGGCACTTCCTGGGCGCTTGGACGTGGCAACGGGGAAGACGGCAAGCTGGTGGCGCAGTCCTATGTGATGTGGCTGTACGGTGCCTCCTACGGAGATCCTGCAAGAATTACTTTCGCTCACCGTGGTGGCTATTATGTCAAACCTACCGAGGTCTTCGGGCCTGGAATACTCTACTAATATGGCTACGCTTTTCAACTCTACAGGAAATAACTTTGGGGCAGGGCAGATTGCCTTCAAGTCCCATCAGGAGGAGAACTTCGTGGTCCTCAATGCGAAGCTCACCTACAATCCGGAGAATGCGGATTACCAGGCTGCAGATGTGCTGGAAATCTACGTGCCGGATCTCTCCATAGACCGAAGCGCCATCTCCGGTGTCATAATGCGATTCCGTGATGTCCGGGACAGCTATGGATATACTTGGGATAACAGTGGCGGCACCGTGCTCAAGAGCTGGGTCAAAGACAAGAATACCCTCTGCATCGAGAAGCTTACAAACTTCGATGAGAAGGGAGAGATTACCATCTACATCCTTGCGCTGTACACGATGCTTGCCCGCGGTGGGAATCCCATTAAGGGCACCCGGACCAAGCTGCAGACCAGCCAGGAGACAACGTACCTTCGCTGGAGCAATGACACCTTCTTCGTCGAGTTTGAGAACTGGATCTTCCTGCACATGCAGTTCTCCAGCTGTACTTACGCTTACAGGGATTCACCCTGGGAGTGCAATCTGGATAACCTGCCTTCCGGCATTACTGCAGATCTTCCGTTCTGCGGCGGCGGCAACCAGTACAACCCGTCCGTGGATGGTATCAGCGAGGCCCATATCGAGAACGGCGTTTTCACTTGCCAGACCAGGACCGCCGGCTTCGAGGACACTGGTCACGATCCGTTCATCTTTGCTTTCCTCGTACGTGACAACTAATGCCTTATGACTGAGAAGAAACGCATAGAACTGACAAGGCTCCAGGGTGGCATCGCCATAGCCAGCTTTTCCGCTGGTGTTGCCATTGCCGCCGTTTGCTTGTTCTTCGTTCCGCCGCCGGGGGAGATTACCAATTCCGCCATCAGCATCGTGAGCGAGCTTTTGGTCCTGTGCGGAGCGATCCTGGGGGTGAAGGCCAGCTTTGATGCGAAACTGAACAAGATGGAGGCTGAGCTCCATCAGAAACTTGACAAGAACGAATAAAACCTATGAAATACTATCTGCCACTGCTTTTCCTCGCGCTCGCTTCTGCCTGCAGTACTGTCCGCCCGCTTCCGACGACGGACAGTACCAAGGTGGAGGTGCGGACGGAGACGGTTATCGAGAAGGATACCGTCTTTGTCGAGCTGCCGCGTGTCGTGGAGCGGGTGGCAGTCCAGGATACCACTTCACATCTTGAGAACGAGTTTGCGCTTTCGGATGCTTGCATTTCCGCAGGGGTGCTGAAGCATTCGCTGGAGACGAAGCCGGTGAAGATGCCGGCCGTTGTTGACAAACAGATTGTTTACCGGGATTCGGTTGTATTCCGTGACCGGGTGCAGACCGTGACCGTTGAAGTGGAAAAGAAACTGACCGGCTGGCAGCAGGCTAAGCTCCGCGTGGGCGGATTCTGCTTCTTTGCCGTGATCCTGATCGGACTCTATTTTATCATCACTTTTTTACTTAACCTCAAACGTTTTTAGCCATGAAGTACATTCCTTCCATCGCCTTCGAGGAGATGAGCGGCAGCGCCAAGGGCGTGACTGCTGCAAAAATGAAGAGCCGTAAGTACATCCGCAACCGCGGATATGGCGGCTCCGTCCGTACCGCTGACCAGGCCAAGGTCAAAGGTATCTTCAAGCAGCTCACCACTATGTGGAAGAGCCTCAGCAACGAGCAGATTCTCGCGTGGAATAAGCTCGCTCTCTCTCAGGAGGGCCGCAGCGTCCTTGGCACCAAGGCCAAGATTTCCGGCGCCAACCTGTTCACCCGCCTGAACTACTGGATCGTAGCCTGCGGCGGTTCCGCCTCCGTCACTCCTCCCACGCTCGTGGGTGTGGAGAATCCCTCCAGCGCCACCATCGTGTGTCAGGGCGACACCTTCACCTTCAAGCTGGACCAGGCCCTGGTTGACAACGGCGGCATCTTCCTCGTGATCGAGGCCTCCGAAGGCCAGTCCAATGGTGTGGCCCGCGCACACGGCAAGGCCGTCGCCATCAAGATGGTCGAAGAGCCGGACGCCACTGCTGTCAACATCCGTGCTGACTACGTGGCCAAGCACGGTGCTCCGAGCGCAGCTGCGCCGAAGATCTTCTTCCGCTACTACTTCGTGAACTCCAGCACCGGCGAGAAGTCCGGTACCATGCTGGCCGAAGTCAAGTGGACCGCCGGCGCATAGCCATTGGCCTCCGGGCCTGAAACCTGAACCTGTCATCCCCGTGGGAAAAATTCCTACGGGGATGATTTTTTTGCATGGTGGATTTCTTCGTGAAGGCGAGGAAATCTTCTTCTTTTATAAAAGGTATGGCGTGGATAGTTTCCGGTTCGACCCTCCTAGGGACCAAGACGCAGGGTAGGGGAAACGCATAGAGTATAAAAACAAAAATTACGCAGAAATTTATGTAATTTTCTGCGTAACTTTCTGCGTAACTCTGTAACTACACTGATTATCAGTGGGTTTTGTGGAGCATAGGAGAATCGAACTCCTGACCTTTTGAATGCCATTCAAACGCTCTACCAACTGAGCTAATACCCCGTGATTGGATTGCAAAGTTACGAATTTTATTTTTATTTCCAAATGTAAGTTGTACCTTTGAATCTTGTTGAGAAAATTATTAACCATTAATATTATTAGTCATGAAAAAAGTAATGTACATTGCAATGGCAGCAGCCATGATTATGGCAGTCGGTTGCAAAAACGGAAACAAAGGCGCCCAGAACGCAGAAAACGCTCTTGAAGGTGCAGCAGAATCAGTAGAAGAAGCTCTCGAAGGCGTAGCTGAAAGCGTAAAGGCAGAAGGCGAGACCGTTCGCGACCTTGCTCTTGAGGCCCTTGATGACATCAAGACAGATGCAGAGGCAAACGCAGCAGAGACCCTTCTCAAAACCCTTGGCGTAGCAGACGCAGTTCCTTTCGTATCAGTAGAGGAGAAACCTACTTTCAACGGTGGCAGTGCAGACACCTTCTCACAGTGGATTAACGCTAACGTGGCTTATCCCCAGGCTGCAATTGACGGCAATATTGAAGGCAGGGTACTTGTAGGCTTCGTAGTAAACGAGGATGGAAACGTTACCAACGTAAAAGTTATCAAGGGCGTTAACGAACTCCTTGACAACGCAGCTGCAGAGACCGTAGCAAAATCCCCCAAGTGGGAGCCCGGAAAGCAGAATGGCAACAACGTAAAAGTTGCTTACACAATGCCCGTTATCTTCAAGCTCAAATAGTTGAAGAGCAAATGAAAAAAAACAGGCCCGGACGCAAATCCGAGCCTGTTTTTTTGCTTAGAACCTTTATCCAAGGAAACTCAGAAGAATACCTGCTGCTACCGCAGAACCGATAACTCCGGCAACATTAGGTCCCATTGCATGCATGAGAAGATGATTGTTCTTGTCGAACTCACGTCCTACGACTTCTGAAACTCGTGCGCTGTCAGGAACCGCTGAAACACCTGCATTACCAATGAGAGGATTGATTTTCTTGGCCGGATTCTTAATGAAGATGTTGATGAACTTCACGAAGAGAACGCCGCAGGTCGTTGCGATAACGAAGGACAAAAGACCAAGTCCGAAGATAAGCAATGACTTGCCGGTCAGGAACTTGTCTGCCTGGGTCGATGCACCAACGGTAAGGCCGATGAGGGTTGTAACAACGTCGATGAGCGGACCGCGTGCAGTCTCTGCCAGGCGGCGGGTTACACCGCTTTCCTTAAGCAGGTTGCCGAAGAACAGCATACCCAGCAACGGAAGGCCTGAAGGAACGATGAAAGCCGTTGTGAGGAAGCCTACGATAGGGAAAATCATCTTCTCCTTCGGACTTACCTGACGCGGGGTAGGCATCTTTATAAGACGCTCCTTCTTGTTGGTAAGCGCAAGCATAATAGGCCTTTGAATCACAGGCACAAGGGCCATGTAAGAGTAAGCCGATACTGCAATTGCACCCATAAGGTCCGGTGCGAGCTTCGAAGAGAGGAAGATTGCGGTAGGACCGTCTGCTCCGCCGATGATGCCGATGGCGCCGGCCTCGTTAGGCAGGAAACCTACGTGCATAGCCAGCAGATAAGCTCCGAAGATACCCATCTGGGCAGCTGCGCCAATCAGAATCAGCCTTGGCTGCGAAATAAGCGCGGAAAAGTCCGTCATCGCTCCGATGCCAAGGAAAATCAGCGGGGGATACCAGCCCTGCTTCACTCCCTGGTAAAGGGTGTTCAGAACGGAACCGTTCTCGTAAATACCAATATTCAGTCCAGGGAACATGGGAATATTGCCTATAATCATACCGAAGCCGATAGGGACAAGGAGCAGCGGCTCCCATTCCTTTATAATGGCAACGGTAATGAAGGCTATACCGATGGCAATCATCACCAGGTTCTGCCAAGCCACGTTGGCAAAGCCGGTAAACTGCCAGAATTGCTCCAGACTGCTGATAATCTGCTCCATAAACCTATGCTATAGAAACGATATCTGCACCTTCAAGTACGGAATCACCCTTGTTTACGTGGATTGCAGAAATAGTACCGTCCTGGGTAGCTGCAATCTCGTTTTCCATCTTCATTGCCTCGATAACGGCAACTTTCTGGCCGGCCTTCACAGCCTGGCCTTCCTTGACGGAGACTTCAATGATAACACCGGGAAGGGGAGAGGTAACCTTCACGCCAGGGCCGGCTGCCGGCTTTGCTGCGGGAGCAGCAGCCGGGGCTGCCGCAGCAGCGGGCGCAGCTGCTACAGCAGGCGCTGCAGCCGGCACTGCCACGGGCTGGTTCTCCAGCTCCACATCGTAATCTGCACCATTAACGTTTACTTTGGCAATCTTATTCTCAATTTCGCCAATGGTAACGTTGTATTCTTTACCGAAAATTTTGAACTTATAAGTAGACATAATAATAGATTTATCTTGGTAACTGCCTGAAATTCTGTTGTTTATTGCGCCATGCAGAGTTCTTTCCAGCCTCGGTGTCATAAGTGATAATGAAGCTCTCATTATCGTGGACAGCCTGGGTCAGATGCAGGTGCAAAGCCATGGCGATAGCAGCGAAGTCTCCGCCACCACGCTCCATTTCAAGAGCCATTGCAATGGCAACAGCCACGCCTTCATCCTCGGGGCTCTTGGCACCGGAGGCCTTCTTGGCAGGAGCTTTCTCCTTAGGCTGCTTCTTGCTCTTGTCCCTGAACAATGAAGTGAACAGAAACCAGAGAATAGCAAGGGAAATGAAAACCACAGACACGGAAACAACCGTAAGGATGAATCCGTGAGGGTCTTTCTCTGCCATTACCTGGGCTTTGGTCTTGGAGTCAATGCTGTCGTTAAGAATGCCTGGGGATGGAATGCACGGTTCCTGAGCCGTAGCATGCTTAATCAATTTGGCATCCACGGGAAATTTTGCAACCGACATTCCGTCCGGAATGCCTTCAGGCACCATCAGGGAATCAACTATGGTGCGGCCGTCGTTGCTGACCAGATAGATTGTGCTACCCTTTGTGACCTTGAAGTCTGTATAGAAGGTGCCCTGGGAGCCTTTTCCGCTGGCGTAGAACAGCATGACCTGCCTTGGCAGAATCTGTGAACGGCTGTCGCTCTTGGGAATCAGGCTCTTGGTAAGGTTGTCCCTGTCATCAGTCAGGAAACATCCGCCAATGGTAACCGTACCCTGCGAAGTGTTCATGATTTCTATCCAGCCGTTTCTGGCGCCGTAGTCGTCAAGGATTCCCGTACTGTCCGGAACTGCCAGGACCTCAGATATAATAAGGTCTGACACATTCTGGGCTTTTGCGGCCAGTCCTGCGGCAAGGACAGACAATATTAATAATACTCTTTTCATCAGCGTCAAGCTTTAGAGAGGGAGATTGTCATGCTTCTTGGCAGGAACATTCTGCTTCTTGCCTGCGAGCTGCTCAAGAGCCCTGATTACGCGGAAACGGGTATTGCGAGGCTCGATGACATCGTCAATATAACCTTTTTCAGCAGCGCGGTAAGGATTGTTGAAAAGCTCTTCGTACTCTTCCTTCTTCGCTGCGCGGATGGCTGCCTTTTCCGTAGGATCCTCCGTACTCTTGAGATCCTTTGCATAGAGGATATTAACGGCACCATCGGCACCCATAACTGCAATCTGTGCGGAAGGCCATGCATAGTTGATGTCGCCGCGAAGCTGTTTGCAACTCATGACGATGTGCGCTCCGCCGTAAGACTTGCGAAGGGTGACGGTCACCTTTGGAACAGTGGCCTCTCCGTAAGCGTAGAGCAGTTTTGCGCCATTGGTAATGATTGCACCATACTCCTGCTGCGTTCCGGGAAGGAAGCCGGGAACGTCAACCAGCGTTACCAGAGGAATGTTGAAGGCATCGCAGAAGCGGACGAAACGGCTGGCTTTGCGGGATGCGTTGATATCAAGCACACCTGCAAGCATCTGGGGTTGGTTGGCAACGATACCAACGCTGCGTCCGTTCATGTGGGCGAAACCAACTATGATATTCTTTGCGTAATTCTGGTGAACCTCAAAGAATTTTCCGTCGTCTACAATGGCTCCGATAACCTTGTACATATCGTATGCCTTGTTGGGATTGTCAGGAATAATCTCGTTCAGGCTGTCCTCTACGCGTGAAACGGGGTCAAGGGTAGGAACGTAAGGAGCCTCTTCCATGTTATTCTGGGGAATATATGAAAGGAGTTCCTTGATAGTTGCGATAGCCTCGTCCTCATTCTCTGCTGCAAAGTGAGCCACACCACTCTTAGTAGCATGAACGCTTGCGCCACCAAGATGCTCCTGGTCTACATCCTCTCCTGTTACGCTCTTTACAACGGCCGGGCCGGTAAGGAACATGTAGGATGTATTTTTGACCATAAGGGTGAAGTCCGTAAGGGCGGGGGAGTAAACTGCACCACCTGCACATGGGCCGAAGATTCCCGAAATCTGGGGTACTACGCCTGAAGCCAGGATGTTTCGCTCAAAAATCTCTCCGAAGCCTGCCAGGGAGTCAATTCCTTCCTGGATACGGGCACCGCCGGAATCGTTGATTCCGATGCAGGGTGCTCCGTTGCGGACTGCCATATCCATGACCTTGCAGATTTTCTCTGACATGGTCTTTGAAAGCGAACCGCCGGACACGGTGAAGTCCTGTGCAAATACATATACGAGCCTGCCGCCGATGGTTCCGCAACCGGTCACAACGCCGTCGCCGTCAAAATGCTGTTTCTCCATCCCGAAGTTGGTGCATCTGTGCTGCACGAACATGTCGAATTCCTCAAAACTGCCTTCATCAAGGAGTTTTGCGATTCTTTCACGGGCTGTGAACTTGCCTTTCTGGTGCTGGGCCTCAATCCTTTTTTCTCCGCCGCCAAGTTTGGCGTTGGCCCTGCGCTCTACCAGTTTTTTTATGTTGTCTTGCTGGATTGACATACTGAAAATCTATTATTCTTCTGCGGGCTTCATTGTGGTGTAGACGTTGGTCACGTCCTCATCATCCTCAAGAAGGCCGGTGAGTTTTTCAAGAGTAGACCTCTGCTCGGGAGTAACGTCCTTGAGTTCTACGTTAGGTATACGCTCGAAGCCTCCGGAGATGAGCTCATAGCCATTCTCCTCTATGTACTTCTGGATTGCGCCGTAAGCGGTATAGTCACCGTAAATGCAAATCTCAACGGTTACGTTCTCATCCTCGTCCTCTACTTCCTGCTTGAAGACCTCGTCTGCTCCAAAGTCAATGAGCTCAAGCTCAAGTTCTTCAATATCAATGGGTTTTGCGGGATCTTCCTTGATGCGGAACACACACTTGTGGTCGAACATGAAGGCTACGCTGCCGCTTGTTCCAAGGGAACCTCCGCACTTTGTGAAGTATGAACGTACGTTTGCAACGGTACGGGTGTTGTTGTCTGTTGCAGATTCAACGAGGTAGGCGATTCCGTGAGGGCCATATCCTTCGTATACGATTTCCTTGAAGTCTCCAAGGGTCTTGTCAGTTGCCTTCTTGATTGCACGCTCAATGTTCTCCTTAGGCATCTGCTCTGAACGGGCCTCTGCCAAAAGGGCACGAAGACGGGGGTTACCGGTTACATCAGGACCTCCGTTCTTTACGGCGATAGTGATTTCTTTTCCGAGTTTTGTGAAGACGCGGGCCATGTGACCCCATCTTTTCATTTTTCTTTCCTTGCGGAACTCAAACGCTCTTCCCATGGTATTTTATTTTGAAGACTCGATTCTGGTGATGAATTTATCAATTGCCATACCCTGTACGGTTGCAGGATACTGGTCTTTAATCTCTTTGTAAAGTGCGAGGGCTTTCTCTGTGTTGCCAAGTTCCTCTGCTACGCGGCCGGCTTTCTGGAGATATTCTGCGGCATAGGCGTTGTCTGCATAGCGGGCAGCTTTCTCATAGAACTCAAGGGCTTTGTTGTAGTCCTCAAGGCCTTCGTATGCTGTTGCCTGTGCTGCGATAGCCCTTGCTGCCATGATTGTATCATCTGTCTTGTACTGGTTGAGGTAACCGAGGGCCTCCTGCCAGTTGCCAAGCTGAAGCTCGCAAACGCCTGCATAGAAATAAACAGCCTCTCCTGCTGCTGAGCCGTATTCTGATACGAGCTGCTCGAAGCCAAGGAAGTTGCCGTCACCCTTGAGTGCGAGTTCGAATTCTCCGTTGCGGAATACTTCTTCTGCCTGGAAGGTCTGAGCCTGTGCCTCTTTGATTTTGGGCTGGCGTACGAAGTTGTTGTATGCGAGTATGCCGACACCGACTACGAGCACTGCGCAGAGGCAGCCCCAGATGGTCTTTTTGTTTTCGTTGAAGAACTGTTCAACTTTTGATACTCTTTCTTCTACTTTCTCCTGCTGGAGTTTTTCCTGGTTTTTAAGTTCTTTGTTTGCCATAATATTTGTTTGTTTTTTTATTTTCGTTTGTTGGCACCATTCTTCATCGCAAAAAATGGGATGCAAAAATACAAAAAAATATATTATAGTGCAATTTGATTGAAAGATTAGTTCATATTGAAAAGAATATTTGGTAAATTTGCAAGGATTTAATACGATATGCCGTGCAGTTTTTAAGCAAAATAATAGTTAACGACTTCAGGAACATAGCGTTGGCAGAATTGGAGTTTTCCCCTAACGTGAACTGTATTTCAGGTAACAACGGAGAGGGAAAAACCAACATGCTTGACGCAATCTATTACCTCTCAATGACAAAAAGTGCATTTTCTTCATCAGAAAAGCATAACTTCAGGTATGGGTGTGAAACATTCTCAATATCAGGTGTTTATGTGATGAACGACGGCCTTCGCTCTCGCTTCTCCATCAAGGTCGATGCCGGCGGGGAAAAGAAGATTCGCCGTGATGACAAACCCAGTGGCAGAATCTCCGCTCACATCGGCACTCTTCCCGTTGTCATGGTGTCTCCGGAAGACACCCAGCTCGTGAGCGAGTCGGGAGAGGAAAGGCGCCGCTTTGCGAATATGGTGCTGTCGCAGATGGATTCGGCCTACCTGAATGATATCCAGCAGTATAACCGCCTGCTTGCTCAGAGGAACCGCCTGCTGAAAGAGATGTCCCCGGACCTTGGCCTGCTGGGCGTCCTTACGGAAAGGATGTCTTTGTATGCCGATGCCGTCCATGCCCGCCGCAAGGCTTTCACGGAAGGCCTGAAGCCTTTGCTCGGCAAATATTACGAGCTCATTTCCGGAGGCAAGGAAAAAGTTGGCATCGAGTATGTTTCAGATATTGACAAAGCGCCTCTTGTGGATATTCTGGAAAGCCATAGGGAAAGGGACCTTGCAGTCGGTTACACAACAGCCGGAGTACAGAGGGATGACTTCCTCTTTACCCTTGACGGCTATCCTATCCGTTCCTGCGGTTCCCAGGGCCAGCAGAAATCCTTCCTTGTGGCCCTTAAATTCGCCCAGTATGAACTTATGAGAGAAGGCTACGGATTCGCTCCCGTGCTGCTTCTGGACGATGTTTTTGATAAATTGGATCCTGGCAGGATATCCAATCTCCTTGGCCTTGTGGCCGGAAATGACTTCGGCCAGATTTTCATTACGGACTGCAACAAAGTCCGCATGAAGTCAATTGTTGACAGTATCACGGAAGACCGGACTTATTACGAGGCTGTGGCCGGTTCCTTTGAAAAAGCGGAGGCGTAGGCTATGGCAGTGAAGTTAACCGGTCCGGTAAGGCTTGAGCGTAGGGAGGCCGTGGGCATGGAGCAACTGATAGAGGAATATATCAGGGATATGAAGCTCTCTTCCGGGCTCAATGAGCAGCGGGTTTTCGCAGCGTGGGATGAAGCCAGCGGGGCCGGGCCGTACACCCTTGGAAAATCCTTCCGCAAAGGGGTGCTTTACTGCAATCTGTCGTCGTCGGCCCTGCGTCAGAGACTTTTTTTCCAAAGGACGGAAATATTACGTAAAATGAATGAAATCCTGAAGGAGGATTCACTTTATACAAAGGTTGAGACAAGTGAGGCTAACTACGTGAAAAACATTATATTGAAATAATGAAAAAACCAAAGATCATAATAGATTTTGCCATCCCTTTCATTAACGGTTTGTTCGAACCGTTCGCAACTGTTGAGTATTACTCTTCGGACGCTATCGTAAGGGAAGTCGTTTCTGATGCCGATGTCCTTATAACCCGCACCAGAACCAAATGCAACAAGGCCTTGCTGGATGGCACATCGGTTAAGATGATTGCATCCGCCACCATCGGCACAGACCATATTGATACTGCCTATTGCGACAAGAAGGGGATCATTTACCGTAATGCTCCCGGATGTAACGCCGGAGGCGTGATGGAATATGTATTTTGCGCCCTGTACGGCGTGGCTTCAAGAAAAAGGATAAACCTTGCCGGAAGGACCATGGGTATCATAGGCGTTGGAAATGTTGGCAAGAGGGTGGCAGGAATGGCCAGGGCGCTGGGCTTCAAGACCCTGCTTTGTGACCCGCCAAGGGCTGCTGAGGAAGGCCCCTTCGATTTTACCTCCCTTGATGACCTGCTTGCCGGCTCGGACATCATTACCATGCATGTGCCGCTTAATGACACTACCGTGAATATGGCGGACAAAAACTTTTTCAAAAAGATTCGCAAAGGGACGATATTTATCAATGCATCAAGGGGCGAAGTTGTTGATGAGCAGGCACTTATCGATACAATTCCCAATCTTGGCCCTGTTATTATCGACACCTGGAGGAATGAGCCCCGGATTAATCTGGAACTGATGGAGAAGGTGGATGTGGCCACTCCTCACATCGCCGGTTATTCATACCAGGGAAAAATGAATGCGACGGCGGCTGTTGTGCGTGCGGTCGCCCGTTTCCTGAAGATTTCTTCCCTGTATGAATTCTTCCCTTCTGACGACCGTCCGGAGAGTACGGCCGTCAAATTGGAACTTGACGGGCTCAGCCAGGGCGAAATAGCCTCGGTATTGTCATATAATTATCCTATATTTACGGACGATTTCATGTTCCGCCTGGACCCGTCCGCTTTTGAGAGGATGCGGGAGGAATATAATTACAGGCGTGAGATTTACGTAGAATACAAATAACTTTAAAACTATAATAACATGTTTACACAGAAGGATTTGCAACAGTTTGCAGTTGCGGGCATCCAGGAAAAAACAGTTGCCTCGCAGGTGGAGCGCTTCAAGAAGGGCTTCCCCTGGATGAAAATTGTAGGAGCCGCTACCCCCAAGAGAGGAATCACAGTCCTTTCAAAAGAAGAAGAGGATGAAGCCATTGCCTATGTGGCAAAAGCTAAAGTAGCCGGCAAATGCAAATTTGTTCCGGCCTCCGGCGCAGCTTCCCGTATGTTCAAGGACATTTTCTCCGGCCTTGACAAACTGGAAAAAGGGGAGTCCCTGCCTGCCGATGCCCCGGTGAACAAACTTGCTGCTAATATAGAAAAATTCGCGTTCTACAGGGAGGAAATCTTCGGCAAGCCGGAGAAAGGCCCTGAATATGCCCGCAAAGTGGCTGCCACCCTGCTTCTTGACGCAGGCCTTGGCTACGGTGCAAAACCTAAGGGCGTCCTTGATTTTCATAGGTATGAAAATGAGGTTCGTACTCCTTTCGCAGAGCATCTTGTAGAAGCTCAGGACTATATGCGTAATGAGGATGGCTCCGTAACCCTTTGTGTAACAATTTCTCCGGAGCATCGCCCCTTGTTCGAGGCTGCTTTCGCAAAGGTGAAAGACGTATATGAGAAGAAGTATGGTGTAAAGTACGACGTAGAGTTCACATATCAGGACAAGTCAACAGACACCATCGCCGTAGATTTGGAGAACAAACCTTTCCGTACCGATGACGGCAAGCTTCTCTTCCGTCCCGCCGGCCACGGAGCCCTTATTTACAATCTGGGCAAGGTGAAGTCTGAACTTGTTTCCATCAAGAATATAGACAATGTGTCGATGGAGCGTATGCTCCCCGTTACCGCACGTTACAAGAAAGTGCTGATGGGCAAGTGCTTGCAGCTGAGGGACACCATCTTTGGTATGCTCCGAGAGTTCGATGCAATTAGTAATCCTCTTTCTCCCGAGGCCCGTGCCCTCTGCGACAGAGTTGAGGCCTTCCTTGACAGGGAACTTTGCATCCAGCTTCCGCTTTGCACCAATCCTATGGAAAGGTTCAATCTTATCCGTAGCAAACTTGACCGTCCTATCCGCGTATGCGGCATGGTAAAGAATGAGGGCGAACCTGGCGGCGGACCTTTCATCATCGCCGGAAAAGATGGCTCAACAAACCTGCAAATACTTGAGAGTGTGCAGATTAACAAGCAGGACCCGCAGTATAGCTTCATCATGTCTCAGGTTACCCATTTCAATCCTGTAGACCTTGTATGCTGCCTGAACCGCTATAACGGAGAGAAGTTCGACCTCCTGAAATATGTAGACGAGGATGCCGGCTTCATGAGTTCCAAGAGTTATCAGGGCAGGGACCTTAAGGCTCTTGAACTCCCCGGCCTGTGGAATGGCGCCATGAGCGACTGGAACACTATTTTCGTAGAAGTTCCGCTGGATACATTCAATCCTGTGAAAGTTGTGCTGGATCTTCTGCGTCCCGCTCACCAGTAGAATCAGTGGTTATTCTGCATTCTCCATTGTTTAGGCGTGCACCCAGTGGCACGCCTGAACTGTCTCAGGAAGTTGGTCTTGTCTTCGTATCCCAGCTGTTTGGCTATTGAGCCAATGGTTCTGTAAGGGTCGCTTTTCATGATGTCAAGCGCCTCCTGCATGCGCACTTTCATTTTCCATTGGCGGAAGCAGGTGTGAAGCTCGTCCCTGAAATAGATTCTCAGGAACCTGTCGGAAATCTTTACCTTGTCCGCCAGTTCCGCCAGGGTGAAGTCTTTGCTCTTGTTGGCGCGTTTCTCCAGCCACTTCTGCAATTTGCGTTCAATTTCCGCAGTGCTTGGCGCGGACGACTTCCTGCCGCCATGGGGCCTTTCTCCCTGCGGGATGACATCGGAAGGTGAAAAACCGAAAAGTAGCAGATACAGGCTGTCCGGCAGTCCAAAGCGGAGCAGGAATCTCAGGAAAGGTATTTCTCTTATAACTGGCGTAGCTACCATAACTCTCAAATCAAACAATATTGGCTTCGCAGAGTGCGAAAGAAAAAATCATCTTTGGCAAATATAGCGAAAAATAACTAAATTTGCCAAAATTTGCGTGATGAAGGACTTATCGGCATATAAAAATGCTTTCAGCGTTATAGAAACTCCGTTCTATTTCTATGATACGGAGCTCTTGCAGCGTACCGTGGATGAAGTGTCGCGTGCGTCGGCAAAATACGGTATCGATGTTCATTATGCCGTTAAGGCGAATGTAGAGGAACGTCTGCTCCAAATCATATCCGCGGCCGGTATTGGTGCCGATGCTGTCAGTGGAAATGAGGTTTCCAGGGCAGTGGAATGCGGTTTCCCGAAGAATAAGGTGGTTTTTGCCGGGGTAGGAAAGACGGATAAGGAGATTCGTCAGTCCCTTGGCATCGAGGCTTTCAATGTAGAGTCTTTGCAGGAACTGGAGGTTATTGACTCCATCGCCGGGGCGGAAGGTGTTATGGCTGATGTTTCCCTCAGGATTAATCCCGGTGTCGATGCCCATACACACAAGTTTATTACCACCGGCCTGGAAGCCAATAAGTTCGGCCTTGTGCCGGAAGAATTCCAGGCTGCCGCCGATTTGCTCGGCCGCTTGAAGAATGTGCGTTTTACCGGACTTCATTTTCACGTAGGCTCGCAAATAACTGATATCCAGGAGGTTTTCTCCCAGGAGTGTGCCAGGGCCAATGAGATAGCCGGTTTTTTTGAGTCACAGGGGCTTAAGATGGAGCATATTGACCTTGGAGGTGGTCTTGGGGTTGATTATCTTACCCCTGACCAGAATCCTGTCCCTGATTTTGAGCTTTGGTTCCGCACACTCTCAGAGAATATGCCCAGGAGGGAAGGTGTACGCCTCTTTGCTGAGCCCGGACGCTCTCTTGTTGCCCAGTGCGGCAGTCTTATAACAAAGGTCCTTTATATCAAGAAGAGGACTTCCAAGACTTTCGCCGTGGTGGATGCCGGAATGAACAATCTTGTGCGCCCGGCTCTTTACGGGGCTTATCATCGCATTGACAATATATGCAGCCAGGCTCCGGCCGAAGTATATGACATAGTCGGTCCTGTGTGCGAGTCAAGCGATGTCTGGGGCACTGACCGTCCGCTGGCGTCATGCGGCAGGGGAGACCTTCTTGCAATTCGCAGCGCAGGGGCCTACGGCAGCGTTATGAGCAGCTCCTATAACCTCAGGGACAAAGCTCCGGCCTATTTTTCAGATGATTTTAATATTTGACTTGATATATGTTTGAGAATTTAAGTGACAGACTGGAAAGGTCTTTCAAGATACTGAAGGGCGAAGGAAAGATTACGGAAATCAATATTTCCGAAACTGTTAAAGATATCAGGCGCGCACTCCTTGATGCCGATGTGAGCTATCATGTTGCAAAGGATTTCTGCGACCGCGTAAAGACCAAGGCCCTCGGCCAGAACGTGATTACGGCCGTTAAGCCGCAGCAGCTCATGGTGAAGATTGTCCATGATGAGCTTGCAGAGTTCATGGGCAGTTCTTCTTATGATATCAACCTTAAAGGAAGCCCTGCGGTTGTTCTGGTAGCCGGTCTTAACGGTTCCGGTAAAACCACCTTCTCCGGCAAGCTGGCACTCCACGTTAAGAGCAAGAAGGGCATGAAGGTCTTGCTTGCCGCCTGTGATACCTTCCGTCCGGCTGCAATTGAGCAGTTGAAGGTCTTGGGTGAACAGGTTGGTGTTCCTGTTTACACTGAAGAGGGTGTAAAAGACCCCATCGGCATCGCTAAAAATGCTGTCCGTTATGCAAAGGATAACGGTTTCTCAGTAGTTATCGTGGATACCGCCGGCCGCCTCTCTGTTGATGAGGAGCTGATGAATGAGATTTCCGCCCTGCATAAGTCTCTGGAGCCTCAGGAAACCCTGTTTGTTGTGGATGCAATGACCGGTCAGGATGCTGTTGCAACGGCCAAGGCTTTCAACGACAGGCTTGATTTTGACGGTGTTGTACTTACGAAGATGGATGGTGATACCCGTGGTGGCGCCGCCCTTTCCATCAAGGCAGTGGTTGGAAAGCCTATCAAGTTCGTTTCTTCAGGAGAGAAGATGGAGGCTCTGGATATCTTCCATCCGGACCGCGTCGCAGACCGTATCCTGGGCATGGGTGATGTTGTTACCCTCGTTGAGAAAGCTCAGGAGCAGTTTGATGAGAAGCAGGCTCGTGAGCTTAAGAAGAAGCTTGCTAAGGATAAGTTTACGTTCATGGATTTCTATGAGCAGATTCAGCAGGTTAAGAAGATGGGTAATATCAAAGACCTGGCTTCTATGATTCCTGGTGTTGGCAAGGCTCTTAAGGATGTTGATATTGACAATGATTCGTTCAAGGGTGTTGAGGCTATTATTATGTCGATGACTCCTTATGAGCGTGAGCATCCGGAGGTTATTAATGGCAGTCGCCGTAAGCGTATTGCTGATGGTTCCGGTACTTCGATTCCTGAGGTGAATCGTTTGCTGAAGCAGTTTGAGAGTACGCGTAAGATGATGAAGACTGCGATGACCGGCAACCTTATGCAGAAGATGAAAGGTTTCAGAAGATAAAAAAAAGTCCTGCAGACTGCAGGACTTTTTTTTATCGCTTGAAAAGCAGTGCCATGTCACGGGCGAGGGCGATGTCGGCAAGGACGGCGGGAGTGAAACGCCACTGGCCTATGACGGCATGGTTGCCAATGACTTCCGGATCGATGGAACCGTTTTTCTGAAGGTACTGATAGATGATTTCACGGATTTCAGGATAACGGGCAACAGTGCGGTCTCCGATATGCTCTGTGTCAATGCCGGCACCTTCGTGAAGGAGGTTGCCGCCACCGCTGGCGCGATATGATGTCATTGCCACGTTGTACGTCTTGCCAAAGTCAAAGGCGGCACCGGAGGCCATTGTAATGATGTTTACGCGCTCTCCAAAGGGCTTTGTGACATCCACGGTGTAGTTGATTCCGGCAGCTGAATCAAAGTTGTATGAGCGTCCGATGAAAGACCAGCCTTTCTGCTGTGTGCGCGGGTCATCGTAATTCTGAATCTTGAGGATATGGTCCGTCGGACTGGAAATAGTATTAATCCACTGATCATAAGACTTCTCAAGATAGTTCTTAATCTCCTGCCCTGTCATCGTTATTACAAACAACTGATTCTCAAAAGGATAGATGGTGAACAGGTCATTGTAAATAAGTACGCCCTGTTTTACGGTTCCGTTGTAGGTAAGGGGAGCGGCGAATGAAATCTCTGCCGGAGAGCAGCCAAGGCTGACGGTGTGAATAAGGTTGATGTAGTCGCTCATTCCCTTGTAGGCATCGCGGGTGCGAAGATCTGTATTAAGAACTCCTACGGGCTTAACGGTGAAGGCTTTGACGGCTTCATAGTCTTTCTGGAAGTGAGCCCTCATTGCAGTATCCGCTTTCTCTGCTTTTACCTTGATAAGTTCTGTAGCAAAGGATTTCGATACAATGGCGCCGTCTTTTACATCCAGCTTAAGGGTGCCGTGGGCAACGAAGCGGCTGTGGCTTCCGGAGTTGAGAAGGGCGGTGCTGTCACGGGTAATTACATTTGGCCTGTGGTCATGTCCGCAAACCAGGAAGTCTACTCCGCGAACACTGTTAAATACGTCAAGAGCCTCGTTCTCACGGATTTTGCCGTCTCCGTGGCCGCAACCGGAGTGCATCGCTACTATCATTACATCCGGATTTTCCTTTGCGCGGACGCGGTCTACATCGCCCTGAACCTGATTCATAATCAGTTCAAAGGTCATACCGCTCCAGAGTTCCTCCGTGAGCCATGCCTTGATGTTGGCGTTGGTGTAGCCAAGCACTGCGATCTTGAGACCGGCCTTTGTAAATACCTTGTATTCAGGGAAGTAGGCCTTTCCGTTGTCTGTCCTAAGTGCGTTTGCAGCAAGGAAGGGGGCGTCATAGCCCTCAAGGTCCCTGGTCACGCGGTCATATACGGGATGGCCGGTTTCTATATCATGGTTTCCAACTGCAATGGCATCGTATTTCATGTATCCCATCAGCCTTGGGAAAAGGTGAGGGGTAACTGTGTCTACGTAATTGAAATAATAGGCGGCATTATCTCCCTGAAGGCAGTCTCCAGCGTCTATAAGCGCCACATTATCAAAGCCGTACACATTTCGCACGCTGTCTATGTAATGGCTCATGGCGTAAAGGGACTTCTTTACGCCTCCGCCTACATAAGTTGAGTCGAACCAGGTGCTGTGTACGTCGTTTGTAGAGAGAACATGCAGTTCATATGAGCCGTCCTTAAGAGCTCTTCCGCAGGAAATGGCCGCTGCTGCAACCAGTGCTGTTGTCAATAGGTTTCTGAGTTTCATTGCAGTATGTTTATTTTTGCAAATATAGGTAATTTGAGGCGATATTGCTATATTTGCCATGCTTATAAAATTATCGAAATGAAACTCCAGACTCCCGTGGATTGCGGCCGAAGCAGCATCGGCATCTCATATAAGGACAAGGTTCTTGTGCTGGGCAGCTGTTTTGCAGACAACATCGGCCAGAAGATGATGCAGGCCGGCTTTGACGTTTGCGTGAATCCTTTTGGCACTTTGTATAATCCTATGTCCCTGATGAAGGCAATGAGGCGGCTTCGCGTGCGGAATCTTTTTACCAGGGAGGATTGTGTGCCGATGGGGGCTGGTGCCGGAAAGATTTGTTCTTTCAGTCATCATACTTCTTTTGCGCGCGATACTGAGGAGGAGTTCCTGGCTAACGCCAATGCGGTTTTGGAGAAGGCTTGCGACTTCTACCAAAACTGTAACAAAGTTATTGTAACTCTCGGAACTTCATTTTGTTACGTTCATGGCGATGTTTTTGTTTCCAACTGCCTGAAGCGTCCTGCGGCTGAGTTTCACAGAGTCCTTTTGAAGCCTGATGAATCTACCGATTTGATTAAGTCTATGAAGGCGCTCTCTTCCGGACGGAAGTTTATTTTTACTGTCAGTCCTATCCGTCATATGGCCGACGGTCCTGTTCTTAACCAGATTAGCAAGTCCAGCCTTCTTCTTGCCGTTAACAATGTCTGCTCTCTTTATAAAGATTCGACGGAGTATTTCCCTGCCTACGAGATTGTTATGGATGAACTTCGTGATTACCGTTTCTATGCAGAAGATATGGTTCACCCATCCCAGCAGACTGTTGATTACATTTGGGAACGTTTCACAGATTTCGCCCTCCCTTCTGATGAGTTGCCGACGTTAAAAGAACGTGAAAAGTCCTATCGCCAATCCTTGCACCGACCAAATCTGTTTTAGATAATTAGATAAAAAGAGGATTACTTTCCTCTTTTAAATGCGTCTAAACCAGATTGTAAGAATGAGATATAAGACTCAATGTTAAGATTGTAACCACGAACAGGAACAAGCTGTTTGCCATCAGTATCAAGAATGGTATAATTCGGCTGCGCATTAACACCGAAACGCGAACGAACAATATAAGAATTCTTACGACCTAAATCCTTGAGCACCTTGCCATTATCAGTTGTTATCCAATCCGATTCTTCAAGTGAACTCTTGTCGTCAGTATACAAAGCAACAATAACAAAATCATTAGCCAGCATACCCAAAACCCTCTCATCACTCCACACCCTCTGCTCCATCTCACGGCAGTTGACGCAACCATGTCCGGTGATATCCACAAACACCGGCTTGCCCTGTTTTTTGGCAGCCTCCAAACCCTCTTCCAAGGTAAAGTAGCCGCTCAGGCCAAGAGGCATCTTGAGGTCATATTTAGAGTTTACGGCCTGCTGTGAAGAAGCGGCGGGCAAAGACTTTCCAAGAACAAAATCCTGGGTCTCCATAGGAGGAAGGAATCCGGAAATACCCTTAAGGGGAGCACCCCACATGCCGGGAATCATGTAAACGACAAAGGCAAACGACGCAATTGAAAGCCCAAGACGTACAAGACCTATGTGCTCTACTTTGTCGTCATACTTGAATCTTATCTTTCCAAGAAGGTAAAGTCCTAACAGTGAGAATATTACAATCCAAAGTGCCAAATAAATCTCCCTGTCAAGAAGATGCCAGTGATAAGTCTGGTCCGCAACGCTCAGGAATTTAAGGCCGAAGGCAAGTTCAATGAAACCAAACACTACTTTAACGGAATTCATCCAAGGGCCGTTCTTAAGAAGTGTCGGGAAAATTGCAAAGAAGGTGAATCCAAGGGCAAAGGCGGTAGAGAAGGCCAGCATTGTAATCATCGGTGTCCAGAATTCACCCTGGGTAGACTTGATAAGCACGGAACCTACGATAGGGCCTGTGCATGAGAATGAAACCAGCACAAGGGTAAGAGCCATGAAGAAGATTCCGGCAAGCCCCTTCTTGTCTGACTTGGCGTCGCTCTTGTTTACCAGTTTGGAGGGAAGGGTAATCTCAAAAGCACCAAAGAAGGATGCTGCAAATACAAGAAAGACCACAAAGAAAATAAGGTTGGGAACCCAGTGGGTAGACAGCCAGTTGAAGATATCGGCAGTGACAGCTTCTCCTCCTATTATCCATGTAAGTCCTATTATAATACTTATAGGTACAGTGTACAGAAGAATGATGAAAAGTCCGTACATAAGAGCCTTGAACCTGCCGCCGGCAGGGGAGTCTGAACTCTTGAGGAAGTAGGACACAGTCATCGGAATCATCGGGAAGACGCAGGGGGTAAGAATCATTGCAAAACCCCAGATTACAGCCTCAAGGATGAGGGCCCATAGGGTCTTGTTGTCCTGTTCTGACGGGGTTTCCTCCTCTTCCGGGTCTTCTATAGTTGTAAAATTCTCCGGCGTTGTCTCCTCCTCTGTAACTATCTTATTTTCACCTGATGAAACATTGTTGTTTATTATAGTAACATTTTTGTTATCGTTACTTTTGTCAACTTTTTCGGCTGGTTTTACTCCTTTTTCAGAGAATTCCCAGTCATCAGGAGAAGAGCACCTCTGGTCTGTACAACCAATCCAGGTTACATAGCCATCTACGGACCAGCAGCTGTCTGTTATCAGGAACTTCTGGCCAATCTTGAAGTCTCCTTCGTAGATAATGTTGCCGTCGCTGTTCTCCTTGGGGACTGTAATTGCATACGGAGCACCATCGGCCTTCAAACCCTTAAGTTCGGTGACGGTAATGGTTGTGGCACTATAAGGGTCATTAAGGGAATAAGTGTGCCATCCGTTCTGGCAAGCTCCCTTAATGATAAGTTCAACGGTATTGTCTTTGACAACTGTACTGCTGCTCCATATGACAGTTACTTCATCCTGCTGGGAAGAAGCAAAAAGCGCAACATTCCCCAGGAGGAATGCTGCGCAGATAATTGTTATGAACCTTTTCATCAGATGTTATTTTGCATATGCAACTGAACGGGTTTCCCTGATTACTGTAATCTTGACCTGTCCGGGATAGGTCATTTCGTTCTGGATTTTTTGTGCAATCTCTGTAGACAAAGCCTCTGCCTGCTGGTCTGAAACCTCTTCTGCGCCAACTACAACGCGAAGCTCACGTCCGGCCTGGATAGCATAACTCTTTGTAACTCCAGGATAAGAAGAAGCCAGGTCTTCCATTCCCTTGAGCCTCTTGATGTAAGACTCAATAACCTCACGCCTTGCACCGGGCCTTGCTCCTGAAATAGCGTCGCTGGCAAGGACGATGGGAGCGATGATAGAAGTCATCTCCATCTCTTCATGGTGGGCGCCGATGGCATTGCAAATCTCAGGACGTTCTTTGTACTGCTCTGCAAGCTTGGCTCCAAGAAGGGCGTGCGGTAACTCAGGATCTTCGGTAGATACCTTTCCGATATCGTGAAGGAGACCTGCCCTCTTGGCGGCTTTGACATTGAGCCCCAGCTCGGAAGCCATTAAGGCACAGATATTTGCAACTTCACGGGAGTGCTGCAGCAGGTTCTGTCCGTAAGAAGAACGGTATTTCATTCGGCCTATGAGCCTTACAAGCTCTATGTTCATGCCGTGGATTCCAAGGTCTATGCATGTGCGCTTTCCTGTTTCCAGCATTTCATCATCAAGCTGCTTCTGAACCTTAGCCACAACCTCTTCAATTCTTGCAGGGTGGATTCGTCCGTCAATTACAAGCTGATGCAGGGCAAGGCGGGCAACCTCCCTGCGGACAGGGTCGAAAGCAGAGAGAAGAATTGCATCCGGAGTGTCATCGACAACTATTTCAACGCCCGTAGCAGCCTCCAGAGCCCTGATGTTCCTGCCTTCACGGCCGATGATGCGGCCCTTGATTTCATCGCTCTCGATAGGGAAGGTGGTGACGGCGTTCTCAATCGCAGCCTCGGTTGCGGTGCGCTGAATGGTGGTAATGACGATTCTCTTGGCTTCGCGGGAAGCGTTAAGGCGGGCCTCGTCAATCGTATCATTGATATAGGCCTGGGCCTCTGAGCGGGCCTCTGCCTTCATGTTCTCAACGAGTTTCTCCTTGGCCTCGGCCGCTGTCATGCCGGCGATATTCTCTATCTGCTTTGTGACTTCTGCCTTGAGAGTGTCGAACTCCTTGCTCTTACGCTCCAGGCTTTCACGCTGGCCGGCAAGGGATTTCTTCATGTTCTCTGCCTCTGAAAGCTTCTTCTGAAGCTCTCCGTTCTGCTGGTTAAGGGTATTCTCTTTCTGCTTCAGGCGGCCTTCCGTTTCACGTATCTGGGCGTTTTTCTCATTTACGTACTTGTCATGCTCGCTCTTGAGCTGAAGGAATTTTTCTTTTGCCTGAAGGATTTTCTCTTTCTTGATACCCTCTGCTTCAATGTTGGCCTGCTCTATTATCTCATCCCTGCGGCCTTTCATAAGTACCTTGCGTACGGCAAGATAGATGGAAAGCGCAAGAACGGCTCCTGCGGCAGCGCCTATCAAAAGTGCTAATATTGGTGACATATTGTTGTTTAAGTTTAAGTCTTCCAATTAATTAATACAATTGAAAACAATGAGGGAGAAATCTTATGTGAAAGGCCGCCGCAGCCAAGTCAGAAAAATCTGTATTGCAAGATTTGGGCTCTGTGCCGGTTCAGTAATCCTGCGCTGCCCGAAGGCAGATTGGTTACCCAATTCAGGCCCGCCATCCCCGGCTCAAGTTACCCTGTTCCAAGGAACCTGTTGTTTTCAGCCGGATAAGCGGCGGCTGTATCACATAATATTGTTCAGGTAAGAATCAGTTGCCTCCTTAAGTGATGCGGCCTCTTCGCTAAGCGAATTCAGTTTTTTCTGAAAAGAAAGTGCGCTTATGCTCTCATTAAGAGCAACAAAGGCAAGGATGTCAACAGCCTGACGGTTAGCGAATTTGCCTTTATATGCGTCGATTTTTTTGTTGACGGAGCGTGCAGCCTTCCGGATCAGTTCTTCCTGCTCCGGACTGGTTGCCTTAAGGGTGTAATCCTTTTCGTTAATCTTGATAGTAATCTTCTGCTCCATCTGTCAATATTATCTTTCCAACTGTTCAATGCACTTGTCCAGTTGTTTGAGCAACTTTTCAATCTTTTCCTTTGCGGCAGGATTTCCTCCTTCCGCTGAACTGAAGGCCTGGGTCAGTTTAAGGTTGTCCAACTGTCTTTCCAGTCCCGCATTTTTTTCCTTTAAGTCCTCGATTGTCTGTTTGCTTTGCAGAAGCTCGGCGGAAAGTCTTTCACTTTCTGCCTTCTGGCCTTCGTAGAGGGAGATGAGCTTTTCTATATTTTGTTTTAATTCTTCAAGCATACGGATAATCTTAGTCTTATCTTTGCAAAGATATAAAAAATTGTCGGTTTTATACAAAAAATGTATAAAATTCGTACATTTGCACTGATAGCCGCAGCTATCGCAACAAACAATAAGGATTAAAATGAAAGATTACGGATTCTTCAGGGTTGCTGCCGCCGCTCCTTCGGTTAAACCTTCGGATGTTAAATATAATCTGGAGCAGATAGTTTTGCAGGCCGATGCTGCCGATGCCGCAGGCGTCTCACTGCTGGTGTTCCCGGAGCTCTCTGTTACCGGATATACCTGCGCAGACCTTTTTGGCCAGCAGCTCCTTCTTCGCGGTGCGGAGGATGTTATAGAACAGTTGAAAACCAAGTCTTTAGGCTGGAATGCGACCATCATCGTCGGAGTTCCCGTACCTTTCATGGGAAGGTTGTACAACTGCGCCGCTGTTATCAGCCGTGGCCACATTCACGGACTCGTTCCCAAGATTTATCTGCCGGACTATAATGAATTTTATGAAGGCCGATGGTTCTCTTCAGGCAAAGATTTCATGCCGGAGCTGGCAACCGTTTTCTATGCCGGGGAACAGGTGGAGCTCTCTCCTCTTCAGATGTTCAAGATTGGCAAGGCTGTAGTTGCCGTTGAAATCTGCGAGGATTTGTGGACTCCTCTTCCGCCTTCTTCCTATCACGCATTATGCGGGGCGACGGTTATTGCAAACCTCTCTGCAAGCAACGAAGTATTACTTAAACACGCATATCGTAAAGACTTGATATCCAATCAGTCTGCAAGAACGTCATCTGCGTATGTATATGCTTCAAGTGGCTTCGGTGAGTCTACCCAGGATCTAGTTTTTGCCGGCAGTTCCGTCATTTGTGAAAACGGTTCCGTTCTGGCAGAGAATGAGCGGTTCCAGACTTCCGGCAGCTTTATTATTGCCGATGTTGACCTTGAAAAGCTGGATGCCCTCCGACGCAAGCAAAGCACCTTCGGCGCTGTTGCTCCGGACGGTATGAGTTCCGCCGGCCTTCGTCCTTTATATAATATTGCAGACCTTGGTAATGCGGCCGATACGGATTTTGAATCCGCCCTTTACAGATACATTGAGCCTCTGCCTTTTGTTCCTGGAGGGAATCCGGCGGAGCTTGATTCCAGGGCAAGGGAGATTATTTCCATCCAGGTGGCCGGGCTTGCCACAAGGCTTAGCCATATTAATTGCAAGACAGCCGTAATAGGTATTTCAGGCGGTCTGGACAGTACTTTGGCCCTGCTTGTTACTGTTATGGCGTTTGACAAACTGGGTTTGGACAGGAGGGGAGTGTACGGCGTTACTATGCCGGGCTTCGGTACTACAGACCGTACATATAACAATGCCATCTCACTAATGCAGTCTCTTGGAATTACCTTGCAGGAGATTCCTATCGGAGCCGCCGTTATGCAGCATTTTAGTGATATCGGCCAAAATCCTGACAATCATGATGTTACGTATGAGAATTCGCAGGCTCGCGAGCGTACGCAGATTCTCATGGACCTTGCTAACAAGCTTGGAGGCATTGTTGTTGGTACGGGTGATTTGTCTGAGCTGGCTCTTGGCTGGGCTACCTATAACGGAGATCACATGTCTATGTATGGCGTAAATGCCGGTGTTCCAAAGACTCTTGTCCGTTATCTTGTTGGCTGGGCTTCAGCGAATTATTTTGCAACCACGGGTAGCGGCGCTTCGGCTGTTCTTAATGACATTATTGATACTCCTATTAGTCCGGAACTTATTCCGGCTGGTAAGGATGGAGAGATTTTGCAGAAGACTGAAGATCTTGTGGGGCCTTATGAACTGCATGATTTCTTCCTTTATAATTTCTTCCGCTTCGGTTATACTCCCGACAAGCTTTTCTTCCTTGCGAAGAAGGCTCACGGCGGTTATCCGGATTATGTTATTCGCAAGTGGCTCAGGACTTTCCTGCGGCGTTTCTTTAACCAGCAGTTCAAGCGGTCATGCCTGCCGGATGGCCCCAAGGTCGGTTCCGTAGCCCTGTCGCCTCGCGGCGACCTCAGGATGCCAAGTGATGCGTCTTCCAACCTATGGTTGTCAGACGCATCACTGGCCGACTAACGTCGACCAGTATACTATTCACAACCTTTGGCTTGATGAAATGGTAGATATTTAAGTCTTTTTTTACTTTTACAACGAGTATTACTGTCTGATCCGGTTCGCTTCGCTCATCCCACCATCGGCTACGCCGACGGTCCCCCCGTTCACGAGGACACGGGCGTCCACGCCTCTCAGACAGTAATACTCGTTGTAAAAATTGTAAATACCAAATAAAAAATAAAGCACACGCGCCTTCAGGCGCGGTGCGAAGCGTTAACGAGACTTTTGAAAAAAGTCGAAGTAGCGGAGCACGGGGTCTGGGGGCTTGCCCCCAGTATTAAAGATGTGTCAACAGTCCTAGACTTATCGAATCATAATGATTCGATAAGTCTGGTAAAGACTGTTGACATCTTGTCGGCGGCAGCGTTCGCGGCAACCACAACATCATCGCCATCGTTCACATAATCCTCTGCATACTCATCATGAGCCTCATTGGTAATGACAGACATACCAAAAACAGGAACACTCATGTGACGGGCAATAATAACCTCCGGAACAGTAGACATACCGGTAGCATCGGCACCGATAGTACGGATATACTTATACTCCGCAGGAGTCTCATAAGTTGGGCCGGTACCGGCAAAATAAACGCCCTTGTGCACAGGAATACCCTCCTCAGCAGCAATAGCCTCAGCCCTCTTGATAAGCCCAAGATCATAAGGACGGGTCATGTCAGGGAAACGGGGGCCGAACTCATCCATGTTCTTGCCAATCAGAGGGTTGGGAATATGGCCGATATGGTCTTTGATAATCATCAGGTCTCCAACGTGATAGTCATAATTGACTCCACCTGCGGCATTTGAAACAAAGAGATATTTGATGCCAACAACAACCATTACCCTTGTAGGCAGGGTAACCATCTCCATAGGATAACCCTCGTAATAATGGATTCTGCCCTGCATAGCCATGACGGTTTTGCCGCCCAGCTCTCCAATGATGAAGTTTCCTTTATGGCCGATGGCAGTAGAAACCGGGAATCCCGGGATTTCACGGTAGGGGATAACAACAGGGTCTGCAATCTTGTCTGCAAGTTTGCCAAGACCGCTTCCCAGGATGATGCCCACAGAGGGCTTCAAACCTTTATCTGCAAGCACGCCCTTGATATAATCGGCTGCTGTGTAAATTCTTTCAACTCTTGGATCCATATAGTTTCAGTTTAAATCATTCATAATCTTTCTGGCATTCTCCAGAATCTCCTTTTCTCCGTGGACAACGCGGTTCTTCATGACGATCCTGCCCCCGCAGATGACGGAATCAATGCAGTCGCTGTGCGCTGAATAGACGAAATTGGCCAGGAAAGGAGCGGGAGACAGGAAGAAGGTATTGTCCGTATCGACAATAAGGATATCGGCCCGCTTCCCAACCTCCAGCACGCCGGTGTTCAGCCTCAGTGCCTTTGCCCCGTTTGACGTTGCCGATGCTGCCAGTTCCTCCAGCGGCCATGCCTCCGGGTTGTTCCTCCACACTTTTTGAAGCAGTGCCGATGTCTTCATGGCCTCCAGCATGTCCAGGTTATTGGACGATGCGCTACCGTCCGTACCCAGGCAAATGTTTACGCCGGCATCACTAAGCTCCTGATATTTAAACATATAGCCGGACGCCAGCTTAAGGTTGGAGTTGACGTTGTGAACGCAGTTTACCTTGCGCTCTCCAAGCAGTTGGATGTCAGAGTCTGACAGCCATAGCGAGTGTGCCGCAATTACATCAGGCCCAAGTACGCCAAGCCTGTCAAGGTATTCAACAGGCGTCAGGCCACCATGGGCAGCCTTGCAATCCTCAACTTCCTTAAGTGTTTCACTTACATGGATATGTATAAGAAGGTTGCGCTTGCGGGCATATTCCGTGGCCCAGAGAATCATCGGCTCACTGACGGAGTATATCGCATGGATGGATATTCCGAAGGCGGAATCCTCTTTCCATGATTTTGACATTTCATAATACTGCTCGCATTCGTCTTTCTGGAACGCCGCCGCTTCTTTATCGTGCCTGTCAAGGACGACGTATGTAACGCACGGGTTAATCCCCAGTTCCATGGCTGCCTTCCTTGTGGTGGGGGAGAACCAATATTGGTCGTAGAAGGTGGTGGTTCCGGTCTTTATCATTTCCAGGGCGGCTACCTTGGATGCCCAGTAAATATAGTCCGGAGTTATCTTCGCCTCCATGCCCCAAATCTTTGCCAGCCAGTCGTGAAGGGCTGTGTCTTCCTGGACGCCCCTCATCATTGCCATTGCGGAGTGGGTATGCATGTTTATAAAGCCCGGGAAAGCAGTTTTCCCCGAGCAATCCATAACCTCGACTCCTGAATCAATGGCAGGTACCTCCTGCCCGGCCTTGGAGATTTTGGAAATCAGTCCGTCACAAACGAATATGTCAGATAGTGAGCCATTCAGTATTATGTTTTTTAAGAGAATGGGCTTCATCTTAGAATTCGTCTGTGTAGGTGTTGTCAGAAGGCTGGTCTGAAAGGCAATTTGTACGGATATAATCTATTACTTCCTGCAAGCCCTCCGTGAACTTGTCAAAGTCTTCCTTATAAAGGAAAATCTTGTGCTTGTCAAAGGAGAAACGGCCGTCAGCCTCTGTGCGACGCCTGCTTTCTGTGATTGTCAGGAAGAAGTCCTTTGCTCCCTTGGTTGATTTTACATCAAAAAAATAAGTGCGTTTGCCAGCCCTTACAGGCTTGGAAAAAACATCGTCGCCCTGTTTTTCACGGGCGTAACCTCCATCATAATCTTCCCTATACATATCTAAATGTTTAATAATACTTGCCAAATTTAATAAATTTTATCAAAAATGACACTATATTTGCAAGAAATTTTAGATAAAAAGACGATGTTAGGCAGAAGGATACTTAGAATCAAGGCGTTTAAGACCATATATGCATACGCAGTTACGGGTAAAATGACCCAGGCAGAGGCCGCAGAACAGTTCAAAGCTTCATGTGAGGCAGTCCGTTACCTGTACCTGTTCATGTTGTCATCTGTACCGTATATTACAGCAGAGGCCCGTTCCCGCATTGAGGCGGCAAAAGGCAAACTGAACCCCTCCGCAGAGGATTTGAATCCGAACGAGAAATTTGCCGGCAACGCCCTTGCCGTCTTACTGGAGAATGACCCAGACTTCAATAAGATTCTTGAACGAAAGAAACTGTCATGGACTCCTTACGATATTCTTATAAGGAATATCTTTGACTCCATTTCAGGCAAGGACTATTATAAGAGGTATATGGAGGCTCCCGGAACCTCGCTGGCAGAGGACTGCAAGCTTTTCACAAAGATTTTTGAGCAGGAGTTTGTAGACAATGAGGCCCTTGAGCCAGTTCTGGAAGAGATTTCACTGCTTTGGGTCGATGACCTTGCCTATGCGCTTACGTGGTGCTGCCACAGCGTGGATGATTTGGCTGCAGGCAAGCCCTGGAGGCTGCCGGAGCTTTATCAGAGCGACCAAATCCTGAGGGACAGGCCGGAGGCCAAGGTAGACAGCGACAAGGATTTTGCAACCAAGCTTGTCAGATGCGCCCTTGCCGGGTATGAGAAGTATTTTGAGAAGGTTGTATCGATGGTTCCCGGTTGGGACAAAGACCGCCTCTTCTCTTCCGACATGGCTGTTATCGCCTGCGCAATGGCAGAAATTGAGAATTTCAAAGACATTCCCGCCAAGGTTTCGCTCAATGAGTATGTAGAGATTTCAAAATTCTACTGCTCTCCCAAGAGCCGTAGTTTCATAAACGGCGTCCTTGACAGGCTTATAAAAGAAAACAATTTAATTTAACCGGTTAATTATGAGTATTTTAACAATTTTACAGGCTGTAGAACAGACAGTTCCCCAGGCTACTTCACAGGCTGCAGACGGTGCTCAGCAGATGGCTCCCGCAGGCGGCGGAATGATGTGGATTATGCTTATCCTCATCTTCGTTGTCATGTGGTTCTTCATGATCCGTCCCCAGCGCAAACAGCAGAAAGAACTCCAGAAGTTCCGTGAGGGACTCAAGAAGGGTGACAAAGTTGTTACAGCCGGCGGTATCTATGGTACTGTAGACCAGGTGAACGAAAAGAGTGTTCTTATCAAGGTTGACGGCGAGACCAAGCTTCGCGTTGCCAAGGAATCTCTTGTAAAGGATTTCTCTGACGTACAGCAGCAGTAATTTTCCTGTCTGATGAGCTGGGAAGCCATCCGCAGCAAGATTAGCGGAAGGGACGTGGTAGTTTTTACCCTGTCTCTTCTGCTTGCATTTGCTGTCTGGCTCATACATAACCTCAGTTTCAACTACAAGGAACAGGTTGCGGTTCCGGTTCTTGCGCATTGCAGCCTTGACGGCCATGCATACAGCAGCTCCGCTCCTTCGCTGGTTCACGCCCGCTGCCGGGCCTCGGGATTTTCGCTTATCGGCCTGCTGAAAAGTACTGAAAAACCTCCTGTAGAAGTTGATTTCGCTTCATCGGACTTGCATCATAAGGCCGGGGAAGTCTTCTACATTACGGCTCAGGAGCTTCAGGCTTATTCGGCAAAGATTTTCGGGGAAGGAACTAATGTAGAGGCTTTTCTTTCAGATACCCTCTTCTTCCGCTTCCCTTACCAGGCAAGCCGCAGGGTTCCTGTTTCAGGCCGTGGCAGTTTGTCTTACCGTTCGCAGTATATAGCCTGCGGCGGCTTTGAGTTCGAACCGGACTCGGTGACTGTGTTCGGGGAGCCTGAAATCATCGACAGGATAGACAAGGTGTCAACGAACACCATTGTTCGCAGCGATATCGCAGGGCCTTTGCATGGCACGGTAAAGCTGGATGCCATCCCGGGCGTTCGCCTGTCTGATGAGTCGGTGGAATATGACCTTGACGTTTCAAGATATGTAGAGCTTGTGTCAGAGGTCAAGGTTTCGGTTGTGAATGTGCCCTCCGGCAGGACTGTGGTTGTATACCCGGCTGTGGCAAGGGTTGCGGTCAGGTGCCGGTTCCCGTTTACCTTCGGTAATATGGACGGAGTCACGCTGACTATTGATTACGCTGATTTCAAGAAGTCTTTGAGCGGACGTTGTCTGCCAAAGGCTGTGAATCTTCCCGGAGGGGCGATTGATGTTGTGGTAGAGCCGGAAGTATTTGATTGTGTGGAGATTGCGTTATGATGAAGGTCCTTCTAACCGGCGGCATCGGCAGCGGAAAATCTGTTGTTGCCGGCTATTTCTCCACCCGGGGAGCCTTCGTATATGACAGCGATTCCGCGGCCCGCAGGCTTTATGCACAGGATGCCCGCCTGCGGGAAAAAATAAAGGAAATGTTTGGCTCCGGTGTACTGACTCCGGATGGTGTCAACACCCGCGAACTGGCCAATATTGTTTTTGCCGATGCAGCCGCTCTTTCCGCCCTGGAGGCGGTCGTACATCCGGCAGTGATGGAAGATTTCCTTCGTGAGGCGGAGGCTTCAGGAAAGGAAGTGGCCGTGATGGAATCGGCAATCGCTGCCGCAAAGCCTTTGTTCAAAGGGTTTTTTGACAAGGTCGTGGTGGTGGACGCTCCGCAGAGGCTCAGGCTTGAAAGGGCTTGCGTCAGGGACAGGGCCTCGGAAGCATCGGTCCGTAAAAGGATGGATGCCCAGAATGACGGGATGCTGGTAAAAGCAGACATCGTCATAGAAAATGATAAAGATTTTGAATATTTGAAAAAACAGGCAGAAAAGGCCTGGAACAGCTTAAAATAAGTTTAAAAATGGAACAGACTAAAACAGATCTCGCAAAAATTCTTTCAGTGTCCGGTTTCAGCGGACTTTATCTCTATCTTGCACAGGCCCGTAATGGTGCCATCGCAGAGCAACTTCAGACCAAGGAAAGAACAGTTTTCCCTGTCCGCAGCAAGATAACTACGCTGGAAGATATTTCTATTTATACAGAGGAAGGTGAACTCAAGCTCAGGGAGGTTTTCCTGAAGCTTAAGGAAGTTCTCGGAGACAAGGATGCACCTGACCAGAAAGCCGCTCCGGAGGCTCTCAAGGAGCTTTTCGCCCAGGCAGTGCCGGATTACGATGCCAACCGTTTCTATGTTTCTCACATGCGCAAGGTTGTGCTCTGGTACAATATCCTCAAGAATTACGCTTCCCTGGACTTCGTGCTTCCTGAGGAAGGGGAAAAGGCTCCCGAAGCATAGTTTCCGATGGAGAAGAAGACCCTTCAGGTGATTACCCTTGGCTGTTCCAAGAACAGCGTGGATACCTCGCATCTGCTTAGCCAGGTGCAGGACCTTTATACTGTATTGCCTGAGGATTATGACGGTCATGCCGATTACCTTCTGCTGAATACCTGTGGCTTTATCGGGGATGCAAAAGAGCAGTCCATCCAGGCTATTTTTGATGCAGTAGACCGTAAAAACCGCGGCCTGGCTGATAAAATTCTGGTATTCGGCTGCCTGTCCCAGAGGTATATGGACCAGCTTCCGGCCATGATTCCGGAGGTGGACGGCTGGTATGGCGCCCGGGAACTGGCTCCGCTCGTGAAGGCCCTTGGCGGGCCTGAGGCCGATGAAAACGATTACGGTCGCTTCATGCCTGCGGAGAAGGCTTCCTATGCGTTTATGAAGATTTCCGAAGGTTGCGACCGTCGTTGTTCATATTGCGCAATACCTCTTATCCGCGGCCTGCATCGTTCCGTACCTATGGAAAAGCTTGTCCGCGAGGCGGAGACTCTTGCCGCAAGGGGAGTGAAAGAGCTTGTCCTGATAGCCCAGGATACTACTTTTTACGGTCTTGACCTTTACAAGAAGCGCTCTCTGGCAGAGCTTTTGCGCCGCCTTTCGGCCGTCAATGGCATTGAATGGATACGTATCCATTATTCTTATCCGGCTGATTTCCCGGAGGATGTCCTGGAGGAGATGGCTACGAATTCCAAGGTGTGCAAGTACCTTGATATTCCTTTGCAACACGTTGCAGACAGCGTCCTGTCTGCGATGAGGCGCAATGTGGATGCTGCCTGGACAAAGGACCTCGTCCGGAAAATGAGGGAGAAGGTTCCGGGGATTGTGCTTCGTACAACCATGATGGTGGGGCATCCCGGCGAGTCCAGGAAGGATTTTGAATTCCTTCTTGATTTCCTTCGAGAGGCCCGTTTTGAGAGGCTTGGAGCATTCAAGTATTCAGAGGAAGAGGGTACTTGGGGAGCACAGCACCTGCGTGACAGCGTGGCTCCGAAAACAAAAGAGAGGCGCCTTGCCGCCCTTATGGAAGTGCAGCGTGGTATATCTTTTGCATACAATTTGTCCAGAATCGGCACCGTAGAAAAAGTGCTTGCGGATTCTTATTCTGACGGCATCCTTGTTTGCCGCAGCCAGTATGAGAGTCCGGAAGTTGACGGTGAGATTCTGGTCCGTTATGATTCCCGCATGGGTGTGTCTCCGGAGCAGATGCCCGGGCATTTCTTCAATGCGAAGATTGTATCGGCCGATGAATACGACCTTATAGCAGATTTTGAGTCTTTGTAGTATGAGAAAGTTATCCGGTTTTCTGACAGCCGTTGCAGGCTTGATGCTGGCGGTTTCGTGCTCGCCAAGCATATACAGGATGGATTTGCAGATGAGACAGCCCTCTTCGTCGGGTTATGACCTTGGCGGAAAGGAGCTTGCCGTTGTGTATTTGTCTCCTGCAAAGGATACTGCTTTTGTGAAGGCGCTTGCGGAAGGTTTCGCTTCTGCCCTTGAAGATGATTACTTTGGTGGCAATGAGACTGTGGGTATTTATAATATGCCGATTTCTCCTGTTGCCAACTATGCGTCCAGGGACACACTTGTCAATCTTGTGATGGACACTGAGAAGGATGTGATTTTCCTTATTGAGTGTCAGCCGGATGTGGCTGACAAGGTTGCCCTGAAACTGCATGTTTATGATTCAATGGGCAAGGCCGATACCGTAAGGACTTTTGCAGGTACCGTTCCTTCAGACGGAGGTGCCGGACTTGGAAAGGTTACTGGCCAGAAGGCATCGTCCCAGTTCCTGTCAAACTGGAGGCCGGAGAGTTTCTATTTCTATTATTACGATAGCGGAGAATGGGCTTCAGCAGCCCAGGATGCCTATGATTTCAAATGGCACTCAGCTATGGAGAAATGGCTTAAGATTGCGGCAAAGGCAAAGGGTAATGATCTTTGCTGCGTTGCTTACAACCTGGCATCGGCAAGTTATATCCTTGGGGATTATTCCCTTAGTGAGAGATGGCTGCTGATTGCAGAGAAGGCTGGTGGCTCGGAGTTTACTTCTTCCCTGAGGGTTAAGCTGATGGGTAAGTTAGGAGCTGATTAATTACCTGATGTTCAGATATTTATGAGTCTGAAGGCTCAGACGCCAATGGGGGTGGGACATTATATATGTTACCACCTCTTTTGTATTCTGTCCGGAGCATGGCTGAAGGAAATAGTGGGTGGCGGGGAAGTCCAGCCAGTGTTCGGCGTCCTGGCCGGTGTAGACGAGTTTCAGCTCGTCGGCCCTTGTTATTGCGGTTTTTGCTGATGTCTGCCAGTCGTTTTTGGGACTGAATGTGACCCAGTCTATGCCTTCCGGAAGTTCCTGGGTGCCGTTGGTTTCTATGTGAATGAAATATCCTTCTTTGTGTAGACGGCGCACCAGTTTGTCATCGAGTTGCAGGGAGGGTTCGCCTCCTGTTATGATGATTCTGTTGCATGAGGGGGCTGTTTCTTTCAGGTTCTTGACGATGGTGTCTTCGTTCATCGGCTGCGATGCTGCAAAGTCTGTGTCGCAGAACGGGCATTTTAGGTTGCATCCGCTGAATCGCAGGAATACCGCCGGTGTTCCTGTCCAAAATCCTTCTCCTTGTAAAGAGTAGAATATTTCGTTGATTCTGTACATAGTGTTCTGATTTTCTATTCTTCTATTTCGTAGATGGCTTTGTTGTTTTCGGATTCCCAGATTTCAACTTTGTAGCAGTTTTCTACATTGTCGCAAATCCATTTGGCAATGTTTTCTGCGGTGGGGTTGAAAGGAAGAATCTCGTTAAGGTTCTGGTGGTCAAGGGTACCGCTGATTTTCTTCTTGATGGCGGTGAAATCCGTGACCATTCCATCCTCGTTAAGGGTTTCGCTCTTGCAATGGACAATTACAATCCAGTTGTGACCATGCATAGCCTCGCACTTGCTCTCATAAGAAAGATGAAGGCTGTGGGACGATGATATCTCAAGACGTTTGCTGACGTAGTACATATCTCTGTATTTCAGTTATTTACAATTCGTATTCAGTTGGGTCGAAGCCTTCAAGGGCTTCTTTTCTTTCACGGCAGGTGGCGCAGTCCCCGCAGTGCTGTGGGCGGCCTTCGTAGCAGGAATAGGTGTGCTCGAAGGGAACGCCAAGTGCCTTGCCTTCAAGGGCGATTTCCCGTTTAGTCATATTGCAGAAAGGGGAGCGCAGCCTGATGTTCTTATATGTGCCTTCATATATGGCGCTGTCCATTGCTTCAATGAAGCCGGGACGGCAGTCGGGATAAATGGCGTGGTCTCCCGCATGATTTGCGATTAGGACGGTATCAAGGTCGTGGCTTTCTGCAAGGCCGGCGGCTATTGCCAGCATGATGCCATTGCGGAAGGGTACCACGGTGCTTTTCATGTTGTCTGCGTCATAGTCCTGGTGGGGAATGTCTGCCCCTCCTTTAAGAATACTGCTTTGGAAATACTGGCCAATGAAGTCAATAGGTATTACCAAATGCTTGATACCCAGTTTGTTACAATTGAACTTGGCGCACTCTGTCTGCTCCTCATCCTGCCTGGCTCCATATGTGAATGTAACCGCCAGGGCAATCTCTTTCTGATATTTGTAAAGGAGGCACGTACTGTCCATTCCTCCCGAATAAATCAACACTGCTTTCATTGTCGATATTTGTTTTGTCTTGCAAAATTACTAATATTTATTTCAAATAAAAAGGGTGGCAGTGAGCCACCCTTGACGGTACAGCGAGGCCGTAAGCCGGGTTCTGTTTTTAAATCTGTCATTTATCTTCGCAACCTACCCCCTGACATCGGGCGGGCAGCCCTCATCTGTCAGTATATTTGGTCTTGCAGGCCCTGATTCCGTACCCCGGTGGCATCGCTGACGCCGGTCGTGGGCTCTTACCCCGCGTTTTCACCCTTACCCGAAGGCGGTTATTTTCTGTTACGGAACATATAAGATTTCTCCCATCTGTGCTTTCCACAGCAGGGCGCCCTGTCCTGTCCGGACTTTCCTCACCCAAAATGGCGCGACAGATCGCCTCGCATCCGCGGCGCAAAGGTACGAAGATTTTTTAAGTTTATCACTTCCAGTTTTGAAATAGATGTTTTTTGCACTAATTTTGCAAACAGTAATGCCAGAACATGAAAAAGACAGTACTTTCCATAATGCTTGTGTTCTTTACCGCCGTCATCGGCCTTTCTTCATGTGCCGATGCCGCAGTAAAGCGCTACAGGGTTGTCGTCGTGAAGGAGTATCCTCATGATGAGGGGTCTTATACCCAGGGGCTTTTCTTTGACGGAGGCCGCTTGTATGAGAGCACTGGGCAGAAAGGGGAGTCCAAGTTCAGGGAAGTGGACATTAACTCCGGAAAGCCCGTTAGGAACCTGGATTTTGCGAAAAAGTATTTTGCGGAGGGTTCAGTAATGTTTGGCGGAGAGCTTTTCATCCTTACCTGGACAAGCCGGGTGGCCTTTGTCTATGATGCCGCCACACTCAAATTCAAACAGGCTTACCGTTATCCGCGTGAGGGCTGGGGCATAACTACGGACGGCAGGCAGCTTATTGCCAGTGACGGCTCCTCCAAACTCTTTTTCATGGACAGCAAATTCAATGTGAAGAAGACTGTCGTAGTGAAGCTGGACGGCAAGAGCGTGCAGTACCTTAATGAATTGGAATACATCGACGGTAAAATATGGGCAAATGTTTATACATCGGATATGATAGTCATTATCAATCCCGATGACGGCAGGGTGGAGGCCACGGTAGACTGCACCGGCCTGCTCCCGGAAAAGCTCAGGGATGACCGTACCGATGTGCTTAACGGGATTGCCTACAATCCGGAAACAAAAAAGACTTATCTTACAGGAAAGTATTGGAAACGCCTGTATGAGATAAAATTGGAAGAGATTAAATAAAGTTTTAATTTAAATAACAAGCGGGGGTACCGGCAAGGCCGGTTGAGAGAGACCCAAGGAACCTGATCCGGTTCATACCGGCGTAGGGAAGCTTGACCTCAGGCACCATGCGGTGCGCCCCTTGCATAACAACTAACATTTATGCGAGGTTTTTTATTTATTGCAGCAGCCCTTGTGGCCGGAATGACGGCGGCATCGGCACAGGAATCAGAGAAACAGGAAAGGTTGGACAGCGTTGTGGTGTCGGCTTCCAGGGCCGGCAAATCTACACCGGTCAGTTACACTATGGTTAACAGGGAGTCGCTCCGCCAGACAAATCCAATCAATTCACTTCCAATGACTTTGGCCCTTCAACCTTCAGTAGTGGTAAGCCACGAGGGAGGCACTGGAATAGGCTATTCCAAACTGACAGTCAGGGGCTCCAAGGGTTCCCAGATTAATGTAACCCTGAACGGCATTACCCTTAACGACGGAGAATCCCAGGAAGTCTTCTGGGTGAACATTCCGGCCCTTACTTCAATACTTTCAGGCGTACAGATTCAAAGGGGACTGGGCACATCGGCCAACGGAGCAGGCGCATTCGGCGCAAGTATTAATATGAATACGGCTTTCGTGGGCAGCGAACCTTCTTTTTCCGCCGACTTCAGCACAGGTTCTTATTCAACTCACATAACTACTGTCAGGGCATCTTCCGGCCTTCTTTCAAGCGGCCTGTATCTTGATGTCCTGTGGTCTGCCAACACTACGGAGGGATATGTGAAGAATGGTTGGGGTAATTCTTCGTCATTGCTTGCTGTTCTTGGCTGGCTTAAGGAAAATAATTCCCTTAGGCTGACTTACCTTCGCGGGGAACAGAAAACCGGAATTACCTGGACGGGCGTTTCCCTGGCTGACATGGCACGTGATCGCAGGTACAATCCCGAGGGCCTGCATTATGATGAAAACGGCAATCTCAAGTATTACCGGAACCATACTGACAATTATCTTCAGCAGCATCTTCAGCTCAACTATACCCATCGTTTTTCAGACAATTGGACATGGATTACAACTGCCAATTACACAGATGGTTACGGCTTTAATGAGCGTTACAAGATGAATAAAAAGCTGTCGGCCTACGGCTTCCCTTCTTCGTTCTCTTATGGCAATGTCAATTACAAGACCAAGGGCGATGTCATCTTCCGCAAAACCATGGACAATGGTTACTGGGTGCTGAATTCAGAGCTGAAGTACAAGAATGACAGGCTCAATGCAGTTGCTGGCGTCAATGTTTCACGTTACAGCGGAGATCATTACGGAGAATTACTTTGGCACAATGCCCTTGGCGATGGGTATGATTACGAATCCCTGAACAATCACGACAGCTCTAATAACTGGTATTTTAATAATGGCAAGAAGAAAGAGGTGAACGTGTTCGGAAGGGGAGAGTATCTTATTGTTTCATGGCTAACTGCTTATGCTGACCTTCAGTACCGTCGCGTCCGCCTTGATATGAATGGTATTGATGACGAGGATGATTTGCCGATGGATTTCGGCACTACCTGGAATTTCTTCAATCCGCGTGCGGGTCTTTCTGCTGAAATAGGTGGCGGAAAGCTTTATGCTTCAGTTGCTTACGGTAACCGAGAGCCTGGAAGGAGTGATATCAAGGAGGTAATCGAAAGTAATAATCTTGAGGGCGGAAACCGTAAGCTGAAGCCGGAGAAGATGGTGGATTTTGAACTTGGTTACAATTATTCCGGAAGTAATTTCAGCGCCGGGGTGAACCTGTATATGATGGAGTATCGGGATATGCTTCTTGAGACTGGTGAGTTGTCGGCTTCAGGGTATGCTATCAAGGATAATGTGGACAAGAGTTACCGCCGCGGCGTGGAGCTTTCTGCTGCATGGCAGCCGTCACGGGCTTTCGGCCTTTCCGGTAATGTGACGTTCAGCTCCAACAAGATTTTGGATTATACTAAGTATTACGAGGTTTATGACAATCTTGATGACTGGGGTTACATCGGCCAGCAGACTGAAAATTTCGACAAGGTGACTATGCTTATGTCGCCTTCAGTTACCGCTGCTGCAATCGCTGAGTGGTCTCCGCTTCTGAATTCCGCATGCAAGGCTCTCAGGAGTACAAAATTGTCTCTTACCGGGAAGTATGTTGGCAAGCAGTATTGGGATAATACGGAATCTTCTGACAGGTGTATTCCTTCTTATTTTGTTTCCGATGCTTCCTTGACTTATGAACTTCCGCTGCCTCTTGGTTCCCTTGGTCTCGGCTTTTATGTGAACAATCTTTTTGGTAAGAAGTATTATGCCGATGCGTGGGTGTATCGGGCTTTCTTCCAGGATGGTGGCTGGTATCAGGAGGAGGGTGTTTTTCCCCAGGCTCCAAGGAACTTCATGTTTAAAATCAGCTATAAATTCTGATTTTCTATTTCAGAAGATTGGATGGTGGTCTATTTTTTAAGGAGATTGGGACGAAGTTCCTTGGTGCGGGCAAGAGCCTGTTCATCCTGCCACTGGCGGATGAGTTTGGGGTTGCCGCTGAGAAGGACATCAGGGACTTTCCAACCTTTATAGTCTGCCGGACGGGTGTAGACAGGAGGGGAGAGAAGCCCGTCCTGGAAACTGTCGCTAAGAGCCGAAGTCTCATCGGTAAGGGCGCCAGGAATAAGACGGACAATTGAATCTGCAAGCAAGGCGGCGGGGATTTCTCCGCCGCTAACTACGTAATCTCCGACGGAAATCTCTCGGGTCACAAGATGCTCTCGGATCCGGTGATCGATACCCTTGTAATGACCGCAGAGAATAATGATGTTCCCTTTCAGGGAAAGCTCGTTGGCGATACCCTGGTCAAGAATCTCCCCGTCAGGAGACATGTAGATAACTTCATCGTAATCCCTTTCGGACTTCAGCTCTGCAATCATCCTGTCAACCGGCTCCACCATCATAACCATTCCGGCATCGCCGCCGTAACTGTAATCATCTACATTCTGGCGCGGTCCAAGGCCGTATTTGCGAAGATTGTGAATATGGATTTCTACAATTCCCTTCTTGATGGCCCTGCCCACGATGGAATGGCTCAGGGGGCTTTCAAGCAGTTCCGGTACAACGGAGAGTATATCAATTCTCATATCAATGCTTTTTCTTGTTAACTTCGGCAAAATTAGCCGATATTTTCCTAAAACTCAAAGTTTTTTGCATCGGCTTGATGCTTAAAAGAATAATTGTTATATTTGCAATCTTAAAAGTGTAAAACTTAACCTGACCGGAAAACTTTTTTATTACAAATAAAAACTGATATTATGAGCGAAGAACTTAACCCCGAGGTAGTAAATGCTGCCAAGGATGTAGCTGAAATCACAGAAGAAGCAAACGTCCCTTCTGTAAATTATGCAGAATTGACCCTGGGAGAGCTATCCCAGATGTTCGAAGGCCTTATGGCTGATGAGGAAAGGATGAAACGTGCCAAGGAAGCAGAGAACATAAAAACTGCATTCTACAAAAAATTAACAAAGGAAAAAGCAGAAATCAAACCCGCTGACACTGAGGAAGAGGCGGCAGAGGCTTCGAATATATTCGAATCCATTGAAAACGGATTCAAAACGCTCTATGCAAACTTCAAGAAAGAGCGTGCGGAATACAGCCGCAAGCAGGAAGAGGAGCGTGGCGCCAACCTGGTAGCCAAACAGGCTGTTATTGAGGACCTTAAGGCTCTTGTTGACAAGCAGGAGGACGTTACCGCAACCTTCCCTGAGTTCCGCGCAATTCAGGCAAGGTGGAGGGAAATCGGTCCCGTTCCGGCATCCGCTTTCCGTGATTTGAATGATACCTACCAGTTCTATGTAGAGAAATTCTATGACAAGGTCCAGATTAACCGCGACATGCGTGACCTTGACTTCCGCAAGAACCTGGAGGCTAAGCAGGGCTTCTGCGAAGAGGCTGAGCGTCTGGCAGAGGATGAGAATGTAATTGACGCATTCAAGGAGCTCCAGAAACTGCATGAGCAGTGGAAAGAGTACGGCCCTGTTGCCAAGGAGTTCCGCGATTCCATCTGGGACCGCTTCAAGGCAGCTACAGCCAAAATTAACAAGAATTACCAGGCTTATTTCGAGGGTCAGAAAGAGCAGCATGAAGAGAATCTTCAGGCAAAGATCGCCCTTTGTGAGAAGGTGGAAGCCATCGTCGCAAAAGAGGAAATCGGCTCTTCAGAGTGGAGCACTCTTACCAAAGAGATTGAAGATATCCAGAAGGAATGGAAGACTATCGGCTACGCTTCAAAGAAAGAGAATCAGAAGGTTTATGCCCGCTTCCGTGCCGCTAATGACAAATTCTTCGAGCGCAAGCGCGTGTTCTATGCAGAGTATAAAGACGGCATGTCTGTAAATGCAGAGCGCAAACTCGCAATTGTAGAGAAGGCAGAGGCTCTTAAGGACAGCACGGAGTGGAAGAAGACTACTGACGCCCTTATCCAGCTCCAGAAGGAGTGGAAAGAGATTGGCGCTGTTCCCCGCAAGAAGGCTGAGGCTCTCTGGAAGAGATTCCGCGCTGCATGCGACGAATTCTTCGCCCGCAAGGAAGAGAATGCCAAGAGTGAGTCCGGATTCCGCGAGAATCTCCGCGCTAAGAAGGCCCTGGTAGAGGAAATCAAGGCTATGGAGCCTTCAGAGGACAAGGCTCTCATGAAGGATCTCCTCCAGTCATATCAGGAGAAGTGGAACGCCATCGGCTTTGTTCCTTTCCGTGAGAAAGACGCCATCAACAAGGCTTACCGTGAGGCTCTCGAAGAGAAATTCAGCGAGCTGCTCGGCGGTAACGGACGCGGAAGCCGCCAGAATTCCGGCAAGGGCGCTCCCAAAGGACAGAGGACTCTGTCAGAGAAGGATAAACTCATTCAGCAGTACAACCGCCTGCAGCAGGAAGCCCAGACCTGTGAGAACAATATAGGCTTCTTTGCAGCATCCAAGAATTCTGAACCTCTTATCCGCCAGATGCAGGAGAAGATTGAAGGATACCGTGCAGAGCTCAAGGAACTTGAGGCTAAAATCCTCAAGCTGGAGGAAGGCTCAAATGAGTCAGAGGAGTAGAATTTATTCATCAAACTGATTTGAAATGAAGAAAAATACCGTTATAGGCTGGGTCCTCATCGCCGCCATCATGATTGGCTTCATGGTGATTCAGTCAAACCAGATGGAGAAGCAGCGTGCTTCAATGCTTGCGCAAAAGCACGTCAGGGATTCCATCGAACAGGTACAGAGAAAGGCAGATTCAGTGGCGAAGGCAGAGAGGGATTCCCTCATTGCCGCAGGAGTCATCAAGGAGGATGCCCCGGTTGTAGAAGAAACCACAGCCCAGGGCCCCGCCTTTAAGGACAGCCTTCTTATTAAGGCATCAGATGAGTCCGCCCAGGCTCAGCTTGTTACCCTGTCAAATGAGAAACTGGAGGTTACCCTTACGACAAAGGGCGGTCAGCCTTATTCCGCCCATGTAAAGGATTACACCAATTATGACAAGAGTGACCTTTACCTTTTCAACTGTGCCGCTACACCTAACGCAAGTACTTATAATGTAGCTATTTACGTTAACGAACTTGTCAATACCAAAGACTTTAACTTCGAGGTAGCCAGCGCCACTGACTCTTCCGTTGTAATGCGTCTTCCTTTCGCTGGTGGCGGTTACATAGAGCAGGCATATACGCTGAAGAAAGACTCTTACCTGGTAGACAACACGCTGTCTTTTGTGAATCTTGACATTCCCAAGAATGTTTATTCATTTGACGTAGACTGGAATGTTATCGTTCCAAGGATGGAAAAAGGCTACCGCAACGAGATGCAGTATTCCCTTGCGGCCTACCGTCTTGACGGTGACGATGATCCTGAGGAGTTTGCAAAGGGACGCAACGGCAATGTCAGTGTTAATTCCAAGATATCCTGGCTTGCATATCACCAGCAGTTCTTCTCTGCTATTTTCAGGGCAAAGGACAACTTCGACGCTCTTCAGTCTGCCGTTGCCTATGTTCCTGAGAATGAGCCCGGTCATAACCTCATGGCTTGCGGAGCCCGCTTCAAGAAGGAACTTGACCTAACTTCCCAGGAAAGGGTGTTCGAGCACGAGTTCTATTTCGGCCCCAACAATTACAACGGCCTTAAGTCCCTTGACCAGAAGTATGAGAAGACCATCCCTCTGGGCGGCAGTATCATCGGCCTGTTCACAAGGTACGTCATCATTCCTGTATTCGACTTCCTCAATGGTTTTAACCTGAACTTCGGTATCATCATCCTCCTGATGACTATTTTTATCAAGATTGTGGTGTTCCCGTTGTCATTCAAGTCCTTCTCATCATCGGCAAAGATGCAGATCCTGAAACCGGAGGTTGAGAAGATAAATGCAAAATATCCGAAGCCGGAGGATGCCATGAAGAAGCAGCAGGCCACTATGGCCCTGTATAAACGGGCCGGTGCCAGCATGATGGGAGGATGCCTTCCGATGTTGCTCCAGTTCCCGATTCTCTGGGCAATGTTCCGATTCTTCCCTGCTTCCATCGAACTTCGCCAGCAGCCTTTCCTTTGGGCGGAAGACCTCAGCGCCTATGATTCAATCCTGAATTTCGGCACCAGCATTCCGCTTATCGGAGACCATCTTTCCCTCTTTGCCCTGCTCATGGCGGTTTCAATGTTCTTCTATACGAAACTGACCCAGACACAGATGTCAAGCAATGACCCCAACGGCAAGATGATGCGCTTCATGACCATGTATTTCATGCCTATCATGATGTTCGTCATTTGTAACAATCTTTCTTCCGGTCTTAGCTACTACTATCTGCTTTCCAATATCATCACTATGATAACCACCTGGGTTATCCGCAAGTGGGTTGTGAAGCCGGAAGATGTATATGCACGCCTTAAGGCTACAGAGGGCAAGCCTATGCCTAAGAGCAAATGGCAGCAGAGGCTGGAAGAGGCTCAGAAGATGCAACAGCAGCAGATGAGAAATGCTAGAAGATAAATTAAGAGCCATACTTGATAAACTGCCATCAGGGGTTCGCCTGGTGGCAGTTTCAAAATTCCACCCGGCAGAAGCTGTTATGGAAGCCTACAACGCCGGGCAGAGGGTTTTCGGGGAAAGCCGTCCGCAGGAGTTTATGGCTAAGGCAAAGGCTCTTCCTGATGACATCTGCTGGCATTTCATCGGCCATCTCCAGACTAACAAACTAAAAATGGTCCTTCCTTATGTGTCGATGGTTGAATCCATTGATTCATTGCACCTTCTGGAGGCTGTGAACCGATGGGGACTTGAAAACGGCCGGAAAACCGATGTCCTTCTGGAACTTCATGTTGCTGCGGAGGAAACCAAACAGGGCTTTTCAGAAGATGAGATTCTGTCGTTGCTCAAGCAGGAGTGGACCGGAGTCCGCTTGCGCGGCATCATGGGTATGGCAACAAATACGGACGATGAATCTGTCGTTTGTGCAGATTTCAAGAGACTGAGTGACTTTAAACAATTGATTAACAGGGAATTCCCTCTGCTCGACAGTTTCACTGAGCTGAGCATGGGAATGTCCGGAGACTGGCCACTGGCTATCCGCTATGGTTCAACTATAGTAAGAATAGGCACGGCTATCTTCGGAGAAAGGCAATACTAAATATGGGTGAACTTGAACCAATGATAAAGGACCTTGCTCTGATTCTTATTTTTGCCGGCGCGATGACTCTTATTTTCAAGAAGCTGGGACAACCGCTTGTCCTGGGCTATATCGTTGCGGGTTTTCTGGCAGGTCCTCATTTTGGTTTGCTCCCTTCCGTGGTTGATACGGTGAATGTTCACCTGTGGTCAGACATTGGTGTAATCTTCCTTTTGTTTGCCCTTGGCCTGGAATTCAGCTTCAAGAAAATACTTAAAGTAGGTGGGACGGCCGTTGTGGCGGCCCTGGTAATCATTGTCGGAATGATTTTCCTGGGCTTTACCCTGGGTACAGCTTTCGGCTGGCAGAAGATGGATGCTCTTTTCCTTGGTGGAATGATTGCAATGTCTTCTACTACAATTATTTACAAGGCCTTTGATGACCTTGGACTTCGCAAGAAGCAGTTTACGGGACTTGTTCTAAGCATCCTTATTCTTGAAGATATCCTTGCGGTTGTGCTAATGGTGCTTTTGTCCACCATTGCAGTGAGCAACAGCGTTAATGGCTTTGAGCTTGTCCAGAGCATTGCCAAACTTGCTTTCTTCCTGATCCTGTGGTTTGTGGTAGGCTTGTACATCATCCCTATTTTCCTGAAGTGGGCCAGGAAACTGCTTACCGGTGAGACCCTTCTTGTCGTCGCCCTTGGACTTTGCTTCGGTATGGTGGTGTTCGCTGCCGCTATGGGTTTCTCTGCCGCCTTCGGCGCCTTTATCATGGGCTCTATACTTGCGGAAACTATTGAAGCAGAAAGGATTGACAAGCTTGTAAATCCTGTAAAGGACCTCTTCGGGGCTATATTCTTTGTGTCTGTTGGAATGATGGTAGACCCTGCCATGATTGCCCAGTATGCATTGCCTATAATTCTTATTACCCTTACGGTAATAGTGGGCCAGGCTACTTTCGCTACCCTTGGCGTACTACTGTCCGGACAGCCCCTTAAGACTGCCGTCCAGTGCGGATTCAGCCTTACCCAGATTGGAGAATTCGCATTCATTATTGCGGCCCTTGGCCAGTCCCTGAAGGTTACGAGCGATTTCCTTTACCCTATCGTGGTGGCTGTGTCGGTCATTACAATCTTCCTGACTCCGTATATGATACGTCTTGCGGAGCCGTTCTACGGCCTCCTTAGCAAGCGTTTGCCTAAGAAATGGCTGGATTTAGCGAACCGGGTTGCTGACCGTGGCTCTTCCTCCGCAGCCCAGGATGACAGCAGCTGGCGGAAGTATCTCAGGTCTACTGTTACGACGGTGCTTATATACGGAATTGTCGCATTCGCCATCACTGCCCTGGCTTTCCTGTGGTTTGTTCCGCTGATGGACAGTATCCTCCCCGGAACCGTCGGCAAGGCACTGTCGGCATTGGGAATATTGATTGTGCTGGGACCTTTTATTTATACGATAAGCCTCAGGCATACGTTTTCAGATGATTTCAAGAAGCTGTGGGGAGAGAACCGTAATTATATGCCGCTTCTTGTGGCGATAGTGATTGTCCGTTTCCTTATTGCGATGGGCTTTGTGTTCTATGTCCTTTACAGTCTTTTCCATCTGAGGGGAATTCCTATTTTCCTTTTGGCTTTCGCTGCGGTTATCTTTATTTTGAGCAGCCGGCTTATCCGTCGCCAGTCCCTCAGGATTGAGAGTAACTTCAAGGATAACCTCAGGGCCCGTGATGTTCAGGCCGAGTATCTTGGACAGAAGCAGCCGGAGTATGCTTCCCGTCTGATTTCCAAGGATTTGCATTTTGCTGATTTTACTGTGCCAGGTGATTCAGAGTGGGCTGGAAAGACTCTTGCGGAGCTGAATCTGGGGCGCCGCTTCAGTATTCATGTGGCTTCAATTCTTCGCGGGAATGTGAGGATTAATGTGCCGGAGGCTCATGAGCATGTTTTCCCGCAGGATGTGCTTCAGGTTATTGGTACGGATACTGATATGGAGGTTTTCTCTCGTGAGCTTAAGTCAAGTGGCAGGGCTTTGGATGAGGATGTTGCGGCTCGCAGTGAGATGGTTCTTCGCCAGGTTATTATTCATGAGAATTCTCCTTTCAATGGCAAGACTATTAAGGAGTGTGGTATTCGCAAGGATTATCATTGCCTTATCGCGGGGGTGGAGACTAAGGATGGCAAATTGTACCAGCCTGCGGTTGATATTCCTTTTGTTGTTGGCGATGTTGTCTGGGTTGTCGGCCAGAAGGCCGATGTCGGATTATTACTTCAGGTTTAGTTCGGAGAGCATGGCGGCGGCGACTTTTTCGGAGGCGCCGCGGCCGCCGAGGAGGCTGCGGATTTCCAGGTAGCCGGTTTTCATGGAGCGGATATAGTCCTGGTCGGAAGTTAGCCGGATAACTTCTTCCGTCACCTTGGCGGCATTGAAATCTTCCTGCAACAACTCCTTGAAAACAAGCCTGTTAGCAATAAGATTTCCAAGACTGATATATTTGACCTTGATAATTCTTCTGGCAATTGCCGCATTGATGGCGCTGGTGGCGTATACAACGACCTGGGGAGTATCGGCAATAGCCGTCTCCAGAGAAGCCGTGCCTGAATTCACAACTGCTGCTGCAGCGTGGCGAATAATTCGCTGTGTCTTTCCAAAGACAACTTCAAGTTTGCTGTCGCCTCCAGTCCAAGGGGCATAGTCTTCAATGCTGCGGGACGGCGCTCCTGCCACTAGGAATTTATAATTCTCATATCCGGGAGTAGCTGAAAGGCGGTTTGCTATTTCCTTGAAAACAGGCATCATGGACTTGACTTCTCCTTTCCTTGAGCCGGCAAGCATGGCAATATATGGCTGCCCGCAGGCTTCTTCAGGAGCATGGGACTCCTCTTCCATCGCATCCATCAGCGGATTGCCGCAATAAATGTAGGGAACACCCTTCGCATCGAAATACGGCTTCTCGAAGGGGAAGACAATGAAGAGCCGGTCTACGTATTTTTTAATCTTGGCGATTCGGCCTTCACGTGAGGCCCAAACCTTCGGGGCAATGTACCAGAATACTTTGAGTCCGTGGTTATGTGCGAATTCGGCTATTTTCAGGTTGAATCCGGGGTAGTCAATCAGGATTACTACGTCGGGTGCCCAGGAAAGTATGTCTTTTTTGCAGTTCTTGAGGTTGGAAAGTATTGTCCCGGCTTTTAGTATTACATCTTTGAAGCCCATGATTGCGCCTTCTTTGTAATCTTTTACAAGCGCGTTAACTCCAGGGCGGTTGGCTTTTGATACTGCATCCATGAGGGAGCCTCCCCAGAAGCGTATGTCGGCATCCGGGTCTTTAGCAAAAAGGCCTTTCATGAGGTTGGAGCCGTGAAGGTCTCCGGATGCTTCGCCAGCTATGATGTAATACTTCATTATTTTAAAAATCCTTGTTCAATGTCGAATCCTCTTTTAGGGCGGCGGTTTCAGTGGGGTCGGAGGTCATGATGTTATGGGCGGTGACGGAGATGTATCCGTCCCTTACAAGATGATGGTCAGAGAGGGGAGTGTTGTTCTCACTGTCGATGAATGTTCCTATCATCATATAGTATTTCTCTCCGTCTTCCTCTTTGTTCATCTGCGAGCTGAACATCTCCATCGTCATGCCAAGGCGCCTGTAAATATCGGGATTCCAATCAGTGAATTCCTTTACCCATCGGCCTAAACCCATATGGCCTGTGCGTATGCCTTTAGTGTCCTTTAAATCAGGGAAGTTGACGTTGTAGTAGACGCCGAATGGGGCGTTTTTGCTGCGGTTGTAAAGGTCTTCGAATATGGCGGGGAAGTATTTTTCCACGTTGGAGAAATCTGCATCCGGATGAATGTTGTCGATGGAGACTCCGATGCCGGGGATGCCATTGAGGGCTGCTTCCATCACGGCGCCCAGGGTGCCGGAATAGCAGGCTGCTGTGGCTGCATTGGAACCATGGTTGATACCGCTGATGACTACGTCCGGCTTAGGGTCTCCGAAGTTGATACCGTACTTGACGCAACTTGCCGGGGTAGAATCCAGATAGGCCCAGTGGCAGCCGTCATACTCTCCCAAGTCCTTGTAAGCCAGTTTTTTTATGCCGATGCTTACCGCCATTCCCATTCCGGACTGATGGAATTTGGGGCCGATGACGCTGACGTTTCCGAATCTTGACATTATTCTTGCAAGTACCCTGATTCCCTTGGCGTTATAGCCGTCGTCGTTGGTGATAAGTATGTTTAATTTTCCGTTAATCATTGGTATTTAAACGATTAATGTTTTTTTTGTTTGCAAAGGTATGATATTTTAGTTAAATTTGCAGTCCCTAAATAGAAGATTTTATAATTATAGTTAAACTTAATAACAAAAAAACAAATGGTAAAACTTGGTATTAACGGATTTGGCCGTATCGGTCGTATGGTATTCCGTGCAGCTGTAGAAAACTTCGCATCTGATATTCAGGTTGTTGGTATCAATGACCTTCTTGATGCTGATTATCTTGCATATATGCTCAAATATGACTCTGTTCATGGTGAGTTCAAGCATGATATCAAAGTAGACGGCAACTACCTTATCGTTGACGGTAACAAGATTCAGGTTTTCGCAGAGAAGGATCCCGCAAACATTACTTGGGGTGCTCTTGGCGTAGACGTTGTTGTTGAGTCTACCGGTTTCTTCCTCACAGAGGAACTCGCATCTGCACATATCAAGGCTGGTGCCAAGAAGGTTATCATGTCTGCTCCTTCAAAGGATGCTACTCCTATGTTCGTTTACGGTGTTAACCACAAGACTTACGCTGGCCAGACCATCATCTCCAACGCATCTTGCACCACCAACTGCCTTGCTCCTATCACCAAGGTTCTCAATGACAAGTTCGGTGTTGTCCGTGGCCTTATGACTACCGTTCACGCTGCAACCGCTACCCAGAAGACCGTTGACGGTCCTTCAAAGAAGGATTGGCGTGGTGGCCGTGGTATTCTTGAGAATATCATCCCTTCTTCAACAGGTGCAGCAAAGGCTGTTGGTAAGGTTCTCCCTGAGCTCAATGGTAAGCTTACCGGTATGAGCCTCCGCGTTCCTACATCAGACGTTTCCTTCGTTGACCTTACCGTAGAGCTTGCAAAGGCTGCTTCTTACGATGAGATTTGCGCTGCAATGAAAGAGGCTTCTGAGGGCGAACTCAAGGGTGTTCTCGGTTACACCAACGAGGCTGTCGTTTCTACAGACTTCCGCAACGACGCTCGTACTTCCATCTTCGATGAGAAGGCTGGTATCCAGCTTGATCCTACCTTCGTAAAGGTTTGCGCTTGGTACGACAACGAGTGGGGTTACAGCAACAAAGTTCTTGAAATGGCTAAGGTTATTACGAAGTAACGAAGTCGCTTCAAAATGCATTTGCATCACAAAGTAAGCTTTACTTTATGACCATCCACAAAGGCTGCCGGAAACGGTGGCCTTTTTAATGTCCATGGCACACCAAAGCACAGCCCTCCCAATCCGGTTCGCTTCGCTCATCCCACCATACGTGGGCCTGACGGCCGCACTTTGGTCCCCCCATTTACGAGGCCATGGGTGGCCACGCCTCTTGGGAGGGCTGTGCTTTGGTGTATATGGCAGAAAATTGCTATATTAGCAGAAAAATGTACTTGTATGGCAGAAAAGGTTACAGTTAGGTTTCTGAAGGATAATTACTCCAAGCGGGAGGTGATGGTGCCGATGCGGGATGGGGTGAGGTTGTATACGGCTGTGTATGAGCCGGTGGATGGTGCAGACCCCGGGACAGGGGAGGCTGGCGTTCATCCGGTGATTATGATTCGTACGCCGTTCCCGCTGAATCCTTATGGAAAGACTTTCACTAAGGACTTAAGGACGTACATGAACCTTTTTGCAGCAGCGCGGTACATTATTGTGTTCCAGAATGTCCGGGGCCAGTTTATGAGCGAAGGGGAATTTGAAAACGTCAGGCCATTCGTCTCTGGCAAGACTCCAGGCCAGATTAGCGGAAGTGAACCAGGCCCGGTAGATGAGGCAACAGATACGTACGATACTATAGAATGGTTGCTGGCCAATTGCCGCACTAACGGAAAAGTTGGCGTAAAAGGCATGTCTTACCCCGGCTTTTATGCGACGATGGCTTCTCTTAGCGGTCATCCTGCACTTAAAGCCGTCTCTCCTCAAGCCCCTGTAACAGACTGGTTTATGGGCGACGATGCCCATATTTCTGGCATTACCCAGTTGCCGCTTTATCCTTTTGGCGCGTCATTTTTCAAGACGCGAAAAGGCCCCGGCGGCCGCTGGCCCAAGCCTGTTGCAGACCTTCCTGAAGGCGACTTGTATGATGCCTTTATGAATGCCAGTAGACGTCCGATGGCAAGCCTTAAGGACAAACTGCCTTTTGTAGATGAAATGCTTAGTCACCCTGACTACGATGACTTCTGGCAGCAGCGCAATGCAGCATCGGCTTTAAAACCGCAAAATTTGCCCGGTGGCAAATTCCCGGCCTTTCTCATAGTAGCAGGATTTTATGACGCTGAAGATTGCTACGGCCCCTTTGAAGTTTACGGTAAGCTAAGGGCTCAAGCACCTGATACAGAAGTATTTCTGTGCGCTGGCCCCTGGTATCACGGAGCATGGAAAAAGTCCTGGTACAGGAACATCGGCGATGTATGGTTCACCCCTTGGTCCGCCGAATACTTCCGTGAGCAGGTGGAATTCCCTTTCTTCGAGCATTACCTGAATGGCAAACCTTCGTTGCCGGCAAAAGTTAACATTCTCCCTTCCGGGGAGACAATGCCTGATGCCGATGCTGCCGGGAGCCGGGCCCGTGGTAAATCATCTATTATCAACGCCCGCCCGGACTGGATGAGGATGGAACAGTGGCCTCCGGTAGGAAGAGGAGTGGAAATTACGCTGCCTTCCGGCTCAATTATTTCAAATCCTTTGCGCGCAGTCCCTTATACAGATGGCATTCTGGAATATTTCTCGCGGGAAGCCTTTGTGGCAGACCAGCGTTTCGCCTCCCGCCGGCCTGATGTTTATGTCTATTCTACAGATAAACTGAAGGAGCCTTTGAAGGTGTACGGAAAGGTAACTGTGAACCTATCCATGACTGTAGACCAGCCGGATGCCGATATTATTGTCAAGCTTATTGACGTTCGCCCGGACGGTTATCAGCTTCCTGTCAGAATCGGCGCAAAGCCTTTAAGATACCGTAACTCGTTCAGCGCTCCTGAACCGGCAGAACCCGGAAAGGAATATCAGCTTACCGTCGAACTGACAGATATCGCCCATCATTTCATGCCCGGCCACAGGCTGATGCTCCAGATTCAGGGTACGATGTTCCCTCTGCTGGAACTTCCTGCCATAAAAGCCCCTGTGGAAATTTCAATCAATGAAGGAATAATAAGAATGACGGCCGTGTAGCCGTCATTCTTATTATTCAACTTTGTAGGAGTCCTTGAGGGCTACTGTCTTGTTGAAGACTGGATGTTCAGGAGTGCTGTCCTTGTCTTTGAAGTAGTAACCTGTACGCTCAAACTGAACGGCAATTCCGGAGTTGTCGTCAATAAGGGCAGGCTCGGCCCAACCCTTGCCCATAATAAGGGACTCCGGATTCAGGAAGTCCTTGTAATCCTTGTCCTCAGGAACCTGGGACATATCGGCAAGAGTGAAGAGACGGTCGTAGTTGCGGAGCTCAATCTCTTTTGCGAAAGCAGTTGATACCCAGTGAATTGTGCCCTTAACGGAACGCCACTGTGAAGGGTCTCCTCCGGGACGGGTGGTAGGATCGTAGGTGCACTTGAGCTCAACTACGTTACCATCGGCATCCTTGATAACCTCATTGCACTTGATGATGTAGGTGTATTTGAGGCGGACCTCACCGTCAGGTTTCAGGCGGAAGAACTTCTTGGGAGCATCCTCCATGAAGTCTGCCTTCTCTATGAGAAGCTCTCCGGTGAAGGGAACCTTGCGGGTTGCACCCTCAGGCTCTGCGGGGTTAAGAGGGCAGTCGAACCACTCAACCTTGCCTTCAGGCCAGTTTGTAATTGTAACCTTAACAGGCTCCTGAACAACCATATAGCGGTTGCTGCTGGCGTTAAGGTCCTGTCTTACACACCATTCCAGAAGCTGGATGTCCATGAGCTGGTCACGCTTGGAAACACCAATCTTGTCACAGAACATCTTCAGGGCCTCGGCAGTATAACCGCGCCTGCGAACTCCGCAAAGCGTAGGCATGCGAGGGTCATCCCAACCGGAAACAATCTGCTTCTGAACCAGTTCAAGCAGCTTGCGCTTGCTCATAAGGGTATAGGTGAGGTTCAGGCGGGCAAACTCGTACTGATGGCTGGGATAGATGCCAAGAGTCTCAATGAACCAGTCGTACAGGGGACGGTGAACATCGAACTCAAGTGTGCAGATGGAATGGGTGATATGCTCTATGGAGTCACACTGGCCGTGGGTGTAATCGTACATGGGATAAATGCACCATTTGTCACCTGTGCGGTGGTGTGAGGCATGTTTGATCCTGTAAAGAAGAGGGTCACGGAACATCATGTTGGGATGAGCCATGTCTATCTTTGCACGAAGGACCTTTTCACCATCGGCATATTTTCCGTCACGCATCTCCCTGAAAAGGCGAAGATTCTCTTCAACGCTGCGGTTCCTGTAAGGAGAGTCTGTTCCGGGAGTGTCGATGGTTCCGCGGCCTGCACGGATTTCTTCCTGGGTCTGATCGTCTACGTAAGCCAGTCCGCGCTGGATAAGGTCTTCCGCCCACTGGTAGAGCTGGTCGAAGTAATCTGATGCATAGAGTTCCTTATCCCATTGGAAGCCAAGCCATTTGATATCTTCTTTGATGGAGTCTACATACTCCACATCTTCTTTGACAGGGTTGGTGTCATCGTAGCGGAGGTTGGTCTTGCCGCCGTATTTCTGTGCCAGACCGAAGTTAAGGCAGATACTTTTGGCATGGCCAAGGTGAAGATAACCGTTAGGCTCCGGAGGGAAACGTGTCATGATGCTGTCCATTTTCCCTTCTGCGAGGTCTTTCTCAATGATTTCTTCAAGGAAATTCAGTTTCCTGGTTTCGTTATTGACGTTCTCTTCCATATTTATAATTCATTTTATCCGTCAAATATAGCAATAATTTGTCACACATAGGCCTGTATATACGCTATTATTTTTATTGTATCGTTTCAATAGCTAAAAAATAAACATGTGTTTTGCGATTTAAAATGAATGTGCTATATTTGCATGTTACTAAGACCATAGATTATGAACCTTTTAGAAGAAAGATTAGCGAAATATACTCTTCCCCAGAAAATGATGCAGAAGGGTATATATCCTTATTTCAGGGAGATTGAGAGCAAGCAGGGCACAGAGGTAGAGATGGAAGGCCATCCTGTCCTTATGTTCGGCTCCAACGCTTATACCGGCCTTACCGGTGATGAGCGTGTAATTGAAGCCGGCATCAAGGCTATGCGTCAATACGGCTCCGGTTGCGCTGGTTCCCGTTTTTTGAACGGAACCCTTGATATACATGTCAAGCTTGAGAAAGAACTCGCTGCTTTTGTAGGAAAAGACGAGGCTTTGTGCTTCGCTACTGGTTTCACGGTTAATTCAGGTGTGATTCCCCAGCTTCTTACAAAGGATGACTATATTATCTGTGATGACAGGGACCATGCTTCAATAGTTGACGGCCGCAGGCTTTCATTCGCCAAGGCCCTCCATTATAAGCATAATGACATGGCAGACCTTGAGCGTACGCTCAGCAAACTTCCGGACGATGCTGTCAAGTTTATCGTAGTTGACGGTGTATTCTCCATGGAAGGAGACCTTGCCAAGCTTCCTGAAATCGTAGACTTCAAGAAGAAATTCAAGAACGTAGTCGTCATGGTGGATGAAGCTCACGGACTTGGCGTATTCGGCAAGCAGGGACGCGGTGTATGCAACCACTTCGGCCTTACAGACCAGGTAGACCTTATAATGGGTACCTTCAGCAAGTCTCTCGCATCCATCGGCGGTTTCATCGCAGCCAACAGCGTAATTATCAATTATTTGCGTCATACAGCAAGAACTTACATCTTCAGCGCGTCATGTACTCCCGCAGCAACAGCCAGCGCACTTGAGGCCCTTCATATCATCCAGAATGAGCCTGAGCGCATAGAGGCATTGTGGAAGGTTACCAACTACGCCCTAAGCCGTTTCCGTGAGGCCGGCTTCGAGATTGGAGATACAGAGAGCCCTATCATTCCTCTTTATGTAAGGGATTTGGAGAAGACCTTCATTGTAACCGCAGAGGCATTCAAGAATGGAGTGTTCATCAATTCAGTAATACCTCCGGCATGCGCTCCTCAGGATACTCTGGTTCGCTTCGCCCTCATGGCAACCCATACCAATGAGCAGGTAGACAGGGCGGTAGCAATCCTGACGAAGATTTTCAAAGAGCAGGGTATCATCAAATAGTTGAAGATTTTCTTTGTTTATTACCGGAACTCGGATACTCCCTGTTCCGGTTTTAGCATTAAAAAAGGTATGCATACAGTAAAATCAATGACTGGATACGGCAAGGCGGAAGCAATACTTTCGTCCGGCTGCAAAATGACGGTAGAGATAAGAACACTTAACGGCAAAACCGCCGATATCAACATCAAATCGCAGGCCCTTCCAAAAGAGAAGGAACTGGCAATACGTTCCCTTATAGCGCAGAGGCTGCAAAGGGGAACCATCGACGTATATATCACCCTTGAGCAGCAGCCGGATAAGCTTGCACATCCCATCAATTCAGAACTGCTGGCCTCTTATCTCGGGCAGCTAAGGGATTTTGCCGCCAAAGAGGAGATTGACCTTCAGCAGAATGATGGCCTTATCCTGTCTTCGCTTCTTCGTCTGCCGGATGTCCTTGATTCAAGGAAGGCTGAACTTGTGACGGAGGAGGACTATCCTCTGATTGATGAAGTTTTTGACAAGGCTCTTTCTGCCGTAGAGGCTTACCGTGACAGGGAAGGTGCCGTCCTTGATGCTGATATCCGCAGCCGTATTGCCAATATACTGGCTCTTTACGAGCAGGTGGAAGGCTTTGAGCAGGAGCGTATAGAAGCTGTTCGCACCAAGCTAAAGCATAACTTGGATGAACTTGAGCAAAAAGTTGACCCTCAGCGTTTTGAGCAGGAAATGATTTTCTATTTAGAGAAGCTTGACATCAATGAGGAAAAGGTTCGCCTGCGCCAGCATTGCAAGTATTTCCTGGAGACTATGGAAGGGGAGGTCTATCCTGGCAAGAAACTTGGATTCATCATTCAGGAAATCGGCCGTGAAATTAATACCACAGGCTCAAAAGCAAATCATTCAGGCATCCAGAAGTGCGTCGTCAAAATGAAGGATGAACTGGAAAAGATGCGCGAACAGAGCATGAATGTTCTTTAGGAGGAAAATTCTTATTATATTTGCAAAGATGCAATTCTTGTGAATATGGCAAGACTTAAGAAAATACTTGGCAAGCTTAAGCTGACGATGCGCGGTAAGATTACGATGAGCCTTACTGCGATTGCCGCTATACTGCTGGTCTCAACCATCATCTCTGTATTTGAGTACAGGGGAATGAGCAATTATGTGTCAGACCTTATTGCGGACAATATTGAAAGTATCAACGCTGCCCAGAAGCTGGCGAACGTGACAGATGCTTACAACCTCAATATCCTGGCCGTTATTGGCGATGAGGACAACAATGACCTTCCGGACTTCAACCGTTCGGAGTTCCTTGCTCACTGCGACAGCCTCAGGACCTCGCTCAGCTCCATAAACATGCAGAATCTTGCAGACTCCGTTGAGTATTCATGGAGCGCCTATATGCTTACTTCCCTTGAGCTTCCGAATGTCCTGGAAGCCGATTTCATTGATTCAAGGTCATGGTACTTTGAGCGCCTTCAGCCGGTTTACAACCGCCTTCACGGCGATATTGATGTACTTAACACCGCCATTTACAATGAGTTGCAGCGAAACTCGGCTACTTTTGAGAGGGGCTTCTACCGCAGTATCATCCCCGGTGCCGTGGCAGTTGCCGTAGGCCTTCTTCTGGTCCTTTTGCTGCTGTTCTTCCTGTCTGTATACTACGTCACTCCAATTTATAAAATGCTGTCCTCGCTAAGGAATTACCGCTCCTTCGGGAAGGCGTATACAACTGAATTTGAAGGAGATGACCAGTTAAAGGAACTAAGTGACAATATCTCTGAGATTACCCAGGAAAACCTCCAGCTCAGGCGGCGCATCAAGATGCTTCGCAGTGACAAGTCTTAGTAATCTGAAATGAACCTTAAAGTCATATCGCGCAATGTGGGCTTTGCACTTCTGGTGAGTGCATTGTTCATGTTTTTGTCTGTGATTGTTTCCCTGAAGAACGGTCACGACAGCGCTTTGGCTGCCCTTCTTATCAGTTTTACTATCACCTTCATTGCAGGTGCTTTCCCCTTTATTTTCGTAAGGCATAATGAGGTCATAACCCTTAAGGACGGCTACCTTATCATATTCCTGTCATGGATGCTGTCTTTCATCTTCGGAATGCTGCCTTACCTTTTGTGGGGCGGGCCTTTTACAGTCATAAATGCCTGGTTTGAAAGTGTTTCCGGCTTTACAACCACCGGCTCAAGCATACTTGAAAACATAGAAGCCCTCCCGGACAGCCTTCTTTTCTGGCGGTCTTCCACCCATTTCATCGGTGGTTTGGGAGTAGTTGTCTTCCTGCTTCTGATTATACCATCTTCAAGCCCTGTCAAGCTGCGTCTTGCCAATATGGAGTTATCCAAACTTTCCAAGGACGGATATATGGCCCGGGCTAACAAGACAGTGTATATTTTCACTTATGTTTACATAGGTCTTGCGGTAAGCGCCTTCCTTGCATATTGGATTGCCGGCATGAGCCCATTCGATGCCATCAATCATGCCTTCAGCGTATGCGCAACCGGCGGTTTCAGTACAAAGAACCTGTCAATCGCCGCCTTCCATTCGCCGGCAATCAATATCATCACAATTATCTTCATGATTGTCGGCTCCATCCATTTTGGCATCATTTTCATGGTTTTCGTGACCCGGTCTTTCAAGCCGCTTAAGAACAAGGTGCTGCGATTCTATATAACCACGATTGCAGTATGTGCCTTGATAGTGGCCTTCTCCCTTAAGATTGAGGGTATTGAGAAGACTTGGGGCGATGCCTTCATGAGCGGAGTCTTCCAGGTATCGGCTTACGCCTCTACGACCGGCTTCGCAATCAGTGACAACAGCTTGTGGCCGCTTCTGCCTTGCATTATCCTGATGTTTGTGGGTATCCAGTGCGGTATGTCCGGCTCTACCAGCGGCGGTATAAAAAGCGACCGCATGCTCTATCTGGTTAAGGCGATGTCCAGGCAGATCCGTCGTACCATCAATCCGTCATCGGTAAACAAAATAAAGGTTGGAGATAAGTTCTTCAGCGATGAAGAGGTGTTCCCGCATATCCTGTATATAACCATATTCCTGCTTTTTATAGTTATATCGATGGTGCTGTGCCTTATCTTCGGTACAAATAATTATAATGCACTTTCCGGCACCATCGCATCGCTTGCGAATGTGGGACTGGCTCTTGGAGAAATCGGCTCTGCGGGCAATTATAATTGCGAGCCATCGATGGTGAAGTTTATCTATACTCTTGATATGTTGCTCGGGCGACTGGAGATTTATCCCGTGATAGCCGCCCTCTCTATACTTTTGAAAAGAAACAAGAAGTTCGTCCGCAAGGCCGATGCTGATAATTAATGCGGCGTATGATAAGCAGGTCGGAGCAGTTGTATAATGGTTTTCTGGATAATCTTGGCTTCGCTCCTACGGCTTGCCAAGACCGTTGTCTTGGGCAGATTGCGGGTTTTGTGACAAGTGACGACAGTGATATAATGGTGCTGTCAGGTTTTGCCGGAACCGGAAAGACCACCATGCTTGCCGCTGTTGTAAAAACCCTTGAGGCATTCCATACAAAGTATGTGCTCCTGGCTCCTACAGGCCGCGCTGCAAAAGTTATAGCTAATTATTCAGGACGTCAGGCTTTCACAATTCACAAGCATATTTACAGGCAGAAATCCGTCGGGGACAACGGCCTGGGCTTGTTTTCCATCTCACCCAACAAGGCTGTCCGCACCCTTTTTATTGTGGATGAGGCTTCCTTGATAGGTGGAGCGCAGGGCGATGGTAGCAATATGTTCGGCACCGGGGATCTTCTGTCTGATTTGATTGGATTTGTGCGTTCCGGTGCCGTTTGCAAACTCCTTCTGGTTGGTGACAAGGCGCAGCTGCCGCCCGTCGGACTGGATGACAGTCCTGCTTTGAATGAGGCTGTGATGGCCGGCTTCGGAGGTACAGAGTTCGCCTCTATGACAACGGTTGTACGCCAGAGTGCAGAGTCCGGCATCCTTGCAAATGCTACAAGGTTGCGTGAGGTTTTGTTTGAGGAGGGGGCTTATTCCCTTCCAATGTCGGAACTTAATCTTTCCACCAGGCATTTTACTGATATTGAGCGTATTACGGGGGGAGATTTGCTGGATGTGCTGTATGATGCCTATGGCCGTTACGGCGATGGTGAGACTATGGTTCTGTGCCGCTCGAACAAAATGGCGAATAGGTATAACGCCGGTATCAGGGCGAAGATTCAGTATAAGGAGGAGGATTTGGTGAAGGGCGATAAGCTGATGGTTGTAAAGAATTGCTATCAGCTCCCGGAAAGGGTGCAGAATATCGGTTTCATTGCCAATGGCGATGTCGCTGATTTGCTTAAGATTGGGCGTTATGAAGAGAGGTATGGGCTTCATTTTGCTACCGCCCGCTTGTCTTTCCCGGATTATGACGGGGAGGAAATGTCGGTTAAGGTTTGCCTGGATGCCCTTTCTTCAGAGACTCCGGCCCTTACTTATGAGCAGCAGAATGCTTTGTATTCCGGGGTTAATGAGGATTACGCTCATATTACTTCCAAGAGAAAGCGTTATGAGGCAGTGAAGGAAGACTCTTATTTCAGCGCATTGCAGATTAAGTATGCCTATGCCCTTACCTGCCATAAGGCCCAGGGCGGGCAGTGGAAGTGTGTTTTTATTGATAATCCTTTTTGGCAGGATGTTCTTGACCGGGACCAGCTCAGGTGGCTTTACACGGCGCTTACAAGGGCTACTGAAAAGGTTTATCTTGTTAATTTCAATGATAAGTGTTTCAAATAGCATATCTATGAAGAAGATTTTCATTTCGATTTTTGTGATTGCTGCGGCTGCAATTGCAGCGACGGGACAGCAGTTTAATGAGATTCCGATGGCGTATAAGTGGGTGAGTGGCAATGAGGTGGCTTTCAGTTATGACGGCAGTTTTAAGGGTGCGAAGGATTTTGTCCTTGACGCCGTAAAACTTAACCGCAAAGGCGGCATTTCATATCCTGCCAAGTATACCAAGTTCCCTCTTTCTCCGGAAGGTGCCGTCAATCTTACATACAGCCCTGACTCCACGATGCTGGCTTTCACCAGGGATAACAACCTGTGGGTGGCTGACATCGCAACTGGAAAAGAGTCTCAGCTTACATTTGATGGTAATGAATTGATTCTGAATGGCTATGCCTCATGGGTTTATTATGAGGAAATCCTTGGACGCCCGTCCCGCTACCGTGCGTTCTGGTGGAGCCCGGACAGCAGGAAGATTGGCTTCTACAGGTTTGACAATTCTTCCGTGCCGATGTTTCCTATTTACTCTCCCTTCGGCCAGGATGGAAAGCTAAGCCGCACCCGCTATCCGAAGGCAGGGGAGGCCAACCCCAAGGTTCGCATCGGCATCATCGACCTTTCTGCCGTAAAGGCCTCTTCCGTCAGCAACGGGCCATCAGTGGTGTGGGCAGACTTCGATGAGAATGAAGACCAGTATTTTGGCATTCCGTTCTGGGGTGCAGACAGCAAGGAGTTCTTTATCTCAAGGGAGCCCCGCATTCAGAATACTCTTGATTTGTACAGTGTTTCAGCATCCGATGGTTCAAAGACCCATATCTATCATGAGACTTATAAAACATGGCTGGACTGGATTGAGGGCATGATTTTCACGGAGAAGGGCCTGTATATGGTCCGTTCTTTTGAGACAGGCTGGCAGCAGGTTTATTTCCTTTCTTATGATGGCAAGACTTTGCGCCGCCTGACCGACGGCCCCAACTGGAGAGTGAATCTTCTTCGTGTTGATGAGAAGAAGGGTGATGTTTATTTTACCGCCCGCAGGGAGTCTACAGTTCGCACAGGTGTTTATAAGGTTGACAAGAAGGGCGTTATTACCGCTCTTACGGATACGGATTACGACGCTGCAAGGGTTTCATTTTCTCCTGACGGAAAGCATTTCGTGTGTCTTCTGAGTAATTTCACCACGCCTTACCAGACTTGGATTTTCAATACGGAAAGGGTGGCTAAGGCCAAGGATAAGTTCTCTGCAAAGGGTTCCTGCCTGGTTTCAGACCTTCGCGGCCCGGATTATGATGCTTCTACTTTCGCTTTGCCTAAGCTTGTTACGATAACTACTCATGACGGCTTTGTTCTTCCTGCTTATATCGTTTATCCAAAGGATTTTGATCCTTCAAAGAAGTACCCCGTGCATGTTGATATCTATGGCGGTCCGGACACTCCCCGGGTTCAGGACTGCTGGCTTCAGCCTAATTCCTACAGCCAGTGGTGGTCTGCGAATGGCATTATTGAGGTGACGGCTGATTGCCGTGCTGCCGGTCATAACGGCCGTGCCGGACTGGATTGCATTTACCGTCAGCTTGATGTTGTGGAGGTTCAGGATTTCTGCGAGTGGGCTGAGTACCTTAAGTCTTTGCCTTATGTCGATGGTGACAAGATTGGTGTGGAGGGTTTCTCTTTTGGCGGGACTATGACTTCGCTTCTTGTTATGAATCATTCGGATTTGTTCCATTATGGTATTGCCGGTGGCGGTGTTTATGACTGGAGCCTGTATGATACTCATTATACTGAGCGCTTCATGGAGACTCCTCAGACTAATCCTGAGGGGTATGCCGCTACGCGTGTTATTTCACAGGTTGCCGCTTATCCTGCCAATTATGCTTCTGATGCCGGTTCTGCCGCTGCGGTTGCTCCTGTCATGCTTATGTTGACTCACGGTACGGGTGACGACAATGTGCATTTCCAGAATACTCTTCAGCTTGTTGATGAGCTTCAGCGTCAGAAGAAGGTGTTTGAGTTTATGATTTATCCTGATGGTATGCATGGTTATCGTGGGTATCAGGGTGCCCATGATACTGCTGCGCATCGCGCCTTCTGGTTGAAGTATTTGAAAAACTAAGGCTGATTATCAGCATTGGCTTAAAAAATGGAAGTAAATAAAAGGATGTTGCCGGAGGGAGTGGAGGCGGCGAAGATGTGATTGGTTGCGCTGGATGTGGTGTGAAGGCGTTTGCGAAGGTCTTCAGAGGTGATGGGGATGTTGTGGCAGGAGACTTCAGCGGCAATGTTCTGCTTGGCTAATTCTTTTATGGTTCTGCTCTGTAAGGGCAGGACTTTTTCTATTTTGAAGTATTTGCCGGGGAGTGAGATTCCTCCACTTCGGTCGGAATGACAGGAAGCTTGGTCGGAATGACAGGAGGCTTGGTCGGGATGATAGGAAGGAGGGGCGATGTATAGATGGGTGTGGCGGTCAAGTTTGGTGTAGCCGATGGTGCAGGGATACTCAAAGAGCCCTGCCTTGGTTATGGATTTTCCGGGTTCGTAAAGTATTTTTCCTTCGAGTGATTCACCGAAGAGTTGGGATCTCTCTCCGGTGAACTCATAGGTTGAATCTGAATAATAATCCGGGAAGGATAGGGTGGTGCCGTCCTCGTGGATGGTTAGGGTGGCAGGACCGGTGTGGCCGCGTTGCATAAGGACCAGCAGTTCCTTGCATTCGCCGTCGAAGGCAACTACGTGAACGCCAGTTACTTCCTGTCCAAGCCTTTGGCGGAGCATGGTGATGTCGGCCATAGGGGAGAGCTTCAGAAGTAGCAGCGGTGCTGCGGCCAGAAGTTCTTCTTTGAGTGTTAGTACATCAGGCTGGCAGTCTTCCAGAAGGAATACTTTCTTGCCTGTGGCAGAGCGCCTTGCTGGGTCCAGGTAAATTATGTCCGGCTTAAAGTCTCCCAGAATGTCCTGTAAATTTCCGGGTTCCAGTAACTTGTTGGATACTACTATGTTATCGCAGCCCAAAACTTCAAAATTATGTTTTACGGCAGCTGCCAGTTCCGGATTTGCTTCATTGTACAGAATCTTTCCAAAACACTTTGAAAACGCCCAGCTGTCCACTCCCAATCCTCCTGTCAAATCTGCAATTCGTTTCTGTTGCAAACAGAAGTCCTTGGAGGACGTGTCCACCCCCGGAGAATCACCCCAAAAATTGGAAATTTTCGGGGACCCCGAATCACCAACGCTTCCGGCGGGGCCCGTTGTAAACAAGTTCTCGCGAAGCGAGGACGCAGGAGACAATGGGAGGGGCCGGAGTGAACGGAGTTCCGAAAAGGACTTGCTGTTTGCAACAGAAGATATTGAAGCAACAGCAACGGAGGCTTTGTAGAGGGCGGCGGGTTCGCTGGAGCATTGCTGGGTGCTGAGGGAGGAAGGGAAAACAAGCCGGGAGCCCGGGTAGGAGCCCGGAATTCCGGCGTCGGAAAACCAGGACGGGATTTTGCGACGCATACGCTCCTTGACATCGGCATCAAGCTTTTTGAGGATATCTTCCAGCGACATAGTTGAACAAATTGTGAAACCGCTGCAAAAATAACTATTATCTTGTATTTCCAGAAATAAATTCCTATATTTGAAAAATACTTGAATCAAATCAAAACACTAATTAATATGGCTGAAAAAACTTACAAAGAAATTGCCCAAAGCTGGCTGGACGGAGACTTCGATCCCGCTACAAAGAGTCAGATAATCCTCCTCAGAAATGAAGACCCCGCCGGGTTTGAGGACGCATTCTACAGAAACCTTGAATTCGGAACCGGAGGCCTCAGAGGCATAATGGGCGTAGGAACTAACAGGATGAATAAATACACCGTAGGAATGGCTACCCAGGGCCTTGCCAATTACATGAAAGCCCGCATCGAAGGCCCCCTCAAAGTGTGCATATCCTACGACAGCCGCAACAACAGCAAAGAATTTGCCAAAATAACTGCAGACGTCCTTTCTGCAAACGGAATCCATGTCTACCTTTGGGACAACATCCGCCCTATTCCGCTTCTTAGCTACTCTGTAAGGAGCCAGAAGGCGAACGCCGGAGTAATGATTACCGCTTCCCATAACCCCAAGGAATACAACGGCTACAAGGTGTTCTGGAACGACGGCGCGCAGATTACCGCCCCGGTAGACAAGGAAATCGTAGCAGAGGTTGCCAAAATAACAGACCCTTCACAGGTTAAATTCAACCGAGGAGATGACGCCGCCCCCATTGAACTCATGGGCAAGGAAATGGACGACAAGTATTTCAAGGACGTGCTCTCAATGATGCTCAGTCCTGAATCCGTCGCCCGCCACGGAGACATCAAGATTGTTTATACTCCTATCCATGGCAGCGGCGTTCGCATCGTTCCGGAAGCCCTTTCCCGCCTTGGTTTCAAAAACATCATCCATGTTCCGGAGCAGGACGTAAGCGATGGAAACTTCCCCACAGTACAGTCTCCTAATCCTGAGGAAGCATCGGCCCTTAAAATGGCTATTGAAAAGGCCAATAAGGAGGGTGCAGATATCGTTCTTGCAACCGACCCTGATGCAGACCGTATGGGAATCGCAGTCCGTGATGACAACGGAGAAATGGTTCTCCTGAACGGCAACCAGACCGGCTCTATCCTCACATGGTACATCCTTACCAGAATGAAGGAACTCGGCCGTCTGACAGACAATAAATATGTAGTCAAAACCATCGTCACAACCCCTCTCATTGCAGAAATCGCCGCTTCATTCGGTGTCAAGTGCTACGATGTACTCACCGGCTTCAAGTATATCGCAGAGGTTGTCAAGCGCCTTGAAGGCAAGGCGGAGTTCATCTGCGGAGGCGAAGAGAGCTACGGCTTCAACGTGGGCTCTTTCGTACGTGACAAGGACGCTCCCATCTCCTGCTGCTTCGTGGCAGAATGCGCTGCATGGGCTGCAGACCAGGGCTTGTCCCTGTATCAGCTCCTCCAGAAGATTTACAAAGAGTACGGCTATCGCAAGGAAGGCCTTGTTTCGCTGGTTCGCAAGGGCATTTCCGGCGCAGCTGTGATTAAGCAGATTATGGCCGACATGCGCCAGACTCCTCCAGCAGAGCTTGACGGCTCAAAGGTTGTCAAAGTTGTGGATTATCTTGAGACAGAGAAGACTGGCCTGCCTTCATCCAACGTTCTTCAGTTCTTTGATGCCGATGGTGACGTTGTAACCGTCCGTCCTTCCGGCACTGAGCCGAAGATTAAATTCTACTTTGGTGCCAAGGGAGCCGATGCTGATGAAAAGATTGCCCGCCTTAAGGCCCAGCTTGTTAAATAATTGACAATGAAGAAATTAATAATTCCGATGCTGCTTGTCGCAGGGGCCGTCCTGGCTTCTTGCGGCAACGCCCGGGAACAAGAAGGAGAGAAGCTTACAGACAAGTACGCTGCCTTACTTACGGAGCCCCGCGTCTATCGTGCATATCGGACACAGGGTATCAAACTGGATGGTAAATTGGACGACGCAGACTGGCAGACAGCCAAGCCATCTGATCCTTTTGTTGATATTTCAACGGATGTCAAACCTTTGAAGGAGACCACCGTCAAAATGCTCTGGGACGATGATAACCTTTACATCGGCGCAACAATCATAGAAGACAAGATTGTTGCAAACCTGAAGCAGCGGGACACCATCATCTGGAAAGAAAATGACTTCGAAGTCTTTATCGATCCGGATAATGACAGGGAGTGTTATTTCGAGATTGAAATCAACGCCATAGGCACTGTCATGGACCTGATGATGAACAAGCCCTATCGCGACCAGGGTAATTTCTACATGCCTTGGGACTGCCCGGGACTGGTTGTAAAGACCTCCCGCGATGACAAAGCATGGTATGCAGAGTTTGCCATTCCGCGTAAGAGCCTTATGATTGGTTTTACCAAGCCTGAAGAACTCCCGTTCTGGCGAATTAACTTCTCACGCGTTGAATGGATGAATCCTGAGAAGGAAGAAAACTGGGTTTGGAACCCTACAGGTGAAATAGATATGCACATGCCGGAGCGCTGGGGCTATGTCTATTTCGTAGATAAACCGGTGGTTTCTGAATAATATTTACACCAGGCGGTGAGGCCGCAGGAAGCGCACTTTGGGGCGCGTGCGGTACAAGTATATCTCCCGTGGAGGATGAGCCAGTGATGAGCTGTTGCGCGAACCTCTGCGGGAATATTCTTTTCAAGCTCCTGGCTGACTTTTTCCGGAGTCTTGCCGTCTGAAAGGCCAAGCCTGTGGGCAACCCTGAATACATGGGTGTCAACGGCAATGACTGGATTGTCAAAGACGATGCTGGTTACGACATTGGCTGTTTTAAGTCCTACTCCGGGAAGGGTGCGAAGCAAATCCCTGTCCTCCGGCACACGGCCGCCAAAATCGGCCACCAGTTTGCGGGAAAGGGCGGACAGGTGCGTAGCCTTGCTGTTAGGGTAGGATATGCTTTTAATGAAGCCGAGGATATCTTCCACTGAAGCATCGGCCATGGAAAATGCATCCGGGTAGGCCTCAAAGAGGGCAGGAGTGACCATGTTAACCCTCTTGTCAGTGCACTGGGCAGACAAAACCACAGCTACAAGAAGCTGGAAAGGGGAGTCGTAGTGAAGTTCACTTTTGGGCGCAGGGACATTGGCCTTGAACCAGCCTATGACCTCACTGTATCTCTGTGCACGTCTCATTGCTGCAAACCATTACGCGGCCAGGATAATTCTCAAAAATCTCTTTGTTATGGGTAACCATGACTATAGCCGTACCCTCCTTGTTAATGGAAGAAAGAAGGCTCATGATTCCGTCCGCAGTCTCGCTGTCAAGGTTTCCTGTAGGCTCATCTGCAACAATCACCTTGGGCTTATTCAGAAGAGCACGGGCGATGGCGATACGCTGCTGCTCTCCGCCTGAAAGCTGATGAGGCATCTTATGGGCCTTTTTGTCCATGCCGACGCTTGTCAGCACCTCCATAATCCTTGAGCTAATCTGCTCCTGGTCCTTCCAGCCGGTAGCCTTAAGGACAAAGGAAAGATTATCCTCTACGCTGCGGTCCATAAGAAGCTGGAAGTCCTGGAACACAACACCAAGATTCCTGCGCAGCATTGGAATCTGCTTTGATGTAATGGTTGCCAAATCATAGCCGCAGACAACGCCTGAGCCTTTTCCAAGCTTGTTTTCTGCAATCATCGTTCGTATGATGGAAGTCTTTCCGGTACCTACCTTTCCTACAATGTAAACGAAGTCTCCGGGGAAAACATTCATGTCCATTCCGTAAATAACAGTGGACTCTCCGTTAATGATATCGGCGCTTTTGAAACTGATAACAGGCTCTGCGTTAACTTTATCCATTTTTGTGTTCATTTTTCTTCAAACGTCTACAAATATACGTGTTTTTTGATTAAATTTGTAGATTATTTAGATAACATTTCAAATTATGATAAAAAGTATTCTTAAGACAGGAATGGTTGCGGCGTTAATGACGACCGGAGTGTTCTGCTCCTTCGCCCAGAAGCCGGTAAACATGTCCGTTGGAATTGATTTGTATCAGAAAGGCCTTTACAGTGAGGCTGCCCGCATTTTTTCACAATATCCCGGTCAGGATGCGAAAGGCTATGAGGTTCTGTGCCTTACCGCCCTTAAAGATGAAGGCTATGAAGCGGCAATGCACGCTTACGAAGAGAATTATCCTGCTTCCGGCCTTCTGCCGATGATTCATTACAAGCACGGCCTGAACCTTTTTGACAAGACCGAATATGCCAAGGCCCTGCCCATGCTGGAAGGACTTGATGCCGATATGCTTGACCCAAGGCAGAAGTCAGAGAGGGCTTTCAAACTTGCCTATTGCCGCTATTCCGGCGGCGATGGTGAAGGTGCCCTTCACGATGTTGATATCCTTGAAAGACTGCCCCGGAGCAGCTATACTGCCGCCGGAGAGTATCTTGGAGGTTATATCCAGTACGAAAAAGGTCGTTATGCCAAGGCTGAAGACCTTTTCAAAAAGAGCGGCAAAGACCCTCGTTTCAAGGAAATATCGGAATATTATATAGCAGACTGCCGCTTCCGCAGCAAAGACTATAAGTATCTGACAGGCAATGCCTCCAAACTCTTTGAGAGCACAGCTCCGGAGCGCAAGCCGGACATTGCAAGGATGATTTCAGAGTCATACCTTGTAACCGGCAATACTGAAAAAGCCGCTGAGTATTACGGAAAGGTGGTTTCATCAGCCCGCCTGAAAGACCGCAGCGACTGGTTCTACGCCGGTTCCCTCCTTTATGCAACCGGAGACTATAAGGGGGCCATCAACAACTTCAGCCTTATGACGGAGCGAACCGACAGCCTTGGACAGATTGCAGAGTACCAGATGGCTTACAGCTATATCAAAACCGGAGACAAGGTAAGTGCACTGGGCAGCTTCAAGGCAGCATCGGCCCTGGATTATGATCCCGTAATCAAGGAAGATGCAATGTTCAACAGTGCAAAGTTGTCTTTCGACCTTAATCACGACCCTTCAGTATTCAACGGCTACATCGCCGCATATCCTAAAAAAGAGAAGAGTGAAATGATTTATGAGTACATGGCTCTTGCAGCCCTGTATGACAAGGACTATGCCCGCGCGGTAGAGGAGTATGACAAGATAGAGGAGCTTAATCCTGACCAGCGCAACAACTACATGAAAGCCAATTATTTGCGCGCGAATCAGCTTATCTCCGGAGGCTCATGGCGCGATGCCGTTCCTTATCTTCAGGCCGTCTCTTTCTATTCAGAGAAAAGGAGTGCTGTGAACCAGCTGAGCCGTTACTGGATGGCAGAGGCCGCTTTCCGCGAGGGAGACATGGCAAAGGCCCGCTCAATGTATAACGAACTCTATAATGCATCGGCGTTGGATAAGCGCCCGGAGGGCAAGACTCTTCCTTACAATGTTGCCTACACCTACCTGAGGGAGGATAATCCTTCGCAGGCAGCAAGATGGTTCGGTGAATATATCGCTTCCGGTGACAAGACTGTCCGCCGTGATGCCCTTGTGCGCCGCGGAGACTGCCAGTATGTAGAGAAGAAGTATGCCGATGCAGCCACTTCTTATGGCCAGGCTGTTAAGGAATTTGGCAGCAGTGACGATGCTTATGCACTCTATCAGCAGGCTATGGCAGAGGGGCTTGCAGGAAAGAAGGATGCAAAGACAAATCTTCTTTCCAAGGCGCTAAATCTCTCACCTACAGTTCCTTACCGCAATGAGGCTGTGTATGAGCTTGGCCGCTCTTATGTTGCAGCAAACAAAAATGACAAGGCTGCCGCATGCTACAAGGACCTTGTTGCCAAGTCCAAGGATACCACTATGATTTCCCGTTCCCTGATTGGCCTTGGAATGATTGCAACTAACCAGAAGAAGTTTGAAGAGGCTGCCGGTTATTACAAGAGGGTAGTGTCCGAGCTTCCTGAATCCCAGTACACAGAGGATGCCCTTATGGCGATGGAGTCTGTTTACCAGGCTATGGGCAAGAGCAAGGAGTATGTAGAGTATCTTGACAATCTTGGCCCTAAAGGCTCGCGCAGCGAGGCTGACAAGGAGAGAATCCTGTTCAGCGGAGCGGAGCAGACCTTCCTTGCAGCCAACTATGCAAAGGCTCTCTCTGAGCTTCTTGCATTCCAGGAGAAATATCCTCAGAGCCAGCACATCTCAGCAGTTGACTATTATGTAGCCAACTGCTATAACAACCTGGATAACAAGGATTTGGCTGTTGATACATACAACAAGGTGCTTGCAGATGAAAATGCCGCCTATCGCGAAGCGGCTGCTCTTGAGCAGAGCCGCCTGCTTTACGGAATGGAGCGTTTTGCCGATGCCTACAAGTCTTTCAAACTCCTGAAGGAGATTGGTACGTTCGCAGATAACCTGCATCTTGCCAAGCTTGGTATGATGGAGTCTGCCTACAAGGCCCGCCAGGCAGAGGACTGCATTGCCGCAGCTGACCTTGTCCTTGCCGACAAGGCTTCAGCAGAAGATGAATTGTTCGAGGCTAAATATCTGAAGGCTAAGTCTTTACAGCAGACGGGAAAACGCGATGCCGCCTTTGCCCTTTACAAAGAGCTTGGCAAGAAGCCTTCTACCCAATACGGGGCAGAGGCCAGGTATCTTGTCATCCTTGACGCTTATGACAGGGCTAAGTACAAAGAGGTTCAGGACCTTGTATTCGCCTTCTCTGACAGTGGTTCTACAAACAGCTACTATCTTGCAAAAGCATTCATCGTCCTTGGAGACAGTTACGCAGACCAGGATGAATTCGCCCAGGCGAAGGCTACTTTCGAGAGCATCCGCGACGGCTACGGAGTTACTGACGATGGTGTGCTGGACGATGTGAAGATGCGTCTTCAGAAACTTGATGAACTTTCTAAAACCGAATAGTCTGATATGAAGAAGTTTATATATATCATCGCAGCCTTAATGGTTTGCAGTCAAATTGCTTATGCCCAGGGATTTGACCCTACGGTTGAAGTGTCCAGGACATACGAGAGTACGCTTAAACTTACCCCCAAGCCTGTACCTGCAATGGCGGTACCGGACAGTCTGCTTCGTTTTGACCTTGACTTTGATTATTCAGTTTTTGACAAGCCTTACCAGGGAACGGGGGATTACAAGCCCTATCTTCTGGACCTTCGTCCCCAGCCGGATGCTTATAGGGGTAAGAAACTGTATCTGAAAGCCGGTCTTGGCTATACCCTTCATCCTGAACTTGACTTAGTATTCTCTCCTGAGGTTGGAAACAGTTCAGACCTTAATATTTACGCCCAGCACAGGTCTTATTTTGGTAAGTACAAATTCAGCGATGCCGTTAACTTCAGCGGATATGACAGTTATTCAAAGGTGGGAGTTAACGGAAAGACTAAGTTAAGTAGCGTAAACCTCTCTTACAATGCCAATTATCTTGGCCTGCTTACTAAGGATGGGCGTTATCAGGATGCCATTAAGACATCTTTCAACGCCTTTGAGGCCATGGTTGGGGTTGCCAACGCAGAGCCTGCTGAGATTTTTTATTCCGCCGCTGTCAGGACGATGTTGGCAGGGGATAGCTATACCAATTATCAGGATGACAATCTTGGCATATTCAAAATCGGTTTTGACGGCACCATCGGCAAATCGTTTGAAGATTATGTTCTTGCGGCTGATGTTCATTTTGAAAGAACGTCATTTTCTTTCATAGATAAGGCTAACATCGGCAATTGGTATATTGCTCCAAGGTATATCGCAGAGAGCAACGGCTTCCGCCTGAATCTTGGTGTCAAACTTGGTTCTGTCATGGGTTCTGACCATTCCTGGTTCGATGCTTTTGCTCCCATGAAAATACATAAGAGCCAGGTGATTTATCCTGATTTGCATATTGCTTATGAACTTGACCCGGGAAAGATGGATTTCTTTGCCGATGTTACCGGTGGCGATGATCTTATCGGTTATGAGGAGATTCGCCAGAGGGACCATTTCGCTCTGCCGCCATTCACGGATAACAGCCTTGTTCATTTTGATATCGATGCCGGACTAAGGGGTAATATCAATACTGTTTTCCGTTATGACTTTGCTCTGGGCTTCAAGAGCGTGGGCAGTTCTTCCGTGTATGCCATGAATTTCATGTATGCTGCAAGGAAAGTGTATGAGGATGTCAGTGTTCCTTATCTTCGCGGTAGCGTTGTATATGACTGCAAGCCTTTGCTTCTGGAGGGCCGCATCATGTACAGGGGGACTTCTTTCAGCAAGAATGCAAATGAACTGTTTGGTGAATATACGGGATGGCAGGTTTATTCTCCAAGGAAGCTGACTGTGGATCTTCAGGCTATGTATTTCTGGAAGAGTCGTATAAGGGGCGGTGTTACTGCCCGTATTGGTTCTGGTATCAAGGGCATGATTCCTGATGCACTTAGTGCTAACATTAATGCTACGGTTCTTCCGGAGGCTGGCTTCGATAGTTTTGTGGATCTTGGTCTTGTTGGTGAGTATTCGGTGGACCGTACCGTCAGTATTTATGCCAATGTTTGCAATCTTCTTAACAAGAAGTATATTAATGATGTGATGATGCCCGTCAGCGGTCTCTTTGTCACAGCCGGCCTGAAAATTAATCTTTAGAAACTATGAAAAGATTACCAACATCTCTTTCCCTGCCGTCGCCCTTTGGGCGACCCCTCCCATCGCAAGCGATGGGCCCCTCCTGAAGCGTTGGGAAACGGGGTCCCCGAAAATTTTAAATTTTTGGGGTGAATACGAGGGTGGCAAAGGCGACGGAAAGAGATGTTGGTAATCTTTCCGCTAATTAAAGGAGATTATCCAAAGTAATTAGGGGATTATTTACTTTGTAAATAAGATTATTTTTTGTAAATTTGTACGTTTTATGGGCATGCCTGTAAAACGTACATTTTTTGATAATAATTTTAAAGAAAAATATGGCAGAGACAGAAGAAATCAAAGCTGCGCAGCAGGAGTATTCGGCCAGCAGTATCCAGGTCCTTGAAGGACTTGAGGCAGTAAGGAAGAGACCATCCATGTACATCGGCGATGTAAGTGAAAGAGGTCTTCACCATCTGGTGTATGAGGTTGTGGATAACAGTATAGATGAGGCCATGGCCGGCTTCTGTAACAACATTACTGTTGATATCAACGAAGACAATTCAATAACCGTAAAAGATAACGGACGTGGTATTCCTACCGGAATGCACCCGAAGGAGCATCGTTCCGCATTGGAGGTCGTCCTTACAGTGCTTCATGCCGGCGGTAAGTTCAACAAGAACAGCTACAAGGTATCCGGTGGTCTGCACGGAGTGGGCGTATCCTGCGTAAACGCACTCTCAGACCTTCTTATAGCAGAGATTCACCGCGAGGGTAAAATCCATGTCCAGAAGTATTCAAAGGGCAAACCCCTCACTCCGGTAGAGATTGTTGGTGACTGCGAAGACACTGGTTCATTCATCACCTTCCATCCGGACCCGGAGATTTTCACCCAGACAACCGTTTACAAATACGAAACCCTGGCTGCAAGGCTTCGTGAGCTTGCATACCTTAATAAAGGTATCAAGATTACCCTCACTGACAAGAGAAACCTTGTGGATGAATTCGTGAAAGATGAGAACGGAGACTCCAAGGCAACAGGGCGTCAGGTGTTCAAACAGGACGTTTTCTACTCAGAGGAAGGCCTCAAGGAATTTATCAAGTATCTTGATGCAGGAGCAGAGGAACTTATTCCTGAGCCTGTTTGCGTTAACTCAGACAAGATTATTCCTATTGACATCGCCCTTCAGTACAACACCGGTTACAGTGAGAAGATTTACTCTTATGTAAACAATATCAATACCATTGAAGGTGGTACCCACCTCCAGGGCTTTAAGATGGGCCTCAGCAGGTCGCTTAAGAATTACGCAGAGAAAAACAACCTTCTTGGAAAACTTAAGGACCCGCTTGCTCCGGAAGACTTCCGCGAAGGCCTTACCGCTGTTATCTCAGTCAAGGTTGCTGAGCCTCAGTTTGAGGGACAGACCAAGACAAAGCTTGGTAACACAGAAGTAACATCGGCTGTGTCACAGGCAACTGCAGCAGCAGTGGATATGTATCTTGAGGAGAATCCGAAGCTTGCAAAGACCATTATAGAGAAGGTCGTTCTTGCAGCTACCGCCCGTAACGCCGCCCGCAAAGCCCGTGAAATGGTGCAGCGCAAGACCGTTATGACCGGTGCCGGAATGCCTGGTAAACTGGCAGATTGTTCCGAAAGGGATCCTGCACAGTGCGAGCTCTTCCTTGTAGAGGGAGATTCCGCAGGCGGTACCGCAAAGCAGGGTCGTGACCGCAGAATCCAGGCCATACTGCCCCTCCGTGGTAAGATTCTCAACGTAGAGAAAGCCGCCGGAGACCGCGCATTTGACAGTGAGGAAATCCGCAATATCTACACCGCCCTTGGCGTATCTGTTGCAAAAGAAGATGAAACATGGGAGAAGAAGATGGACCTCAGCCGCCTTCGCTATCACAAGGTCATTATTATGACCGATGCCGATGTCGATGGTAGCCATATCGCCACCCTTATCCTTACCTTCTTCTTCAGGTATATGTTCGACCTTATAAAGAACGGTTACGTATATCTGGCAACACCTCCGCTCTACCTTGTAAAGAAGGGTAAGGAAGAGGTTTACTGCTGGACAGACGCACAGCGCGCAGAGGCTACCGCCCGTCTTGGCAAGGGCTCAGACAAGGGTGTAACCGTACAGCGCTACAAAGGTCTTGGTGAAATGAGCGACGAGCAGCTTTGGAATACCACAATGGATCCTTCAAAGCGTCTGCTCCGCCAGATTACCATTGACAATGCCGTAGAGGCTGAAAGGACATTCTCTATGCTCATGGGTGACGATGTTCCGCCTCGCCGTCAGTTCATAGAGGAAAATGCTCATTACGCTAACATCGACGCATAATAAATTTTGTATATGAAAGGAAACCGGCTTCCGGGAAACATCGGGGTATATATTCTCTTCGGACTTCTGTTTTTTGTTGTCCTTTTGCTTGTCCCGCGCAAGGCACGGTTTAACTATGAATATGAAAAAGGCTCGCAGTGGAGGTATGAAACCTTAACTGCGGCCTTTGATTTTCCTATACTGAAGACAGAACAGCAACTGCTTGAAGATAAGGAAACTGTATCCGACGAACACAAGTATTGCTTTAAGTTCGACAATGATATCACAAGGCAGGTCCTGAAGGATGCGGAGAATCTTTCCCTGTCTCCGGAGGAGAGGGGTAGAATCATAAAAATCCTGTCAGAGATTTACAGCCGCGGAGTTGTAGATGCAGAGTCACTCCCGCAGAGTGCAGATGTTGTGTATATCCGCAAGGACAAGCATTACACAGAGGTTGTAGCCAGTGAACTGCACACATTGACATCGGCAAAAAACAGTCTGTTCGAGGGCCTTTTCTATGATTCGTCGTCGTCAATAAACCTGGACTCTGATTTGGAGCAGTCGGGTGTTTATAATCTTATCAAACCGAATCTGTTCAGGGATGAGGACGGGGAACTTCTGATGAAGGCTTACCGCGGCTCGGAAACAGTATCTCCTACGATTGGCTATGTATCTGCAGGTCAGGAGATTGTGGCTACGGGGGAAGTGATTACATCCGATATTTTCCAGACGCTGGAATCTTATAAGGCAGAGTACGGACGCAGCGTAGGCTATTCCGGTCCGGTGCTTCAACTTTGGCTTGGAAACGCCTTGTTCTCGCTTCTTTTCTGCCTTCTGGTCTTCCTGGCAGTGCTGTATTGCTATCCTTCGCTGTTTGACAACCCTGTCAAACTTCTGTACCTGCTGTTTGTGGTAGGCCTTATGATAACGGCCGCCCTCCTCGTGGGCAAACCGCGTACGGCCTATCTTTTCATGGTGCCTTTCACCCTCTTCTGCCTGTACCTTCTGCCATATTTCCCGAAAGGCCTGATAGCCTTGCTGTACAGCATTGTGCTTATGGTTATCCCTCTTTTTGTTACCGGAGGATGGGAGATTTACATTGTATTCCTGATTGCAGGAATGGTGACGATTTACGTTTTTGGCAAGATTTCCAAAACCTGGCAACAGTTCCTTATGGCTCTGGTGGTTTTCGCCTTCATGTTCACCACTTACCTTGCCTTCAGGCTTCTGGAGGGTTCTCTGGACAGCATTTCCACTGACCATCTGCTCTTCCTCCTGCTTGGAGCCTTCCTCCCTGTCGCCGGCTATCCTCTTATCTTCCTGATGGAGAGGCTCTTCGGCCTTGTATCCCAGTTCAGGCTTGAGGAACTTTGCGATACAAACAACAAGCTTCTTCAGGAGCTTTCCATGAAGGCCCCGGGCACTTTCCAGCATTCGCTGGCGGTTATGAATATGGCCGATGCCGCTGCCCGCAGCATCGATGCCGATGTTCCCCTTATCCGTGCGGGAGCGATGTATCACGACATCGGCAAAATATCCAATCCTCTGTGTTTTATTGAAAATGAGACACTTGGAGCGAAGTATCACGCCAACCTTACACCCAAGCAAAGTGCTACGGCAATTTTGCAGCACGTTCCTGACGGACTTGAAATTGCAAGGAAATACAAACTGCCTCAGGTTATTTGTGAGTTTATTGAGACCCATCACGGACAGTCCTGTACCGGATATTTCTACAGCAAATTTGTAAATGACGGGGGAGACCCGGCGGACAAATCGGCCTTTACATACAAAGGGCGCAAGCCTTGGACAAAAGAGCAGAGTATTCTTATGCTTTGCGATTCGATAGAGGCGGCTTCTCGCACGCTGGCGGACAACAATCCTGAAACCTTCGATACCTTTGTGGAAAAGATGTTCAGGGCAAAGATTGATGACGGGCAGCTGGATGACAGCGTCCTTACTTTGAATGAACTTATGACTATAAAGGCAGTGCTTAAAGATTATCTGGGGCGTTTATATCATGCAAGAATTGTTTATCCTGCAAGTAAATAAAAAATAAATGCCTATCTTTGCAGTCCTTTTGACAAATGAAAATATAATAAAGTGAGATATGAATATTATTAAGAACCAGATTGATGACCTGAACTATCAGGTAACCATGGAGATTGCAGCTGCTGATTACCAGGGCGCAGAAAAGAAAAAACTTGCAGAGCGTAAGCGTAATGCAGATTTCAAAGGCTTCAGAAGGGGAATGGCCCCTATGAGCCTTATACAGAGGGTTTACGGAGAGCAGGCTCTTGCAGAGGCTGTAAACGAGGTCATTTCCGACAACCTTAATAACTTTATCAAAGAGAACAACATCCGCGTAGTAGGCGAGCCTCTCGCAAGCGAAGACCAGCCTGAGAACGATTGGAAGAGCGGAAACGACTTCACTTTCAAGTTCGACATCGCCCAGACTCCTGAGCTTACCTTTGAGGTTGGCAAGGATGACAAGGTTACCGTTTACAACATTGAGATTACCGATGTTGCCAAGAACGAGATGAAGAGCAATATGCTCCGCCAGTCCGGTTCAATGCAGGACGGTGAGGCCGCAGGTGAGGAAGATTTCGTCATTGCAGACCTTACAAACGGTACAATTAACGCAGAGGGAGTTTATATCGCCGTTCGCAATATTGAGGGCGATGCTCACAAAGAGTTCGTAGGTTGCAAGGCAGGTGATGTCATCGACGTCGACATCAATGCAGCATTCAGCAATGAGACAGACCGCGCAGCTATGATTAAGGTTGAAAAGGACCAGCTTGCAGAGGTGGATCCCAAGTTCAAGGCTACCATAAAGACCGTCAAGACCTTCGTTCCCGCAGAAGAGAACCAGGAGACTTACAACCGTCTTTTCGGAGAGGACAAGGTTCACAACAGCGAGGAGTTTGACAAGGCTGTAGAGGAGCGTCTTGCAGAGAATTACAAGCAGGAGGCTGATTACCGTCTATCCAAGGACGTTCGCGAGTACCTTGTAAAGAAGGCAGACATCGCCCTTCCTGAGGCTTTCCTTAAGAGATGGCTCTTCAAGATGAACGAGGGCAAGTTCACCATGGAAGATATTGAGAAGGAGTTTGACATGTTCCTTGCAGACTTCCGCTGGCAGCTTATCCGTGAGTACCTTATGAGGAAGTTTGACCTTAAGGTAGAGGAGAAGGATATCCACGAGGCCGCAGAGGCTTACGTTACTTACCAGTACGCAATGTACGGAATGGGCAATGTTCCTCATGAGATGATTCACGAAGCCGCTCACCGTATTATGGCAGACGAGCGTCAGCTCCGCAATATTGAGGAGAATGTAGAGGACCAGAAGGTTCTTACTGCAGTCAAGGGCGTTATTTCTACCAGCAAGAAGAAAATTACCGTAGAGAAATTCAGAGAACTCAAATAATAATATGAGTAATAACGAATTCCAGAAATTCGCGGTTCAGGGTCGTGGCATTTCGTCCATGACCTTGAGTCGTTATGAGAGCGCCGTTACCGGAGCTTACATTAACCCTACAATTATTGAGGAGCGTAAACTGAACGTGGCTTCAATGGATGTGTTCAGCCGCCTCATGATGGACAGAATCATCTTCCTTGGTGTTCCCATTGACGATGATGTTGCCAATATCATCCAGGCCCAGCTGCTTTTCCTTGCTTCTACAGACAGTACTGCCGATATTTCATTGTATCTTAATACTCCCGGCGGCCAGGTGCATTCCGGTCTTGCAATTTATGATACGATGCAGCTTATTGAGCCTGATGTGGCCACAATCTGCACAGGTATGGCTGCGTCCATGGGTTCAGTCCTGCTTTGCGCCGGCCAGAAGGGCAAGCGTTCAGCCCTTCCTCATTCACGTGTGATGATTCATCAGCCTCTTGGCGGCGTTAGCGGCCAGGCTTCCGATATTCTTATCGAGGCCAAGGAGATTGAGAAATGCCGTGAAGAGCTTTTTGGCATCATCGCCAAGCATTCAGGCCAGCCTTTGAAGAAGGTTTTTGCCGATGGTGACAGGAATTACTGGATGACTGCTCAGGAGGCTAAGGATTACGGTATGGTGGATGAGATTCTTACAAAGAAGTCTGCAAGGTAATATTCTTAATTGTTAAACTGTGGCAAAGAAAGATAACAAGACACAGTATTGCATGTTCTGCGGGCGTCCGGAGGGAGAGGCTCCTTTTCTCATTCAGGGCTTGGGTGACGCTTGTATTTGCAAGGATTGTGTCCAGTCTGTAAGTGATTATATCAAGGAGCTTGAGGCTAAACAGGCTGGAAGCCTTGGCAAGATGAGCCTTGAGTCTGCCCCTAAGCCTATGAATATCAAGAGTTTTCTTGATTCCTATGTTATTGGGCAGGACAGGGCCAAGAAGCAGCTTGCCGTGGCTGTCTACAATCATTACAAGCGCCTCAGCAATAATTTTGCTTTGGGTGAGGATGATGTAGAGCTTGAGAAGTCCAATATCCTGATGGTTGGTCCTACTGGTACCGGCAAAACGCTGATGGCCAGGACTATAGCACGTCTTTTGGATGTGCCTTTCACTATTGTGGATGCTACTGTCCTGACTGAGGCCGGTTATGTCGGAGAGGATGTTGAGAGTATTCTGACTCGTCTTCTTGAGGAGGCTGATTTCAACGTCCAGAAGGCTGAGCGTGGTATTGTCTTCATTGATGAGATTGATAAGATTGCGCGTAAGAGTGACAATCCTTCAATTACGCGTGATGTGTCCGGTGAGGGTGTGCAGCAGGCTATGCTTAAGCTTCTCGAGGGGAGTGTTATCAATGTTCCGCCTAAGGGTGGCCGTAAGCATCCGGAGCAGGAGTTTATCCATGTTAATACAAGGAATATCCTGTTTATTTGCGGTGGTGCTTTTGAAGGGATTGAGAGGCGTATTGCCCAGCGTTTGAATACCCAGGTTATCGGCTTCAATAATCCGGCTAAGCAGTTGGTTGATAAGGATAATCTGCTTCAGTATGTGAATGCGCAGGATTTGCGTGCTTATGGCCTTATCCCCGAGATTATCGGCCGTCTGCCTGTTATTACTTATCTGGACCAGCTTGATAGGGATGCTTTGAAGCGTATTCTGTCTGAGCCTAAGAATGCTGTTCTTAAGCAGTATGAGAGGCTTTTCCAGATGGATGGTATCAAGCTTGTTATTGAGCCTGAGGTGCTGGATCTTATTGTGGATACTTCTTTGTCTAACAAGTTGGGGGCGAGGGGTTTGCGTTCTATTTGCGAGCGTATTTTGGATGAGGCTATGTTTGAGGCGCCGTCTTCTGCCAAAAAGTCATTCAAGGTTACGTTGGCTTACGCAAAAGAGAAGTTATCCAATTATATCAGATAGTTTTTTTTAAATTTAGTCAGGTATTGTTCAATACCTGACTAAATTTTAATAATACAGATAGAATTTGGCGATGGATTCCATTCCGGCGAAGAATTGACGGAGCAGGTAACTTTCGTTGGGGGAGTGGATGGTGTCGCGTTCCAGGCCAAAGCCCATGAGGAGAGGGTCAATGCCAAGGATTTGCTGCATTTCTGCAAGAACGGCAATACTGCCGCCACCGCGGGATGGAACGGGCTCAACCCCGTAGACTTCTGCCATTGCTTTTGAAGCAGCCTGGTAGGCGGGGGATGTGATAGGGATGAGGAAGCCGTTGCCGCCTTCTTTAGCTTCTACTTCTACCTTTACATAAGGGGGAGCGATGGCCAGGAAGTGCTTCTCGAAGAGCTCTGTTATCTTACTGCTTAGCTGGTTGGGAACCAGACGCATGGAGATTTTGGCATGGGCTACAGAGGGGAGTACCGTCTTGGCTCCTACACCTGTGTAACCGCCCCAGATTCCGCAGACATCAAGGCAAGGGCGGATGCCTGTGCGCTCCATGGTGGTATAGCCTTTTTCTCCCTTAACTTCTTTAATATCAAGGAATTCCTTGTATTCTTCAAGATCGAAGGGCGCACGTGCGAGCTGGGCCCTGTCTGCATCGGAAAGTTCAACGACATCGTCATAGAATCCGGGGATGGTAACGCGTCCGTCTTTGTCTATGAGGGATGAAATCATGTCGCAGAGGGTGTTGATGGGGTTGGCGACTGCTCCGCCGTAGTGGCCGGAGTGAAGGTCTTTGTTGGGGCCGGTGACGGTGACTTCAAGGTAGGCGAGTCCGCGCATGCCGCAATTGATTGAAGGTACTTTGTCTGATATCATTGTGGTGTCTGATACCAGGATGACATCGGCTTTGAGAAGGTCTTTGTGTTCGCGGACCCATGCGGGAAGGCTGCCGCTGCCGATTTCTTCTTCGCCTTCGAAGATGAATTTTACGTTGTGTTTGAGCTGACCGGTGCTTAGAAGGTATTCAAAGGCTTTGAGGTGCATGAAGAGCTGGCCTTTGTCGTCGTTGGCTCCGCGGCAGTAGATTGCGTCGTCTCCTGTGGCGGGGTCTTTGGCTATTACGGGTTCGAAGGGGTCTGTGCGCCATTTTTCAAGGGGCTCAGGGGGCTGGACGTCGTAGTGGCCGTATACTAGGATGGTTTTGTAGGATGGGTCAAGGGTTTTCTGGCCGAATACTACGGGGTTTCCGGCGGAGGGGTAGACTGCGGCCTGGTCTGCTCCGGCTTGCAGTAGGAGTTCTACGAGTCTTTCTGCGCAGCGGGTCATGTCCGGCTTGTGTTCTGGTTTTGCGCTGATTGACGGGATTCTCAGAAGGCTGAAAAGCTCTTCAAAAAACCTTTCTTTGTTTTCTTTGATGTATTGTTTCATGTTTTTAATAATGTTTCAAATACACTGGATAATCATTCCTCCTTAAAAACCGTCGCCTTTGGCGACCCCTCCCATCGCAAGCGATGGGCCCCTCCCTCTTACGCTGCCGAGGGTGGCACGGGTTTTTAAGGAGGACAGATTATCCCATTATAAATTATTATCAAAATAAAGGGATACTTTGTCCATGAGGTGGACGCGGTGGGGACCGATGACGTTGTGTTCTGCGCGAGGGTAGGGGAAATAGTCTACCTGTATGCCATTGGCAATGCACTCCTGGATGAAACTGAGGCTGTGCTCCCATACGCAGGTGTTGTCAATAGCTCCCTGGCAGATTAACAACTTGCCTTTCAGGTTTTTAGCCTTTTTAATAAGGCTGGTTTGCGCAAAACCATCAGGGTTGGTTACGGCAGTTTCCATGTAACGCTCTCCGTACATGATTTCATACCACTTCCAGTCAATGACAGGGCCGCCGGCAACGCCAACCTTAAAAACATCGGGATAAGTTGTAAGAAGGCTGATGGTCATGAAGCCTCCGTAGCTCCATCCATGAACTCCGATGCGGTCTGAATCCACCCAGGGGAGTGCCTTAAGCATGTTGATGCCTACCATCTGGTCTTCCATCTCTGCTTTGCCGCAGTACTTGTGAATGGCCTGCTCATATTCAAGTCCCTGATTCTGTGTGCCGCGGTTATCCATTACAAAGACCACGTAGCCTCTCTGGGCCATGTAAAGCTCCCACATGCGAATGTTGCCGAGCCATTTGTCCTGAACCATCTGGGAGTGGGGGCCTCCGTAAACGTAAAGTATTACGGGATATTTTTTTGCGGGGTCAAAATCTGCCGGTTTGTATAGACGGTACCAGTTCTGGTATTTGCCGTCGGCGCTTGCCAGATGGCCGAAGTCAATTTCTCCGGTTTTATATTCTTCAAGGGGATTCCTGGAAGAATCGGCCCATACAACTTTGGCTTTGCCGTCGGTTGTAACTACCTTATAATCAGCAGGTAAGTTGAAGTTTGTGACGGCGTCAAGGAAGTATTTGCCATCTGTGCTGAGCCTTATGCTGTGCCAGCCTCTTTCTGCGGTGAGCCTTACCGGCTTACCTATTTTTGCCGATGCTGCCGATACCCCTTTCTTCCCTTTTGCGGGGGTAATGCTAATCTTGAAGAGATGGTTTTCTACGGGTGAAACTTCTGCTGAAGTGTAAAACAGTGTGCCATTTTTGAAGCCGATATACTCAACATCGGCGTTGACGCCGGTTATGCGGCGGATTGTGCCGAGGGTGTCGCAAAGGTAGAGGCTGCGATAGCCGTCCCTGTTTGCGGTTCTGTAAACGAAGTGATAATTGCTTCCCGTAAAGTATAGGGGGTCAAGTGGTTCCACGTATTTGTCATTGTCCTCTGTCAGAATGGTGCGAACGAAGGAACCATCGGCACTCCTGTATTGGTTTAGCTTCATGTGCTTCTGGCTTCTGTCTACCACAAGGGCGAAGATATTCTTGCCGTCAGGCCCCCAGCTGATGTTGGTCAGGTAGCGGTCGGCCCCGAAGTCCGTTACATCAAGGTAGATGGTTTCACGGGACTCAGTATCAAAAACTCCAAGGCTCACGCGTTCCGATTCCATACCGTTCATTGGGTATTTTATGGATTTGAGGCTGCCTGTGCGGGTGCTTATGTCAAGTAGCGGGAACTCTGTTACAAGGGATTCGTCTTTGCGGAAGAAGGCCAGTTTCTTGCCGTCGGGAGACCAGAAGATGCCTCCGTCAATACCGAATTCATTGCGGCTGACGGATTCTCCGTAACGGATGTCTTTGTCCTGGGAAATCGCAACCGGCACGGAAGCGGCGTCCGGAGTTGGGTAGTAGTAGAGGCTGCCGGCTATTGTCCTGGCCTGAGGTTTCTTGGTAGTGTCCCTGAAAAAGATGCCATCGGCCTCAAGTTTGGACATTACCTCATAGTTGAATTTTCTCTCAGGCCATACGGTACGGGAGAGGATTGTTTCCTGCATGGTGAGGAGTTTGCCCTCCGGATTAGCCGGATGGATGTCTGTTACGCCTTCCTGGGCACTGACTGCCGCCGGAATGGCAACGAGTAGTGAAAGTATTAGCTTTTTCATTATCTGATGGGTTTTTCAGGGGTTATGTCCCAGCCTGTCATGGTGGCTACGTAGGGGATGATGTTGTATGCCTTCTTAATATGGCCCTGGTAGTTTGGATGGAAGCTGGCTCCGAGGTCGCTTTCTGAGTTATGGACGTTGGGGGCGAGGGCGGCGAAGGATACGTTTCCGTAGCCGCAGTCTTTGACAACTTCCTGGATGTATTCTGCCATGAGGAAGTCATTTTTACCGGCTACGCAAAGTACGGGATGGTCTGTGCCGTAGGATTCCTTTATCTTTTTAATCAATGTTATGTAGTTGCTCTTGAACATTGATTTTGATGGCTGTCGGTCTGTAGAGAAGTCGTTCGTGCAGAGGTAAACAATTGTGATATTGGGTTTTACGGTGCATTTGGCGGCATCCCAGCGGGACTCGCGCTCCATGTCATAAAGCTGGCTGTAGCGCTCCGGCATGTACCAGCCTTTTACATTGTCATTATAGTTGCGGGCGATGCCGAAGCCGCTGTGGGCTACGAGCATGCATTCTGCGTCAAAGTAGCGGGCGACGATGTTGCAGTAGCTTTTGTTGCAGTTTTCCGTTTCCGGTTTGAAGGGGTCTGTCTTGACGGAATTTTCGCTTCCGTAGCCGCAGGTGTAGGAGTCTCCTACGAATTCAATTACGCGCGGTTTAAGGGGCTCTGCTTCAAGCAGGCTGCCGCTTACAATGACGTTATGGAAGGTTGTCAGGCCCTGCTCGCCTTCCGTGCGTTTTTGAAGGACTATCTGGTGCGTACTTGTTGGTTTGGCATTTTTCTTCCCGCAGAGGGCGGTGATTTCCGCCTTGTCCAGAAGTACAATAGTGGTGTCTTTTCCTGTAATGGTAACTATCTTGTCTGGCTCGTTCCAGGTCTCCTTGTCCAACCAAAGGTTGTAATAGTTTTTCTTTGTATCCGATACCTTTGCCTCAATGGAATTACCTGTGAACCTGATTCTTGCGTAGATTCCGCTCCAGTCTCCGGAAACATTCCCGGCCTCATCGGCCAATACTCTTCCAACCCAAACTATCTTGCCGTCGGCGGCACTGAAAGAATGTTTGTCCTGTGCAAATGCAACTGTCGTAGCAAGCATTAAAGCGGATGCTGCAAATGATAGAATTTTTTTCATATAGCTTGTCGTTTTGTATCAACTTTTCTTATCGCCCAGCGGGCAAGGAGGGAGAAGATCCAGCCGGCGAGGAGGCCTACGGCGAAGCCGGTGAGAACATCGCCAAGAAAGTGTTTGCCAACGAAAATGCGGCTTATTCCCACAAGTATTGCCCAAATGAAGATGAACCATCCGTAAGGCCGGCAATTAAGCGATTGGTTGTTCTTGAAACCCATATAAGAGCAGACTGCAAAGCCGATGGCGTTGGCAGCGTGTGCGGAGAAGAAGCCATAAATATACTTCTTGTAAACCGGTTCAAGGTAGTTCAGGCCGCGCTGGGTCATTTCAACATCGACATCGGGCCTCTCTCTTCTCACTATGAATTGGATGAAGGTGGCAAGTTGGTCGCAGAAGGCGAAGGTGAGGGAGCAGGCAAGCAAGACGAAAAGAGCCTTTTTCCAACCAAGTTTCCAAAAGAAGAAGCCTATGATTATCAGGTACATAGGTATCCATATAAACTTGTTGGACAGGGTGCACCAAAATGTATCGGTCGCAGGAACATGCAGCGAGTTAATCGCCGCAGTTACATCCTGGTCTATGTTATGAAGGCCCTCCAAAAAGGCTCCGCAGTCACCCGTCAGCATACCTCATTCAATACTTTTCGCAAATATACAAAAATCCATTCACGGGAGCAATATTTTCCCGGTTTACAAATGCAAGCAATTTATTCCCTTTTCCCGGGGAATTTTGTTATTATCCTGAATAATCAAAAACTTATATATTATGGCACAAACATTCAATCAGGTGGCTGCTCTCTGGAAAGAAGAGAAGCGCAAGTACGTAAAAAAATCAACCTATTCTGTCTATCTTCAATTATGCCGATGCTGCATTTTGCCGTCTTTCGGAAGTCGCAGTTCTTCTGACATCAATGAGGAAAGTATTCAGGCCTTCGCCGATGACCTGTTGGCCAAAGGCTATGCTGTCAAAACAATTAAAGACATTCTTCTGGTGGTGAAAATGATTCTGCGGCACGGAGAGAAAATCGGCGCATGGCCGCACATCGAATATAAAATCTATTTCCACACCCAGACGGAAATCCATCCTTCGCTGGCCACCTTCTCCCTTCAGCATCAGCAGAAACTGTTCCACTATCTGAAAGATAATTTCTCTTTTCGCAATCTTGGCATTCTGATTTGCCTGCACAGCGGTCTGAGGATTGGCGAAGTGTGCGGGTTGCAGTGGTCAGACCTGAATGTGGATGCCGGCATCATCCACGTAAAAAAGACTGTGCAAAGAATCTACCTTTCAGACGACAACGTCCATGAATACTACCTTTCCATCGACACTCCCAAAACCGCATCTTCTGTAAGGGACATCCCAATGTCGAAGGAGTTAAAAAGCATCATCAGTCCTTTCCGGAAAGTAACCAATGCCAATAATTATGTTCTGTCCAACACAGATGCTCCCCTTGAACCGCGGTCTTTCCGTTCTTATTTCTACCGGCTGCTGAAAAATCTGGATATACCTCCGATTCGCTTTCATGCCCTCCGTCACAGCTTTGCCACCCGTTGCATCGAGAGCAAATGTGATTATAAGACAGTGTCTGTGATACTTGGTCATGCGTCGATATCCACGACCTTGGATTTGTATGTGCACCCGGGCTACAAAGAGAAGAAGCTTGTTATTGACCGGATGGTCAAGTGTTTAGGGTAAATCCGTCTCGCAATTAAGAGGCTGACCCAAAAGTAGATTCTTCGGCAGATGAACTTGCCTCAGAATAACACCAGACCGTCATTCTGAACGGTTTTGGTCAGCCTCTTAATTGGTAGCTTCAATTCCGCAGAAGCGGCAAAACCATTATATTCTGATGCAGATATAAGGACTATTTTTGATTTACCAAGAGTATTGCTACTTCAACTTTTCTATTTCGTCAATAGAAAGTCCAGTACAACTGGATATGGTTCCTAAGTCGATGCCTTTTGCAAGCATGTTTCTGGCAATTTCAATCTTTGCATTAATTGCACCTTCTTTGATACCTTCCTTTTTCCCAGCCTCAAGTCCTTCTTTGAGCCCTTCTTCACGCCCACGTTTTTCACCCTTTTCCTCCGCAAAGGAAATGTAATTTCTTATATCACGCTCAGTTGTCATATCGCTTTCGTATTTGGCCTTTTCTTCTGGCGTAAAGGTAGATATTTTTGCTGATTCAAACAATAGACGAAAGATTTCTTCTTTTAATTGTGGCGGCTGATTCTGCATGTTCTCCATGTTATGGAGGGCGTAACAGAAGTTTTCCAGTACGGTAGCCTTCGGAGTCAAAGCATTCTTGCAGTTGGGTAATTCCAAGAAAATATACTGTAAATGGTCCGTCATAACTTCGTCAGAACAGTCTCTTTTAAGAAGATAACGGAATTTTACTTCATCTGAGTTTTCATGCAATGAGAAGTCCATAAGTCCGATGAAATAAACCGTAGGGAAGAAATAATCATCACTTTTCTTTCCAGCCTTAATTTGTTGCTGAACGCCAAAAGTGGAATAATAAACAGCTCTATCATAGAAGCTGCGCTGCTCAGCCACCTGCATTTCTACAATGAAACGATGTCCGTCCTGGTCGGTACATTCCACATCAATTCGAATACCCTTCTTGCGGATATGCGGGTTAAGATGTTCTTTGTTAACGTAGGTTAATTCAAGGATTTTACGTTCAGGAATTAGTTCTTCAAGAAATAGTTGAAGAAGCCTCTTTCGTGATTCATCGCCGAAAGTTCTACGAAACCAGTAATCCATAATAATTCTGGCATAGCGTCCCACCGGTTGGGCATCTTGATTGTTTTGTGTCATAGTTAAAAGTACCTCATTTGAGAGGCGGACACAAAGATATGTAGCAAATAATTGTAAAAACGGGAAAAGTGGCTCGACTGAACAAAGTTTTTACGATTCTTATGAAGATTTTTACGAATCTTATGAAACGGCTGTAGATGGTAAAGTAGATTTCCGCCAAAGTGGATTTGAAAAAGGGGCCAGCGGAAGGCCGTTTCAAAGGTAAGTAAGTCTCGATTATTTTCAAAGTTTTTTGAAGATATTTTGCGTTTCTTTCACTCGATATGACGGTCC
>JAFUDQ010000040.1 GCA_017459075.1 Bacteroidales bacterium
CTACACGGTAGTAGTGAAGAATCTGTTGTTTAAGGTCCATAGAAATCATTGTTTAGAGATTTACTTACGCAAATCTACAACGCTTTCCGTGGTCCCTTTTTCAAATAGAATCGTGGGGGAATTTTACTTTACCATTTACAGTATTATATAGTAGTAAGAAGTCTTTACCGAATACTCGTTTTGCCTGACTGAAATTAATCTCGCCGGAACTGAGTCCAAGAGTTAAGAGCGTTTTAGCAACTGCAACACTGCAGATATCTTCAAGCGCATCTTTCGGAAGAAAATAATTATTTGTGTTATTCATACGTGGTATTTTTAAAATTGATTTACTAACTTTGTCACAAAGATATGATTTATTTTCAAATATACAAAACAATTTTTGTATTTTACAAACATTATGAAGGAGAGAATAATTGACCGCTTAGATAGATACATGAAATATAAGCATCTATCCGACAACAAGGTTACAAAGAATGCAGGGCTGTATTTAGGCGTATTTAATCGCTCAAGAGAAGAAGGGCGAGATCTTTCAGCAGGAGCGGCTCTTAAAATTCTGGACTACTACCCGGATTTAAGTAAAGAATGGCTTCTCAACGGAGAGGGGGATATGATAATTACCCCCACGGATATTTATAATCGGTTACTTGAAGTATTCAAATTACAAGGCATAGATGCCATTGTAATAGAAGACGCTTATAATATTACAAAGGGGACCTTTAAAAGAGCAACCATCAACTCAAATATGGACATTGCCAAAAAATGGGTTGATATTGTTTATGACTATTTTGATGGAAAGTATTCCTATTCTTGGTTATTATATGGTCAGAAATCCATCCCAACTGATAATAACGCTCAAAAAATAGAAGCCCTTGAAGCAGAGATCGCGAAATTAAAGGAGGATAACCGAAAAATGATTAACCTGCTCGATAAACTAGCAAAATAATCACATCTTCGGCCACTTGAACAGTTTCAGGACCTTACGGTTAGCCTCGTCTAGCAAGTCCCAGTCTTTTTCAACGTAAGTATCGGCCATATTAAGGTTACCCGAGTGTGCCAGGCATTCATCGATCCTAGCTTTTTCAACATGAGCTTTGGAGTGTGCAATGGTCGCCCATGTATGACGGGCGGCATAAAGAGTGAAATCATCCAGTTCGCAACGCTTCTGCCATCTGCGAAGCCAGCGGTTCAGTTTTGAGTTCACTCGGTCTTTGTCTGGATGAATCTGGTATAGCCTTAACCACTTCCGGCCTTGAGTGTCTTCAAGTCTCTTCAGAAAGGGAGCCAAGCAATCCGGAACACAAACTCTCATCTCTCCTCCATCAGCCCTGCGGCTTTTGGTCTTCTGACGATTGTACGTCCATGACTTTCTTTTGACGGGAGCAGCAGAATATAGGTCAGCCAGATTCGCACCCATTAGTCCAAAGGATAGTACAAAGACATCCAAAGCCATCCTTTCCCCTGGGTCATCTGTCTGGGCGCTTATAATCGCCTGCATCTGCCCCAAGGAAAGGCTGCGCTGGCCGGCACTTCTACAGGGCTTGGATGCAAACACAACTCTAGCGAATGGATCTTTTGGAATTACAATGTGATCTTCATCCTCGTCGTTATAACGAAATTGCGCCTCATGGTAAAGCGTTGCCAGACTCTTTATATATCGTCGACTAGCGCCTCCTTTCTTCTTTGAAACAGTTGTCGCTATGACTGCCTTGCCGGCATAGTCATCATCTTTGTGTGCGTTACCATGATGCTTGAGTTCGTCATCAAGGTATGAAGAAAAGTCCGATAGCAGCTTAGCTGTAATACTATTTATATTAATAGAGTCTTTTTCAAGAAAACGCTTGAAGGCGTTCAATGCTATCCGATAGTTATGGCGAGCTCCCGGTGATTTTCTTTGTATTGCCTCTTCACACCACGACACGAAGTCCAATTCAAAATAATCCTTGTGTGCCGCCTTAGCTATAATCCCAACAACGTCATCAGGATTCATTTCATTTAAAGCGAACGGAGAAAGGTCGCTCAGGTATTTTTGAAAATCACCAATGAGAGCATAGCACCTAGTCAAAAGGGTGCCTTGCCTAAGCTTGTTCCCACTCGTCAAATCACATTTGTATGCGACAAGATTTGTCTTAATGTAACGCGAGCGACGCTTGAAAGTCAACCTTATGGTAATGTTAACCGAGCCATCAGACTTTATCTGACGCGGATCAATATATGGAGAAAAAGTAATATGATACATAAGTCTTTATTTTTTTACGTAACATTCACGTAACATCCAACAATACAATCGCAAAAATAAAGAACTTAACATTTGTATCAAATAGGCCATAGAGGGCTCTCTAGGGCACAAAATACAAAAGATAGAGAGGTCTCGATTCACATCGGGACCTCTCCGCAATTCTAACCTAAAACTTAACCTATGAAAAAACTATTCGACTAAAATTATTGCAAGGTCTGTGCCAAAAGTCTTTTTCGAATAAGTTTTTTCTGAAAAAATTTTAGTTAAGGTCGTAATTTTTAAGAATTAACGTCTTATTCAGTTACAAGAACAATGTCTTCAATTCGGACGGGAGTGAGGGGAAGGTCGCGCTCGTTAGTGTTAACGGCGGCAATCCTGTCTATAACCTCAATGCCCTTGATGGTCTTGCCAAATACGGTATAGGCTCCGTCAAGCTGGGCGCAGGACTCCGGGTTCTGGACAAGATAGAACTGCGAGCCAGAAGACTCCCTGAGGGGATTTGCGGTGTCTCCCATGCGGGCTGCGGCAAGGGCTCCCTTCTCATGCTTGTATTCATCCACAAACTCTGCGGGAATGGTGTAGCCGGGACCGCCTTTGCCATACTCTGCTGTACGCTCCGGGTCTTTGCTGTTAGGGTCTCCGCCCTGAATCATGAAGCCGTTAATTACCCTGTGGAAGAGTACACCCTTATAGAATCCGGTGTATGCCAGCTTGGCGAAATTCTTCCTGTGAAGAGGGGTTTTGGAATAAAGCTGAACCCTGATGACACCCATGCTGGTGACAATGTCGTATACAGGCTCTTCGGGAAGGGTGGGGAAGAATTCTTCAAAGGCAACTTCCTTGGCGGCTTCTACCTGAGCGAGGGAGTCTGCAATTGCCTGCTCACGTTCTGCTGCTTCTTTGGCTTTCTGTGCATTGTTGCCGCAGGCTATCGCCATAACAGCGGCAGCGATAATGCTGATGGTTCTGAAAAGTTTCATATCTTCTTGGTTTTAAATATCTTCTTTTGCAAATTTAGTCAAATTTTCCTATTATTGTAAAATATTGGGTGAGTATGCCCGGCAACATCGGCATAAATTAAAATAAATAGTATGAAATTCAGATTTTCAATCATCGCAATGGGTATTCTGGCCGCAGCATGTTCGCAGAAAGAATATCCCAATGAAACCATCGGCATCATACCACAGCCGCAGGTGGTTAATTACACTGGCGAAGGCCGCTTCAACGTAGCAGAGGCCACAGTCAGCTATGACGCTAAATTCGATGACCTTAGCATCGGCCACGTCGCAGATTTCGCAAGAATGCTGTCGGGAGCCCTTAAGAAAGACGTTATCGCAGAAGAAGGCCTCCAGAAGACTGGAATCCGCTTTATCCTTGACCGCAAATATCAGCCGGAACAGTACACCATCGACATTAAGACAGACAAACTTACTGTGACTGCCGCAACTGCAAGTGGCGTGCTTTATGCAATTAATTCAATCAGCCAGCTGCTTCCGGACGCTTACTTTGGGGTAGAGCAGGAAGCTCCGGACTGGACTCTGCGGGAGGTGTTTATCAACGACTGGCCGCGTTTCGCATATCGCGGAATGCATCTTGACGTAGCGCGCCATTTCTTTGGTGTAGACGTAGTCAAGAAGTACCTGGATGTCATGGCTTTCCATAAAATCAACCGTTTCCACTGGCATCTGACGGACGACCAGGGCTGGCGTATAGAAATAAAGAAGTACCCCCGCCTGACGGAAGTTGGTTCAATGAGAGATGAGACGGTGATTCTCAAGCGCTTTGATCCCCTTGTGTGCGACGGTACTCCTTACGGCGGATATTATACCCAGGAGCAGATTCGCGAGGTTGTGGATTATGCAGAGAAACTTGGCATTACCGTTGTTCCGGAAATTGACCTTCCCGGCCATATGATTGCCGCGCTTACAGCTTATCCGGAGCTTGGCTGCACCGGTGGCCCTTACAAGGTATGGCCCCGCTGGGGTGTTGCAAACGAGGTTTTGTGCCCCGGTAAAGAGAAGACTTTCGAGTTTATTGAGGGCGTTCTGGACGAGGTTATGCAGCTCTTCCCTTCAGAATACATTCACATTGGCGGCGATGAGTGCCCGAAGGTTGAATGGGAGAAGTGCCCTGACTGCCAGAAGCGCATTGCTGAACTTGGCCTTAAGACCGATGACAACCACACTGCAGAGCAGTATCTTCAGAACTATGTGACTGCCCGTGTGCAGAAGTACCTGAATGACCACGGTCGCAAGATTATCGGTTGGGATGAGATTCTTGAGGGCAACCTGGCAGAGGGTGCTACTGTTATGTCGTGGCGCGGTGCCAAAGGCGGAATCGAAGCTGCAAAGAATGGTTTCGATGCTATCATGACCCCTGGCGGCTACTTGTATTTTGATTACTATCAGTCAGAGGATGAGGCCAAGGAGCCTTTCGCCATTTGCTGCCCTTGCACAATTGAGAAGACTTATTCCTTCGAAGCCTATGACCAGATTCCCGAGGATGCCCAGAAGCATATCCTTGGTGTTCAGGCGAACCTTTGGACAGAGTATGTTGCTACCGAACCTCATCTCTTCTACATGGTTCTGCCAAGAATGGATGCCCTGAGCGAACTGCAGTGGTGCTACCCTGAGCGTAAGGACTATGAGCGTTTCAAGGCCGATGTTGGCAGGATGCTCCGCATTTACGATGCCCTGGGCTACACCTACAGCCGCAACATTTACGGCGAGCCCGGTCTTCCCGGCTTCGATGGCCCTCTTGGCGATGCCAAATAGCTTTTAGGTCAGAATTGCTGAGGCTGACCAAAAAATAGATTCTTCGGTAGAAGAACCTGCCTCAGAATGACACCAGACCGTCATTCTGAACGGAGTGAAGAATCTATTTGGTCAGCCTCATTCTACTTAGAACTGGTAAAGAATCATCTGCATCACTTTCATCGCTTCTTATAATCCACCAAAGCGGGGTAAAATGGGCGTTAAAGGCGTTTTAGGAGGGCGGTTTTGCACCTGGAACTTGAGTGAGAAGGTGGCTGTTTTGGTTTTGGAAATATGCTGCAAATAGTTATATTTGCCATGTTTACAAACCTCATCGGATTTTTACGACCTCATCGGATTATGAAAAAGGGGGCACTCATCTTCTTTCTGCCGGCACTCATTCTGTGTGCGGTAAGGATGCATGCACAGAACCCTTTGTCCGCCGCCCTTGAAGAACAGTACAAGGAGTGGCCCCAGGAGAGGATTTATGTACACTCAGCCTCTGACGAATACCTTCCAGGCGATATTATCTGGCTCAAGGTTTATATTACCGATGCCCAGAAACTTCAGAATATAGATGGCAGCCGATACGCTTATGTAGAGCTTGCAGATGCCGGCGGCCTTGTTAAGACCAGAAAGAAAATAATAGCAAGGAACGGCCTGTATGCCGGATATTTACGAATCCCGGAAGACTGTGCATCGGGACTCTATTGCATTCGGGCCTATACCAGATACAGTGAGATAACGCCATGGAACATCCATGAACGCCCTATTCAGATAGGACAGACAAAGGCCCTTGAACGTATCCCTGACCAAAAGCAGGAAACCATACTGTTTGACGTACGGTACGAAGACGATGGCACCATCGTCCTGTCTGTTCCCGATTCTGCGTACTATTTTATTGGCGCATGCAGGATGGAGCCTTTCTTTGCCGGGGGAATAAGGGCCGGAAGCGGTATTGCATTCAAGGATCTGCCGGAAGGTAATGTCACTTTTTACGCCCTTAACAGAAAGCTTAGCATTGCCGGCAAGCATACAGAACGTACAGAAAACGGGCAAAGACGATGCAGCATCGGCTTAAAAACTGATAATCAAACATATAAGAAGGGAGAGACTGCAACCATATTGCTGGATGTTTCAAGTTTGGAAGCGGGTGAAATCGCAGATATCTCAGTATCTGTCGCAAAGAGCCATCATCCGCTGGGGGAGAGTATCGGCCGGACGTTATTGGACAGCGAGCCAGCAGCAGGCTTGGACCTTAACAGCGTCTTCAAAGGAAACATTCTTCCAAAACCAGTGCAGCAGGAAGCATATCAGGCCCTGGAGGGAAGCGTTAAAAGCCCTTGGCGGGGTAAACCGGTGACGCAGGCTGCAGTCAAGCTTATAGCTCCGAAGATTGGCCAATTCGCCGCTGTCGTTTCTGATGCTGATGGTAACTTCGCTTTTAATGGTCTGGACGCCCCGGAGGGGACATTTTACGTTGTTTCCGCCACGGATAAAAAAGGCAGCGACAATGTGGTCCTTTCCCTTAAAGAGCCGGTGTATCCTGACTTTGGCGCTCCACGATTTAAATTCCGTGAAGTAGTTGATACCATCAATGTAGAATACGGAGGCATCAGTATAAGTGAAACCATAGAGCTAAGAGGTGCCGAGATTCGGGCGGATGCAGCAGACCCGGAACTTAAGGGGGTATCCTCCATGGCTGATTTTTCCTTTGGCAACAAGCAGATAGAAGAAATGGATGCGACGTGTCTTCATGAGGTCCTGCGCCGCGTCCCCGGTATCTTTATAAAAGAAGAACGCGTTTACATAAGAGCTGTTACTTCTATTTATGCCGATAACCCGGCAGCCATTGCCATAGATGGCGTCATTATGCCGGAAGAATATGATTTGGACGATATTGAAATGCCGATGGTGGACCGTGTGGACGTTTTCAAGACCGGCCAGACCACTATCTGGGGCACTGCCGCCGCAAGCGGATTGGTTTCTATCACAACCAAAAGCGGAGCGTGGGTCTATGACTCGGAGCCAAGGCCAAACATACAGAAAATAACCCTGCTGGGGTATCAGCCTAAAACCCAGTTCAAGCCGGATTACAGGAATTTGTATTGGAATCCTTCAGTACAGGATACGCAGCTGCAATTTCCGATAGCCGACGTTGCTTCGCCCGGCCTTTGGCGAATTGTTCTTGAAGGTGTCACTTCCAAAGGCAGGTACATTCACGAAGAAGCAACCATCAGGGTTAAATAGGCCCTTTTTCTCTTTTCCGGCTGATTTCTTGTCGTTTTGCGCAAATTGCATGAAATAATGCGCTTTTTTCACCCCCCCCCGTGGCTCGAATTGGCTATATTTACCCAAAAATCATGAATTTAAAACGATAAAGCCAATAACTATGAAAAGAGAACATTACCTAAAACCGGAGACGGAAGAGGTCTTCTTCCGCTTTGAAGGGCATCTCTGTAACAGCCCGGGAGGTAACAGAGGCCAGTCGCTGGACAATTACGATTTGCTGGATGACCTTAATGACGATGATTGGGATATGTAAAAAGGAGGAGTTTGCTATGAAAAAATATATCGTTTGCGCTCTTAGCGTAGTTTTTGCTGCCCTGTCCTGCAACAAGGAAAACACTCCGGTTGAGGAACCGGCTCCCGCTCCTAAAATGCTTTTGGCTTCTTGCCGTATGGCTTCCGATAATACTGATGGGCTGGACTCGAAAGTAACTCTGGACGTTACCAATGGCCACACGGAATGGGTGGTGGGAGACAAGATTTTTATTCACGGAAATAAAGTTGGAACAAGTAATACTGAAGGATATTTCTCTTATGTTGCAACGGTTAGCAGCTTGTCTGACGATAAAAAAACTGCATATTTTGAAATTCCAGAAATTGCAAGATTGTATAATCAATCTAGTTATAACTCTTCTTTATTTGCCGCCTATCCCGCTTCTGCTGTAGTTGAATTTGAGGGAACCCCATCTTGGTATTACTATAGTTCATTTAAAAATACCAATAACCTCCTTTTGGGCGGTGCTAACGACAAAACTGTTGACGACGGCCTTTCTTTTGAATTTCAACCTCTGACCGGAGCTATTTCATTTACTATTGATGGAAGCTTTTATGGCGGCTTTGATGCGTACGTCTTCTGTGGTAATAATAGTGAAACGGTAGGTTATACTAATTATGCATTTAAAATTGCAAAGAATAAATACGGAGAGTGGTATAATAAGTTCGATACAAGTTCGGATTCACAATTGGGCCCTGCACCCATGTCCGGCGGCCAAACAGAAATTTCTGTTGAGTCATGGACTGGTGCGGACGGAACAACGGTTAATACTGTTTACTTTCCCAATGCCGATAATTTTACTTTTACAAACGGCTTTACTCTCAAGTTCCTTAAGGACGGCGATGTCGTAAAAATAGCCAGGATGAAGAGCTCCAAACAGATTATGCGTGGTCAGTTGCTGAATCTTGGAGACATTACATCCCGCCTTATTGATCCTCCTACAGACCATCCTCTCCCGGCCGGCTGGGATGATATTGCCGATATTACAGATATTAGCGCCGATGGCAAAGCTAACTGCTATATTGTTCCTGCTGCGGGCCAGTACAAACTTCCTCTTGTGAAGGGTAACAGTAATGAGGATGTAGGAAACATAGGTGGTGTCAGTATCCTCTGGGAGACGTATAACAATAATGAAACTGTAGCTCCAAACAGCGTAATTGCCGATGCTGACTATTATAAGGTTGGAGACACCAAGTATCTTGTATTCAAGACCCCTGCAACCCTCAAGCCCGGTAACGCCCTCATTGCCGCTACCAATTCCGCTGGTATTATCCTTTGGAGCTGGCATATTTGGATACCTGAAACTGCAATAGGCGAACCTATTGATGACGGCGATTTCTTTGATAAACCTGTTATGGACAGGAATCTTGGTGCAATCAATCCTGCCACAACATCTTCTGTAGGCATTGACACTTACGGAATGTATTATCAGTGGGGAAGAAAAGATCCGTTCCCCGGCCCGGCTAAAATTAGTGTAAGTTTGTCAAGAGTTGTCGCAAGTTCAAGCACATCAGTTCAGTATTCTATTTTGCATCCAACTGAGTTTATTTATGATAAGGAAGAAAGTGGACGAGGTAACTGGTGCAATGAAAGCATAGAAACACTGTGGAATACAAGTGAGGGAGGAAAAACTGTTTATGATCCTTGCCCGGCAGGTTATCGCGTTCCAAAATACGATAGTAGTAAAGCGATGTGGAAAAGTTCAGATGAGGCTTGGACAACAGATAGTGCTACTTATAGTGTTTATACGACAGCTAATAATACATTCGTATATCCCATTTGCGGTTATATTGAAAGTAGTTTGTCTGGAGATAATATTGGGAAAAGAAGTATAGCTTGGTCGGCAAAAAGAAATAATGATTTCAGGGGATACGGTGCCTATTATAGGCCTGAAAAGAAAACCGCTGGTTTTTACGCAGAAAGCTATTTTAAATACATAGGCGCATCCGTCCGTTGCGTACGAGAGTAGCGTTTTTCGTAAGATTGATATTTTGTTAATTAGCCAAAAGCCTGGTGCGGGATTCTGCACTAGGCTTTTGGCTAAAATGCTGTCATTCAGCAATTTACGAAAAACGCCCGTTGTAAAGGGGAGTAAAGGGCTGTGGCCCGTTTTTTGCACATAAAAGGAAGCACGTAATTAATGTAAAACACAATGAAAAAACTACTACTGTTAAACATCCTTATCTTAGTTTCAGGGACTGCGTTCGCGCAGGAAAAGACATGGTCTGTGCAGGCCGGAATCGGTGAGATAACAATGAAAAGCTATAGTGGTCGAGGTCAGGAATTTAGCATCGGCGAAGACATTGGAAATGAATTTAATCTGTCTGTAGACTACTTCCTTACAAGCCATATTGCCCTTACAGGAGGAATCAGCTATGAGCAGCAGGGCTTGTTCACAGATTATTCAAGTTCCATCGGCCTGAAGAAGACAGATATGCTTGGCCCGTTTGTCGGGGGCAAATATTATTTCTTTCCGTCTACATGGATTATCCAGCCATACGCCGGTGCCTCTGTATATACGAATTTCCTGAATCTTGGCACCAGTCAGGGAGAAAAAAGGTTTGTTTTGGAGGAACAGCATCCGGGGACATTAAGCGTCTTTAATTATAAGGTCAAGTGCCCGGCGCTGAGCCTGTCACCCAAGGTGGGCGTGGATATCCACTTGTTCAGCAGTTTGTCACTAACTCTTGCCTATGAGTACAGATTCGGTCTTTGGGGCACCAACAGTGGCGTTTTGCAATTCAAAAACGGGCCTCTTGCCGGGAAGTCGGTTGATGTCTGTGAAAAGAACCGCAGAAGCTGTATTTCGTTTGGCTTGAAGCTGGGATTCCCCGTGAAAGGGATTTCAGGTACGGCCGGCCGGAATATCATGTGGCTTATATATGACCTGATTGATTCTAAAAGAGATCCATACGGGTACTAATACAACAGGATTCCAGCCACGGCTCCGGCGCAGATTATAGTTATCGGCCCGACCTTGAATTTAAGCGAGGCTATAAGAGCGGCCCCAAAGAGCACCCAGCTTTTCCAGTCCGGGAAGTTGTCCTCTATAATGGAAAAATGGGGCGTACAGCCGTTCCAGCCAATATTTACAACCAAAATCACCGCGGCGGCTCCAATAAGGCCTACAACAGCGGGACGCAGTCCGGACATAACGGCATCGAAGTACCTGTGTCCCAGGAACTTTTTGTAAACCTTGACCAGGGCCAGCACAATTATAAACGATGGCAGAACAAGAGCCAGTGTGGCCACAAATGAGCCTACAAAGCCCATGACCGGGCTGACATCGTTCAGTACTTCATATCCTGTGTATGTGGCGCAGTTGATGCCTATCGGCCCCGGGGTGCTTTGCGATATCGCCACAATATTGGTGAATTCACTTTCAGAAAGCCAGGCGTGCCGCATCACCACCTCGGACTGAATCATCGACAACATCGCATATCCGCCTCCGAAGGTGAATACGCCAATCATGAAAAAAGTCGCAAAGAGCTGAAGCAGAATGGTGATTTCGTCCATCATCGGCCCTCCCTTTTTTTATTGTAAACATCGACATGATATCTGATGCCGATGGCTAAAATGATGACTGTCAATAATATATAAATGGGAGAGATGCCAAGGACGGCGACGCCGACGAGGGCTGTGGCCGTGATAAGCCATGCCCACCAGGTCTTGTTGCCTTTGCGGGCCATGTTTATCATGGGCACAACGATTAGCGAAACCACCACAGGCCTTATTCCCTTGAAGATTCTGACCACCCACGGATTGTCCTGGAAGTTGCTGATGAACATTGCAATAGCCAGAATAATCAGGAAGGAGGGGAGTACTGCACCGATGGTTGCGGCGATGCTGCCTTTTACGCCTCTGAGCTTATAGCCGGTGAAGATGGAAACGTTGACGGCAAGGACTCCCGGGGCCGATTGTGCCAGGGCGATTACGTCAGGAAGTTCATCTTCGCTCATCCATCCGCGGCGGCTCAGTTCCCTCTCTATAATGGGTATCATGGCGTAGCCTCCGCCTATGGTGAAGGCTCCGATTTTGGCGAAAACGCCTGTTATGGAGAGTAAAGATGCTTTCATTTCGCCGCAAAGGTAGCGATTTTTTAAAAAAAAGTTCAAAAAAGTTTGGCAGTTCCAAAAAAGTGCGTATCTTTGCAGCCCATTTGAAACGAAATGGAACAAGTTCATTGATAATTTTGAAAGGAAAGTACAAGAAGCAAGTACCGAACAAGATAAAGATCGAGAGCGTCAATTCTAAGGATTGAACAAGGCCAGGAAAATAAAGAGATATACAAAGAAGAGTTTGATCCTGGCTCAGGATGA
>JAFUDQ010000041.1 GCA_017459075.1 Bacteroidales bacterium
ATAGCCACATCGAATTTTGCGACAAACTGGCCCGGAAGATGAATGCCAAGGTCTACATGCCGCTGTATCCGATTCTGCTGAAAAGTACCTGTCTCGATGCGTTCCGCTTCCTGCAAGGGGTATATGCCGAGGTACTGCGCGAAGGAAAACCCGTCGTTCTGATGGGCGACTCCTCTGGTGGCGGTCTGGCTCTTGCCTTCGCCGAGAGTCTGCGGGACAGTGGAGTCCCTATGCCGGAGGGACTTGTCCTGCTCTCGCCTTGGATAGACGTTACCATGACTAATCCTGCCATCCCCTCGCTGGAAGAAAGTGACTTTATCCTCTCAGCCTACGGACTTGCAGGTCTTGGGAAACTTTGGGCAGGAGAGTTGGATGTTAGGGATTCGCGTGTAAGTCCGCTATATGGCAGCATGGCGGGACTTCCGCCAACGCTTATCTTTTGTGGAACCGACGAGATCTTGCGTCCTGACATTACCCTGCTTCATGAAAAGATGAAAGCTGCTGGAACCAAAAGCAGGCTGGTCATCGGAGAAGGCCTCTGGCATGTATTCCCATCCTACGACATCCCTGAAAGGGACATCTGTATAGAGATGATTGCAACTTGGTTTTAGCAATGGGCATGCCCAAGCAAACCCCGACAAACGAGCTTCAGCTCCGCCTCCAGCGAAAGCCCTGGGAAAACCGCTTGTAAGTCTTCCTCCAGGCCGATTCCGTTCTGGATAAGGACAACGGTCACCCCTTTGTGGATGAGGGGGCGCAGAAGTCCCGGGAGCACGTCATGGTTCAGCACGGATTTCAGGCAAACCAGAATCACATCCGAAGGGGGCATGTCCTCCGGGCGCCTGTTCCTATGATGGAATAACTCAGCATTGGACTCTACAGATTCTCCTTGAGAGGTCTAAAACTTCATTTTAAATACTTGTCGCGCAACTGTTCCTGCTCCCGGGCAGTAAAGCCCAATGCCTTTTCCAGATAGGCATTCAGGCTACCGTACCGGGCATCAATCAGGTCCAGGGTGCTTTCAAAGTTCTCTACGCTTACGCCCACCATGGCGCGGATGAAGGCAAGTTCCTTCTCGCCGCCGCCCATTTCTTTGATTCGGGCCGATAAGGCCTCCACATAAGGCGCATAAAAGACATTGGACTGGTTGAAGTCTTCTACAATAGTTTTCCTGTCGGCACCCAGTGCCGCAAGAAGGAACGCTGCGCCCCAGCCGGCGCGGTCTTTCCCCTGCGAGCAGTGCCAGAGGACACCGCCTTTGGCATCCAGAATGCCCCTCAGGAACGCGCAGTAGCGCTTCTGTGAGAGCGTATCCGTTACAATGGCGGGATACAGTTTCTTTGCCATCTGCTGCGCCCTGGGGTCGAAGGCGTATTTGGCGAGGGCCTCCATGAAACCAGCCGCTTTCACCTGCGTGGTATCTGCCCTTCCGGAGGAGAATCCGTCGATGAAGGCCTGCGGAAGCGTGGAAAGGCGGGTGATGGTAACGCCCTCCACCCTCCGGTCAGGATCGGCCTGCGCTTCGGCATCGAAGCGGAAATCATAGACATCACTCAGGTGAAAACGGTCCCTCAGGATGGCGACATCCCGGTCGCTTGCCTTGGAGAGGTTCCCGGACCGGACCAGCATTCCATGGCGGATGCTACGGCCATCCTGCATCACCAGCCCACCGAGTTCCCGGCCATTCTCTATCCTTTCAAAAGGGATGGTTCTGTCTTTTGGGGTCTGAGAGCAAGACGAAAACATAGTCAGGAGTAAAAGAAGTTTACAAGCGTTTTTCATATCACATTTCAAGGTAGCGCCGAACCAGTGCGATGATGGCATCGGATGGAGCGCCAAGGCCGTTATGCAGTTTGCCGATAACAAATAGGAGCTTCAGCGCAAAATAAGGGTACAGCGCCCGCTCCTTTTCCATGAGTTCCCCTTCGTCAGAAATTCCGTAATACGCCTTGGCAAACAGCACCCAGTGCTCCTTGAGCACGTCCGGTGTAAGGTGGAAAATATTGTCAGCCCTCTGCTCGTTCACATAATTGGCAGAATAGAAGAGCATGCAGAGGTCCCATTCCGGGGCGCCATAGGCAAAATCGCCCACGTCAATCCAGAGCGTATGCTCCCCGTCGGTGATGATGTTGCCGATGTGCAGGTCTCCGTGCAGGCAGGTGGTGGTGTCCGGGAGGATATCCAGATACCGCAGCGCCTTTTCGCGCACGTCCTCTGGCAAACCCTCGTAACGGACAATCTGTGCACGGACCAGGTCTTTCATGGCCGGGAGCTTAGTGGTGTCGGCAGGGGTATTATGTAACTGTTTGGCAAGCTGGGCGAAGCGCACGGACAGCGGTTCCAGCTGTTCCGGCTCCTGGGAGATGATCCGGGTGAAGGAACGCTTGTTCGGAACCAGCTCATATTCGGCCCCGTAGCGTGTGCCGTCCGTAACAAGACGGATGGGTCTGGGCGTAGGAAGGCCCATTTCATAGACCACCTGATTCACCTTGAATTCCCGCTCGGCTTGCTCGGCACCCATTCCTGGCATAAATAGTTTGGCCAGGGTTTTCCCGTCCTTGTGGTTGTAGGAGAGGGCTGTTCCGCCCTCGCCGGTCTGGAAGTAGTCTTCCAGATTGATTTGTTCGTATTGCTCCATCATCAATGCTTACCCGATGTAGGAGAGAATCAGCTCGGCAAGTTCCTCTTCCGAGTGGCCGTCGGCTTTCAGGGCAATGTCGTAGTTTCGGGCATCGTAACGGCTCACACCTGCATAGCGCCGGATATAGTTCTCACGGGCCTTATCAATGCTCTTGATAACCTTTAGCGCATCCTTCTCCGAGAGGCCCTGTTTAGTCATGATCCTATTGATGCGATAGTCCTTTGATGCCGTGATGAACACGTTCAGCGTGTTCGGATGGTTCTTGAACACAAAGAAACCGGAACGGCCGGCAATGACGCAGGAACCCATGTCGGCCAGGCCCTTAAGAATCTCCAATTCCGCCTCGAAAACATCGTCCGTGGTGATATCGGCCCTGAATTCCCGGACATACTTAGGGTCCAGTCCGAAGGCCTGTGCCGGGGGCATGGGCGTAATCTTGTCAATGAAGTCTGTGAGCCAGTTTTTCTTTTTCCCTTTGAGTTTCTCAATAGCACCCGCTGTGAGGTTGAACTGCTTTTGGAGGGATGAAATCAACTGTTTGTCCAAATAACGTACATTCAGTTTTTCCGCAAGGATACTTCCTACGGTATGGCCGCCGGAGCCGACCTCGCGGCTGACGGTAATGACAAAAGGCTGTTGTGTATGCATTATATCGGATATTATTTATATCATCAGTTTCACACGGAAGCCCAGTTCGGTGGGCTCCTCTACAACTTGAGAGCAAAGTCCGGAGAGCGTGCTGCGCTGCTCGCCTGTAAGCGGCGTTTCGGTCATCTTTTCCACCATGAAGTCGAGGGCGGTGATGCCGGAGAGTTCGCTGTGGGTAATGCGTACGGTGATGGGACGGTACGAAGCCATCTCTTCCCGAAGCATCTTGTCCGTAAGAGAGTGCGCAGCCTCTTCCTTTTCTGCAATATTGTACTTGTGGCAGAAAGCGCCGATGGCCGAGTGCATGCCAAGGAAGTCAAAGTCCGCTCCGTCAATTTGGAACACTTCCTTGCGGATGCGCTGAATAAAGGCCCTGGTGGCACTGTGGACGGGATGCTGGAAGATTTGCTCAGGCGTACCGTCTTCGTGGATATACCCGTCGTACATGAAAAAGATGCGGGTCGACACATCGCGGGCGAACTTCATTTCGTGGGTAACGATGAGCATCGTAAGGCCTTCTTCTGCCAGGGAGCGAATGACGCTGAGCACCTCGCCCACCATGGTGGGGTCCAGGGCCGATGTGGGTTCGTCGAAAAGGATGACTTCCGGCTTCATGGCAAGGGCCCTTGCGATAGCCACACGCTGCTTCTGCCCGCCGGAAAGGGAGGAAGGATACACATCGGCCTTCTCTGCCAAACCTACTTTGCGAAGGAGGGCAAGTCCTTCTTCGCGAGCCGCTTCCGGTGATAAATGCCGAAGCTGGCAGGGAACCATCACCACATTCTCCAGCACGGTCTTGTGCGGGAAGAGGTTAAAGCCCTGGAACACCATGCCCATCTTCTGGCGCAGCCTGCTCACCGGATAGCCTTTTTTCAGGATGTCTTCCCCATCCACGAGGATGCTTCCTCCGGTAGGCGGATCCAGCAGGTTCATGGCGCGAAGAAGGGTGCTTTTACCCGTACCGGAAGGGCCGATGACGGATATCACCTCGCCGCGGCGGATATCGGCATTGATGTCCTTCAGTACCTCCAGGGAGCCGTAGCTCTTTTTCAGGTGAGAGATGCGGATGACGGGAGTGTCGGGCGAAAGCTGAGGGGCAGATGGCTGCTTATTGTCTCCCTTTCGGCGAACAATAAGCCACGTCCCGCCGCCGAGTAAAACCAACAGCGCCAAGGCCCACGGCCATTTCTGATTCGGATCCGTTTCCGGTGAGTTTTGGGAAGAATCCGTGATTAGCCCGATTTCCCCTTTTCGCGTAATAAGAACAATATGCGAACCGATGTATCCGTCGGAAAAGAGCACCTGTTTCTGCCGCTCCTCGGTGATGCTGATGGCGCCCATGGCCAGATCGGCCTTTCCCGTCTGAACAGCAGGGATTTGCGAAGCAAAGTCCATCACAAGGAACTCCAGCCTCCAGTTGCGCCAGTTTGCCCAGCGGGTGAGAAGGTCTATCTCGAGCCCCGAAGGCTTGCCGGCGCTGACGAAATTAAACGGAGGCATGCCGGGGAAGGTGGCAACACGAAGGGTGCGTCCTGTTCCGCTCTGCAGGGGAACAGCCAGTGCAGAAGGATCGTCGGCGCTGCTCCAGCGGTCTATGATCTCCCGGTAGGTCCCTTCACGGCGGATATCGGAAAGGTAACGGTTGAAATCCTGCTGCAGTTCGCTGTTCCCGAGCTGGAAGCACACGCCGATGGGGATGGGGGCAAGCCCTGCTCCCACAGAGTCCACCTTGGAAGCAATCTCTTTGTTGAACGTAAGGGTGAGGCTTTCACTACCCGCGATGTCCACCTTGCCGCTTTCCAGGGCTACCAGCATGTCGGCCATATTGGAAAAACGCTGGATATCGGCCCCGGGGGCCATACCGCTGACGGCGATATCTTGTATGCTGCCGATGACAACGCCCACCTTCTTTCCGGTGAGGGCGCTGAATACGGCAGGAGCATCCTCCTGTGCCACGCGCTTTTCGGGAGAGAACAGCCGGGGCGCGTAGCCGGCAAGGCCGAACAGTAACAGCGCCACGGCCGCAATAGCGGCTTTCCCGCGGCGGCGCTGCACCAGCGAAGTGAGCAGCAACCCGATGAGCCAGGCCACCGTGAAATAGATGATGGCCGTTACAATGAGCGGAAAGAAAGCCTCGAAGGTGCGGGAACGGATGAGATCCGATGCCCTTGTCATGTCGGTGACGGCGATGTATCCTACGATGCTTGTTCCCTTGAGTAGGCTCACCACCTCGCCCTGATACACGGGCATTACGGACTTCACCACCTGGGGCAGTACAATTCTCAGGAACGTCTGGCGGGGCGTATAGCCCAGGGCCAGCCCGGCTTCTGTCTGTCCGCGGTCAATGCCCTGGATGGCGCTGCGCAGCATTTCTCCGATATAGGCCGCCGTGTTCATGCCGAAGGTGACGATGGCGACCACAATCCCCGAAGCATCCAGGGGCGCCATAATCACATAATACATGAGCATGAGCACCCCCAGTACAGGCGTGCCGCGCATGATGTCGATATACACCTGCGCGGTGCGCTGCAGCCACCTGTGCCTACTCATGCGCATCCAGCAGACCACCCCGCCCAGCAGGGTGCCCAAGAGGATGGCACACAGCGTAATAAGCAGCGTCACCTGCAGGCCGCCCAGAATCATCCTGTAGCGGTCTTCCGCGATGAGGTTATTGGTAAAACTCTCTGCGAAGCTTGTGAGTATACTTGTAGCTATTTCCATAATCGTTTTATGACTTTAAATCCTTGGCGTAAGCGCGCGGGGTCTTCCCGTGTGGAGATAGGTGAGCTGCGCACGCAGCATATTGGCCGTATAGGCGCTGAGCTGCCCGCTCCGCAGGCCTTCATCGGCGAGGGTCATCGCCGCCTCGTAATCTGTCCGGGCCACCTCCTGAATATGCTCCGGGGTGTAGGACTGAACGCTAGCAATGGCGGCGATAAGGCAAAGAATCTTTAACATAAGGCTTAAATAAGCTTAAGAAGCAAAATTACTACTTTTTAGAAGAAAGCGAAAATCATCCCTGTCTGTCGGAAAAAATGTCGCATTTGAGCTGGGATTGTCGCATATCGGCTTCTGGCGAAATTGTCGCGAATTAAATAATGTCGGATTCCCAGACTAAATCGTCGCCCGTTTCCCGCCTCCTCCGGCCCGTCGCTTTCAAGGATGCTCTTGTAAGGATTCTCCTCCGTCGGCGTATCCAGCCCCAGGACTCTCTTGAAACTGTCAATCTGTCCCATGGCTACTTCCTCCCTCCGTTAAGGATGCGCATCACATCGGCCTTCCTGTAAAGATGCTTGCCGCCCACCATGACCTCCTTTCGAGTCATCCACTCCTCCTGTGGTTTCTCTGCCGCCTTTTGACGGGCAATGCTTTGTTGATACTTGGTGATGACAGCGTCGGCGAACGCCTCCAACTGCTCATCGGTGATGATGGTTAAGACCGCGTCTAGCTTGCCGGCATTTCCGGCGCACAAATCTCTCTCTTCATATCAAGCCAGATTAAAAGGTTATAAAATATGTATTGCTGCGTGGACTTATGCCGTGCAGCGATGCAAAGTTCTGTAAAATAATTGGTTTGTGCTAGAATTCGGGTAGGACTATGCCTTTACGTACTTCTGGTTGCGGTCCTTGGGCTTGTCAGGAATAGTCCTTTTTAAAAGCCCTTCTTTTACGAGGGATGATATGTATCTAGCAATGTTCTTTGTATGATATGTCACCCCTAATCGATTCAATATTTCACGACTAGTCCTTGGAACTGTGCAATAGTTGATAATATCTATCTCTTTCCCTGATAGTTTTCGCTTTTCTCTAACACTTTCTATGACACTATCACTAACACTATCATTGGAAACTTGGTTACTTTTCTTGGTTACTCCGTTACCTTGCTCCGTTACTATGACACCATCTCTGATACTTTCTCTCCAAAAAGTAACTATGACTTCCTTCCTCTTTTCATCGTTCAGCACTTCTATCTTGTCGTCCAACTCCCGAACCCGGACAAAACCACTTCCGACTCCAGTGTATGGCAACAAGAACGCGCCTTGTGTGAAAATCATTTTATTACGCGGGAAGGATGTTCCCATAAGAACGTCTTCAACTTGTAATCCACCTGGGAGAATGCCCGGGCTATGGATTTCTACACGGTTGTCAAAAATGAAGAGCCTTACTGGCGCTTCGCGGCTGTATGAGCGATGTAAAAATTTATATTTCATTAATTCGGTTTATTTCAGTTTAAAATACCGATTCCCGCCCGAGGCACTATTTAACCGCGTATTGAATTGATTATCAATTTAGTACGCGGTTACTGTTTCCCCTTGCCCCACCCGCGCCCCACCAAATTGAAAGTTGTGGTTTCCGGGCACATTCTCCGCACTTGCGGGCTTTTATTTGGACGGACGGAAAAGCTTGGCTAAATTTGCAGGTGTATGGGCACGTTGAATGTCATACTGCTGGTGCTGGTCGCCATTACCGCCGCGACCGTTGCTTTCTTTCTGAGGAAGCGGCTATTCCCGTCGTGGACCGACCTTTACAAGGCTTTTGCCGACAATGACTACTCGCTTGCATTCTATCTCCACCGCCAGTTTCGTCAGCAAGTCCTGTCCGGGAAGCAAAGATACGACAGATTTGTGTGGCAGACAAACGCGTCCAGACTTTCTGTGTACCAGAATTCCAAACGAACCTCCTTTGATGTGGACCAGGAAAACACCCGCAGGCTGCGGATGAGAGAAATGCTGGACCACGAAGACTTCATCCGGTCACACTTCAAGGATGAGCCTTTCGGCTATACAGACTGGATGAAGATGCTGGATGATTGGAATCAGATTCCCGTTCCAGTTAAAGAAACGCCATCAGCAGTAGAAAACACGACTACAGCCGTAGAGGAGACAGAGGTTACCTACGCCGATCCGGGACTTCTGGACAGCTTGCTCATGAGCGGCAAACGATTCCGGGACGATTCTGACAAGCAGTACCTGGCCGAGGAATGCAGGAAATCTATAGGAGCGTTTCTTGCTAACAACAATGACGGCAATCACTGCGGCGCCCTCTTTGTCTTTCTCCAGAAGAAAGGCTTTATCCCAAAGCAAGAGAAAGTTGTCACGTTCTTTTACAATGCAGTAAATGAAGCGTTTCCTAAATCCATCACCATATCCGTCCGCGCCTTCCAGAAAGCAGTGGAAAGGGTCCGGGACGAGGACTTTTCCGATTCCGGACTGGACCTGATTGAAGAGATTAACGAAGAACTCAGAAACACATTCTTTTAATTCGCAACAGCAGGATTGTTTCGCGTAATTTCGCGTAACAATGTGAAATTTAAGTGCATTTATATTTGCGCCATCACCCACGACGGGTGGTGGCTTTTTCGTTTTGCACCGGCCGGACGGGAAGCCTTGGAAGAAGACCGATGAACAAAACGTATCGTCTATGAGAGATGAACTACTGAGGCTGTTGGAAAACGGCGAAACGTCCCGGATAACCATTCAACTATCCGGGGAAGATCTGATGGAACTCTTCCGCCTGCTGCGCGAAGATGCGGAAATCAGGTCCCAAGCCGAAGAGGGAACTACGGACACACTCCTTACCAAGAAAGAGGTAATGGAGATGCTTGGCGTCTGCGACACTACCCTCTGGCTCTGGGCCAAGAACAACTATCTGAAACCCGTCAAGGCCGGGCGCAAAGTCCTGTACCGGAAGTCCGATGTGCAGCGGTTTCTTAAATCCAGGGAGGACCGCGTATGAAAAAGGTTCTGAGAGACGGTCCGTTCAACCGGATTTCCAGGGATGTAATCAAGGACAAACACCTCTCCCTGAAAGCAAAAGGCCTTTTAACACTGATTCTTGGCCTTCCGGATGATTGGGTATTTACTATTGCCGGCTTACAGGAGTTTGTCCAGGAAGGGCGGGAAGCCCTTCTGTCGACCATGAGGGAACTTATCGAAAAAGGATACGCTGTTCGGGAAACCACGCGTGCAGAGAATGGCCGGTTCTGCCCGGATGACTATTCCTTCTACGAGATTCCTTTTTCCTTTTCACCGCAAACGGAAAATCCGTCTACGGATATCACCGTTGTGGATATGCGGGATACGGAGAATCCAGAAGCGGAAAAGCAGCAGCAATTAAGAAGTATAGAATCTATAAGTAACCCAATTAAAAAAGAAAAAATAGAGAGGCTCCTCGCCGACCCATTATTTACAAATGTTTGGAAAAAACTAACGGCTTCGCCGAAATGGGCGCCGAAAACGCCCGCTCAAGTGCAATTTGAGCTGGAGTCACTGTCCGGCTTTGAACCGGACGAAGCAACAGCACTGGCTCAAAATGCGCTCGAAAGACAATGGTGGAACATTGTCCACCCCGATTCCTCAAAGAAAATCGTAGAAAAAGTGAAAAAGGAGAGGCAGAAGCCTCTCGTCATCAACCCTCCCATGCCCCGGGAGCCGGAGCCGTCCCCCGAGGAACGCGAAAGAAAGAATCGGGCGGCGTTCGTGTCGATGGCGCACCAGTTCTACGAGGAGGTGAAAAAAGAAAAGCGCATCAAAGCCATCGCCGACCTCCCTGTTGCCGAAGTCTTCGACCACCTTCTTGAGCTCGGCGTCATCGCGCCCACGGAGGAGCATCTGGAGGCCGTGAAAAAGGAAGAATCCACCAAGGGCCAATGTGCTGCCAAGCGGAAGCTGCTGGAGCAAATATTCACCGCCTGGGAAGCAGAGGGCCGGGAGTTGACCATACCTTCGGAATGAAGGTAACGAGTTTATGTTTTGGTAAACCAAAACCAACTCGTAGCCTGCTCCCGATGGTCGCAGACTGACCCCGCTGCCGCACATGGCCCCGGGGGAGATGAGAGAGAAAAAGAGATGATAGGAGCCAAAAACCAAAAATGAAATTCCGATGAAAAAGAAGAAAAATAAAGGTGGGCGTCCCAAAGTGGAGTCCCGCAACGCAAGGAAGCACCGCGTGTCCATAGCGATAAACGTCATGGAAAAGCAGGTGCTGGAAAACAGAATCCGGAAGTCCGGCCTGCAAAAGGCCGAATATCTCCGGCAGGCCATCTTCAACGGGGAAATCAAGGAGGCCCTGACTCCGGAGGATGCTTACCTCATCCGCCAGATGTACAAGCTGGGCCAGCTGCTTGCCCTACTGTTCAAGCAAGGGCGCCTGAATAAGGACGTGGATGCCGGCGAGAAGTTCGACTGGGCCATCGGCCTGCTCAATGAAATCGAAGAATACTACATCACCAAAATCTCAAAGAAAAAATGATTGCAAAACTCGGAAAGGGCGCCGGCTTCAGCGGCTGCGCCAAGTATGACCTGGACCAGGGTCACAAGAATCACAAGGATGCACGCCTGTTGGACCATAACGGCGTGCCGGTCAGGATTGACAAGAACGGGAATATTTCCGTCAACGCCTATGACATCGGCCGGGCGTTCAGGGCGCAAGCCCTGGCGCTGAACCCCGGCATCAAGCAACCTGTCGGCCGGGCCATGCTTGCCTTTGAGCCAAAGGACACACCGCGACTCACGGACGAATACATGGTCAAGCTTGCCAGGGAGTACATGGAACGAATGGGCATCGTGAATACCCAGTACACCATCGTCCGGCACAGTGAGAAGGACCATCAGCACGTCCACATCATCTACAACCGCGTGGACAACGACGGCAAGCTCATCAGCGACAGCAACAACTTCAAGCGGAGCGTTGCCATCTGCAAGGACATCACCAGGCGGGAAGGCCTCACCTGGGGAAAGGACAAGACCATTTCCATGTCCATACCCAACGACCCTGCCGAGCGGCTGCGCTACGAGACTGCAAGAATCGTGGGGCACTGCGTAAAAAGAGTCGATAGTCTGGAAGAATTGGCCCGGATGACCAAACGATATGGCGTTACCACCCACGTCAAGACCAATCCGAACAGCGGCACTCCCAACGGCATCAGCTTCTCGACAAAAGATGGCGACGGCAACGTACACCATTTCAAGGGCTCGCAGCTGGACAGGAGCCTTTCCATCGGCAACATCATGAAAACCATCTACGGCGAAGCCTACTCTGCGAAAGCCGCATCTGGAATTGCCGTCCGTGGAGCCGAGAATGCCGAGGCTCATTCCGCCGGGGAGGAACGCTCTCAAAGAAGCGAGCACTCTTCACGGCCAGAAGAAAGGCCGTGGAATGCATATGTAAAACCTTAAAACACAACTATTATGTCTAAACAAACCCCAATCCCCGATGCCGATTTCAAGGAGATTGTCATCGGAACCTATGGCCCCCTGCTGGAGAGCCTGTCAAAACAGTTGAACACCGTGATGGGCAACCAGCAAATCCTGTCAAACAAGATCGAAGCTGTCGGGAAAAGGACCGATGCGATTAGACGGGAATGCGATACTCTTCATGGCCGCTTGTTTACGCTGGACACCACGGGACCGCGTGCGCTAACCGAACAGGAGCATCAACTGCTCTCCGAGATTCATACCGAGGTCAAAGAAAACCACGAGACAATCCAAAAGGAGCATGCTGACAACCAGTTATTTTGGAAGGTAACGCTCGGCTTGGTTTGCATGATGACATTATGCATGATAGTTATGGCAGTTACTCGTTAACTTGTAACACCGAAGACCTCCGCTTCCTCGAATCCGTCATAGGCCGCAATGCAATCGTCAGCCTCCACGTACAGGGAATCATCCGGTATTTGTCGCTTTAATTCAGAATAAAACGCTAACTTTGTCAGAACATAAAAGGATTTGCCATGAACGCATTGCCTCAGATATACAAGGATACCGTAAAGATTATCAAGCAAGCCATCCTCGAAAGCCAGTATCGTTCCGCCAAGATGATCAGCGGCGAGCAGTTGTCGCTATACTTTGGCATCGGATGCTATGTGTCCGACCATTCCCGCCAGGAGAAATGGGGCTCCGGAGCCATTGAGTCCATCAGTGATCAGCTGAAGAAGGAACTTCCCGGGCTGCATGGTTTCTCTGCCGAGAGTATTAAGAAAATGCGTCAGTTCTATGAATTCTGGAGCCAGTTCATAAATCGGTCGCCGTCGGCGACCGATTTGCAGGTCCTTGATACAAAGGATGTTTCGTCCTATATTCAAGTCAATTCCTTCGCCCTACAGAATTGGTCGCCGTTGGCGACCGAAATCAACAGGGATGATTTTCTGGGAATCAGTTTCTCCCACCACATGGAGATTCTCAACAAGACAAAGGATATTGACACCGTCCTGTTCTACATCCACGAAACGGTCCTGCACCACTGGGACAAATACACCCTGCGCGAGAAGTTGAAACTCAAAATCCACGAGACCCAGAAAGGCATTCCAAACAATTTCGTCCAAACTATTTCCTCATCCCGGCAGGCCCTTCAAGCCGTCCGGATGTTCAAGGATGAATACCTCCTGGACTACATCAACCTGGAGGATATCGATGCGGCAGACGATGAAGACGTTGACGAGCGGATTGTTGAGCAAACCATCGTAAGCAACGTAAAGCGTTTCATGATGACGTTCGGCAAGGACTTCGCCTATGTCGGCAACCAATACCATCTGGAAGTCTTCGGCGAGGAACAGCGTAACGACCTGCTGTTCTTCAACCGCCAACTCAATTGCCTGGTTGCTATCGAATTGAAGGCCGGCAAATTCAAGACAGCCTATCTGGGCCAGTTGTACGGATATCTCCAGGTCCTTGACGACCAGGTCCGTAAGCCGCACGAGAACCCCTCCATAGGAATCATTCTCTGCAGACGTGCCAACCGCGCCTTCGTTGAATATGCCGTCCGCGACTACACCAAGCCCATGGGAGTGGCTACCTACAAAACACTTGACGACATGCCCGAGATGTTCCGCGAAGCCCTTCCCGCCGAAGAAGAACTCAAGAAACTCCTGTGATTGCCGCAAAGGATCTATAATTAAACTTACCGCCATCCCTTCAAGCTGAAGAGATGACGGTATTGTCTTGCTATGGTCACGGGGGATATGAGGGTTGCTCCCACATCACGCTGTGACTTTGCCCTTACCGGCTGACCAGTCTGTGCAGACAGACGGTATTGTGCCCAGCAAGAATTGGTGTCATTTGTTCAAAGAACGATGTCGTTTACCTCACAGGGGGACAGTCCCCGTGTTATCACATTAGAGTTAATTTATTGGGCTATATAATACATATTAAGAATAGTGCTCGAGAAATAGTCAACAAGGTCATCCACGTCGCTTGTGTGCTCTGTGGCTGCGGCATCTGTGCTGAGTGCGTAGTGGATTTCATAACCTTCATTCTGCGATGACATGATGACATACGTAGTCTTTCCATCGACGGTTGCGCGATACTTGGCCAGCTCCCATGCCTGTGCGGCGGTCAGGGAAGAGTTATATGACGTGCGTCCTTTGCCGAGATCTCTCAGTTTCATTATTTGGTCCATTGCACTGCTGCCGCAAGATGTCATCTTGCTATAGTAAGCCGACAGGTCTAAAACGGTGACGGTGCACTCGCCATAGACTTCGCTGCCGTCGTTGGCTGTTGCGCGGATGTGGGCAGTGCCTTCGGCCACGGCGGTCACCTTGCCTTCAGCATCAACGGTGGCAACGTCGGTGTTGGCGCTGCTCCAGGTATAGGTCTTGTCTGTGGCTTCGTCGGGAGTAACGGCGGTGACGCTGAGGGTCTCGGTGGCAGTGCCGCTAATCTTGGTGATGGTGGTCGCGGTCTTGTTCAGCGTGATGGCGGTGACGAGAGTTGCTGCGCTACCTTCCGTTGCCTGTCCGCCGCTGAGTGTCTCGCCGGTGGTCCAGTCCTGTACGGTGACGCTTGCCACCTCAATCCTGTTCTTACCCACTACGAGGTTGAAGGTGTAG